>JBBREP010000005.1:0-81118 GCA_038202885.1 Acidimicrobiia bacterium | reverse complement strand
CATGCCGCTCGTGTCCTCGGTGAAGAACTGCGCGTTCGACGTCACGAGCCCGAACGCCGATCCGTACAGCACGACGACGGCGCCCGCGTGGTCGTGGCCGTTGACCGTCTTACCGATCGCGGTGACGGCGAGGTCGTCGTAGCCGTCACCGTTGAAGTCGCCCGAGGCCCAGGTCCACCCAAGCGAGTCGTTCGTGCCCGACGATGCGCCTCGGCCGATCGACGCCCCGGTGAAGTACGCGTGCCGGTTCCCGGTATTGGCACCGTGCGGGCCCCCGTAGACCGCCCACACGCCACCGGCGAAATTCGCACCCGCCACGGCGTCGCCGGGGGCACCGATCACCACGTCGGCGTACCCGTCGCGGTTGAAGTCAGGATGGTGCGCCGCGGCCTTGGCCGCGAGCGGCGCCGCACCGACTTTGGTCGCCAGCCGCGCGGCGCTACTCGAGCGCGGCGCGGCCTCGCTCACGTGCGGCGAACTCACGATCGCAGTCGGGACGAACAAGGCAACCGCCAGACACCAACCGCCACTACGCATCCCGCCAGCTTGGTCGCGCCTCACGAGCGTGCGCAAGCGTGCGCACGGCGCCGGATCCAGACGAGTCAGGCATCACGAGGAACGCCAAGGCGTCGAGGTCTGTAGTTGACAGGCGCTCAAGCGCAGGCGAACGTACGCATCCCCAGGGATTGGCCGAGGAGATCACATGACCCGGATTTGTCGCAACATTCGGCGAGGCATCACGTACGCGAACGTCGTCGCGACGCTCGCCCTCATGTTCGCTCTGGGTGGCACCGCTGCTGCGGCCGTGCTCATCACGTCCAACGGCCAGGTTGGCCAGAACACGATCTCGGGCCACCAACCGCCGTCCGGCAGGCACGCCAACCTGATCGGCGGATCGATCAACGGCACCGACCTCGCCGGTACCGTCAAGTCGTCGTTCACGGTGCACTGTCCAACCGGACTTCAGCGTGGCGGCGACGTCTGCTTCGACTCGACGCCGCGCGCGGCCGCCGCGTGGGACACCGCGCTGGCGAACTGCGCACGCGCGAACCTCCGGCTGCCCTCGGCCGCTGAACTCGCGAAAGTGTTCAACAACGTCGGCGCCCCGCAGAATCCGCACTGGACAGACGACGCCTTCTATTCGGGTGGGGACGCGGCGTACTACGAGTACAACCACTCCGATCGCACGCTCGTTGCCGGCACAGACTATTGGACCGATCTCCTTCAGTATCGCTGTGTCGCCGCTCCAACGAACTGACCGGCGGGCTTACGATTCATCGCTTCGGCCCATGAGCTCGTCGAGCGCCGGCCAGGGTGGACCCGCGCGGATGGCGCCGAGAAGTTCGCGTGACGCTCGTTGCCCGTTCGGGAATTCGTCGCGTCGATCGAAGCGCCATGCTGCGACCATGGCAAGCACGAGGATCCGACATTCGGCGAGCAGTTCTTGATCAGCGTCGTGGTAGCGGTCGCTCACGGCGTGGGGCACATGGGCGAGGTCGAATTCGATCGGCCCGCGGCAACATGTCTCGAGGTCGATGAACCGCAGCCCGTGGCTCGTGGCGAGCACGTTGCCTGGGTGCGGTTCACCGTGCAGCAACTGTTCGGCGGCGCCGGCTTCGATGACGGCATTCCTGCGGCGTTCGAGCGTGGTGCTGAGCAGCACGCGGTCGGCGTCGGCGAGCGCAGGAGTGTCGTCGCGGCTCGCAACGAGTTGTTGTGCCTCTGCGACTCGATCCGTGAAGTGCGGCGTCGCGACATCGAGCGTGCGCATACCGGCGTGCAGTCGCTCGAGCGCGTTGGCGTAGTCGGCCGGCGCGACCTCTTCAGGCAGCAGCGATTCGTAATAGGTCCACAGCGTGAGCACGAAGCCGTCGCGCTCGTAGACGCGTGGCTCCACTCGCGGCTCGAGCGCCGCGACCGGGCTCTGGGTGTCGGCGAGCAGCAGCGCAAGGTCGACCTCGAACTGCGCGACCTCCTGTCCCACAGGTGCGACGCGGGCCATCGTGTCGCACGGCAGCAGCCGCAGCGCGAGATTGTTCGAGTTGTGCAACACGGTCGCGTCATCGACGTTGAGGTCGAGCGCGGCGGCGGTCGACATTGCCGTGGCGACCGCGCGCGAAACCTCAGCTGACTGCATCTTCGCCTGACTCTCACACTGTTGCGCGACGAGAACGCGACTGCCCGCGCAAGCTGCGCACGATGCCGAAACGACCCCCGGATCAAATGCGTTGCCGTTCCCGAACGCAATTGCGACCTATGGCAAGATAACCGCGTGCGCAGGGTGACCAATGGCAGCGCGACCGCGTTCGCGTTACTCGCCGCGTTGACGTTGGTCGGCGCGTGCGGCGCTTCGAGCAAGCCTCGGACCTCGCCCGGTCCATCGGACACCGCCGTGAACCGTGCCGCGGCATCCTCGGTGCCCACGTCCGGGGCAACGCTCGCGACTACGAGCACACCCTCGAACTCGTCAACGAACGCAGAAGCGGCAAAGGCGCTCACTATCTTGTCCCAAGCGCAACATCAGCCGCGAAATATCAACATCTTCTCCTCGCAGTTCCTGAGCAACGGGTTCCTGATCCCCAACCAGGGCGTGTATCCCAACGCCTCCGCCATGGCGCCCAACAGCAACGCCAAGCCCACCGAAGCTCAGGTGACAAGCCAACTGCAGGGATACCTGCACGAGCAGTTCGGTTCCGATCACACCAAAATCGACAACGGCGTGACGCTCTTTCACGATGCCAAGGTGCAACGCATGATCCCTGATCCCACGCTGCGGGCCGCCTTTGTATCGATGACAGGCACGACATTCGAACCCGTCATCAACGACTTCCTCAACAGCGGCGTGTGGACCGGCATGAAATTCGGTCCGCTCACCATTACGACCGCGCTCGCGCAATCCCAAGCCGACCCCGCCACACTCGGCAAACGCATCACCGTCATCAGCACTCGCTATCGCGACGAAGCCTTCCCGTACCTCGTCGCGCTGCTCGGTCACGAAGACCAGCATGCCGACGGCGTCGTCTCCAACACGGAAGAAGCGATCCTGAACGAAGAAACCGGCATGGTCATGACCGAAGTCCTGGCCAAGCACCCGGAACTGGCCTACGCCAACACCGAACTGGCGCGCCGGATGAACGACTATGCCATGGCCTTCCTCAATTCCCGACACCCCAACTCCGCCCAGAATGTGATCATCGCACCCGATGGCCTTGGCCTATACCCCGGCAGCACCGACACCAACCCGGATATGTGGAGCAACTTCAAAGGCGGTGGTTCCACGCCGCAGCAGCCCGTGACCGGAACCATCCTGGGCACGCTCGGCATCACCGGCAGGGATGGCAAGTTCGATCAGGCCACGGCGGCGCGGTTCGAGACGATGAGCGATCCCAAACTCGACCCGGTCACGCGTCTGCGCGTGAGCGTCCTGCTGGGATTGACCAACGCGAATGAGATTGCTCAGAAACTCGCCATCACCGCCCAGGAAGTCACCGACACCTTCCAGCTACAACCGATTCTCGATGTCGTCGCGAGCGGCCAACACGCCCCGTAGACGCAAGCCGCGCATAGTGCCTCACCCGTCGTGATGGAAGTACCACGATGAGCGCGCACGCGACTACAGTGGTGCGGTGCACAGCTGGGCGGCGCTCCACGATGGACAGGCGCGGCCGCGTCGCGCCGTGCGTGCGAGGCGCGCCATCATCGCCGCCGTGGTGGCCGTTGGCTGCGCTCTGCTCGGTGTTCCCGCGACAAGTCTGTCGGCCGCTTCGGCCGCGGTCGCCGCGCCGGCCGATGACGCGCCAGCGGTGCCGAACTTCGACCATGTCGTCGTGATGGTCCTCGAGAACCGGAGCTACGGCGCGCTCATTGGCAACCCCTCGGCGCCGTACTTCAATTCGCTCGCCGGCCAGTACGGCCTGGCGCAGCAGTATTACGCCCTCAAGCACGGGAGCCTGCCGAACTACTTGGCGCTGACCGCCGGCGACCTATTGACCGCTGGCAACTGCAACGACTGTTTCCAGAGCGTGCCGAACATCGCGGTGGATCGCATCGAGGCGTCGGGCCGAACGTGGAAGGCGTACATGGAGTCGATGCCGAGTTCGTGCGCACTCGGCGACAGCGGCCTCTATGTCCAACATCACAACCCCTTCGTGTACTACGACAACATCCGCACCGTGCCGGACGAGTGCTCGAAGGACGTGCCGTATACCGAGTTGTCCTCCGACTTCGCATCCACGTCCACGACGCCGGACTTCGCTTGGGTGACGCCGAACCTTTGCAACGACATGCACAACTGCTCGGTCGCCGTCGGCGACGCGTGGCTGCAACAGAACGTGAGCGCAATCCTCGCTTCTCCCGCGTTCACGACCCAGAACTCCCTGCTCGCGTTGACGTTCGACGAAGACGACGGCGCGGCCGGGAACGCGAACCGCGTGGCCACCGTGCTCGCGGGCCCAAGCGTCACGGCAGGGCTGCGTTCCAACGTGCACTACGACCACTACTCGTTGTTGAAGACGATCGAATCGGGGTGGGGGCTGGCGCCGCTCACGACGAACGATGCCGCCGCCGTGCCGATGAGCGACTTCTTCGCGCCGTTGCCTCCGCCCTCGCCGTTGTTGGTTTCGGATTCGTTTTCGAGGTCGGTGAGTGGTGGGTGGGGGACTGCAGATACGGGCGGCGCGTGGAGTGTGGCTGGTCCTGCGAGCGCGTTCGCGGTGGATGGTGCAGCTGCGTCGATGATGCTCAACCCGGCTTCGGGTCTGAACGCGCGATTGCTGAGTACGCAAGCGAGCGATGTCGACACGACGGTGCGTATCAGTGTTGATAAGGCGCCGACTGGGAACGGGTTGTATTTCGCGACAATCGTGCGGCGTGCGGCGAACGGTAACGAGTACCGCATTCGCGTGCATGTGACGAGCGCGAAGAAGGTTGCGGTCTCGTTGAGCAAGATCATCGGCGGTCACGAGACGATCCTTGTCAACGACACCAACGTGAATGGGTTGACGTTCGCGGCGGGTGCGACCTATGTGTTGCATACGCAGGTGAGTGGTGTTGGTCCCAGCACGATCCAGGCGCGTATCTGGGAAGACGGCACGACCGAGCCCGCGACGTGGCCGCTGTCCACTACTGACGGCACCGCGGCGCTGCAGCAGTCGGGCGCGATCGGGCTGTGGGCCTTTGCCGCAGGCAACACGACCAACGCGCCGATCACCATCACCTACGACGACCTCGCGGTCACCGCCGACGGCCCGCCGCCACCGCCGCCGCCACCACCGCCGCCCCCTCCGTCGTTGTTGGCTGGGGATTCGTTTTCGAGGTCGGTGAGTGGCGGGTGGGGTGCTGCTGATACGGGTGGGGCGTGGAGTGTGTCCGGTACTGCGAGCGCGTTCGCGGTGGATGGTGCTGCGGCGTCGATGATGCTCAACCCGGCTGCGGGTCAGAGCGCGCGATTGTTGAGTGCCCAAGCGAGCGATGTCGACACGACGGTGCGTGTGAGTGTTGATAAGGCGCCGACTGGGAATGGGTTGTATTTCGCGACGATTGTTCGGCGTGTGTCGAACGGCAACGAGTACCGGGTGCGGGCGCATGTGACGAGCGCGAACAAGGTTGCGTTGTCGTTGAGCAAGATCATCGGTGGACACGAGACGATCGTTGTCAACGACGTCAACGTTGCTGGCTTGACGTTCGCGGCGGGCGGAACGTATGTGCTGCGGACGCAAGTGAGTGGTGTTGGTCCGACCACGATTCAGGCGCGTATCTGGGCTGATGGCACGACCGAGCCCGCGAGTTGGCCGCTGTCGACGACCGATGCGACCGCGGCGTTACAACAGTCAGGCTCGATCGGTCTGTGGGCCTTTGCCGCAGCCAATACGGCCAACGCTCCGATCACCATCACCTTCGACGACCTCAACGCGATCTGAGCGGCCTCGACGGCGCGCACGCGCGGTCGGTTGCAATTCGCGTGGTCACGCCTGACCCCGGTGTCGCGGTCAGCGTGCGATGAGGGAGAACTGGTCCACCCGGACGGGCGCCGGTCGCTCCGGTTGTGTGGGAATGCGGCTGTGGGAGCGATGATGCGCGTCGGAACGCAGATACGCGCGGTACGCACTTCGGCATGTGAGATTGCTCCTGCGCCCAGTTGTAGATGCTCAAGGTGCCGGTTCTTTGCGCCGTAGACGTGGGGGAGAGGCCTCGGGGTGTCGACGCAGCGCGTGGACAGCATCCCCAGAAGCGGCTGTCGCGACGCTCACTCGCATTCGGGCCGACTCGTGGTGTCGAAACACATCCTGGGCCGGTCTGGGCCGGCGGCGTGACCAGGAAGGACATCATCCGTCACCCACGTGTCACGGTCCAGGTGCGCTGGCCGCTGATCCGTCGCGGACGCACTGCCCAGGCCGCGCCGGCCGCGCGGCCCGCGCCGTTGTCTTGGGGCTTCACGCTCGTCGAACTCTTGATCGTGATCGTCATCCTCGGACTGTTGAGCGGTGGGGTCGTGTTCGCCGTCGGGCGGCTTGCGTCGGATGGTGCTGCGGCGGCATGCGCGACGGCACACAGAACACTCGAAGTTGCCGAGGAGCGGCATCGTGCTCGCTTCGGTGCCTACGCGACCGAAGCCGTACTCGTTGCCGATGGCCAGATCAGGGGTGAGTCGTCGCGCTATGACATCTCGGTAAGTGCTTCTGATTACACGCTCATCGCAACCGGAGAATGTGCCGCACTGGCCACGTCCATCGCGGGGACGACGACCACGGTTGCAGCGACGACGTCCACGACGCCCGCGGTCACAACGACGCCCCCGGCCCCGGCCCCGACCACGACGACGGTCCCCTTCGCCCTGCGCCTGTCATCGCTGTGCACACCACGCTCGCATTGGCCGAACGAGCGAGCTTGGGGAATCCACAACCCGAACCCAACCTCGGTCGCCTTCACGCTCGACGCGGTAAAGGCGACGAACCATCCTGGTCACCACATTGCCGATGCCGCCCCGTCGGGCGACAGCACCTGGTACCTCCCGGCCGCCGATCGCGGTC
Organism: Acidimicrobiia bacterium; assembly: GCA_038202885.1. Classification (GTDB taxonomy): domain Bacteria; phylum Actinomycetota; class Acidimicrobiia; order IMCC26256; family PALSA-610; genus JBBREP01. Next base: position 74,090 of record JBBREP010000005.1, on the reverse strand, counting down.
GCAACACTGCAGTGCTTGCTGCAGCGAATCTGCAAAGCTCCTTGAACAGCCGCAACCGCAAGTGCTGAGATGCGGCGCCACGTGCCGCGCCAGATGGCATACCCGGGCGGAGCACTCGAGGCAATGCGCCAGATTGGAGCGGAGTGGCAAGGACCCAACCGCATGCGCCCGCTCGCGTCGGATTGTGGGGAGCGGTCGCGATCGGGGTCGGTGGGATGGTCGGCGGAGGGATATTCGCGGTCCTTGGACTGTCGGTGCAGATCGCGAAGGGGGGCGCGCCGATCGCCTTTGCGGCGGCTGGGTGTGTCGCACTGCTGACCGCACGTTCGTACGCACTGCTGTCGAGGTCGTATCCGAGTCGCGGTGGCACTGTGACGTTCGTGAACCGCGCCTTCGGCACGGGAGTGTTCTCCGGCAGCGTGAACGTGCTGTTGTGGCTGAGCTACATGGTGATGTTGGCGTTGTACGCGCAAGCCTTCGGAAGTTACGCGGCGAGCTTCATGTCGGCCTCTCGCGGCGTGTGGAAGCACGTGTTCCTCACTGCAGTCGTGGTCATCATCGGCATACTCAATGTCGCAGGCGCCTCGACGGTTGCTCGCGTCGAACGTGGTGTGGTGGCGATCAAGGTCACCATCTTGCTGTTGTTCATTGCCGTGGGCTTGTTCGGGGTATCGACGTCGCGACTCGCGCCGGGGCAATGGAGCTCCCCGGTCTCGCTGGTCGCGGGCGGGATGATCATCTTCTTGGCTTACGAGGGATTCGAGCTCATTGCCAACGCCGCAGAAGACGTCGAGGCCCCGGCACGTACCCTCACCGCGGCGTACTACATCTCGGTGCTCTTCGTGATTGCGTTGTACGTGCTCGTCACCGTGGTTACCGTCGGCTCACTTCCGCTCGCGTCCATCGTGCACGCCCGCGACTACGCCTTGGCGGAGGCGGCACGCCCGGCCTTCGGCTCGGCCGGGTTCACGATGATCGGCATCGCAGCCATGCTCTCGACGGCATCCGCGATCAATGCGACGCTGTACGGGTCGGCGCGTATGGCCTATGCGATTGCACAATCGAAGGAACTACCGAGCGCTCTGGAACGACTCACTTGGAACCGGCCCCTCGAGGGACTGTTCATCACCGCGGGCGCAACGCTCGTTCTCGCAAACGTCGTGAATCTCCAGAACATCGCCACGATGGGAAGTGCCGGATTCCTCATCATCTTCGCGGTCGTGAACGCCGCCGAAGCACAAACGTCGAGCGAACGCGGGTCAAGAGCATGGGTGTCGGTCGCGGCGGCTGTGGCATGCATCGGTGCGCTCGTCGCGCTCGTCGCGAGGAGCAGTTTCGGCGCCGCCTCCGTGCTCGCAGCGATGACCGCGCTCGCGTTCGTGATCGAGGTGGCATTCCGAGCCGGGAGCGCGAGGAAAGCGAAGGCCTAGCCGCGCGATGGCGCAACGGCCTCGGACGTGCTCGCCTCTTCGCTGGCCGTTCGCTAGGGTCCGCGCCATGCCGGTGAGATTCTCCCACGTCGCCGTGGCCATGTGCGTGCTGACGGTAGGCGCGTGTGCATCGTCGTCGTCGTCGTCGAAGGCCACGGGTTCGAGCCGGCAACCCACCACGACCGCCTTGGCGCGTGTCGTCGAGCATCGGCCGTTCGGCGTCACCGTGCGTCACGAGGTGTTCGTCGACACGACGCGACCGACTGCGACGCCCGGGAATGGCGCATACTCGGCGAGTCGTTCGTTGCCGACCGACCTCTACATGCCGAAGGCCACGACGCCGCGCCCACTCATCATGTTCTCGCACGGCTATCACGGCGCGCCCGCAAAATTCTCGCAGTTGTTCAGTGCCTGGGCCCGCGCGGGCTACATCGTTGCGGCGCCGCAGTTCCCGCTGACGAGCACTCGCGGGGCCCCGTACGACATCGTCACCGATTACCTGGACCAACCCGCCGACATCAGCTTCGTGCTGACCCAGCTCCTGCATGGGCCCCTGCGCACACAGATCGATACCGCGCGTATCGGTGCGGCGGGACTGTCGCTTGGTGGCGCCACGACCTACGGGTTGGTCTACGACCCATGTTGTGTCGACGCGCGACTGCGCGCCGCCGCCATTTTCGATGGCGTCCGTCTCCCGTTCGCGCAGCCATTCGGCCAGAACACCATTCCCGTACTGATCGCGCACATCGACACCGACATCGCGGCGCCCTACGCCGTCGCGAAACAGGCCTTTGTCGACAGCGCGGCGCCAAAGTGGTTGCTGACGTTCCACACCGGTATTCATCCCGAGGCGTACGAGAACACGCCCTCGCCCCACGACCGCACCGCGACCCAGACATCGATCGACTTCTTCGACGTCACGCTGCTCGGCGACGCCGGGGCACGTGCCCGTCTCATTCACGACGGCACCAATCGCGGCGAGTCCACCATCGTTGCGGGCTGATCCTCTGGCGTCCATTGGTACTTGCCGTTGAATAATCGCACCGGAAGTACCAATGGACCCGCGCCTAGCGGGCGGCGAGCACGACGATCGGGGCCATAACCCGACCGGAGAGGGTCCTTCGGCCCTGGAGTGCGAGGGCGGATCCCGCGATGCTGGACGCATGGACCTCTCCGCAAAGACCCTCGCCGGTTCCAGCCATTGGGCGGACCTGCACGAACTCGCGGCCTCGGCTACGCCGATGGTCAGCGTGTACATGGCGACCGAAGGCGACATTGTGAATGCGGGCGTCGCATCGCTCCAACGCTGGGGCAACCTGCGGTCCGTGCTCGAAGACCAAGATGCGCCTGCGAGCGCGCTCGATCGCATCGAAGCACTCGTCGCCGACGCGCACATGCATGGTGCGTGTCTCGCGGCATTCGCGTCGGCCGACGCGCTCGTGCACGTCGAGCACGGTCCCGACGCCCCTCCGTCGGACTTCGCGTCCTGGGACGGCGTGCCGGTCATCAGCCCGCTCATCCGCTGGAGGCAACAGTCGCCGCCCTACGTGGTGGTGCTCACAGACCGGCGCGGCGCCGACATCACTGTTGTCCCTCGACATGGTGACCGCGAGGTGCGTTCCGTCGATGGCGACCACACGACGCCGATGCGCAAAGTTGCACCTGGCGGTTGGTCACAGTCGCGGTACCAGCGCAGAGCCGAGAACTCGTGGGAAGCCAACGCACGCCAGATTGCCGACGAGGTGCAGCGGGCCAGCGACGAGGTCGGCGCCGAGGTCATCGTCGTTGCCGGAGATGTACGCGCCGTTGAGTTGCTCGAGCATCACCTGCCCGACCGCACGGTACGCCTTACCGAGCACGTGGCGGGGGGTCGGTCGGCCCACGGTTCTGACGATGCCGTCGCCGAGGAGGCGCACCGCTGGGTCATGACCGCGGCGGCCCGGTCGACGGTGGCTGTGCTCGAAACGTTTCGCGAGGCGCGTGGGCAACAAGACCGTGCGGTCGAGGGGGTCGTCGGCACATTGCATGCCCTGGAACAAGGTCGGGTTGAGCTGCTGCTCGTGCATCACGATTGGAGCGACGATCGGCGGGCATGGTTCGGTGACGGCCCGGTGCCCGTATCGGCCGGCGCGGAGGAGTTGCGCGAACTCGGCGTCACCACGCCGAAGTCAAGCCTCCTGGTCGACGTCGCGATCCGCGCGGCGTTGGGCACGAGTGCGGGCGTCTGGGTAGTGCCGGGCGGTGGCGGTCCGGCCGAGGGCATCGGTGCGCTCCTGCGCTGGTGAGCATCCTGGCACCACGTTGACCAACGAACCGAGGGGCGCAGTGCCGATCTCGCGCATCAATCCGTCTGTCGCCGTAGCGTCCCGTGACGGCGTTTCCCCGCCGAAGACGGAGGCCGTTTCCGGTGGCGCCGATTCGCAACGCGTGTCATTCGAGTGGCGGACCACGATGATCGCGGGGCTCCAGGTGGGCTACGGCGTCTCGGGGGAGTTGACCTCATTGGCGCCGACCGTCGTGTTTCTGCACGGTTGGGCCCTGACGAACTCGACCTATCGTGCCGGCCTCGAGCGGCTCGCCGCGGCAGGCTTTCGCGTGATTGCGCCGGCGTTGCCGGGCCACGGCGCAAGTGCGCCGTTGCCCGACCATTCCGAGCTCGGCGACTACGCGGAATGGGTCGATCGCTTCCTGGGTGCTGTCGACACCGGCGGGCCGGTCGTGCTGGTCGGCCATTCGTTCGGCGGCGCCGTCGCGATCCGCCTTGCTCATGACCATCCGAAGCGAGTCCGGGCCCTTGTGCTCATCGACTCCATCGGTGGGTCGGCATGGCGCAAGCACGGCTCGATCATCGAGACGATGAAAGCCCGGCCGTTGTGGGATTGGGGCCTGCACTTCCCAGCCGACATCTTTCCGGCGCGCCAGATGCGGCGTGTGTTACCCGTGATCGTCCACGATGCGGTCATCAACGCGCTTCGCAACCCGCGTGCGGTCTGGCAGGCAGCGAGCCTCGCCCGCTTTGCCGATCTCACGACCGAACTCGAGGACCTCAAGGCGCGAGAACTGCCCGTCGTGGTCGTCTGGGGTGCGCGCGATCGGATCGTGGGCCGGATGTCGATCGACTCGCTCATTGCAGCGGTGGGCGCGAAGGAAGTGCATACGGTCGAAGGCGGTCACAGTTGGCTGCTTGCCGACCCGAATTCGTTCGGCGAGATCATCACGAACGTGGTGACCGTTGCGGAGCAAATGCGATCGCTGGAGACACAGTCATAAGCCGGCGCCAGCCGTCTGAAGCAGATCGAGAGAAGGGGCGAGCGCATCCGCGCTGCTCAGCGATCGTCGGTCCTGTTGGCACGAAGCTCTTGGAGCATGGTCGTGATCGACGCGCTGGCGCCGGGTGCGACGGCGATGTCGATGAGCTTGCGCCGACTGGTGGCGCCTCGGGCCAGCGTCACCGATCGCTGAGGGAGCGCGAGGGCCTTGGCGACGGCCCGCAGCGATGCAGCCGTTGCGCGCCCGCCGTCCGCGGGCTCGACGACGCGCACGACGAGCACGCCGTCGTACTCGCCACCGACCACCGTCTTGGATGACGCGGGCCGGACGTGGATCTCGATGCGCACGCTCCAGTCTGTCGCGCCGCGCTCGTCGAGCGGCCGCTATGCCATGGATCGCTGGCCGTCCATTGGTATCTGAGGATGAATATTTGCGACGCAAGTACCACTGGTGGCAAGAAATGCCACGACGGCGTTCGTGAGCTGAGGCATCGCAGGGTCTCAGCCGATGTCGCGCTGGCGCAGTCCGACCAGGCCGGTGGTGGTGAGCGCGGCCGCGATGAGGGCGAGCGTGAGCAACGGGACGACGGTGAGATCGGCGGCCGGGAGTTGCGGTACGTGCTGGAACGGTGACACGTCCTGCGTCCACACGGGCAGATCGAGAAGTTGGCCAAGCATCCCGATCACGAAACAGACGGCCAGGAAACCCCAACTCGCTGCCGCGGCAGCGCGTGGCGCGATCCCGATGCACGCGACGGTGAGCCCGACGAGCAACCACACCGCGGGCGCATACGCCAGCGCCGCACCGATGGAGCGCAGCACCATGTCGCGGTCTCCGGTGACCACCGCTGCGGACACGCCGACGGACACACCCGAAACGCACAGCACTACCAACGTGCCACCCAACGCAACGGTGAGGTGGCTCGCGGCCCAGCGGACGCGCGAGACGGCTGTCGCCAAGATCTGTTCGGCATGGAGCGCCGTCTCCTCGCTTCGCAGCCGGAGTGCTGATTGCATCGCGAAGCCCGCGGCGGCGAGGGCGAGGATGCGGAACGACATCGCGAGATACGAGTCGATGAGGTTTGCTCCGCCGCGGGCCGCAATGATGTCGGCGAGGGTCTTGTTGTCCTTGACGAAGTCGTTGATGCTGTCGGCGATCGATCCGTAGGCGATCCCCGTGAGTGCGATGCCGACACTCCAACCGATGACGCTGCCACGCTGCAGTCGTGTTGCCAAACCCACTGGGCGCCCAAGGCTCGGCGCTGCGTGGTGGCGACCGGGGCGCGGCGCCACGAGACCACCGCCGACGTCACGTCGGCGAGACAGCGCTACCGCGATCGCAACCAACGCCGCGGTTGTCGCGATGATGGGGAGGAACGGCCACCATTGCTCGCCCGCGAAGGGTCGCGTCTTTTGCGCCCAACCAATGGGAGAAAGCCACGAAATCGCGCCGTTGCCGATGTCGCCGACAGCGCGGAGTACGAACGAGGCGGCGAGCGCCGCGCCGGCCATGCCGTAGACGACGCGGGTGTTCTCACTTACCTGCGCCGCGATCAGCGCGACTGCGCCGAACAGCGCGCCGACGAGCATGAAGGATGCCCCGAACGCAATCGAACCGGCGGTCGGCAGTCCCTCTGCGCGCGTAATGAGAGTGACCAACCCGCCCACGATCGCGTCGACGGCTGCGATGGTGACCATCGCAGCTGCGGGAGCGGAGTACGGCCCGATCGGCAGCGATCGCAGGAGTTCCAAGCGGCCCGCTTCCTCCTCGCCGCGGGTGAGGCGACCCATCAGCAACAGGTTCATGAGCGACACGACGACGAGCCCGATCGCCCCGAGCTGAAACGCGACTTGGCCACCAACGGTGTCGAGACCCTGTGCTGGGCCATTGAACGCGATCGCCGCGGCGTTGCCCTGCGACGCGATGGCGGCTTGCCGGAGGTCAGCTGCGGTGGGGTACAAGCCCTTGACACTCGCGACCGTTGCGATGACTAACGCGACAATCGCTGCGATCCAGATGAGGATGCGGACGCGCTCCGAGCGCAGGACGAAGCGCGTGAGGATCGCCGTGCCCGTGAACTCCACCGGCGCGGTCGTCACCGTGCGTCGTACGCGTCGCGGTCGGGACGATCATGCTGCGCACGATCGCGTTCGCGCGCGAGTTCGTCGCCGTAGTGGCGGAGGAACAGCTCCTCCAAGGTCGGCGGGTGACTGAGCAGGCTGCGGATCCCGAGTTCGCTCAGGCGACGCATCGCCGTTTCGAGATGCACCGTGTCGACATCGAAGTGCACATGGGTGTCGTTGATCTCAAGATCGTGCACGCCGAGGAGATTCGCGAGCGTGTCGGCCGCCTGTGCCGTCTCCGCGGTGATCGACGTGCGCGTGAGGTGCCGCAGCTCCGCGAGCGTTCCTGTCTGTTGTGTTCGCCCGGCGCGGATGATGCTCACGCGGTCGCAGAGCGCTTCGACCTCCGCGAGGATGTGGCTCGACAACAACACCGTTCGACCTTCGGCTTTGACCTCGCGTATGCAGTCCTGGAAGACCGCCTCCATCAGCGGGTCGAGACCCGATGTCGGCTCGTCGAGGATCAACAGCTCCGCGTCGGACGCCAGCGCGGCCACCAAGCCAACCTTTTGACGGTTTCCCTTCGAATACGTCCGGGCCTTCTTGGTGGGGTCGAGCTCGAAGCGTTCGATCAGGTCCTCGCGCCGGCGCTCATCCAGCTCGCCCCGCAACCGGCCGAGCATGTCGATCACCTCGCCGCCGCTGAGCTTCGGCCACAAGTTGAGCTCACCCGGCACATACGCGATTCGCCGGTGCAACTCGACGGCATCGCGCCACGGATCACCGCCCAGGAGCTCGACGCGCCCCTCGTCGGCGCGCAGCATGCCGAGGAGGACGCGGATCGTGGTGGTTTTTCCCGCGCCGTTCGGCCCCAGGAAGCCGTGCACCTCGCCGGTATCGACGTGAAGATCGAGCCCGTCCAGCGCTCGGGCCGCCCCAAATGTCTTCACGAGTCCCGAGACTGCGATTGCGGGTGCCACCGCGCCGTAATCTAGGCACTCCAACCGCCGGCCGACTTCGTGCGGCCCGCAACCATGGAGTACGTATGCAACCCGACAAGGCCGAAGCCCTCCTTCGAGCCGAGCGCACACGCGTCCAAGCGCTGCTCGACGACGTCGTCGCCGACGGGTTGGACGACCGCGCCGCCGCGAACGAACCCGGCGACATGGCTGACCCGGCCGAGGGATTCGTTGCCGAGGAGACCGCGGACGCGGTTGCGGTCCAGCTGCGCGATCGCCTCGACGCCATCGCGAGGGCCGAAGCGCGGTTGCAGGACGGCACGTTCGGTCTTTCGGTACGCAGCGGTATTGCGATTCCCGATGAGCGACTCGAGGCCGACCCGGCCGCAGAACTCACCGTCGAAGAGGCCGCAGACCGCTAGTCGGCGAACTGGGACGCCGACCGAGATCGGCGACGAAGGAGCACCCATGGCCGACGAGCAGGGCGGACCTCTCATCGCGTCGATCAACGAACACGCGTGGACCGAGGTCAAGGCGCAATCGCACGGCGGACAGCGCGTGTCAGTGTGGGAGAAATTCCTCGAGTGGTCGCCGCAACGGCTTGTGATCTACGCCCGCTACGACCCTGGCATGGTCGTCGAACGCCACGGCCACGCCTCGGATCATTTCGTGTTCGTGGTGGCAGGCGAAGTGACGGTGGGCGAGCGCATCTGCTCGGCCGGTACCCACATCACCCTCGAACAAGGCGCGGTCTTTGGGCCGATCATCGCCGGTCCCGAAGGCGCCACGCTCTACGAGATCATGTGCGGCGACCCGCGTGCAATCCCTACTGACCATGACGGCTTCGCTCGGCTGCTCGAGGAGCGGGGCATCGTTGCGCTTCCGAATCCGCCGGTTCCATGGCCGGACTGGCTGCAACGCCGCACCGACGGCGATCCAGGCGCGACCTGACCTCGGCGCCGGCGTCAGCTGACGTTGACGGTTCGGGTGGTGACGGTGCTGGTGCCGAGCGAGTCGGTCACCGTCAGCGTGATCGTGTAGGCGCCTGCGACGGCGAACGTGTGGTTCGCGGTGATACCCGTGTCGGTCGTGCCGTCGCCGTATACCCACTCGTAGGTGGTGATGGGGGCGTCGGCGAACGAACCGCTGGCATTGACCGAGCACGTCGTGCTCGCACAGCCCGTGGTGAACGACGCGACGGGCGGCAGCACGGCTTGGCGCACCGTGAAGTCGTCGACCGCGAACACCAACGGGTAAGCGCTGCTCAATCGTGCGTAGCTCTGCACGCCGACGGTGCCGGCGACTTGGAGCGCGGGCGTGCTGTCGGTCGTCACAACGTTCCAGGCCGCAGGCTCGGGGTCACTCGCATTCCACACCTTGATCCGCAACGTGGTCGGGTTCGCACCGCTCACGTTGAAGCGCACGCGGTAGTCCGTGTTCGGGAGCGACGCGATGCCGGTGTTGGCCTCCGGCGCGATCAGCTGCGCGGCGCCGCCGGGCAGGCGGTATGCCGCCGCGTAGACCGAAGTGCTGCTGAACCGGATCCGAGCGCGGTATTCAGTCGTCGCATTGATCGAACGACCGAGCACGTTGATCCACGAACCGGCACCCGTTGTCGTGGCGTTGAGCGCCACTGTGGTCTGGATGTCGACGTCAGCCTGACTGACGCCGTCCAGTCGCGCTGCGGCCGTCGCGCCCGCTGCCGGCAACGTGAACGTTGCTGCGGTGCCGTTCACGCCGAACAGTGAGGGCGACGCGCCCGCGACCGTCCAACTTCCGCCGAGCCCAGCGGTGCCCCACGCGTTGGTCTGCGAGCGAGTGAACGTGTCGCTCGCGTACGTCGTGACCAGCGGCAGTGCAATCGACGCGGTCGCGATCTGCGTCGACGTGTTCGTGCGTCCGAGGTCGTCGGTCACCGTGAGCTGGATCGGCCAGCTACCCGCGAGCGCATAGCTCGCGGTGGCGGTGGCACCCGACGCGGTCGTGCCGTTGCCGAAGTCCCACAAGTACGTCGAGACACTTCCGTCAGGATCGCTCGAGCCCGAACCGTTGACCGAGCAGCTCGTCAGCGTGCACGACACCGTGAACGAGGCCACCGGCGCGAGGTCGGCGGTCACGTTGTGGCTCGCCGATGCGGTGCCTCCTCCCGAGGCGGTCACCGTGAGGGTGACGGGGTAGACGCCAGGCGCAAGGTAGGTGTGCGACGGTGTGACGCCGCTGGCCGACGTGGCATCACCGAAGTTCCAGGCGTACCCCGTGATCGTGCCGCTCGGCACGCTCGACGCTGACCCGTCGAAACTGCAGGCGTAGTTCGTGCAGTTGCTTGTGAACGCTGCCGTGAACGCCGATGCGATGACGACGGAGTGTGATGTCGAGTGCTGGAGGCCACCGTCGTCGGTCACCATCAGCGTGATCACATAGGTGCCCGGCGTGCTGTAGGTGTGCGACGTCGTGCTGCCGACTCCATTCGTGCCATCGCCGAAGTTCCAGGTGTAGTTCACCACGGAGCCGTCGGCATCGCTCGACGCCGATCCATCGACGTTGCAACCGAGCGCCTGCGAGCAGTCGGTGGTGAAGCTCGCGACGGGCGCGGTGTTTGCAGGCCCGGCGGTGAAGTCATCGAAGCGGTACACGAGCGGATACGACGCACTGCCGTTGGCGAACGCTTGGAGGCCCGGCGAACCGGCGGTCTGGAGTGCCGCAGTGTTGTCGGTGACGTCCACGTTCCACGCCGCGGGCTCAGCAGTGCCGTCGAGCCAGACCTTCAGCTTCAGGCGCGTCGGGTTCGTGCCGCTGACGTTGAAGCGCACTCGGTACCACGTATTTGGCGCCGCCGTGACTCCTGGAACGGTGACTTGCGAGCCGACCTGTGTGGTCGCTCCGCCCGACACGCGGTACGCGGCGGCCGAGAGCGTCGATGCACCAATACGCACGCGACCGCGGTATTCGAGACCGTTCGCCACGAAGCGGCCGACGAGATTGATCCACGAGCCATTGTTCTGTGCGACGTTGAACTGGAAGCGCGTCTGGACGTCGAGATCGGTCTCGACCACAGTCGGCAAGCGGCTCGACGAGCTTGCGCCGGCCCCAGCGAGCGTGTAGCGGCCGGTATCGCCGTCCACGGAGTAGGTCGCCGATGATCCGGGAGTGACCCAGGAACTGCTGTCGTCGGCGATGCCCCAGCTTCCGTTGAGCGTGCGGTTGAACGAGTCGGACGCGTACGCCGCCGGTGGCACCGGCGCGGCAACCAATGTCTGACTTGTCGACGCGGTCGCCCCGGCATCATCGGTGACGGTGAGCGTTACCTGGTAGGTGCCGGCAGTCGCGAAGGAGTACACGGTCGACGCGCCGGTAGCGCTGCCGCCGTCGTTGATCGACCACTCGTACGACACGATCGAGCCGTCGGCGTCCGACGACTGCGTCGCGTCGAGGCCGCAGGTGAGGCTGCCGCAGGTGGCCTGGAACTGCGCCGTGGGCGGCGAGTTCGCCAGGATGACCGGTCCACCGGTGTTGTAGTGGCTCAGGATCTCCTTCAGGATGAGCGCCCGCCCGTACAGGGCAACCTCGTCGATGGCGCCCGCAAAGGCGCCGCTTGCGCCGTTGCCGATGAGCAGCGGCGAGGCCGAGTTGACGAGGGTGCCGGTTGCGAGCGCGCTCGCGACCAACGCACCGGAGTCGTACAGCCGAACCGATGCGCCGTCGTAGGTGCCCACGAGGTGGTGGCGCCCGGTCGTCACCGACGACGGTGCTGTTGCGGTAAACGTGCCGTTGCCGGTACTGACGCTGAAGGAAAACGCGCCGTTCATCCGCAGTGCCATCGTGCCCAGTTTGCCGACGATGTCGCGCGCGCCGGCTGTATCGGCGACGTCGACCCATGCCTCGAGCGAGGTGGCCGTCGTGGGCGACAGGGTCGCGGAGCTCGGGATGGTGACGACACCATCGCTGCCCGCGAATGTCGCCGCAGTGTTGGTGGCGTCGGTGATCACACCGGGCGCGCCGACGGTGACGTTGCCCGAGTACGTGCCGGTGTCGGCGCCGACGGCGTTCGCCGCGGCCTGGTTCGTGGCCGACTCACCGAGGCGCCAGTGGCCGCGGACCTGCGGCGTGGACGCGACGAGTTGTGGGTAGGTGGGCTTGGTGCCAACCGTCAGTACCTCGGTGCTCGCACTGCGGTTGCCAGTTGCGTCGATCGCGCGCACGAACCAGCGCCCATAGTTCGTGTCGGGAAGCGCGAATGTGCGCGCACCCTGGACGGCGACGACACGGTCGTCACGCAGGATCTCGTACTTGATCGCACCGCCGGTGTTCTCGGTGCTCGCGGCCCACTGGAGGTTCGTCGTCGCTCCGCTGACAGTCGTGCGCAAGTTGGTCGGCGACGTCGGCGGCGTGACATCGCGCTGACAGAAGCGCGCGAAACCACCGAGCCAGTTCGGCGTCGAACCGCTATAGCCACCGCGGATCAGGTCGCCACCGGCCCACAAGCATCCGTCGGAGTCGAACGTCAGCTCCCAGATGCCTTCACCAGTACCCGTATTTACACCCCACTGGGGGTCGAAGTCAGGGATCTTGTCGAACGTGGTGGCGTCGTACGCGTTCGTCCACAGCGAGTTGTCGACGCGGCCGTAGTTCGAGGTTGGCGGCCACGAGTAGGTGTCGGCGTAGGTGCCTTGGTAGCAGTGGCACGAGCCGTACACGACGCCGTCTTTGGCTGCGACGGCCTGAAAGTCGCCACCGTGTTCGGTGACGTTGCCGCGCACGAGCGAGAGGTCGGAGCGTGTGTACTTCTGGAAATCGTGTTCGGAGCCGCCCAGGAATACTGATCCCTGGTACTCCATGATCGTCTGCTGGTAATGGCGGGTCGGATCGGCCGCGCTCGGTACGTATTGCTTCATGCCCGGGATGGCCGCCCCCGAGACGGCATCAACGACAGCGACCGCGTCGCGTGGCGTGCCGAATGCCGATGTCGTACCCATGTTCTTGAAAAAGCCGACCACGTAGACGCGCGTACCGTCGGGACTCGCGGAGATGTCCATGACGGTGTTGTCGTAATAGCCCTTCCACGTGGCGTCGGGTGTGCCGTCGGTGAGTGACACCCGTGCGACCCCACCGGTGGAACGCGAGGTCAAGCTCGGACCGCCGGTGACGGTGTTGAAACTGCCGCCGAGGTAGAGCCAGTTGCCCTGGATGTCGAGCGCTCGCGCATGGGCGCGCGGCGTGTTGTAGCGCGGACTGCTCACGAAGGCCGTCCAGCCGGACACAGGGTTGCCGGTCGCCGGGTCGATCTTGGCGAGCCCGGCCGTGTTTGGTGCGCCGTTGATGCTCGTGAAGTTGCCGGCGACGAACAACTTGCCGTCGGGCGATGCGCGCAGGTCCCAGACCGCGCCATCCAGGCTCGGACGGAACGTGTTGATCCACGCACCGGTCTCTACGTCGAACGCGGCCAACCACGGTTGCGACGTCTTCGCCCCGCCGGCGCCGTGCTGCACGTTCTGGAACTTCCCGCCTACGAACATCGTGTTGCCGACCTGCGCAAGGGCGAGGACGGGCGAGTCGTTCTTCGGGTCGGGGTCGGTCGCCGGCTTCGATACGTCGGTGACGCCCCACTGCATGATCTGCGGTGTCGACACGGGGAGCGGGCGCAGCGCCTGCACGGCGGTGCCGGCGTTCGTGATCGTGGCGAAGTCGACGTTGGCGTCACCGAGCATCGGGCGGAGGAACACCTGCGCAAACGGCAGCGCGCTGCGTTCGTTCGTATAGGTCCACAGGTACGACGACGAGCTGTTGGACCCGCTGATGTTGTCGCCGTACGCGAATCCCTGCTTGTTGTTGTGCGACGACGTCAACTTGGTCCCGACGCGGCGAAGGCCATTGTCGAGGTTGACCTCGCAGGTCGTTGCCGTCGAACAGCGGCTGTAACTCGAAAAGTTCGTGGTGGCTCCGTCGAACGAGATCGACTTCAACGGGATGCCGCCGTAGAGATCCCAGCTCCAACCGTCGAGGTTGAGATAGTTGAACCGCATCTCTTGGTAATTCGTACCCGAGCTGTTCGTCGCCCGCCGGATGCGCACGCCGTCAGCGAGCGCGTCGACGCGGCCACCGTCGAGGAGTCCGTCGATCGTCGTGGTCGGCAGTGCCGCCGGCGCGAATGCTCCGGTGCCCGCGACGGTGGTGCGCAGCGAGGTGACGTTCGATTGGCCACGCCAGTTGAACGTCCAACCCTCGCGTCCGCGTCCCACCATGACCCAACCGCCACCTTGGGTCGTCATGTCGCAGTAGAACTGCTGCGGCGCGATGAGCGTCGGCGTCTGGAGCCAGTAGACACCGTCGGCGCTGGCCGGGAACGACTGCTTGATCGCCCAACACGACGGCGCCGCGTCGGCAGTGCTCGCGCCCGTGTGGATTGTGGCCGGCGACGGGGTCGACGGCGCTGCGGCGCTCGCCGGCGTCGCAGGCAGCGATGAGATCGCGGCGGCGCACAGCGACAGCGCAAGGGCAGCCGAGGCTGCACGACTGACAGAACGTGACATGGAGGCTCCACCCGGTACGCAAAGGACTGGTCGGGATTGTCACCGAAAGGGGTCGGCAAGGAGAAGCCCTGGGTTCGCTGGTGACGCCAAATGTGACGCCTGTTGCCGCTCGGCCGATCTGAGTGGTCCGTTCGGCCTACGTCGCCCGACGTTTTGGCGCGACGTATCGCCGCGATGTGTTGGCGTTTAGCTCATGCGTCGCAGCGGCACGCGACGGTCTGATCGAGTACCTGCCAACGAAACTGGACGAGCGGGGATGCTTCGCCGCAGCCAGTACAACTGATCTGCCAGGAGGTGCCGATTTGTGCGATCTCGAGCGGCGCCCGCCCGGTCGACAATCGACGGGGCTCGACCCTCGGCGTCGTGACACGAGGCATCGTCGCAAGTTCGACGTCGAGGTACGGCATCGTCGCGTCGGGCCGCGGTCGGCGAAGGCGGTCGCCGAGGAGACCGATCGCGGCGTCGCGGGTTTCGCCAAGCTGCGGATCCCGACGGGCGAAGCTCAAAAAGGCATAGGCCACTTCGATGCCGAGATCGCGAGCCAACGTTTCGATCGTCGCGTCATCGACGGCGCCGCCGGGCGCGATGCCCGCAGCCAACGCGGCGCGTTCGTAGCGCTCGAGCCGTTCCGGTTCTGGGACGACGGTCGGCCCGGGAGCGGCGAGGAAAGTCTCGACCTCGACGAAACGTTCACTGTCGAACACTCCCGCCGCTTCGGAGATGCGTTCGATCTCGTCGAGGAATCCGTCCCGCTCGACCCGGTTGGCCGGGTCTTCGAGGGTATCCATGGCGAACATGATGACGAATCGGGCCGCGACCCCTGGGCGTTTGCGCCGCAGGATCCGGCCCATGCGTTGGATCATCTGGCGCCGGGTGCGGCTCGCACTCATGACGATGCCGAGGTTGGCGTCGGGCACGTCGATTCCTTCGTCGAGCACCCTCGGTGCGGCGACCGCGTCGAGCTTGCGCACCCGCAGGTCGGCGAGGATGTCGCGCCGTTGGCGACGCGCGGTCGACCCGGTGATCAGATCGATCGACACGAGCGGATCGAGTCGGTTGATTGCGTGGTTCGCGGCGCGCACCGTTTCGGTGAACACCAAGGCACCGTCGGCATCCCTG
The DNA here is from genome assembly GCA_038202885.1 of Acidimicrobiia bacterium. Taxonomy (GTDB): domain Bacteria; phylum Actinomycetota; class Acidimicrobiia; order IMCC26256; family PALSA-610; genus JBBREP01. The sequence goes on along the minus strand of JBBREP010000005.1, from coordinate 58,722 downwards.
ATGGCCGGGGCAAGGTCGCCGAGCAGCTCGTACTTGCCGCTGCTTTGCGCAACGATCTGGCGACGCTTCGAAAACGCGTCGAGGTATTCGCGCGCGGCGCGCCCGTCAGCGCCGGCGTCGTGTTCGGCGAGATGCGCTACCGCGGCGAGGAAGTCGCCGAATGGTTCCAGCGGTACTCCATGGACCTGTCGCAAATGGTTGCGTGCGGAGACGAGCTGTTGCTCGGTGGCGACGTATTCGGCGCGCTCCTCAACCGACAGTGCCACGCCGACGAACGCCACCCGAGGCCGCGCGCAGACGCCGTCGGCAATGGCATGTTCGAACCCGTAACGATGGCAGATCCCGCCGAAGAACGGCAACAACAGATCAGCGACGGCGTCATCGGTGCGTTCCAGCGTGGCGGTCAGTCCGAGGCGTTCCTCGTATTGGTTGAGGAGCGCTCGGCGCAGGATCCCGCCGCCCAGGCCGTGACACTCGTCGACGATGAGCAGACCACCACCGTCGCCGGGGGGTAGTGGCTTGTACGCCGCGGCCGAGTGACGGGTTGCGATGAGCACGTCGCACGCGCTCGGGTGGTCCTTGCCGCTATCACCCAACCGGCCGATGCGGGCATCGGGTATCGCCAGCGTCAGCCGGGAATGCCACTGCTCCATGAGCACACGAGACGGTACGACCACGAGCACGAAGCGCCCGCGGCGCAGCGCGTCGGATGCGGCCGCGATCGCGACGTCGGTCTTGCCCGAACCGGTGACGGCCTCGATCACGCCGCGGCGGCCGCAGCGCAGCCAACTGATGAGCGCGTCGAGCTGCCAGCGATAGAGCTCGCGGGGTTGTGCACCGGCGTCGAGGGTCACCGTGTGCGACGCCGAAATGTAGACATGGGACAAACAAGGTACCGGCCGGCCAGCCGGTGCAGGTTGCGGCGCTCGCGCATCGTCGTGCCAGGGGCGGGGATCCCTCGGCCGCACTACCGCTTGGGGCTACTGCTTGGGGCCCCGAACTCGCCGGGCGATGACCTTGGCCCGCGGCGCGAGCCACAGGAGCGGGTCGCGCCGCTCCCACGCCTTCCAGCGCGCGGCCCAAGCGTCGACCTCGGCCTTCGTCGCGTTCAGCTGGGCGCGGGTTGCATCGAGTTCGGCGTGCGCGGCGGCCGCCGACGACGCGCGTTCGGCGAGGTCGTGTTCGAGCCGAGTCGTGTACTCACGTTGGGCGACCACTTCGACTTCGAGTGGTTGCAGACGGGCGACGTCATGCTCGAGCTCGCGTACCCGCACAATGATCGTGGTGAAGGGGTTCTCTCCCGGTAGCTCGGCGCTCGAACGCCCGAGCTGGCCAATGCGCTCGAGGTTCGCCAATGCCTGCGAACGCGGCGTTCCGTGCACCAACTCGAGCAGTGTCGCCTCCCCGTCGCGGAAGCGTTCGAGGTCGTCCGCGCCCACGTCGAGGCCAGCCGCGTGGCCGAGAGCCACGGCGAGCGCATCGACGTCCGCACACGACGACCACGGATGCCGCACGCCGCACAGGACGACCTCGGACGCAAATGCCCAGAGCGCTCGCAGCACCACGAGGCGAGCGTCGACGCCGCCGTGACCTTCCCACTCGTCATCGACTGAGACGAGCGATGCGCCACTCGCGACGAAGTTCGGCAGGCCCGAGTCAAGCGCGACGGGCGCGAGCACGCTCGTGGTGCTCGCGTCGCGAAACAGTCCCGCGGCATCGACAGCTCCGGGCTCGACGGCGCGCGCGTCCTGTGTGATGGTTGCGTGCCACGAGCGCAGCAGACTCGTGGCACGGTCGATGTCGTCGTTCGCGCACGCGTCGAGCATGGACTGTTCCACGGTCGTTCCGAATACGAAGGGGCGGGCCGCGATCGGCTGCTGGGTGATCGCGTCGCCCGTGCGGCGCTCGGCCGCACCGACGCCTGGCTCGCCGAACACCGACGAACTGGTGACCCGCAGTCCGGCACCGGGCGCGCTCGTGATCCGAGACTGGCGCATCCATCGACGGAGCCGTTCTCCCGAATAGTGCTGCGCCACGAACTCAGGCTCGAGCAGTGGTGCTGCGGTGGCGCCTTGGCGGTCCGGCGCGGTAGACACCACGAGGAACGAATTCGATACGTCGGGTCCGAGCCCGGCCGCAAGCAGTTCGCGATGTGCTCGTCGGTCGTCGGCCATCCGCAAGCGTGCCGACGCCGCCCCCGACACCGGCCAGCGCACGATGCCATCGACGAACTCGACGACGTCGTCTTGTGCGTACGCCGCGCGATCGAGAATTGCGCGCGGGTGTTTGTAGTCGGGGAACGGGAACAGCCATCGTTGCTCGGTCATGCCGACGGCCTCGAGGAGCTCGCCGAGGCGCTGGCGCGAAAACGTGCGCGCACCCGTGACCGCCGGATAACCCTCGATGCCGAGGTAGGGGAGGGGATGATGATCCTCGGCGTAGCCGAGCAGATATTTCAGACCGAGTTGATTCTCGATTGCCACGACGAGCGAGCCACCGGGACGCAGGATCCGTACCAGCGAGCGTAGGAACTCGATGGCGGTCGCTTCGCCGCGAGGGCCGGCGTTGTATTCGAGTACGCCGATGCACAGCACGACATCGAACGGTTCGAACGCGTCGCCTTCGGATGCCGTGAACGCCTCGAGCGAGCCGGCAATCGTCTCGACGTTATCGAGATCACGACATCTCGTCGCACACGCGGTGGCGCGACTCAGGGATCCTTCGAGCGCAACGACCCGAGCCCCTTGTTCGCCGACATACCGGGCGATGGCACCGGTGCCCGCGCCGACATCCAGCACGCGGTGTTGTGGACCCAACAGCAGCGGTCGAACGACGTTCGCACGCAATCGCGAGAAGTGATATTGCGTCGGCCAGTCGACGATGTGCGCGGCGAGTTCGTCGGAACCACTCGAGACATCCGTGGCCTCCGCGAGCGTCTTGAGGACGACGTCTTCGGCGCCGTCCGCGTAGTCGAAGCGCCCGTCGAGGACACGCAGTCGCAGATCCGAGGGTCGGGAATCAGGTGTAGGCACATGCCGAGGTTATGCAACCCACGGTCAGCCCGGGGGCGGCGGGCGACGCCATCATCGGTCCCACAGTTGGGCGAGGAGTTCGTAGGACCGCACACGATCCTCGTGGCCGTGCACCATCGTGGTCACGATCAATTCGTCGGCGCCCGTGCGGGCGACGAGGTCGTCGAGTTCGGCGCGCACCGCGTCGGGCGCGCCGACGGTTTGCGAGCGGGCACGCGCGTTGACCACGTCGCGCTCCGAAGGCGTGAATCGATACTCCGCGGCTTCTTGGGGCGTCGGCATCCGGCCCGGTCGACCAGTCCGCAGGCGGACCCAGCTCAACACACCCGGCCCGCTCAGCCAACGAGCGCGCCTGTCATCGTCGGCCACGATGACCGACGCGCCGAGCATCACATACGGCGCGGCGAGGATCTCGGACGGTCGGAACGATTGACGGTAGGTGTCGACCGCGGCCGTCGTGTTCTCCGGTGCAAAGTGGTGCGCGAACGAGAACGGCAGCCCGAGGATGCCCGCGAGCGTCGCGCTGTAGGTGCTCGATCCGAGGAGCCACAACGCCGGCTCGTTGCCGAGGCCAGGCACCGCGGTGATGTTGCGAAAAGGATGGTCGGCCGGGAAGCGACCGCTGAAGTAGCCGATGAGCTCGATGACCTGCGCGGGGAACTCGTCGACACCACCATCGGCACCGAGATCGAACTGACGACGCAACGCCAGCATGGTGAGCTGGTCGGTACCGGGAGCGCGGCCGAGGCCGAGATCGACGCGCCCGGGATGGAGCGCCTCGAGCGTGCCGAACTGCTCCGCGATCGTCAAGGCCGCATGATTGGGAAGCATGACACCACCCGAACCCACGCGAATCGTCGAGGTTGCTGACGCCGCGTGAGCGAGCAGCACTGCGGGCGCCGAACTCGCGATGCCGGGCATGTTGTGGTGCTCGGCCACCCAGTACCGCTGATATCCGAGGCGCTCGGCGTGCACGGCGAGATCGATCGAGTTCCTGAGGGCGGTTCCGACGGTCAGGCCTTCGGCGACCACAGCAAGATCGAGCACGGACAGCGGAATCGGCCAAGCCAAGCGCTCAGTGTACGAACGGCGGCCCGTCGCGGGATGCGCCGACACTAGCAATCTATTTCCGGTACCCGCCTGCTAGTATCGTCCTGTTGCCGGGACTGCTGCGTGGAGAAGTGATGATCATCGCATTCACGACGGTGGGGGATTGGCTGCGCAACGCCTTCCTTCCCTTCGTGTTGATCATGCTCGGCGCAATGTTGCTCGTGCGCTTGGCGCGCTGGGTCGCGGCGCGCTACGAGAGCGCGATCGAAGTCCGCATCCGACACGCGATCGATGAAGGTGACGTTGCGTCGGAGCGCGCCAAGCACGCACGGGCGCTGGTGCAGGCGCTTGATTGGACGTTCGTGGCCGTGGTGTTCGTTGTGGCCGGGGCGCTCGCGACCCACGCGCTCGGCGTGCCGTTCGCGACGTTGCTCGCGCCGGCCACCGTCGCTGGCGTGGCCATTGGATTCGGCGCCCAACAGGTGGTGGGCGACCTGCTCGCGGGATTCTTTTTGTTCGCGGAACATCAATTCGGCTTCGGCGATGTCATCCGGCTGTCGCAACCCGGACAGTTGAGTGGTGTGACCGGCACCGTGGAGGAGCTGACGCTGCGGATCACGAAGATCCGCACTGCGCAGGGCGAAGTCGTCATGGTGCCGAACGGCGCGTTGCGCCAGGTGACGAACTTGTCGAAGGAGTGGTCTCGCGCCGTCGTCGATGTGCCGGTATCGGTCGGCGAAGACCTCGACGCGGCAACTCGCGTGCTGCGTGCGGCCGCGCAAGCCATGGCGGACGAAGCCACGTGGCGCGTCATGGTGCTCGGCGATCCCGTCGTGGCGGGCGTGGAAACCTATGAGGTCGGTTTGGTCCGGCTCCGCGTCGTGGCGCGCACCTTGCCGGGGCGCCAGTTCGACGTCGCACGCGAGCTTCGGTTGCGGTGCGCGACAGCGTTGACCGCATCCGGGATCAAGTCGCCGCCGATCATGCCGACCGTGCAAGGAACCATGTGAGCGCGGTTCGGCCGTACGACTGGCTCGGTCGCCCCATCCATGCTCGGCTCGGGATGCGACGGTCGACGCTGCTGATGCTCGTTGCGTTCGTCGGTCTGGGTCTGCTGTACCTCGGGGTACGGACCGAACCCGGGCCGCGGGTGCCAACCGTGCACGTGGCTGTCGTTCCCAACCCGTCGACGACGACCGCGACGACGAGCGCCCGCGACCAGTCGACGACTACCGCGACCGCGCCGCCGCGCACCACGACCTCGAAGCGAGGTTCGTCGACCACACAGAAATCCACGCGCACCACTGCCGCGCCCACGACGTCGTCGCCACGCACGACCGCGCCCACGACGTTGGCGCCATCGACCACCACGACGACGACGACATCGACGACCACCACGGTGCTGCCTGCGGGTTGACCAGCAGCGTTGTTCAGGCGATGCGGTCGGTGAGGCCGCGTGCGCCGTCGGTGGTGGAGAAACTGCGCGGCACGGGGTACTTGCCGAGAATGAAGTTGAGGATGGTCGCGTGCTGCAGTTCGACGGGATGGATCGAGGCCGATGTCTGAATACCGGCCTTGGCCTTGATCAGATCGATGCTCTCGAGGTATGTCGCCGCCGCGACTTCTTCGAGCTGCAAGGCGAGCGTTGCGAGGCCGCCGACATCGGTGAGGTTCTTGAACGCTGGATCGATCACTGCGGTCTTCACGGTCATATCGACGCCGGTCACCTTGGGCATTCCGGCGCTGACGAGGATGGCATTCCATGCCGAGGCGTGATCGTTGTGCTGCTGTTGCGCCGTTGTTGCGAACGTGACCACTGCTGGTGGCACTGTCCCAAGCTTGCCGGCGCTCGCAGCGTCGATCCCGGCCTGATACGTGGCGACCGCGAGGTTCTCGAGCGCGGTTGCGAGCGCGGCGATCTGCAGATCTTGGTCCGCACCCGTTGCTGGCGCGGTCGTCGTGGCGCCGCCACCACCACCAGTCGTCGCAGCCGGCTTCTTGGAGCTCGAGCCGCACGCCGCGAGTACCGCAGCACCGAGCGCCACCCCTTTTCAAGCCCTCGTTGGCGGTGGCGCGCCCCAACTCATCACGTTGCCGCCCGACGCGGCAAAGCTGCCTGCGGCTGCGGGTGACGTCGGCTTCCCCAGGTGCTGGGTCATGGTCTTTTCGACGAACGCCTTGACGACCGGGATCGCCGTGCTTCCGCCGATGAAGTCGAGCGTGAGTGCCGTCTTGTACGTGGCGACGGCGAGGTTCTCGATGGATGCGGCGGTCTGCAGCATCTGGACGTCGGTGCCCTGGTCGGCAAACGCCGGACTCTCCATCACGGCGAGGATCGCGGTGCCAAGTCCAGCAGTGGCCAGTGCACTGGTGGCAAGTGCACCGGTGGTGAACATGCCGCGACGCATGAACCGGCGACGCTGCGACTGAAAGGCGCGTACCTCGTCGAGGTCTGTCACGCCCGTCGCGCGCCGTTGCATGCCGAGCTCGGTGAGTTCAGCCAGTGGTGTGCGCGTTGCAGACATCGCGTCGCGGTGCAGGTCTTCAGACTGCTCGACCAACTCGCCGAGCATCCGATCGTCGAACGACATGGGTTCTCCTCACTTGTACGTGGAAGGCTTGCCTACAGGGCTCGCCTACAGGGCTCGCCTACAGGGCTTGGGGTCGAGGCGCGTGACGCGGAGCGACGGCGGCACGACGCTTACCCCGTGACGACGAGCGTTCCCTGCATGTAGTTGTGAATGTCGCAGTGGAACGTGTACGTACCCGCCTTGGGCGCGACGAATGTCACGGTCGTGCCGCCGTCGATCGGCTTCGTGTCGAAGGTGGCGTCGATCGCCGTTGCGGTGTGCTGCGTATCGTCGTCGTTGCGGACCGTGACCGTGGCTCCCGCCTTCGCCGTGAGCGTGCCCGAGAACTTGAAGTTCTTGATCACGATCGTGGCCGACGCAGCCGACTTGTCACTCGCGGCTGTCGTGACGCTTGCTGGCGCCGCGGTGGTTGATGTCGTCGCGGACTTGGCGTCGGAGCTACATGCCGCGGCCGACGCGATGAGCAGCACGACGGTGCAACCGATCATGGCGCGCCGACGGAGCATCGTGGAGGGCGGCAAAGAAGGCATCGAACGGTCTACGTAGGCGCCCGGCCGGGTGGATGACGCCGCGGCGGTACGCTCGGCGGTGATGGCCAAGATCACCTTCATTGGCGCGGGTAGCACCGTCTTTGCCCGCAATCTGCTCGGCGACATCCTCGGCTTCGAGGAGCTTGGCGGCTCCGAGATCGTCCTGTTCGACATCGACGCCGATCGGCTGGCGACATCGGAACTGGTCGCACGACGCATTGCAGCAGTGCTCGACGTGCCGGCGAAGATCGTCGCGACCACCGACCGGCGGGCGGCGCTCGACGGCGCCGACTACGCGATCAACATGATCCAAGTGGGCGGCTACGAACCCTGCACTGTGACCGACTTCGAAGTGCCGAAGCGCTTCGGTCTGCGTCAGACCATCGGCGACACGCTCGGCATCGGCGGCATCATGCGGGGGCTGCGCACGATTCCCGTGATGCTCTCGATGTGCGCCGACATGGAGCAAGTCTGTCCCGACGTGTGGTTCCTCAACTACACGAACCCGATGGCGATCAACTGCCGCGCGGTAAATCGCGCCACAAACGTGCGCACCGTCGGGCTCTGCCACAGCGTGCAGGGAACGGCGTTCGAACTTTCGCTCGATCTCGGCATCGCATACCGCGACATCGATTACCTCGCTGCTGGCATCAACCACATGGCGTTCTACTTGAAATTCGAGCGCGACGGCGTCGATCTCTATCCCCAGTTGCGCGAGCTGTACGAGCGCGGCGATACGCCACCCGCGAACCAGGTCCGCTACGAGATGCTGCGCCGTCTCGGGTATTTCGTGACCGAGTCCAGTGAGCACTTCGCCGAGTACGTGCCATGGTTCATCAAGCGTGACCGGCCCGACGCAATCGAACGGTTCAACATCCCGCTCGACGAGTATCCGCGCCGTTGCGTGGCGCAGATTGCAGGGTGGGAAGCAGAACGCGCCGGGCTCGAGCGGGGCGAGACCGCGACGGTGGAGCGCAGCTTTGAGTACGCATCGACGATCATCCGCAGCATCGAGACGGGGAAGCCCCGGGTCGTGTACGGCAATGTTGCCAACGAGGGCCTGATCGACGACCTGCCGCGAGGTTGCACCGTCGAGGTGCCGTGCCTCGTCGATGCCAACGGCGTGCAGCCCACGACGATCGGCGCGCTGCCACCCCAACTGGCCGCGTTGATCCGCACGAACATCAACGTGCAGGAACTCACGGTCGAAGCCGCGCTCACCGGCCGCCGCGATCACGTGTACCACGCCGCGATGCTTGATCCGCATACCGCAGCCGAATTGGATCTCGACCAGATCCACGATCTCGTCGATGCCTTGCTCGACGCGCATGGTGACTGGATACCTACCTTGGCCTGATTGCCTGGCCGGCCGATTGCCTGATCGCCGCGCGTCGGTCCGCGCACCGACTACGGTCCAATGTCATGCCGAGCGATGCTGCACTCAAGACGATGAACGGCCTCCACCGGGCCTTGTTGAAGCTCACTGGCGGTCGCGTCGGCTGGAAGGCATCAGGGATGCCCGTGCTCGAGCTGACGACCACCGGCCGCAAGAGTGGCGTCGCCCGCGCGGTGATGTTGACGTCACCGGTGCAAGAAGGCGACACGGTCGTGGTCGTGGCCTCGCGTGGTGGCGACGACCAACACCCTGCATGGTTCCTCAACCTGCGCGACAAACCCGACGTCGAAGTCGCGTATCAGGGCGCGGCCAAGCGACCGATGGTGGCGCGCGTCGCGACCCCCGAAGAACGCGCCACGTTGTGGCCGCGTATCACCGCAGCGCACAAGAACTACGGCAACTATCAGACCAAGACCGAGCGCGAGATCCCGCTCGTCATGCTCGAACCCCGGTGACCGCGCGTCCGAGTTCTGCCGTGCGCACGGTGCGGCGCCATGCGGTGCCCACGTGGTGGCGCGATGCCAAGCTCGGTATCTTCGTGCATTGGACGCCGGCGTCAGTACCGGCCTTCGCGCCCACGGGCGAGGAGATCGGCGAGCTGTTCGCTGAGGGGCGCAGCGACGCGTTCGCGCACTCGCCGTATGCGGAGTGGTACGAGAACTCACTGCGTTTCGCCGACAGCCCGGCCGCACGCCACCACCGCGCGGTGTACGGCAACCGCCCGTATCGCTCGTTCGCGGCGGATTGGGAGGCCGGCCTCGATACCTGGGACCCCGATGCGTGGGCTGCTCGATTCGCGGCGACCGGTGCTCGCTACGTGGTGCTCGTGACCAAACACCACGACGGCTACTGCCTGTGGCCCTCGGAGGTGAAGAACCCGAATGTCGCGGGCTTTCATGCCACACGCGATGTCGTCGGCGAACTCGCCGATGCGGTGCGCGCCCGCGGGCTGCGCTTCGGCGTCTACTACTCGGGTGGGCTCGACTGGACGTGGAACGAACATCCGATCGGCACCGTTACCGATCTCGCGCTCGCACAACCGCGCGGCGCCTACGTCGAGTACGCCGAACAGCAGGTGCGCGAACTCATCGACCGGTATCGCCCGAGCGTGTTGTGGAACGACATCTCCTGGCCCGCGCCGGTGTCGAGGCTGGCGCGCTTACTCGCGCACTACTACGAGCGCGTGCCGGACGGCGTCGTCAATGACCGCTTCCTGCCGTGGTCGCCGGTCTGGGCCGCGGCCCGACTACCACCGGCACGCGCGCTGATCAATCGCGTCGTCGCCAAGGGCGCCAAACAGGGCCGAGGCATTGTTCCACCAAAACCGCCGTTGTTCGACGTGCGCACGCCTGAGTACACCGTGTTCGACGACGTGCAATACACCCCGTGGGAGTGTGTGCGAGGCATCGACAAGAGCTTTGGGCACAACGAAGCATCGTCGGAAGAGCACTTTCTCGACCGCGCCGACTTGCTGTGGACGCTCGTCGACATCGCGGCCAAGAACGGCAACCTGCTGCTCAACGTTGGTCCGCGAGGTGCCGACGCACAGATCGCACCGGCGCAACTCATCCGGCTCGACTGGCTCAGCGAGTTCACCGACAGTGCGGGTGAGGCGCTACACGCGACCCGCCCGTGGATCACGCCAACCGGTCAACCTCCCGAAGGCGGCGACGTGCGCTACACCGCCCGGGATCGTGACGTGTTCGCCTTCATACGTGCTCCCGGTCCCGCAGCGACCGTCGCTCGCCTCACGCTCCCCGAACTTCAGCTCGACGCCGCGACATCGGTCCGGCGCCTCGACGGCGGCGCCGTCCACTGGGAGCGCGACATCGGCGACTCGATGCACGTCAGGCTCGATCCGCCCGCGGGGTACGACGCGCCCACGGTGTTGGCACTCCACAACGCAGTCGCCCGCTAATCGCGCGCCGGTCGCCCGTTCGCCCGTTCGCCCGTTCGCCCGTTCGTTTGGGGTGGGAAGCGGCACGGTTGTTCTCAGGCCACGCGGTGCCCGCGTGCTCGAACAGGTACGGTCGAGCGGCGCACGGAGCCCGAGCGGCATAGCCGGCGCCGGGCAAGAGGAGGTCGATTGTTGTGAAGATGCGGGGTTTCCAGTATCACCGTCCTTCGACGCTCGACGACGCCCTCGCACTTCTGGGTGAACACGGCGACGAGGCCAAGGTGTTGGCCGGTGGTCAAAGCCTGGTGCCGATGATGGCGATGCGCCTGAGCAGCCCGGGCCAGCTCATCGACATTGGCGCGGTCGCTGGTCATGATGCGGTCACCGAGGCCGACGGCGACGTCATCATTGCCGCACGGGTACGCCACGCCACGATGGAAGCGTCCGAGATCGTCCGCTCGGCTGCACCTTTGGTATCGGCCGCGGCGCCGTTTATCGGCCACCGGGCCATCCGCAACCGTGGCACGGTGTGCGGGAGCATCGCGCACGCCGATCCCGCAGCTGAGCTTCCGGCCGTCGCGCTCGCACTTGATGCGCGCGTCGTGCTGCAGAGTGCGAAGGATCGTCGCGTCGTCGACGCCGCGGATTTCTTCCTCGGCTACTTGAGCACCGCAATCGCTGATGGCGAGCTGCTCACCGAGGTGCGTTTCCCCACGCGCGCGAAACGCAGCGGGTGGTCGGTTCAAGAAGTCAGCCGGCGCCACGGCGACTTCGCGCTGGTTGGTACTGCCGTACAGATCGATCTCAACGGTTCGGGCGCCGTGGCCCGCGCCGGTATTGCCCTGTTCGGTGTCGGGTCGACGCCGGTACGGATCGCCGCCGCCGAGGCGCTGCTCGTGGGGCACCGGCCGACGGCTGCTTCGTGGGCCGAGGCCGCAGCGACCGTGGCCCGTGAGGTCGATCCGCTCGAGGACAACCACGCTACGAGCGCGTATCGGCGTCATGTCGCCGGTGTGCTCACCCGCCGGGCGCTCGAACAGGCGTCGGCCCGAGCGAAGGCCAAGGTCAAGCCATGACGACGAGCCATCTCGCCGACCGCGCGAGCGACGAACCCGACGTCGATCTCCAGCCGCTGCGATTCACTGTGAACGGAACGCTCGAGACGCTTGAAGTCGAGAGTCGGCGCACGCTGGCCGAAGTACTGCGCGAGGAGCTCGGCCTTACGGGTACGCATCTCGGTTGCGAACACGGAGTCTGCGGTGCGTGCACCGTGATCGTCGACGGCGACGCGGCGCGTGCATGCCTCCTGCTCGCAGTCCAAGTCGAAGGTGCATCGATCGAGACGATCGAGTCGTTGGCCGATGGCGACGATCTGCATCCCATCCAAGAAGCGATGCGCGAGCACCACGGATTCCAGTGCGCGTTCTGCGCACCGGGTTTCCTGATGACGCTCAAGGCCTTGCTCGATGTCGAGCCGGCACCCACCCGTGACCAACTCCGAGAAGAGCTGTCGGGCAATCTCTGCCGCTGTACCGGGTACGCGAGCATCCTCGACGGCGCGTGCGCCGCGGTGCGCGCGATACAAGCAGGTACCAACAATGCGTGAGGCGATCGCAGGCAAGCTGGTCGGCACGCGCGTGCGCCGAGTCGAAGATCGCCGGCTCCTCACCGGCCAGGGTTGCTACGTCGACGACGTCCAGGTGCCCAACATGGCGCACGCGGCGTTCGTGCGCAGCCCGCACGCGCACGCTCGTATCCGCAGCATCGACGTCGCCGCGGCGCGCCGGCATCCGGGCGTGGTGGCCGTGATCACCGGAGCCGATATCGAGGCGATCACGAACCCGTTCATCGGCATGTTCAGCGTGGCCGGCCTCTACGACCCGCGCTTCTACTCGCTGGCGCGCGAGCGCGTCCGTCACGTGGGAGATCCGGTCGCGATTGTCGTCGCCGAGTCGCGACGCGTCGCCGAAGACGCGAGCGATCTCGTCGAGGTCGACTACGAGGAACTGCAGGCCGTCGCGACGAGTGGCCAGGCGCTGGCCGACGGTGCGCCCGCGATCTGGGAGAAGGCGCCCGACAACCTCCTGCTCACCCACTCCCACACGTACGGCGATGTCGACGCCGTCTTTGCCGACGCCGATCGCGTTATCACACAGCGATTCCGCCAGCACCGCGTCTCGAATCAGCCCATGGAGACGCGCGGCATCGTCGTCGAGGTGGACGCCGCCACCGGAACCACCACCGTGCACGCGGCGACGCAGTCGGCCCATTCGCTCAAGTGGGCGTTGGCCTTGATGAGTGACCGCCAGACGGTCCGTACTTCAGTGAAGGAGTTGCTCGCGCATCGGGACCGACCGGCGCGCTTCGTCGCCGGCGTGAAGGCGATGCTCGCAGCAAATCCGGAGATGAAGCAGGGCGGCAACCCGATGATGGGGGTCATCGCCAAGCAGATGCGCCGCGACCCGCGCCGATTGGTCGACATGCAGCGCGCCATGGTCGGCCTGCTCGCCAAGGATCGCGCGGACCGACCCGAGGTGCTCGCCCGCGATATCGGTGGTGCGTTTGGCACGAAGGCAAGCGTGAGCCGTGAGGAGATGGCCGTTTACGCTGCGGCCCGCCACATCGGGCGGTCGGTGAAGTGGATCGAAGACCGCAACGAACATCTCATGGTGGGCGGTCACGCACGCGACGAGATGATCGACATCAGTGTGGCGTTGCGCAACGACGGCGTGATCCTGGGCATGCGCGCCGCACTCACCCTCGACGGCGGCGCGTACCCGAGCTTTCCCTTTGGCGCGACGATGTTCGCGCAGATCATGCGCGTCATGATCCCTGGGCCGTACCGCATCCCCGTGTTGCGATTCGACACGACCGTGGTGGCCACGAACAAGGCGACCTACGTGGCCTATCGCGGCCCGTGGGCCGTCGAGACGTGGGTGCGCGAACGGATGCTCGACGTGATCGCTCGAGAGATGCGGATCAGCCGCGCCGACATCCGCTTGCGCAACATCGTGGGGCCCGACGAACTCCCGACGCCGATGGTCACCGGGCCGATGCTCGACGTGCGCGTCTCGGCCAAAGCAACGTTGGAGCGCGCGCTCGATGTGGCGGACTTCGACGCGTGGCCGGCCGCGCAGATCGAGGCCAGAAACGCGGGACGGATCCTCGGCCTCGGCGTCGCGACCTTCATCGAAGCGGCACCGGGACCGCCCGGATTCACCGAAGCGCTCGTGCCGGGCATGGGGAGTATGGCTGGAGGCGAACCTGCGCACGTGGTGCTCGAGGCCGACGGCATGGTCTCGGTCATCACCCAGCAGGTGCCGCACGGCCAGGGTCATGAGACCACGTTGGCGCAGGTCGCGGCCGATGAGCTGGGCGTGCCGATCGCGGCCGTGCGCGTGATCTACGGCGATACCACCGTCACGCCGTTCAGCGTGGTCGGCACGGGTGGGAGCCGTTCGGCTGCGCTCGCCGGCGGCGTGGTCACGTTTGGTGCCCGAGCATTGCGCGACGAGGTGCTCGACATCGCCGCCGACCTGCTCGAGGCCTCCCGCGACGACCTCGTGGTGGAAGACGGCAACATCCATGTGGTCGGCACACCAGCGCGCGGCATCGGGTTCGCCGCGGTTGCCGCCGAGGCGCGGCGACGTGGATCAACGGCGCCGGGGACCGAAGCGATTCGGATCACCCAGGAATACGACGGCGGCGAAGGCGGGTGGACCCAGGCCACGCATGTGTGTTGGGTCGAGATCGACCTCGAGACTGGCCAAGTGACGATCCCGCGCTACGTCGTGGTGGAGGACTGCGGCGAGATCATCAATCCTGCGATCGTGGACGGCCAGATTCGCGGCGGCGTGGCGCAGGGCGTTGGTGCGGTGCTCTACGAAAAGATCGACTACGACGCGAGCGGCCAGTTCCAGACGGGGACGTTCATGGACTATCTCATTCCCACGGCCGTCGAGATTCCCGACATCGAAATCCATCATGTGGAGACACCGTCGGACATTCCTGCGAACTATCGCGGCGTCGGTGAAGGGGGCATGATCCTTGCGCCCGCGGCGTTGACGAACGCGATCGAGGACGCCCTCGCCCATCTCGGTGTGCGCATCACAGAACAGCATCTCCCGCCGACTCGTATCCTCGAACTCGCAGGCGTGATCCCGCGGTAGCCCGCGCAACCGACGATGCCGACGCGCAGACCCGCATGCTGGCCCTCGTCGGCCGGCGAGCCTGATCGGTCAGAAACCTGGTTGGCGCTGTCGATCTGGTGCCTCGCCGATCGTCGTAGAGGCACAAGTACCCCTGAGGAGGAACCATGCGTTACGCGTTGTTGATCTGCACCGAAGAAAAAGCAATGGCTGACATGGACGCTGCAACTGCCGCGGCGTCGACGGCGGAGTACATGGCATTTGGCGAGGAAATGGGCAAGCGCGGCGTGCTGAAAGATGGCGCGCGGCTCCACCCGACGAGCGACGCGACCACAGTGCGCGTGCGCAACAGCGAAGTCATCACGAGCGACGGTCCATTCGCGGAGACGAAAGAGCAGATGGGCGGCTACTACATCGTCGACTGCAAGGATCTCGATGAGGCCATCGAGGTCGCGGCAAAGATCCCCGGCGCACGCGTCGGCTCCATCGAGGTGCGACCGATCTGGGAGATGTAAGCGCCGAGGCTGCGGTTGCGGCGGCCTTCGGTGAGGAATGGGGTCGGGTCGTCGCTGCGGTGATCCGCACCACCGGCGACTGGGACCTCGCCGAAGAATGTGCGCAGGACGCCTTCGCGCTCGCCATCGACCATTGGCGGCGCGAGGGCGTGCCGCGTCGCCCCGGTGCTTGGCTCACCACGACGGCTCGCAACCGCGCGATTGATTCGTTGCGGCGCGCCGCGAACGGTGCCGCCAAGCTGCGAGAGGTTGCGCTGATGACCGAGGCAACCGATGTGCTGGGCGATGGCGGTATCGACGACGACCGGTTGCGCCTGATCTTCACGTGCTGTCATCCAGCGCTGGCCATCGACGCGCAGGTGGCGTTGACGCTGCGGACGTTGGTGGGGCTCACCACGCCGGAGATCGCGCGGGCGTTCCTCGTGGCGGAGGCGACGATGGCGCAGCGCCTCGTGCGGGCCAAGCACAAGATCCGCAACGCCGGCATCCCATATCGTGTGCCGCCCGACCATCTGCTGCCCGAACGCACGGGCGCAGTGCTCGCGGTGGTGTACCTGTTGTTCAACGAGGGATACGCCGCGACCGCGGGCGCCGATCTCACGCGGGAGCAATTGTGCACCGATGCCACCGGGCTTGCGCGCACCCTGGTGGTGCTGATGCCCGACGAGCCCGAAGCCGTCGGCCTACTCGCGTTGATGTTGCTCCAAGATTCGCGACGGGTGGCGCGTGTCGACGAAGCCGGCGATCTGGTGCCGCTCGAAGCCCAGGACCGCACGCGCTGGCGGCGCGACATGATCGACGAGGGCCTGGCGTTGCTCGACGCCGCACTTCGCCGGCGCCAACCTGGCCGCTACCAAGTGCAGGCGGCCATCGCGGCGTGCCACGCACGAGCCGAGCAGGCAACGTCGACGGACTGGGCCGAGATTGCCGTGCTCTACGGGCAGCTCGCCGCGATCGCGCCGTCACCGGTGGTGGAACTCAACCGTGCGGTCGCGGTGGCGATGGCCGACGGCCCCGGCGCAGGCCTGGTGCTCGTCGACGAACTCCGAGCGTCACAGGCGCTGGCCGGTTACTACCTGCTGCCCGCGACGCGGGCCGACCTGTTGCGCCGACTCCACCGATACGCCGACTCGGCGGGGGAGTACCGCGCCGCGCTCGAACACGTGGGCACCGACGCCGAGCGTCGCTACCTGACCCGGCGCCTCGACGAGGTGCTCGACCTGGTCGACGCCGAATAGAGCGCCGTCATTGCTCGGGCCGCGCCGGCCACGGTCGCGCGCAACGCGGCGGGCGTCAGCACCTCGACATCGGCGGCCAGCCGGATGAGATCGATGAAGGCGTCGTCGAGATTCTCGAACACGAGGCGGCATTCGTGCCAGCCGCTGTCGTCGGCAGTCTCGTGGGCGACCAGTACGACGCCGAAATGGTGGGTCATCGGGCGCAGCGCATCGAGTCCGGCGGACGACGCGCGCACCACGACATCGACGGGGGGCGGCAACGTCTCGACGGTCGCGACCGTTGCATCCCAGTAGCGCTCAAGATCGAAGTCGGGCGGGCGGTCGAATTGTTCATCGAGGACTGTCAGTGTCTGGATGCGCGAGACACGGTAGGTGCGCATCTCACCGTCGCGCGTCGCGACGAGATACCAGACGCCCCCCTTGCACACGAGTCCGAGCGGTTCCAGGCGGCGCGGTGCGGGTTTGCTCGAGCCGGGGTGGCGGTATTCGATGGCGACACAACGGTCTTCCCACACCGCGCTTGAGAGTGCAGCGAGATGTGGATCATTGCGCTCGCCACGAAACCAACCCGGCGCATCGAAGTGGAAGCGCTGTTGCGCGAGTGCCGCGCGTTCTGCGAGCTCCTTCGGCAGTGCGGCGAGGAGCTTCAGCTGCGCGGCGCCGAGCACGGTGCCGAGTCCGAGCTCACCGATCGGACCGGAGATCCCCGATGCGAACAGCGCCTCGGCCTCCTTGGTGGTGAGACCGGTGAGCCGGGTCCGGTACCCCTGCACGAGCTGGCTGCCGCCATTGCGGCCCGGCTCTGAATAGACGGGAACCCCCGACGCGCTCAGCGCTTCGAGGTCGCGGTAGATCGTGCGCACTGACACCTCGAGCTCGGCGGCGAGTTGCTCTGCGGTCAGCCGACCTCGCTGCTGCAACAGGAGCAGCATCGAGACGAGACGGGCCGCGCGCACCGGCCAAGACTATTCGCGGATACCTGACAGTAGATGTCAGGGTATCGCCGTACGATCGGTGAGAAATATAACGGTGTAGGCACACACGTGGGATATGAGACGAGGAACCGTGCACCCCGAAATGTTGGCCGAATTGGCCCGAGGAAAGATCGACGAACACCAGAGGGCCGCGGCCACGAGGCGCCTCGTCACGCGCGCCCGAGCCGCCGAACGCAATGCGACGCCACCACCGCTGTGCGACACCGCGGAAGCGCGCGCAGCCACGGCGACACCCGCCCGCCGGCGAAGCCTCGCCGCGCTCATCCACCCGCTCAGGTCCTCCCCAACCTGAGTCGACCGTGTGCCGCGATTTCAGGCGATCGCCCGAAATCGCGGCACACGGTCACGTTTCAGCCTGCCAGGACCTCCGTAGCGAGGTGCGTCTTGCCGACGCCGAGGACACAACATCGCTCCCGCTCGCGTCGGCTCCGCTACGAAATCACTCCGCGCGCGGCGCGGGTGTGACGAGTGCAGCCGCGAGATCGTCGTAGGTCTCGACCGCGCGAAGTTGAGGATATTGCGCTTTGACGGTGTCCGGGGCCCGAAAGAGCACACCGACGTCGGCGGCGAGCAGCATCGCGATGTCGTTGTAGGAGTCGCCCGCCGCCAGCACTTGATAGCGAAGCCCGTGGAACGCCTCGACGGCGCAACGCTTCTGGTCGGGGAGTCGCAGCTCGTAGTCGGCGATGCGATCGTCGGCGTCGACGATGAGGCGGTGGCACAACAGCGTGGGCCATCCGAGTTGCAGCATGAGCGGCCGCGCGAACTGTTCGAAGGTGTCGGACAGGATCAGCACCTGCGTGCGACTGCGGAGATCGTCGAGGAAGTCGCGCGCGCCGGGCAGGGGAGCGATGCTCGCGATCACGTCGGTGATGTCGCCCAGCCGTAGGCCGTGCTGTTGCAGCAGTGCAAGCCTGCCCTTCATGAGCACGTCGTAGTCGGGTTCGTCGCGTGTGGTGCGCCGCAACGCGTCGATGCCTGTCCGCTCGGCGACGGCGACCCAAATCTCGGGCACGAGCACGCCCTCGAGATCGAGCGTCACGACGGTCTGTTGTGTGGCTCGGGAGTGGGTGGCGTCCGTCATGTGGGCCAGTGTCGCCGCGAGCAAGTCGGCTCGGCGAACCCGAGCCCCGACCCGAGACGGCGCCGCGGCACCGGAAATCAGCGGAGCTCGCCGGGTGGCGCGCCGTTAGATTGCCGCGGTGTCCATTCCTGGAGACGTCGTTGTCGCGCGCTCGCTGACGAAGCAGTTTCGTGACAAGACCGCGGTCGATGGCATTGATCTCGTCGTGCCGGCGTGCGCGCGCGTGGGGCTGCTCGGTCCGAACGGCGCAGGGAAGACGACGACCCTGCTGATGATCCTCGGTGTGGTCACCCCCGACGGCGGGACCATCGACCTGGCCGGGTTTCGACTCCCCCGGCACCGATCGAAGGCGCTGGGGGCCGTTGGTTTCGTGGCCGGCTATCTCCCGCTTCCCGAAAACCTGAAGGTGCGCGAGGCGCTCACAATCTTCGCCGGCTTCTACGGCATCCGGCGCCCGGCCCCGGTCATCGACGAGGCGATTGAGCGCTTCGGCATCGGACATCTCGCCGATCAGCAGAGTCGGGAGCTGTCCTCGGGCCAGCGCACGCTGGTGTCGATCGTCAAGTCGACGCTGCACCGGCCGCGGCTGCTCGTACTCGACGAACCAACCGCGTCGCTCGACCCCGATGTGGCCGGGCGCGTTCGATCTGCCTTGCTGGAGATCCACCGCGAGCTCGGTACCACGCTCCTCGTCACGAGCCACAACATGCGCGAGGTCGAAACGCTGTGCGAACGGGTGGTCATGCTGGCGCACGGACGCATCGTGGCCGACGGATCGCCAGCGTCGATCGCGATCGACTTCGAGACCGACGACCTCGAAGGTGCATTCCTCGAAGTGGCGGCACGAGCGCGCGAAGGTGGCGCGGATGACCGCCAGCGTGTCGAGGGCGTCCGCGGCACGCGCGGCGGTGGACAGCCGTGAGCGCCGTACGCATACGTGCGGTCATGCGCCGGCATTGGATCGTGTTGCGTCGGTCGCCGCATCGCTTCTTCGAGATCTCGTTCTGGCCCCTCATGGACGTCTTGCTCTGGGGTTCGCTGGGTGCGTTCGTGGCGCGCGAGACGCCGTCGTCGCGCGCATCGACGCCGTACCTCCTCGCGGGGATCCTGCTCTTCTGGACGTTTACCCAGGCGCAGTTCTCGATCGCGCTCGGAGTGAACGAAGAAACCTGGACGCGCAACATTCTCAACGTCCTCACCACGCCCGTCACCGAGATCGAGTACATCGTCGGCATCGCACTCTTCGGCCTCCTCAAACTCGCACTGTGCCTGCTCACGCTCACCGTCGCGACGATCGTCTTCTTCGGCTTCGACCTGTCGTCGGTGGGATGGTCGGTGATCCCGATCGGCGCGCTCCTCGTGCTGAACGGTTGGGCGCTCGCGATGCTCGCTGTGGGTCTCGTACTGCGGTTCGGGCAGAGCGCCGAGATCCTCATCTTCGGCTTCAACTACATGCTGCTCGCATTCTCGGGTGTGTTCTTCCCCGCAGCGGCATTGCCCCGAGGCCTCAACGTGGTCGCGCAAGTACTGCCCACGACCAAGGCGTTTGCAGCATTGCGCACAGTGCTGGCCGGCAAGCCGTTGCCGTGGGGCACGCTCGGCGCGTCGTTGATCGGCACCGTGGTGTTCTTCGCAGCCACCTTCGCATGTGCCACCTGGCTCCTCGGCGTATTCCGCCGGCGCGGGCTCGTGACGCGCTACTCGTGAGGTGTTGCGTGAGCCGCTTCGAGCAGCACTCGGTATGACCACGGTCCGATGACCGGGCGATTGGCGTTCGAGTTGGTACGGCGCGGCTTTCGCCGCCACGCCACCTATCGCGCCGCGAACTTCGCGGCCATGGTTGCCAACACTGTGTTCGGTCTCCTGATCGGAGCGATCATGCTCGCGGCGATTCGCTCGGCCGGTCATCCGATCGCCGGGTACGACGCGCCTCGCGTGCTGGCCTATGTCTGGCTGGCCCAAGCGATGATCGGACCAGTCGCGATCTTCCGCCAATCTGATATCGCCGAACGGATCATGACCGGCGACCTCGCCACCGATCTGGCGCGTCCGGCCGACTTTCAATCCTGGTGGTTCTGCGACGACATCGGGCGCGCGTCGCAACAATTTCTCATGCGCTCGGTGCTCCAATTCGCGATCGGCGCTGCGATCGTCGAGTTGTATCTCCCGCCCGCGGGATGGCGTTGGGCGGCCTTCTTCGCCAGCCTCGCGCTCGCCGTGATGGCGAGTTTCTCGATGCGCTTCATCATGAACCTTTTGGTGTTCTTCACCGTCGATGGGCGCGGCCCACTGGCGCTGCACACGTTCCTCATCGTCGGTTTGTCGGGCATGACCGTGCCGATCGGGTTCTATCCACCGTGGCTTGCGACAGTGCTGCGCGCGCTGCCGTGGTACGCGATGGTGCAAGGGCCGATCGACGTCTACCTGGGCTTGCGCGGGGCTGGCGGCACGCTTGCGCTGCAATTGGTGTGGACGATTGTGCTGCTCGCACTCGGTCGGTCGATCCTCGGAGTCGCCTCGAGACGCCTGGTGGTGCAGGGCGGATGACCGACGCGTGGCGCCTCTGGCGGTTGATGGTCGGGGCGCAAGTGCGCGCCCAGATGCAGTACCGCACGTCGCTCATGATCGAGGCGAGTACGGGCTTCGCTGTGACCTTCCTCGACTTCATCGCAGTGCTCGTGTTGTTCCAGCACATCCACGCGCTCGGAACCTGGTCGTTGCCGCAGGTGGCATTCCTCTACGGGCTGTCAGGCGTTGGGTTCGCGCTCGCCGATCTCGTCATCGGCCACATCGAAGACCTCAGCGAGCTGATCCGCAGCGGTCGCTTCGACGTGCTGCTGTTGCGCCCGGTCGGCACGCTGCTGCAGGTGGTGGCGTCCGACCTCGCGATCCGACGGCTCGGCAAGATGTTCCAGGCCGCGATCGTGCTCGGTTGGGCGATCAGTCAACTCGATATTGCGTGGAGCCTCACGCGCGTAGCGATGTGCTTCGTCGCGATCGGATGCGCGGCAGCGATCTTCGCGTCAATCTGGATCGCGGGTGCGTGTATCCAGTTCTTCGCGCTCGGCGCGGGCGAGATCGCGAACGCGTTCACGTACGGCGGCAACTTTGCGAGCCAATATCCAGTATCGATCTACGGGCCATGGGTACGGCGGTTCGTCGCGTACCTGGTGCCCATCGCGTTCGTCGCGTACTTCCCAGCCTTGGCGATCCTTGACCGGCCGGATCCGTTGGCGCTGCCGCATTGGCTGCGCTACGCGAGTCCGATCGTCGCAGGGGCTGCGTTGGGAGTAGCGATGGCGATTTGGCAGGTGTCGGTGCGCCACTACCGGAGCACTGGGTCGTGAGCATGATCGAAGCCGTCGATCTCGTGAAGCAATTCACCGTGTATCGCAAGCGCGGCGCGCTGCGGCGCGAACGCACGATCGTCACCGCGGTCGACGCCGTCAACCTCAGCATCGAAGCGGGTGAGATGGTCGGTTACGTCGGTCCGAACGGCGCCGGCAAGAGCACGACCATCAAGATGCTCACGGGCGTGTTGACACCAACGAGCGGCGACATACGAGTCGACGGGCTCGTGCCTGCACGCCAGCGCACGGAACTCGCTCGCCGGATTGGCGTCGTGTTTGGACAACGCAGCCAACTTTGGTGGGATCTCCCGCTGGTCGACAGCTTCGACCTACACCGCCACCTGTACAGGGTCGACGCGACGGCCCACGCGCATCGACTCGGCGAGCTCGTCGAGTTGCTCGACATGGGCCCGTTCCTGCGCACGCCAGTCCGCCAGCTGAGCCTTGGTCAGCGGATGCGCGCCGAATTGACGTTCGCGCTCCTACACGATCCCGAGGTGGTGTTCCTCGACGAGCCAACGATCGGGCTCGACGTGGTCAGCAAGGCACGTGTGCGCGAGTTCCTCGCCGCGCGCAACCAGACATATGGCACCACAATCATCCTCACCACCCATGACCTCGACGACATCGAACGACTCTGCGGGCGTCTGCTCATCATCGATCACGGCCGGGTGATCTACGACGGTGGACTCGACGCACTCCGCGATCGATACGAGCCGCACCGCACGCTTGTGGTCGATCTTGTCGCTGCCGCGCCACCACTCGAAGTGCTCGGCACCGAAGTGATCAAGGTCGAAGGCCCTCGGCAATGGTTGCGGTTTCGCCGCGACACCACGACCGCGGCCGAAGCAATTGCTCGGGTCGCCGCCGTCGCCGAGATCCGTGATCTGACGATCGAAGAACCCGACATCGAATCGGTCGTCGCCCGCATCTACGTCGACGGCATCTAGAGACGCACGTGCTCAGACCTTCGACACGCCTCTCCCGGCGTGCTCAGACCTTCGACACGCCTCTCCTGGCGTGCTCAGACCTTCGACACGCGATCCCCGCGCCGGACGGTGCCGCCGACAATGACCCGGGCACAGATCCCGCGGAGGTTCAGCTCGCGTCCCACTGGTGAATTGACGAACCGGACCGCGTCGGGGCCGAAGCGTTCGGAGAACTTCGCGCACCCGCGATGGGGTTGCGACGTCACCTCGATCACGACGGTGCCGAGCGCGAGCCGCGTACCGGCCGGCAGGTTCGCCGAACTCACGTCGAGGTCGAGATACAGCTGATCGCCCGCGAGGGGCCAACGGTCGGGTTCGATCGCGACGCAGGCGGCGGCGCGCGCGTTCATGATGTTGAGCTGCATATCGGGATGCGGCGAACGATCGCTCGTACGCGAACTAGGGCGCTCACACCAGGTGTCGCCCACGAGGCCCACACCCACGTCGAACTCGCCGACTTCGACCACGTCGCGTTCGCCGACGGCCGGACGCCGCACGATGAGTTCGACCGTCCCGTCGTCGAGCGGGGAGCGGCGCACGTCGTCGAGTTGTGCTTCGAGTGCGGCCGTCGACCTGTGCTCCACGCCGACAGCTTGGCAGCCCGCGCGTTCGCCTTGCTGCGAATTTCGACCGAGCGCGATCGCTAGTTTCCTCGGATGGACGCAGAGAAGCTCGGGCACCTGTTCGACCTGTCGGGGCGTGTCGCCATCGGGCGGGCGATCGCCGAAGGGTTCGTCTGTGCGGGCGCCAAGGTCGTGGTGGCCAGCCGCAAGGCCGATGCCTGCGCGCAGACCGAAGGCGCGCTCGTCGCGATGGGCGGCGAGGCGATCGGCGTGGCGACCCACCTCGGCGACACCGATGCCATCGAAGCGCTCGTGGCCGCGACGGTCGCGCGGTTCGGCGCGATCGACATCGTGGTGAACAACGCTGCGAACGCGCTTTCGCAAGCGACCACAGCACTCACCGCAGAAGGTTGGGACAAATCGCACGCGGTCAATCTGCGCGGTCCGGTGTTTCTCGCCAAGGCCGCCCACCCGTATCTCGTGACGAGCGACCATGCCGCGGTACTCAACGTGCTGTCGGTCGGTGCGCTGACGCACTCGCCCGGTATGGGCCTGTACGCGGGTGGTAAGGCCGCGCTGCTCGCGTGGACTCGCAACCTCGCGGCCGAGTGGGCCGGCGACGGGATTCGCGTCAATGCTCTGGCGCCGGGGACAGTCAATACCGACATGGTCCGGAACAACGGTCCCGAAGCGGTGCAGCGCATGGCCGAGATCAGCTTCATGAAGCGTGCCGCCGACCCCGACGAGATGGTCGGACCGGCGCTGTTTCTGTGTTCGGACGCGGCCAGCTTCGTCACCGGCTCGATGCTCGTTGCCGACGGCGGCTACGCGGTCGCTCGCTGAGTCGCTGGTCGGACCGAACCGCGCGCGACCGCGCGCGAGTAGCCCGAGTGGCTCAGGCGTGCCCGGTGAGTGCGACGCCCTCGGCGATCATCGCACGCAGGCTCCGGTATCGATACGGCGTGTGCAGGTCGACCGTCGCGCACAGTTCGGCCCACGCGGCCTGATCGCTGTCGATCGCACTGCGCACCGCGGCGCCGAACACCTCGTGGTCTGCGCTCGCCGAATGGACCGACACTGTGTTGGCTGAACCGTGGCGGCGGAACACTTCGACGTTGGCTGCCCGCAAATCTTCGTCGAGCAGGAGCACTGCACCACCGTGGCCAGGAAGCGGCCGCAGCGAATCGACGACCCAACCGCCGGTGTTGTAGCGCGCAATTGGGGCGCCATAACCGGCGTAGCGCAACGTGTCGCAGAACGGCTTGTGCGTGTGCCCGAACACGAATACGAGCTCGCTCGGATCGGCGTGTGCTTCGGCCACCCGAAGCTGATTCCAGAGCGGCCCGTTGAGAAAATCACGCAGTCCGTCGCCGCTGGTGTTCGACAACGGCGCCGTCGGTGAAGAACGTTCGTCGGCGGCGACGCGCCTGGCAACGCGCCGCAGCATCAGCCGTCCCGCCGCCCGTCGTACCTGAGGCGGCATCCAGCCGGGCAGGAACCCGCCCGCGGCCGCGCCGAGGTTCGCGGCGACAGCGCGCGCGGCATGAGGGTCCTGAATCATCGCGTGCACGACACCGACGTCGGCGCCGAACGCACCGGGCCGTCCGAGGGTCGACCAGACGAACTCGACCCACGGAGAATTCTCGGCCTCGACGTCCCAGACCGCGCCCGACGACGGCTCACGAGGGAATGCCGTACGACGCAGCGCGCTGATCGACGAGGAGGACGTCTCGGTGAAATGACCGTGATGGAATGCGACGACGCGATGCTCCGGTGACTCGACTGCAAACGTCGGGTACCGCAGCTCGAACGTGACGTGCGCCAGTCCGGGACGGCGCCGCGCGGCGCGGTCGAGCATGTCGCCCGCCGCCGGTCGCGCGCCGTTCGCGGCGCCCTTCGCCTTGGCTTTGGTCTTGCCCTTGCCCTTGCCGTTGCGACTGGCGTCGAAGAGCTGCGTGGCCCAGGCGTGATCGCCGTGGTCGGTGGCATCGGGCTCGCCCTTGCCGACGTGCGATGGGTCGCGGCCCGAGCCCCAGAGGCGGTGGTCATGGTTGCCCGGGACATAGATCACCACGGGATCGAACAGCGCATGACGCTCGAACACGAGCTCCAAGAACTGGACGAACACCGAGATCGCGACCTCGTCGTCGGCGAGCGCAAGTTCCAACACGTCGCCGTTCAACACGAGCGTTGGCTTGGGCGCATCGGGGGACAGTCGGCCCACCAGCGACGCCAGGCAGTCGACGAGCTGGACCAGCACCGGGCTCGGCGCGCTCAGGTCGACGGTGGTCTCACCGGCCGGCACATTCGACAGCAAGCTGTTCTCACTGCCGAGGTGGAGATCAGACACACACACGTAGCGCACGGACGACATCCACACAGTCTGCCCGGCCTCGCCCTCCTCCAACGGCATCGTGGTGTTCGCGCCTTCCTCCGGCGCAACGGTACGCATCCAGACTCATCGGCCAGGAGCCTCGCCTCAGGAGGCGCACCGTGGTTCGGCGTCTGGTAGCCAGGGGGAACCCGTATCCTTGGAGGCGCGATGGCCGAGCTCGACACGAAGTCGCGAGCAGCGTTCCGTGAGCTGCTCGCCGTGCTGCGCGAGGCCGACGAGCGCTGGTTGTCCGAGGAGTGGGGGATGGCCGACGCCGGGAGCGTCAGCGACGGTCATCGGGCCCTGCTGCACATTCTCGAAGGAGCGCTTTCGACGCACTTCGAGAGCGACCCGTTGCATTCGCAGTTCCGCCGCATTGTCACCCCGACGCGCAAGATGACCGGCGACAATCCCGACGCCGTCTACTTCGAGGCTCCGGTCGACCCGACCCGCACCTATCGCGTGCGCGGCAACGTCGCCGACGCCGTCTACACATCCATCACGGTCGAGGCCGGTGCGGAGGAAGGAAAGTACGCCACGCGCACCGCCGGCGTGATCAACGACATGCAGTTCGACGTCGACCGCGCCGGTAACTACGAGCTCACGCTCGGCGGCCCCGCGTTGGACCGCAACTGGCTCGCGCTCCCGCCTGACGCGGCGCGCCTGACCACACGCCATTACTACGAGACGCCCGAACCCGTGGCGTGCGACCCCACCTTGGTCATTCCGTTGTCGATCGAGCTGGTCGACCCGGTCGGCCCGCCGCCAACCTGGGACGACGCTCGCATCGCGGCCGGGATCCAACGGGTCATCAACTACGTGCGGGGCAAGACGGTCGACGCGCCCAAGCCCGGCGAGATTCGTCCTGACTGGGTGTCGACGGTCCCGAACGTGTTCAACCAGCCCGAGGTGCCCGGCGATCTCGCGTTCAGTGCGTTCGATGCCGCCTACGCCATGGCCCCGTACGTACTTGGTCCCGACGAAGCGCTCGTGATCACCTCCACCTGGCCGAAGTGTCGCTTCGCCAACGTGGTGTTGTGGAACCGTTTCCTACAGACGTACGACTACGTCAATCGGCCCGTCGCACGCAATCGCTCGAACACCATGCTCGAACCCGACGGCTCGTGGCGGATGGTGGTGGCCCACGAAGATCCCGGCGTCGCGAATTGGATCGATACCGAAGGACGGCCTTTCGGCATCGTCTACTGGCGTTGGTTCCTGCCCGAAGGCGATGTGCCCACGCCGCAGACCGAGGTCGTGCGGTGGGCCGACCTGCGGCGATGAGCACCAGCACGCACGAAACACGCCCGCCGGTCGCCGAACCGGTGCGTATCCCGGTGACGCGTTATGTGAGCGAAGACTTCGCGGCGCGCGAACGCCAGAAGCTGTGGCCGAACGCCTGGCAACTCGCCTGCTCGCTCGACCATGTCGCGGCGCCCGGCGATTGGTACGAACACACCGTGGGCGCGCTGTCGGTGCTCATCGTGCGCACCAGTGCCGGCGACCTGCGCGCCTATCAAAACGTGTGCCGCCATCGCGGCGCCGAGTTGTGCAAGGGTACAGGGCCCGGCCTGACCGAATTGCGCTGCCCGTTCCACGGCTGGACGTGGAACCTGGACGGGACGCTGCGTGAGGTGCCGTCGCGACGCGCCTTCGGCGTCGACAACGACGACTTCGCACTCTTTCCGGCTCGCGTCGACGTGTGGGGCCCGCTCGTGTTCGTGTGCCTCGCGCTCGACGGTCCCGAGCTGCGCGAGTTCCTCGATCCGATCCCGCAGGATGCGGCGTGGGCGCGCGTCGACGAGTTCCGTTGCACAAGTCGGGTCACCGTGCGCGCGCAGTGCAATTGGAAAACATTGATCGAGGGTTTCAGC
The DNA here is from genome assembly GCA_038202885.1 of Acidimicrobiia bacterium. GTDB lineage: Bacteria > Actinomycetota > Acidimicrobiia > IMCC26256 > PALSA-610 > JBBREP01. Next base: position 31,096 of record JBBREP010000005.1, on the reverse strand, counting down.
GAGACCTATCACGTGCAGGGCATCCATCGCGAGATGTTGGCGATGTGCGATGACGTGCGCGGCCCGCAGGAGATCTGGGGTTGGCACGGCAAGCTGCAGCAGTCGTACGGGGTGGCGTCGCCGCGCACCCGCGGCGTGGACGACGCCCAGGTATGGGCCAGCTTCGTCGAGATCATGGGGACGCGCATCGGGCTCGCGCAAGATGCGAACCCCGGACCGGCGCCCGACCTCGCCGAGGGCACCACGCTGCGTGCCGCGATCGCACAACGGCTCCGAGATCACGCCGCGAGCGAGGGCCACGACTACACAGACTTCGACGACGCGCAGGCTCTCGACATGTCGCAGTACAACCTGTTTCCGAATGTCTCGGTACTCGTGTTCTCCGACATGCTCACAGCCGTTCGCTCGCGCCCGGGGTCAACGCCCGATGAGGCGTTCATGGACGTGTTCCAATGCCGGCGCGCCGTCGATCCCTCGGCGAGCGGTGCTCGACCCTTCGACGTGGATCTTCCGGCTGGTGCGGAATCGTCGATGGGCCTGGTCGTGAGCCAGGACATCGCCAACTTCGCGCGGGCCCAACGCGGGTTGCATCAACCGGCGCTCACCCACCTCGCCGTCTCGCCGACCGAGGAGTGCCGCGTCGTCAACCTGCACCGGAATCTCGAACGAGTGCTCGACATCGCACCGAGCGAACTCATCGGACTCGACGGGTTCCTGCGAGCGTTCCCTGGCCTGCTCGAATCATCGGCGCGGTAGCGGCGCGGACGAGGAGTAGCCGCTCGCCATGCAGGTTCTCGTCATTGGTGGCACGGGTCCGACGGGCATCCCGATCGTGGCCGGCCTCGTCGCACGGGGTCACGACGTCACGATCTTGCATCGCGGCGAGCATGAACGCGCCGAGACGCCGAGCGCTGTGGCACACATCCATGCCGATCCATATGACGATGACGCGCTCCGCCAGGTATTCAGCGAGTCACGCCACGATGTGGTGATCGCGATGTACGGACGGCTGCGACGCATCGCGCATCACGCCGCGGGGCGCTGCGCGCAGTTCGTCTCGGTGGGCGGTGTGCCTGCGTATCGCGGCTGGATGAACCCGTGGCTCTACGACCCTCCCGGCATCCCGATCCCTGTCGCCGAGGACGCACCCCTTGTGGCCGATCCGGGCGAAGACGAGAAGGGTTTTCGGATCGTCGCGACCGAGCAGGTGGTGTTCGAGCAGCACCCGAGCGCGACCCACTTCCGGTATCCATACGTCTACGGGCCGTACCAACTCGCACCGCGAGAATGGTCGGTCGTACGGCGCGTGCTCGACGGGCGCAGCACGATCGTGGTCGCCGACGAGGGCCTCACCTTGCACCACCATGCGTTCACCGAGAACTGCGCGCACGCGGTGCTCCTCGCGCTTGACCATCCCGACGCCGCCGCGGGCAAGATCTTCAATGTCGGTGACGAGGAGGTGCTGTCGGTACGCCACGTCGTGGAGCTGGTCGCGTCGGCACTCGGCCACCGCTTCGAGGTGGTCTCGATGCCCTACGACATCGCGGTGCCGGCCCGGCCCATGCTTGCGCTGCCGTTGCCGACACACCGCGTCCTCGATCTCACCGCAATTCGTTCCCAACTCGGCTACCGCGACGCAACCCCGGCGCGCGAGGCCATCGCGCGCACGGCTCGGTGGCTCGCAGACCATCCGCCTACCAGCGGAGGAATCGAAGAACAAGTATTGACCGACCCATTCGACTACGACGCCGAGGATCGCCTCGTCGACGCGTGGCGCGGCTCGCAGCAGACATTGGAGGCGACGTTGGCATCGGTGCAGTTCCCAACCCAGCCGGGATACGGGCTCGCGTACAGCGGGCCCGGCGGTCGGCCCCGATCACAGGAACAGTTCACACCGTGACATCCACGCACGGTTCCCCGCCCGATGGCGCGCCCGATTCCGCGCCCGATTCCGCGCCCGGCTCCACGATGGGCCCAGCGACGGGCCCACTCGTGGGCATCAAGGTGCTCGACCTGTCGATCGCGCTGACCGGCCCGTACGCGGTCGCGCTGCTGGCCGATCAAGGCGCCTCGGTCGTCAAAGTTGAGCGACCGGGTATCGGCGACATCGCCCGGTGGGTTGGCGTGGCGGTGCAGGGCGTGAGCGCGCTGTTCCAGTCGTGCAATCGCGGCAAACGTTCGATCGCGATCGATCTCACGCAACCGGAAGGCCGCGCCATCGTCGAGCGGCTCGCGGCCGACGCCGATGTCGTCGTCCAGAACTTCCGTCCTGGCGTGCTCGATCGGCTCGGTCTCGGCTATGCCGATCTCGCTCGTCACCATCACGAACTCATCTACGTATCGCTGTCGGGCTTCGGCCCGGTGGGGCCGTACGCCCACAAAAGTGCGTACGACACCGTCATGCAGGCCTACGGCGGTGTGGCGATGACCCAAGCCGATCCCGTCACCGGCGAGCCGCAGTTCGTGCGCCAGACGATGGCCGACAAAGTCACTGCGATGTACGCAGCACAGGCGATCACCGCAGCACTGTTCGCGCGTGAGCGGGGCCACGGCGGCCAGCACATCGAGCTGTCGATGCTGGATGCGGTCGTGTCGTTCGTGTGGGCCGATGCAGCCGGCAACGAAGTGCTCGCCGATTCGGACGGTAGCCAACCGTCGAGTTTTGTGCAGTCGTTCCGACCGTTGCGTTTCACCGACGGGTGGGGGATCGCCACCCCAACCTCAGACGCCGACTTCCACGGGATGTGCGCGGCGTTCGGTGTGGAGGGCCACGACGACCCTCGCGTCGCAACGATCGGCCAGCGCGTGCAACATCGCGACCTCACGTCGGAGTTCGTCAACCGCTGTTACGAACGCGCCGCGACGATGTCGACCGAGGTCGCGATGGCAGCACTCGCAGCCCACGATGTGCCGTGCGGGCGGCTGCTGTCGAACGCGGATCTCATCGTCGACGAGCACGCGATTGCGATGGGCCTGTTCGAAGAGTCGCAGCATCCCGTCGCCGGCCGGCTCCGCCAGCCGCGCCACCCGAGCCGCTTCAGCGCCACGCCGAGCGCGACGGCGGGACCGTCACCCGCGCTGGGCGAACACACCGACGCGATCCTCACCGAAATCGGCTGGGCCGACCGTATTGGTGCACTTCGGACCGCCGGTGTGGTCGTCTGATCGCGGCGCGCCTGATCACGACGCGACACGCTGCCGGCCCGCACCGGCCGCCACAGGATGCGCAATAGAGTGCGAACAATGTTTGAGCACCCCCTACCGCTCTTCGCACCCGGGATGGATCCCGGGCCGTCGTTCGCAGACCTCATGCACCGGGTCCGGCCATCGGGAGGCGTCGCGCCGCGCCGCGATGGCGCCGACGCGCCCTTCGATGTCGTGCACGGCACGACGGTCGTTGCGATCCGCTTTGCCGCGGGTGTGGTGATGGCGGGCGACCGTCGCGCCACCGCCGGAATGGCGATCGCCGGACGGCGCATGGAGAAGGTGGCGCCGGCCGACGAGTGGAGTGGTGTGGCCATTGCCGGCGCGGCCGGGATGGCCGTCGAAATGGTGCGGTTGTTCCAGACCCAGATCGAGCACTACGAAAAGGTGCAGGGCGAATTGCTGTCGCTCGAAGGCAAGGCGAATCAACTCGCCCAAATGGTGCGGGCCAACCTGCCGATGGCGATGCAAGGTTTCGTGGTGGTGCCGTTGTTCGCCGGCTTCGACCAGCGTCGCGAACGGGGTCGGGTGTTCACGTTCGACGCCACGGGCGGCCGCTACGAGGAACTCGACTACGCCGCCAATGGTTCGGGATCGGTGCACGCACGAAACTGGATCAAGGCGAGTTGGAGCGCCGAGGCCACCGCCGACGACACCGTGGGACTCGCGATCAGGGCGCTGTTCGCCGCGGCCGACGAGGACGCCGCGACCGGCGGCCCCGACCTCGTCCGTCGCATTTACCCGACCGTCGCGGTGATCGATGCCGACGGGTATCGCCAGATCGCCGACACCGACGTGGAAGCACGAGCCCAGACACTGCTCGGCGGCCCAGAACGTGGCGGCAACACCGCAGGAACCGAGGTCGGGCCATGACGATGCCCTTCTACGTCTCGCCCGAACAGGTGATGAAGGATCGTGCCGAATACGCGCGCAAGAACATCGCTCGCGGTCGCGATCTCGTGGCGCTCGAGTGCGAGCCCGGCATCGTCATCGTCACCGAGAACCCGTCGCGCACGCTGTCGAAGACGGCGGAGATCTACGACCGGATCGCGTTCGCCGCCGTTGGCAAGTACAACGAGTTCCAGATGCTGAAGGTCGCGGGCGTGCGCCACGCCGACATGAAGGGCTACTCGTATTCGCGCGAAGACGTCTCGGCCCGCGAACTCGCGTATGCCTACGCGCAGACGCTCGGCATGGTGTTCACGCACGAGATGAAGCCCTACGAGGTCGAACTCCTCGTGGCCGAGGTGAGCGAAGCGCCCGGCGGCACGAACGAGATGTACCACGTGTTCTACGACGGCGTCGTGATCGAAGAACAGCGGTATTCGGTCCTCGGCGGGCAGTCCGAAGCGATCAACGCGCAACTCTCGGAGCAGTATCGCGACAACATGACGCTGGCCGACGCGGTCAAGCTGGGTGCGAAGGTGCTCGGCACCGGCGACGAGGAACTCGGCGCCGACCGCCTCGAGGTCGCACTGCTCGATCGAGCCCGCGGCCGTCGCACCTTCCGCCGTGTCAAAGGCGAAGAACTCGTCGCGCTGCTCCATTAGCTCCGCGCAGCGGAGCAAGGAGTTAGAGCAAGAACCTGACGACGGGGGAGCAGGCACCGATGAGCAGGATCGCGGCTACTGCTCGGTAGGAACGTGGGATCTGGCGGTGGAGCCGCCGGCGGCGCTCGTCGGGTTCTTCGTCGAGCGCGTCGTCGACCTCACCGACCAACAACACGAAGCTGGCCTCTTCGACCTGGTCGCAGGGTACGTACACGTCCACATCGGCCAGCTCGCCGACGGGGAGCGCAAAGGCGCCGAGGCCACCTCGCAGTTGCACGTCGAAGCCCTCGTCGTCGAGGCGGGCGGCTAATACATCCGCCGCGAACCGACCCGATACGGTCGTGAGCAGCGCCATCGGTGCGGGGTCCATCTCGGCATTGTGTCGAACGGCTCGCCGAAACGCAACGGCTGCCGATCGGTCGGTGGCGGCCGTAGACTGCGGCACGGACGCAGACCGGGAGGGTGCGTGGAGCGTCGTATCTACGGACTCGAGAACGAGTACGGCGTCACGTGCACCTTGCGCGGGCAACGCAGGCTGAGCCCCGACGAGGTCGCCCGCTACCTCTTCCGCCGAGTTGTGTCGTGGGGCCGTTCCAGCAACGTGTTCCTCGAAAACGGCGCGCGCCTGTATCTCGACGTCGGGAGCCACCCCGAATACGCCACGCCCGAATGCGACTCGGTGCGCGATCTCGTCATCCACGACAAGGCCGGCGAGCGCATCCTCGAAAGCCTGGTGCAGAGCGCGGAGCAGCGCCTGCGCGAGGAGGGGATCCGCGGCGAGGTGTACCTGTTCAAGAACAACACCGACTCGGCCGGCAACTCCTACGGCTGCCACGAGAATTATCTCGTGGAGCGCGAGGGCGACTTCACCAAGTCGACCGACGTGCTGATCCCGTTCCTTGTGAGCCGCCAGATCTACGCCGGCGCCGGCAAGGTGCTCCAGACCGCGCGCGGCGCGATGTACTGCATCGCGCAGCGCGCCGAACATATCTGGGAAGGTGTGTCGTCGGCAACGACACGCTCGCGCCCCATCATCAACACGCGCGACGAACCCCACGCCGACGCCGAGCGCTTCCGCCGGCTGCACGTGATCGTGGGCGACTCCAACATGAGCGAGTACACGACGTTCCTCAAGTGCGGCGCGACGGCAATCCTCCTGCGAATGCTCGAAGAGGACCAGGCGCCGTGGCGCGACCTCACGCTCGAAAACCCGATCCGGGCGATCCGCGAGATCAGCCACGACATCACGTGTCGGCGTCGGGTGCGGCTTGCGAACGGTCGCGAGCTGTCAGCGTTCGAGATCCAGTCCGAGTACCTCACACGCGCGTTGCGGTTCGCGAAGCGGCGTGGGCTGACCGATCAAGAACAGCAGGCGCTCGACATGTGGGAGCACGTCATGACAGCGATCGAGACCGATCCGCTGAAGCTCCAGACCGAGGTCGACTGGGTCATCAAATACCACCTCATCGAGCAATACCGAGCCAAACACGACCTCCAGCTCGCCAGCCCGCGCGTGGCGCTCGTCGACCTCGCGTACCACGACATCACGCGATCGCGCTCGCTCTACGCCATGCTCGTCAAGCGAGGGCTCGTCGAAACGCTCGTGAGCGAAGCCGATATCGAAACGGCCGTCGACACGCCACCACAGACCACGCGCGCCAAACTGCGCGGCGCGTTCATCAAGCGAGCCAAGGAACGCAAGCGCGATTACACGGTCGACTGGGTGCACCTGAAGCTCAACGATCAGGCGCAGCGCACCGTGCTCTGCAAAGACCCATTCAAGAGCCGCGATGAGCGCGTGGAGCGACTCATCGCTTCGCTCTGACGCCTCTAGGATCGCGACCGTGTCCGCCACTGCAACGCGCGTCGAGCGCGTGTTGAACCTCTTGGCGTTATTGCTCGACACTGATCGAGCCTTGACTCGTTCCGAAATCGTCTCGGAGATCATCGGGTATCCCGACAGTGAGATCGCGGCGCGGCGCGCGTTCGAGCGCGACAAGGAGATGCTGCGCACGATGGGGGTGCCGATCGACGTGAGCGTGATGGCCGACGGTGTGGAGGCTGGCTATCGCGTCAAGCCGAGCGACTACTACCTGCCCGACCTTGGCCTTGACGCCGACGAGACGGCCGCGCTGCACGTTGCCGTCAACGCGGTGGCGCTCGGTACTGCTGCGGGCGAAGGCGCGTTGATGAAACTCACGGGGACCGCCGAAGCGCTCGGCGCCAGCGCCGGAGGCGTCGGGAACCCTCCGCCGATCGCCGCCTTGCCGATGGTGCCCGCGCTCGCGCCGCTCTTCGACGGTGTGCGACGGCGGGCCGAGGTGCGCTTCGAATACCGCGGTGAGCAACGCACCGTGCAACCGTGGAACGTGCAATCCGCGCGCGGACAGTGGTACGTCGTCGGCTACGACGTCGCGCGGCGTGGGCGACGCACGTTCCGGGCCGACCGCATCACCGGCGACGTGATCGTGGGCCAGCCGGGATCCTTCACACCGCCGATCGAGGAGGCGGGCCGGCCCGTGCGGCTCGACGCGCCGTGGGAATTGGGTGACGGCGAAGTGATGCGCGTCACCGTGGCGTTCGATCCATCCCACGATCGTGGTGCACTCGATCGCTTGGGTGATGATGCCGTCGTCGACCACGGTGCCGACGGCCGCACGCTCGTGACGTTCGATGCGGTCCGCGGCGACGCGGTGCGATCGTTCGTGCTCGGCTTCCTCGACCACGCCGAGGTGCTCGCGCCCGCGGAACTGCGCGCCGACGTCATCGCCTGGCTGGAATCGGTGGCCGCCGCCGACGCGCCGGCGTCCCAGCGAACGCGCGCGAAGAAGCCCACAACCGCCGGTACCACGGGAGCGCCAACGTGACGCGCCCGATCGCCGAACAAGAGATTCAGCGCATCCTGGCGCTCGTTCCGTGGATTGTTGCGCACCCCGGCACCACCAAACGCGACATCGCCGAACGCTTCGATGTGGAACCCGTCGCGCTCGAGGCCGACCTCGACCTGATGCTCATGGTCGGCGTGCCGCCGTACTCGCCCGGCGACTACATCGATGTCGAGGTCGACGACGACGACCGTGTCACGTTGCGGATGGCCGAGTCCTTCCGCCGTCCGTTGCGCCTCGCTCCACGAGAAGGTCTCGCAATCCTCGCGGCCGGACGGGCATTGCTCGCGGTGCCCGGTTCCGATGCGAAGGGTCCGCTCGCGACCGCGCTGGCAAAACTGGCCGATGCGCTCGACCTCCCCGATGTCGCGGTCACGATTGCGGCACCCGACTTCCTCGCTGAGGTGCGCACAGCGGTCGACGACCACGAAGAGCTCGAAATCGAATACTGGAGCGCGGGCCGCGACGCGCTCACGACCCGAAACATCGAGCCGCTCGCGGCGTTCTACGCAGCCGGGGCGTGGTATCTGGACGCCATGTGCCTACGGGCCGGCGACCTGCGTTTGTTTCGCATCGATCGGGTCCGGTCGGTGCGCCCGACTGGGCGGCATTTCGAAGTGACCGACGATGTGGAAGCTCGTGACCAGGTGTATCACCCTCGGCCCGGCGACGCGACGATCACCCTTCAACTGCGCGAACGGGCCCGCTGGGTGGCCGAGCGTTATCCGTGCGTGTCGGTGGAGGAACTCGGCAAGGCAGGGTTGCGCGCCGAACTCACGGTGAGTGAACCGGCCTTTGTCGAACGCCTCCTCCTGCGGCTCGGCCCCGATGCGGTAGTGATCGCCGACAGCGCGGGCGACAGTCCCAGCGGCTTCTCAGCCGCGCGTGCCGCCGAGCGCGTGCTCGCCCGCTACCGTGCAACGACTGCGTGACGATGAACGCAGACGCGACGCCGGGCGACGAGACGGAGCCCTCCGAGGTCTCGGACAAGGACGACATCATGGACGCCGCCGACCCCTCGCCGATGCCCGACTCCAGCGACGGAGCGGTCGCGGTCGTCGGCCCGCCAGGAGATGGCCCACCCGAGTCGGGCACACCTGGCGGAACGGGTGAACTCCTACCCTCCGCCCCGGTTGCGGGGCGCCGGCGCCGCTCCAACGCGACCCGCCAGGGCATCGAGTGGTTCGGCCTCGTCATCGGCGCGATCGTGCTCGCCCTCGTCATCCGCGGCACGCTGTTCCAGGCGTTTTACATCCCGTCGCCGTCGATGGTCCCCACGTTGAAGGTCAACGACCGAATCCTTGTCAACAAGATGTCGTACCGGCTGCACGCGGTGCACCGAGGCGACATCGTGGTGTTCAGCGCGCCGCCCGGCGAACGCACCGAGAACATCAAGGATCTCGTCAAGCGCGTGATCGGCCTGCCGGGCGAGACCGTCGAGGCACGCAACAATCACGTGTACATCACCGAGGCCGGTCAGACGACGGGCCACGAACTCCTCGAGCCGTACGTGCAGACCACCGCGGAATGTCCGAGTGATACGCAGAGCCCGGTGGCCGGTCGCTCACTCACGAAGAAGGTGATCCCGGCCGGGTATTACTGGGTGATGGGCGACAATCGTTGCGCGTCCGAAGATTCGCGCGCCTTTGGCCCGATCAAAAAGAGCGCCATCATCGGCCGAGCGTTCGTGCGTATCTGGCCGCTGACGCGCATCAAGTTCCTCTGACGTCTCCACCCCCGCTCGCCTCGCGCTCGCGTTTGTCGGCGACCGCCGCGACCATGCGCTCAGGGCGGTCGCAGTAGAGCCCGTCGATGCCGATATCGAGCATCGCAGTGAGATGGCGCAGTTCTTGGGTGTCCCACGCGAACGCGCGGACCTCGAAGCGATGGAACAGCGCGACCAGGCCGGCCTTCCATTCGGTGTGATGCATGTTCATGGCGGCGATCCCGTGCACCTGAAGTTCTCGCGCGTGGCGTTCAAGCTGGCCGAGTCGGTCTTTGCGGTGCGAATGCACCAGGTTCGCATCGGTGCGACCCTGCCATGCGAACAGCATCTCGGCGTCGGGCGAACACACCCACAAGCGTGCGGCAGCACCATGGGCCGCCGCGACCTCGAGCATGGGCTCGAGTACCTCGGGGTGCTTGACGTCGATCGAGAGGTCGTAAGTAACGCCGAGCGTGTCGTAGAGCTCCGCGAGGCGAGGTACCCCGAAGGCCGCGAGTTCGGCGGCCGACGAGGCGCGCACCTTCTGGCGGCGCAGCGCTCGGCCCACGGTGTCGTCGTGGACGAGCACGACCTCGCCGTCGGCACTGAGCCAGGCGTCGGATTCGAGGCCTGAGGCGCCCAGCTCCAGACCGCGGCGAAATGCCGCGATGGTGTTCTCGGGGTGCTCAATCCGGGCCCCCCGGTGAGCGAATGTGATCGGAGGCACCCCGAGATACTCCCAGCACAACAGGGATTGGGTCACACCGGCGCGACAACCGCCATTTGATCCCTCAAGCGGCCTTGTGGCACTGCCGAGAGGTACTGACATCACCGCATGACGCGGTGCGGGGCCGACCAGGGACGGAGCGAGGACCGTGACGACGATCAGGGCCAACTGCCCGAGCTGTGGCGATGTGCAGCTTCGTGCCGCCGATCTGACCGTGCGGGTGTGTTCTGACGACGAGAGCGGCTCCTACTGCTTTCGTTGTCCTGACTGCGCCATGCCGGTCGCCAAGGAAGCGAGCCGGCGCATTGTGGATCTCCTCGTGGGAAGCGGCGTGCGGATGCAGGTCTGGCGCTTGCCGGCCGAGATCCACGAAGCCCACGGTGGTCCGACACTGCAGCCCGACGATCTGCTCGACTTCCACCTGCACCTGCAATCCGACGGTTGGTTCGACGAGTTGGCCGAACAGGTGCGCCGGTCGATCAACACCGACGCAGCCTGACGCAACAGCACACGACAATGATGACGGCACAATTAGGATGACACGGTGCTCGTGACCACGCTCCTCGTCGTTGCGATCGCCCTCGTAGCGCTGCTGATTGCCGCGCAGCGCGCCCGCACGGCCGCGGCCGACGCGATTCTTGTGCTCGCCGCGACGCGCCGTGACCTCCGGCCTGCGCTGGTGCTCGCGCATGACGACGCCCGTCGCAGCGCGGCGATGCGCGCGCCCGACCGCCGCCAACCCCCGCAGTAGCATCGCGACCGGGCCGATTCCTCCAATACCGCGGGGATCGGCCATGGTGGTCATCATGTGGCCGGCACCGGGAGCGAGACGGCGATCCCGGCCGCCCTGTGCGATGTGGTCGGAAAGGACGTGGCGGAGATGAGCCTCGGTGGAGGGGAAATCCTCGTCATCCTGCTGGTGGCGCTGATCGTGTTCGGTCCGCAACGGCTTCCTGAGATCGGCCGCCAGGTCGGCAAGGCGATGAGCGAAGTCCGCAAAATGCAGGACTCGGTCAAGCGCGAGATCGACGGCGTCCTGCACCACGACCCCACACCGACTCCTTCCCCACACAATTCGTCCGACGCGTCGGGACCCCTGCCGGGACTCCCAGCAAGTGACGACAGCGGGAACGGCGGCGCGACCAATCTGTCGCCGAATCTTGCCCTTGAGGCGCACCCTGATGGGTCGGCCACCTCGGGCCAGCCCGAGCCGCCTTCGGCCGGCAGCTTTAGCTGACGAGCACCCGCTTCCGAATGACCATTCGCGATCCGTCCGAAGCACGCGCCGCCGACGAGGACGGGCGCATGACGCTCATGGAGCACCTCACCGAGCTGCGGAATCGCATCGTCATTTCGGTCGTCGCCGTCGCAATTGCCGCCATCATCGGCTTCATCATCTATCCGCAGCTCATGGATTTCCTCGCCACGCCACTGCGCGAAGCGACCAAGAACACGAGGTGCAACGGCGGGCCGAAAGGCAGTTGTTCGCGGCTGATCACGACTGACTACCTGCAACCGTTCATCGTTCGGCTCAAACTCGCGTCGTACTTCGGGATTTTCGCCAGTTCGCCGATCGTGTTGTGGCAGGTGTGGCGGTTCGTGACGCCCGGTCTCAACGACAAGGAGCGCAGGTACGCGCTCCCGTTCATGCTGAGCTCGATCGTGCTGTTCGTCATGGGCGCGTTCGTCGCCTGGTTCACGCTCCCCAGGGCCCTCGGCTTCTTGATCGACATCGGCGGACCGACCCTCGACGTCCATTCCACCGCAAATGCCTACGTGACGCTCGTGGGGCTGATGTTCTTGGCGTTCGGGCTGTCGTTCGAGTTCCCCGTCCTGCTCGTATTTCTCCTGCTCGTGAAGGTGCTCACCACCGCGACGCTGCGCAAGTACCGTCGTCATGCGATCGTCGGCATCACGATCTTTGCGGCGGTCATCACTCCCAGCCAGGACCCGTATTCTCTGTTCTTAATGGCCGTTCCCATGTGGGTCTTCTTCGAGGCCTCGATCATCATCGGAAGGATTCTCAAACGATGAGCGCGCCCCGTAGCCGCCGACTCCGGAATCAGAGCGCGCCCAACACCCGCACGCGTCGCGAACTCCTGACCGCCATCGGTGGTGTGGCCGGAGTTCTGCTCAGCACCGCCGTGCTCGTGTGGGCGATGCGGCCGGGCAACTTCAACCCCGGCACGGGCGGGATCATCCACCGTCAGCCGCGCGTCACGCTGTGGCTCGCCGCGACAGTGATTGCGCTCGCGACCGCCGTGTGGATGGTGCTCCGCCCCGACGCGAAGGTCCGCGAACCAGTGCGGACGCTGGCAATTTCCGCCGGCGGTGTGGTCGTCGTCGCCGTCGTGGTGATGGCGACGTGGCACAGCAGCCTCCTGCGCGACTACACGCCGCCACCCACGCTGCCGCCGCTCACGACCACAAGCGCACCGGCGGCCACGAGCACCACGACGCCCGGTGTCACCACCACAGTGCCCCCGGGCGCGACCACCACGGTTCCGGGCGCGACCACCACGGTTCCGGGCGCTGCGACCACGACTGTCGCGGGTGCCACAACATCGACGAGCGGATGACCGGGGTCGCGAGGCCGGCGGCGTTCGCGGCGACGCTCGACTTCGAACTCGACGACTTCCAACGCCAGGCCCTCGACGCGATCGACGCCGGCAGCTCCGTGCTCGTTGCCGCACCCACGGGATCGGGCAAGACGCTCGTGGCCGAATACGCCATCACCGTGGCGCTCGAACAAGGAACGAAGGCGTTCTACACGACGCCACTGAAAGCACTGTCGAATCAGAAGTATCGCGACCTGGCGCGCCTCCTCGGCGAATCACGTGTCGGTCTGCTCACGGGTGACAATGCCATCCGGCCCGACGCGCCGGTAGTGGTGATGACCACCGAAGTGCTGCGCAACATGATCTACGCCGCGAGTCCCGCTCTCGTCGGGCTGCGCTACGTGGTGCTCGACGAGGTCCACTATCTCCAGAACCCGTACCGCGGCGCGGTGTGGGAAGAGGTCATCATCCATCTTGCGCCCGAGGTGGATCTGATCTGCCTGTCGGCCACGGTGTCGAACGCCGAGGAGTTCGCCGAGTGGCTGCGGACCGTGCGCGGCGCTACCGACGCAATCATCGAGGAACGCCGACCCGTGGAGTTGCGCCACCTTTACGCGGTAGGTGACCGCAGCGCCGAGCACCTCCACCTCCTGCCCACGTTCGTAGGCGACGACGGGGGAGTGCCGCGACCAAACCCCGAAGCGGCGCGACTCGACCGCCGCGAACCCATGATGCGCAAGGCTCGGGGCCGGCGCCGCCCGGCGTTGTACGCGCCGCGGCGAGCCGAACTCGTAGAGCGTCTCGGTGACGATGACCTGTTACCCGCGATCTATTTCATCTTCAGTCGCGCCGGTTGCGACGACGCGGTGCGCCAGTGCTTGCGCGAAGGGCTCCGACTCACCGACTCGTCGGCGCGCCGCGAGCTGCGACGCATCGCGGAAGATCACGTTCGGGCGCTGTCCGACAACGACCTCGAGGTGCTGGGTTACGACGAATGGCTCGCCGGCTTCGAAGCCGGCATCGCCGCCCATCACGCCGGGCTCGTCCCACCGATGAAAGAGGCCGTCGAAGAGGCGTTCGGGCTGGGCCTGGTGCGCGTGGTGTTCGCGACCGAGACACTGTCCCTCGGGATCAACATGCCGGCCCGATCGGTCGTGATCGAGAAGCTCTCGAAGTTCACCGGCGAACGCCACGAGCAGCTCACGCCGGGGGAGTACACCCAGCTCGCAGGGCGCGCCGGGCGGCGCGGCATCGACGACATCGGGTACGCGGTCGTGTGCTGGAACCCGCTCGTGCCATTCGAACAGGTGGCGAGCCTGGCGTCGAAACGCACGTTCGCGCTCCGTTCGAGCTTCCGCCCGACGTACAACATGGCGGTCAACTTGGTGCGGCGCTGTACGCCCGAATCGGCCCGCCATTTGCTCAATCTGTCGTTCGCACAGTTCTACGCCGATCGAGACGTCGTGTCGCTCGAACGCCAACTCGACCGATCGCAAGAACAGCTGGAGCGTCAACGAGCGTTCGTGGCCGAGGCACCCGGTGACATCACCGAATACCGTGGCCTGCTCGCCGATCTCGACGCACAGCGGCGGTCTTCGGCCTCGACTCGCGGCGCACGCGTCGAACATCTGCGTCCTGGTGACGTGATACGCGTGGCGTGGGCCGGCCCGGTCGTCGTGTTGCGCCAGGACCGAGGGCGCCCCGCGGTTGCCAAAGTGCTCGCGGTGACGTCGCACCGCAAGCTCGTGCGCATCGGCGCAGAAGACTTTCGTGACGGCCCGACCCGCCTCGGAACTGTCGAGCTGCCGCGGCCATTCGAGCCCAAGAACCCGAAGTTCCTTGCCGAGGTCGCCACGCGACTACGCGGCATTGACACCGACGCGTTCGACATCGGCGACGACAGCGGGGATCGCATCGACACGCTCGAAGAGCTCGTCGCCGCGCACCCGGTGGCTTCGGACCCGGCGCTGGCCGCGCGCCTGCGAGCCGCCGCGGGGATCGAACGTTCCGAACGCGAGGTGACGCGTCTGGTGCGGCGCATCACCGGGCGCGGCGACAGCCTGGCGCGCACGTTCGACCGAGTGCTCGATTTGCTGATCGCCTGGCGTTATGTCGAAGGTTGGGAGCTCACCGAGGCCGGCGCCATGCTCGCCCGGATGTACACCGAAGGCGATCTCGTCATCACCGAAGCAATGCGGCGCGGACTCCTCGACGATCTCGACGCCCCTGCCCTCGCCGCGGTCGTGTCGTGCGTGGCCTACGAACGTCGCGGCAGCGACGCCGACGGACCCACGCCGCCACGCCAATGGCCCAACCAGCTCGTCGCGGCGCGCTGTCGCGCCGTCGACGGCATCTGGCGTGACCTCGCAGCCGCCGAACGCGACGCTCGTCTGCCCGAGACCCGCCAACCCGACCCTGGATTTGCCACCGCGATCCACGGCTGGGTGCACGGCGGTGAACTCGCCGACCTCCTCGATGAAGATGAGATGACGGGCGGCGACTTCGTGCGCAACGTCAAACAAGTCGTCGATCTGCTGCGCCAAGTAGGCCTCGCCGCGCCCGAAGCGACAACTCGCCACGCCGCGCGGTCCGCGGCCGACGCGTGCGTGCGCGGCGTCGTGCTCGCGTCGAGCCAACTGGTGACCCCGGGCGGCGACGACACGAAGCCATGAATCCATGAAGCCATGAATCCATGAGCCATGAAGCCCGGTGAAGCCTGGGGCGTGCCGTCGGTCGGCCCACCCGATCTGGTCGTCGCCGGCGGCGACGACGCCCTCGCCGCGGCCGTCGCCGCGCACCCCGGAGCGTTGGTGCGGTTCGTGGCCGACGCGACGAGTCAGCTTGCGCTCGCAGTGGGCATCGCGGCCGGGGGCAGCGGCCACACCGAGCCTGCGCCACACTGGGCGGTACCGATGGACGTGTTGCGCCTCGACGACGGACGCATTGCGGTCAACATGGCCGTATTCGGTCCGTCGCCCGAGCACATCACCTGGCGGACCCGCAGCATCGATCTCGGCGACGACAGCGGCACGGTACTGAGCGCGGTCGTTGCCATCGGCCAGTTTCATCACGGGCTCGACCTCGTGCCGCGTGGACACCCCGGCGATGGCTACGCCGAACTCCAGCGTTATCGCCTCGGCGGCCGGCAGCGTGGCGCCATGCGCCAGCGACTCCGCACCGGTACGCACCTGCCCCACCCAGGGATCGAGCAGCGGCGTGTGCGCTCGTTCGTGGTCGCCGGGCCTCGGGACGTGCCACTGGAGCTTGACGGCCACCCAGCGGGCACCGTACGGACACTGCGTGTCGACGTGGTCGCCGCGGCATACCGGCTGCTCCTGTAGTCGCCCTCAAGGGCTCGCGCGTCATCCTCACCGCGTCGCGGGCGCGCCGGTACGATCGGCGACCCATGTTCTACGCAGTCGAGGAGTTCAGCGCCGACGAGCAGGCCATCCTGCGGCCGTACTTCACCAACCTCGACCGTCCCGTGTTCGCACTCGTCAACCTCCATGAGGTGGTCAAGGGCGCGCTGTTCGCCCGGTATTCGCGCAGCGACAAGAGCCTGCGGCGGCTGTTCCTCGACGAATTTGTCGGCGACCTCGACGTCAGCGGCGACCTGAGCATCGATGCATCGATCGGGTTGCGGCGCGCCGAACAGCTCTACGACCGCGTGTTCCTCGAATACGGCGACGACTCCGTCGCGCAACTCGGTGGCGTGCACCTCGCGTGCGAGCAATCGTCGAACTTGCTGACCAAAGTGCTCGAGTGGGGACGGCTCATGTCGTACCTCGAACAATCCACGCGCTACATCCCCTACGACAGCACGCTCAGCGGACGCTTCCGGTATTACCGTCCGCCCGAGGTCCTGAACTCGCCGCTCGGCGCGCGCTACGTCATCGAGATGGATGGCACGTTCGAGCGATACCGATCAATGCTCCCTCGCCTCCTCGACTGGGCGCGAGAGCGTTTCCCCAAAGATCCCTCCGACAGCGACTTCGTCTACAAGCAGACGATCAAGGCGAAGGCGTGTGACGCCGTCCGCGGCCTCCTACCGGCCGCGACGCTGTCGAACGTCGGCATCTACGGCAGTGGCCAGTCATTCGAAGCATTGGTACTGCGCATGCGGGCGCACCCGCTCCCCGAAGCCCGCGCCTATGCCGAACTCGTCCTCGACGAGCTGCGCAAGGTCATCCCGTCGTTCCTCACGCGAGTCGACCGACCCGAACGCGGCGGGCGTTGGGTCGACTACCTCGTCGACACTCGCCGAGACACCGAAGCGATCGTCAACCGCCTGTTCACTGCGGCCGAACCGGTACCCGCGGCCGAAGTCGCGCTCGTCGACTTCGACCCTGATGGCGAAGTCAAAGTGCTGGCGGCGATCTGCTATCCGCACACGCACCTTCCCGAAGAACAAGTCCTCGACCGGGTTCGGCGCCTCCCTGCGCATGAGCGCGTGGCGTTGATCGAGGCCTACGTCGGCGCGCGCGAGAACCGTCGCCACCGGCCGGGACGGGCATTCGAGAGTACCGCCTATCGCTTCGACGTGCTCGGTGACTACGGCGCCTTCCGCGACCTCCAACGCCACCGCATGCTCACGATCGAGTGGCAGCAGCTGACTCCCCGCCACGGCTACGACGTGCCGCCACCGGTCATCGAGGCCGGCCTCGCCGACGTATTCCACGAAACGATGCAGCGGTCGGCCGAGTTCCACGACATGATCGCCGAGCCGTTCCCCGAACATGCCTCCTACGCCGTCGCGCTCGCGTACCGCATGCGTTATGTGATGCACATGAACGCTCGTGAGGCAATGCATCTGATCGAGTTGCGTAGTTCGCAACAAGGGCACCCTTCGTATCGGCGCATCGCGCAGGCAATGCACCGGCTCATCGACGAGCGCGCCGGACACCACGCGATTGCCGCGGCAATGCGACATGTCGATCACACTGACCACGAACTCGCGCGGCTCGCGTCCGAACGCGCGGCCGAAGCACGCCGTTCCGAACAAGATTCGCCAAAAAAAATCACGACGTCGTGACCAGCAACGACGCGACATCAGTGCAGGTCGCGCGCTGACGCGCATTCGACCTTCAGCTTGACAGCGGCGCAAATATTTGGCGTACTACATCCCGCCCTTCACCGGTTTCCAGCCACCGGGTGATGGCACGGACGGGGGGCATGCACGAAGGCGCCGGTTCAGGAAGCCCAGTAGAGAACGCTGCGATAACCCGACCTTCACCGGTCGGGCCACCCAGCGGCCCGAAGGGTTTCCTGAACCAAGCCTCCGGCCTGTTTCTGGCGCCTACTTCGTCCGGCGCGGCGAGCTTCCTTCGCACCCATCTCGCTCCTTCGTCGCTCCTGGGCTGCTTTGGTCGCCGCGTTGGCGAAGGGGGCTACTTCGTCCTGCGTGGCGATGGCGGGAATGTTGGGGCGCGCGGTGGGGTTCTCAGGGCGCCCTATACTCCGCCGCCTCCGGCCCGGCTGTGGCCGCCTCCACGCCCCTTGTGGTTCTCATCAGCAACGCCCGCCACACGGGGCGACACACACCGCAATCCCCACAGCCTGAGCCCAGACAGCCGATTCCAGCGACCGCGACCAGAAACGTTTCCAAACAATGAGTGACGACGACTACGACGACGACGAAGCCGAACCCGAAGAGGAATTCGACGGTGAGCTCGACGATGCCGACCTCGATGAGGACGAAGCAGTGCTTGTCGATGACCCCGACGCCCTCGTCGAGGCCTTCGTCGACGACCTCCCCGTAGAAGTCGTCGTCGTTCCGGCCGATGACGACGACGACGATGACGAGCCCAAAGCCGCGGTCAAGACCGAGGACGACGAGGAAGTCATCGACCTCGACGAGGAGTTGCATCCCGACGACGTCGAAGAGGCGCTCGACGTGGTCCTGCGCGAGCGCACGGCGAAGGCCCGGCTCGAAGACGACGAGGAAGACGACGAGCCCGACGAACGCGGCGATGTCGGCAACAAGATCGTGCCGCGTCGCCCTGGCGAATTCGTGTGCTCGAGCTGTTTTCTCGTGCTGCCGCGACACATGCTCGCCGACAAGGCCGCCCAGCTCTGCACCGACTGCGTCTGAGGCGAGCACTGGACGGTGCCAGCGCTCGGGGAGGGCCACTCACCCGGCGCGCTCGTCGTGTCCAGTACCTCGTCGCGATCGGGTCCGGTCTCGTACTCGCGGCGTCGCGGCCACCGATCGACCTCGGATGGCTCGCGTTCGTCGGTCTCGTGCCGTTGCTGTGGGTTGCACGCGACGCACGGCCCCGCCGGGCTGCGCTGCTCGGCCTGCTGGCTGGCATCGCGTACTACGGCGTCGTCGTGTCGTGGGCGTGGTATTTCGGCGCGGTCGCGATCGTGCCGTTCGTGGTGGTGCTCGCGTGTTACTGGGCCGCAGTCATGGCGCTGCTCGCCGCGTTGGGTCGGCAGGGGATCGCGCACCCGACCGTCACCGCGGCCGTCTGGGTGTGCGGTGAGGGACTCGTAGCTCGTTGGCCGCTCGGCGGGTTCTCCTGGGGCGAGGTGGGCTACGCGATGCACTCCATCGCCCCGATGCGCAGTATCGGCGCACTCGGCGGGTTGGCGCTCGTGTCGTTCGTGGTCGTGCTCGTGAACGCCGTGATCGCCGAGCTGATCCGAACGCTGCGCGCCCCGCACCGCACCGCACAGTGGTATTCGGCGTTTACAGCGCGCGGTGTGCGCGCACCAGCCGGCGGCATCATCGCGATCGTGGTGTGCACTGCGATCTGGTTTGGCGCCTGGCCGCGCCAACCGAGCACCGGCCGCATGCACGTCGCACTCCTGCAGGGCAACAACCTCGACCGCTACCTCACCGACGCCGAGGTGGCCGCGCGCTATCTCCCGACGACGCATTTCGAACTCGCAGATCGGCTGCACGGGCGCTACGACCTTGTGGTGTTCCCCGAGTCGAGCCTCGATGCCACGCCAATCGGCGATCCGTATCTCGAATCGCACATCCGCTCGATCGCCAAGCGGCTCCACACGTTCGTGCTCGTCAACGGTGTTGCCGAGCTTCCCGACGACCGGGTGTCGAACCAAGATGTGCTGTACGCGCCCGACGGCAAGGTCACCGGTACGTATTCGAAACGCCATCTCGTGCCGTTCGGCGAGTACGTGCCCTGGCGGTCGACGTTGCAACCGCTCATCGGAGCGCTCAGCCAGATTCCCCGCGACTTCGCGCCGGGCACGCGCCGCGGCCTCGAGACAATCGCCGGACATCGCGTCGCGACGGTGATCTGCTTCGAATCGGCGTTCGGCTACCAGGTCCGTCCGCTCGTGCACGATGGCGCGCAGCTGATTGTCGTGTCGACGAACAACCGGTCGTACCGGCGCTCTGCGAACTCGGCCCAACACGTTGCGATCTCGCAGATGCGCGCGGCCGAAACGGGGCGGAGCGTGCTGCACGCGGCGATATCGGGCGAAACCGCCGTGATCGACGACCGTGGCCGCGTGCTGACGCACACGGCGCTCTTCCACAACGGCATCACCGACGCGGTGGTGACCACTCGTAGCGGCCAGACCCCGTATGTGCGTTTCGGCGAGTGGGTGCTCGAACTCGCGCTGGTGGCGGTCGCCGTGCTCGCAGCCGTCGCCGCGGCGCGACAGCGCCGGGGGCCGCGCGACCAGCGCACCGGAATGCCGGCGCTCCCGGCCGTACCCGCAATCCCTGTCGTACCGGCGGCCGGAGCCGATTCGTAGACTCATGGCAATGGACTCGCCGACAGGATCTACAGACAACCCGACGGTCATGGGTCTCGTCGACGACGCCAGTGACGATCGATCGTGCCTCGAGCGCGGTCGTGACACCGTCGGCCAGGCCGTCGACTATGTGCAGCAACGGCTCGGCCACTATCGGGCCGCCGGTGAACTTGCCGTGGTCTTCGGGATGCCCGTGGTGCGCCGCAAGATCGCGGCCCGTATCGACGCCGCGCTCGGGCGCCCCCCGACACCGCAACCCGAGCCCACCGTGTGGCCCCATCCCAACGACCCTGAGGATCTCGCGGATCTCGACGATCCCGCGCCGCGCCCGGCACCGTTGTTGAAGGTCGTGCCGGCGGGCCCGGCTCCGCAGATGCCGACCGCACCAGCACCGCCAGCAGCGCACGGCGTGAACGGCGCCAACGTCGCGGCGCTGATCGAGCTCCCCATTCCTGGGTACGACTCGCTGTCGGCGTCCCAGGTTGTGGAACGGCTTGTGGGTCTGCCGGAAGGCGATCTCGCGGAGGTGCGCGACTACGAGTCGGCCCATCGCAAGCGTCGCACGATCCTCGGCAAGATCGACCAGCTGCGGTCCGCGCCCTGATGCGCGAGGCTGCGTGGGCGGCGGGCGAGCACGACATCGAACATGTCCTGGCGTTGGCCGCGCTGTTGCGTGCCGAACTCGCCGCGGAGCGTGGTGGCGTGGTGTGGCTCGCGGCCGACGCGGCACCGGCCGGAGATGGCGACGTGCGGCGTTGGTTGCGCGACGCGACCATGCAGGTGTTCGTCGGCGGCATCGACGAAACGGTGCTCGGCTATTGCGTTGTGCGCGCCGCGCCGCTACGAGACGGGTCGCGGCTGGGTGTGATCGAGGAGCTGTTCGTGGAGCCAGAGGCGCGCGCCGTCGGTGTGGGTGAGGAGTTGCTCACCGCGGCGATGGCCTGGTGCGTGCAACACGAATGCCACGGTATCGACGCGACCGCGCTTCCAGGTCAACGGGCGACCAAGAACTTCTTTGAGGGCAGCGGGTTCGTCGCGCGGCGCCTGACTATGCACCACTCGCTCGAAGCCGAAACAGAGGAAAGGCCAGGTAGATTCGAATCATGACGACCGTAGAGGCCGATCGCGACGCGCTTGATGTCGCGTGGGAAATCGAAACGCTCTTACCCGAACCCGGCGACGCCGGCATCGCCGCGTTGCTCGACGCCGCCGACCAGAAAGCCGGCGAGCTCGAGGCGCAGCGGGGGAGCGTCGCGTCGATGTCGAGCGCGACGTTGGCCGAGTTCATGCGTGGGCTCGCCGAAATCGGCGAACTGATCGGACGCGCGGGCAACTACACGCAGCTTGCGTTCGCGGTCGACACTGATGATCCCGAAAACGGCGCGCGCATGATGAAGGTGGAGGAGCGCGCCACCGCGCTCAGCACAAGGTTGTTGTGGTTCGAACTGGAATGGGCCGCACTCGACGACGAGAAGGCCGAAGCGTTCATGGCCGACGCTGCGCTCGGCTTTGCCGCGTACCACCTGCGCTCGCAGCGTCGCTACCGACCGCACCTGTTGAGCGAACCCGAAGAGGTGGTGCTCACAGAGAAGGCCATGACGGGCTCCAGCGCATGGGTGCGCTTGTTCGACGAGCTGATCGCCGGCATCACGCTCGACATCGGCGGCGAGACGGTCAAGCTCGAAGGCGGCTTATCGCGCCTGCAGTCACCCGATCGCGCCGTGCGCCAGACCGCGGCCGAAGCCGTCACGGCCGGGCTTGCTCCCGGATTGCGCACCCGCGCGTACGTATTCAACACACTGCTCGCCGACAAATCGGTCGACGACCGCCTCCGTCACTTTGACGGTTGGTTGTCGAGTCGCAACCTGTCGAACCAGGCGAGCGATGCCTCGGTCGATGCGCTCGTTGCCGCGGTGCAGCGACGCTTCGCGATCCCACAACAGTGGTATTCGCTGAAGGCCCAGCTCCTGGGGCTCGACCGTTTGCGCGACTACGACCGGATGGCGACGGTCGCAAGCTCGGAAAGCACGATCGGTTGGGACGAGGCGCGGGGACTCGTGCTGGACGCGTACGCGTCGTTTTCGCCGAAGCTCGCGGATGTCGCGAACGAGTTCTTCGACGGCAACTGGATCGACGCGCCCCTGCGCCCGGCGAAGCGTCCCGGTGCGTTCTGCGCGTACACGGTGCCTTCGCATCACCCGTATCTGTTCTTGAACTGGACCGCGCGCCGCCGTGACGTGTTGACGCTCGCGCACGAACTCGGACACGGTCTGCACGCGTACCTCGCGCGCTCGCAGGGCGTGTTCCATCAAGCGACGCCGCTCACGCTGGCCGAGACGGCTTCGGTGTTCGGCGAGACCGTCACGTTCGGCCGTCTGCTCGAAGCCACAGCCGATCCCGACGAACGCCTGGCGTTGCTCGCAGATAGCCTCGAAGGGACCATCGCCACGGTGTTCCGGCAGATCGCGATGAACCGTTTCGAAGACGCGGCGCACACGGCGCGGCGCGAGGAAGGCGAGCTGTCGATCGACCGAATCGGCGAGCTCTGGTACGACAGCCAGCACGCCATGCTCGGCGACGCGGTCGAGATCACCGACGGCTACCGCACATGGTGGTCCTACGTGCCGCATTTCATCGGTGCGCCGGGTTACGTGTACGCCTACGCCTACGGTCAGTTGCTCGCGTTGTCGGTCTACGCACGCTTCGAAGCCCAAGGCGCCGACTTCGTGCCCAAGTACCTCGAGATGCTCGCAGCCGGCGGCTCCATGGCCCCCGAAGATCTCGGCCACATCGTCGGCTGCGACCTCGCCGACCCAAACTTCTGGGACGCCGGCCTCGACATCGTCCAACGCCAACTAGAAGCCACCATCGCAGCAGCCCAAGCCACAGGCCGCCTGTAACGGCCAGGCCCGAAGGGCCGAAGCCGGCAACGGAGGCCAGGCCCGAAGGGCCGCAGCCGCAGGGCCGCAGCATGCGGCCAGGCCCGAAGGCCCGAAGCCGGCAACGGAGGCCAGGCCCGAAGGGCCGCAGCATGAGGCCAGGGCCGAAGGCCCGAAGCCGGCACCCGACAACAAACCCAGCCCAGCCCAGGATTATCGGCGCTGGCTTGCACACGACCGACGGCGATCACTCGGCCCAACTCCCCCGGGGCGCCGATAATCCCCGTTATGTCAACTTATACCCGTACTACCGTGCCGCCATGCGGTGGTCGCACGGCCGGGTCGACTCCGATGGCGAGTCGATCTACTACGAGGTGTCGGGCGCTGGTCCCACCACGATCGTGCTCGGCCACGGCGCTGGCGGCTCGCACGCGTCGTGGTTTCAGCAAGTGCCCGCGCTGGCCGGCGCCGGTTATCGCGTCGTCACGTGGGACACGCGCGGCTTCGGGTGTTCGACGTTCAGATCGGGCGTGCTCGACGTGGCCGCATCCGTGCGCGATCTGTCAGCGGTGCTCGAGGCAACGTCATGTGAGCGCGCCGTTGTCGTCGGACAATCCATGGGTGGTTGGTGGGCGTGCGGGTTCGCGCTCGCACATCCCGAACGCGTTTCGGCGCTCGTGCTGGCCAACACGGTGGGCGGTGTATGGACGCCGGCATTGGAGACGCATTTCGGGGGACTCGCAAGCGCTCCACCCGACGCGAACCCGTCCGCTGGCGATACCGATGCCGATGTTGATGGCGGTCCCCTGCTCGGTGTCCACCCCGCGATCGGTGCGAGTCTCCGACGGCGCGATCTTCCCCTTGCGTTCTTGTACCAGCAGCTGAACACGTTTCACGAGCCTCCGATGGGCGCGGTCTTGCAATCGTTGACGCGCGACCGTTTCACGCACGCCGACGTTGCGGCGCTCAGCGTTGCGAAGCTATGGATCACATCGTCGGATGATCCGCTCTTCCCCGCCGCGCTCGTTCGCGACTCCGCCACGCAGGTCGGTGCGCAGTACGAACTGATCGACGACGCGGGCCATTCACCGTATTTCGAACGCGCCGCGCAATGGAACGCGACGCTGCTGTCGTTCCTTGCGCCGCTCGCGCCGTGATCCACAGGCCTGTGCGGTAGTCGGCGCGAGATCCACAGTTCCGCGCGCTGTTGTTCCACAGGCGATTCGTCGTACAACAGACACGACGCGCCGCGTCCTGCGCGCGCCGCGAGACACCTACCGCGAACGGGGTATCCGCATGGCATTCGAGATCATGATTGGTGACGGCACAGTCGAGCGGGTCGACGGCGCCGATTCGTACGAGCTCGAAGGTCCCCTTACGACGTTCTTTGTGGCCGACGGCGCCCACGCACGGTTGTCGGGCTGGTCGGTGCGCATGGCCAGTATTCGGACCGACCGCATCCTGTCGGTGCGGCGCATCGACAGCGACGACATGCGAGGTGCGCTGCGCGCTGTCTGACCGCGGTTACGCTGGTCTCACGTGAACCCGGCATCAGATGTTGCGGCCCCGGCGGTGCGGCCGCGAGCTGCGTTCCCCCTCCCCGCACGTCGCGCGTGCATTGGCGTCGTCGCGCTCTTGGTGTTGTTCGGCGCGTTCGTGTGCACTCGCCCGGGGCAGCGCTTCGACGACGCCGCGAAACTCTTCGCCGTCACGAACCACCTTGCGTGGGCACGGATGCAAAAACTCGCGAGCGCGATTGTGATGCTGTCGGTGATCTTCGTCGTCGGCGCGCAGTCGGTGTGGGCGCATCGCCGATCGGCTGCGGCCTTGTTGTGGACTGTCTGCGCGGTCGGGCCGCCGTGGCTCATGGCCGAGCTCGGCAAGGTCGTACTCCCCCGACCGCACCTGCACGTCACGCCGCCATGGATCGGCGCATCCAGTTGGCCGAGCGGTCACGTGACGATCACGACAAGTTGCTTGTTGGCGATGGTGACGCTCGCGCCACCGTGGCATCGCAAGCCGACCGTGATCCTCGCGATGGTCACGTTGTTCGCATCGATGACGCTTGTGATGACGAGTGGGATGCACCGGCCGTCTGACGTGTTCGCGGCGCCGTTGCTGGCGTCGTTGTGGGCGGTGCTGATGCCGTCGGGTGAGCCCGTGACACGCCGGACCCACAGCACGCTGCCCCTGCGGTGGAGTGGCGCCGCGGCCGTACTCGCGATCATCGGCGTGGCCATTGCCGCACCGGCCACCGCCGTGGCCAAGCTCGACGAAAATGGCATCCCGCCGCAATCGTCGATTGATCGAGCCCTGTACGGCGCGATCTTCTTGGCCGGTGCGATCGTGTTCGTTGTGGGCGTGATCGGTTTCGAGATCCTCGGACCGATCAGTGTCCCTTGGGCTGACCACTCCCCAATGCATAGTGATAACGCTTGAAGACCGGGAGCGTGAACGCCATCACCGACAGTTGATGACGACGCGCGAATTTCCTGCGCCATTCGTCGTCGCTGCGAATTGCTACGGCGCCGGTGGCGAAGCGATTCGGGTTGCCGGCGACGGTATGGGTCACGCCGAGTTCGATCGTGTGTGCATCACGGAACGGCAACGTCGCCTCGGGGACGCCCGCAAGCTCGAGGACGCGCTGCGACCACGTCTGGGGTTCGGCCACGAAGTCCTCGTAACGAATCCGTAAGTATCGGGCCTTGTCGTGACGCCACAGCAACTCGGTGACGACGTTCCATGCACTCCACGTGACCGCGCTCTGGACCGTGCCCAGGCGAGGGAGCAGCGCGAACGGCGAGTCGGTCTCGCCGCCTGAACGTTGGCGCCACGAATATGCGGTTGCCCGCGGATCACGCACGAGGTGCACGCAACGAAGATCGACGCCGGGTCCCTGACCCGCGAGGAACCCGTAGGGCGGCAGCTTCGAAGAATCCACTACCACCTGCGCGCCCGACACGTCGCGAATCGCCTGGTAGAGCTTCTCGGTCGCTTCGATCAGCGGTTGCATCCGCTCGACGAGTCGGCGGCGAGCGATGGGCGTGAGCAGTTCCAGCGCGTGGCGCGTGCGCGTGCCGAGACCCTGGAGGCGCACCATCTCGGTGGCGTCGACGGCGTCGCTGCCACCGAACGCGCGGCCCATGACGTCCTGCCAGAACGGGCAGTCGGAAAACGGCTGGCCGCAACCGCACTGCCGATTCTTCAGCACGTTGTGATCCCACAAGAAGTTCAACTCGCCGACGTGCACGAGTTCGGGCGCCCCATCGAGGATCTGACCGAGGATCGTGCTGCCGCTGCGGCCGAAACCGGAGATGAACAAGACCCGAACGCGCGTATCGACCACCGGATCACGGTATCCGTCTCGTTGCGTCGATCCTGCGACCATCATCGCGACCCTTCTTCGTCGTGCCCGTGGGGTGTTCCGTGGAGAGTTCCGTGTGTCGTTCCCGGGTGCAGCCCAGGGGTACCGGTGTTGGCGTCGAGCATTGCAAGGAGCCTGCGATCGAGGTCAGGACCGACACCGGCCGCGAGTCGCTCGGCGACGATCGCGCGCCAGAACGCAACTGCTTCGGTATCGAGCGCTTCGGTAAGCGACCTTGTGCGCAGTACCGCCGACGTGACGAGCCAGTACGTGCGATCGGCCGCTGCGGGCGCGTACGCGGCGTCTTCGAAGTCGAAGAGCGTGAGCGGGCCCCACAAAATGCGTCGGAGGTTCCATGGTGCGAAGTCGCCGTGCATCGGCAGCCATGTCGTCGGCGGCGCACCATGCGCGCCGCTCGCGTCGGTGCCTGGGGTCGGGACTGCCGCGCGCAGGCCATCTTGGAGCCACGCAATGATGGTGCCGATCGGTGCACGCCACGCTGGCCGATGGGGCCGCCCGGGCAGCGGTGCCATCGCGGTCCACGCGATCCCCGATTCGGTGGTGCCGCCACCGAGCGGTACCGGTACAAGCAGCGGCGCGGTGGGGTCGGCCGAGAGCACGCCCAAGCACGCGCGCTCGACTTCGAGCCCGTGTGCGCGCCCTTCGGGGACGGCCTTGACGAATGCGACCGGTCGATCGTCGCGAATGAGCAGCGCGAGCATGCCCGCGCGGGCTTCCTGGCGACGCGTGATGAGGGCCACCGCATCGAATCGGCCGACGATGGCGCGACATGCATCGAACACTTCGTCGGCTCGCGCCAGGCCCGGGTCGGGGTCGTACCGGCGCCCCGGCAGGGCTCGCCCACCGAACAGCCACGTCCATGCCGCAGCGCCGTGGTGCAGTGCGACGGGTGCCGGTTTGCACGCCATCGACGTCGCCACCGCGGCGCTCGCGGCGCGCCGGCAGCGGACTGGTACTTGGAGCCGGCCTTTCGGCGGGTAGCTGACGACGCGACTCCCGGGCGTCGTCAACGGTCCCACCGCAGCAGTGGGTCGACGAGTTCGCGCAGGCGTTGCTCGGACGGCGCAAAGCGCGCGACGAGCGCCTCCCGCGTGTCGTCGGCGAGGGCCGAACGCGGCGCGGCGTTCCACGGCTCGGGGTTGGCCAACGTGTGCTCGTCGAGACCGAGGAACGACGTCACGCGGTTGTACGTGTTCTGTGGATCGGCGTAGAGATCCTCGCTGCGCAGCACAAGGAGATGGCCAAGGTCGAAATACTCGAGCCAACGCTCGAGTGACGTCACGTATTCGCTTTGCAGCGCGTAGGACTGTTGCTCATAGGGAAACGACACCGCAGCCCGATCGCGCAGCAGGCGTTCGAGTTCACCTTCAAGCCTCGCCGGTTCGGCCGCGAGGGCATCTTCAAAGGAGAGCGTCTCGACGCCGTTGCGACGCTGCTCACTCCAGTGCGAATACGTGCGCTCGACGGGATCGCGCAATAACGCGATCAGGCGGGCCTGCGGGATCTCGCCCGCGGCGAGCGCGGGAACGCGCGGGTGAAACAAGTAGTAGGGCGAGGCCTCGCCGGTGATCTGTCCGGCCCGCCGCCGGGCGAGCCCACTGCGAAAATGCGCCCGATACCACGCCGAACCGCGTTCGTGGTTCGAATCGAAGTAGTGCACACCCTTTTGATCGGAACGCATCATCGGGATGAAACGGGCCGACGGAAACAGTGGTGCCACCTGCGGGTGAGCGCCGAGGTAGCGGAACAGCGACGTGGTACCGCAGCGCTTCGCACCGATGATCACGAACTCGGGTGCGGGACGCCAGCGCGCCGTTGCCATCCCCGACGCGCGTATCGCGCCGCGGCCCGCGCGTCGCGCCAGCGCACCGACGTGCGCAGAGAAACCTTGCGCCGGCGCACTGGTTGCGGTGGCGGCCGTCGTTGTCGCCCGCTCGGGAGACGGTGCACTCATGCGTTCACGTTACGGTGACCGCGTGGGTGATCACGGTCTTCACACCGCGGTCGTCGCTCACCGTGAGCGTGATCGTGTACGAACCCGCGGCCGTGTAGGTGTGGCCGGCCGTCACGCCCGTTGCGACCGCGCCGTCGCCGAAGCTCCACTGGTACGCAGCGATGGTGCCGTCATCGCCCGACGTCGATGCGTCGGCGGTACACGCGAACGCTCCGTCACACGACGCGACGAACGCCGCGACCGGCGGCAGGTCGGCCGGGCGCACCGTGAAGTCGTCGAAGCTGAACACCATCGGATACGACGCGCTGCCGTTGGCGAACGTCTGGAGCCCCGGGCTCCCGGCAACCTGCAGGCTCGCCGTGGAGTCGGTCACGCTGACGTTCCACGTGGTCGGCTCCGCGGTGCCATCGAGCCAGACCTTGATGCGGATCGTCGTCGGCGACGTGCCGTGCACGTTCATGCGGACTCGGTACACGTTCCCCGGCGCTGATGTCACGCCTGGCACCGTGACTTCGGGGCCGACGATCGTCGCCGAGCCACCGGTGAGCCTGTACGCCGCGGCCATCACGGTGGAACTGCCGAATCGCACCCGAGCGCGGTACTCCTGGTTCAGACCCACGTAGCGCCCGACGACGTTGACCCACGCCTGACCGGTCTGCGCCTTGTCGAAGCTCACCTTTGTCTGCACGTCGAGATCCGTGCTGCTGACACCGACGAGGCGTGCGGCCATGCTCGACGATGCTGCGGGCATGGTCATGTGTGCCGCCGTGCCGTTGACACCGAAGTTGGCCGCGACTCCCGAGATGGTCCAGGCGCCGCCCTGATCGGCGGTCCCCCACCCGTTGGTGACGGTGCGGCTGAACGAGTCGGCAGCAAGTTGTGTCGGCGCCGGCACGGGCGCGACGACGGCGAAGTGCGAGGCCGAACCGGGTGCAGCCAGATTGTCGGTGACCGTGAGCGTGATGGGCCAGCTGCCGGCAATTGTGTACACGTGCGACGCCAGCACACCCGTCGCGGTGGTGCCGTCACCGAAGTTCCATGCGTACGACGCGATCGTGCCGTCATCGGTGGACGCCGACGCGTCGACGTCACAAGTCATCGTGGTGCAGCTCACGTTGAACGAAGCGGTGGGCGCAGCGTTCGACCCGACCGAATGGGTGGTCGTCCCCGTGGCGCCCAATTCATCGGTGACGGTGAGCGTGACCAGACGACTCGAGGTGTCGGCGTAGGTGTGGGTTGCGTTCACGCCCGAACCGGTGGTGCCGTCACCGAAGTTCCAGACGTACGACGTGATGGTCCCGTCGTCGGTGGAGGCCGAGCCGTCGAATGAGCACGTCAGCGATCCGCACGACACGGTGAACGCGGGCGCCGGCGGTTGGTTCGGCGCGCTCACGGTGAAGTCGTCGAACGTGAAGCTGACCGGCGCGCTCGACGCCGCGTCGTACGTGGTCAGGCCGGTGAAGCCTGCGCCCTGAATGGTCGCGCTGGCATCGGTACGCGTGAGTAGCCACGCGCTTGGCTCGGCAGTGCCGTCGAGCCAGACCTTGGCGCGAATCGTTGTGGGGTTCGTGCCGGTGGCCTGCGCCCGCACCCGATAGAACGCGCCCGGCGTATACGTGACGCCAGGGGCGAGGACCTCGGTACCGATCAGCACCCCAGACGGGTTGGCCGCGAGCTTCAACGCAGCCAGGCCGATCCCCGCACCCGACATGCGTACCCGCAGGCGGTACTCGTTGTTGGCCGAGACCTTCCGCAGCACGACCGTGGCCCAGTGCCCGTTACCGCTCGCTGCGGCATCCGCCGCAATCCGCACCTGCACGTCGACGTTGGCGTCGCTCACGTCCGGCAGGTACGCGACCGCGGAACCGGCGACTGCGGCGAGGCGCTGCGTGCCCGCAGTCCCCGACACCTTGTAGTTCGTGGCTGTGCCTGTCACCGTCCAGGCGCCACCTTGGTCGGCGGTCCCCCACCCACTATTCGAGGTGCGCGTGAACGTGTCCTGCGCGAGCACGGTTGCCGACGGCCCAGGTGCAACGACTGCACTCACGCTCGTCGAGTCGGTCAGCGATTGGTCGTCGGTCACCGTGAGCGTGACGGGCCACGTGCCAGCAACCGTGTAGGTGTGGCTCGCGGTGGCCGTCGACGCGGTGCCGCCGTCACCGAACGTCCACGCGTAGGCGGTGATCGTGTCGTCGTCGGTCGATGTCGAGCCGTCGTAGGTGCACGTCATGAGCGTGCACGACACCGACGCGTGGGCCGTCGGCGGTTCGTTCGGAGCGGTGACGGTCACGGCATGGCTGGTCGTACCAACGCCGGTGCGGTCGTCGGTGACGGCGAGCGCAACGGTGTACGTCGCGCTGGCGGCGTAGGTGTGCGTCAGTGTTGGCCCGGCGTCGGTGGACCCGTCACCGAAGTCCCAGGCATAGCTCACGATGTTGCCGTCGGGGTCGTGGGGCGCGGGGGGGGGGAAACAGGAAGACGGGGCCCGGGACCGCCCAGAGGTACCAGACCGAGGGGGGCG
>JBBREP010000004.1:0-92258 GCA_038202885.1 Acidimicrobiia bacterium | reverse complement strand
ACGCGATCGCCCGCCACCGCGACCTGCACGCGCTCCAGGCCCGCCTCGGCGCGGGTGCTGTGCCGGAGGGGCCGGTCGACGCGGGAGCGCTGCTCGCACCGGCGCCTCGCCCGGAGAAGGTCTTCGGTATTGGACTGAACTACCGCTCCCACGCGGCCGAGACCGGCGCCGTGCTGCCGCCCGCGCCGCTCACGTTCACGAAGTTCCCGAACTGTCTGTGCGGCCCGACCGCGCCGATCGCGCTCTCAGGCGACATGGTCGACTGGGAAGTCGAGATCGTGATCGTGATCGGCGATCGCTGCCGCAACGTCGCCGCGGACGACGCCTGGTCGCACGTGGCCGGATTGACCCTCGGCCAGGACATCTCGGATCGGGCCGTGCAATTCGCGGGCACGCCACCGCAGTTCTGTCTCGGCAAGAGCTTCGACACCTACGGGCCGATCGGGCCCGCGATCGTGTCCGTCGATGCGTTCGACAACGCCGACGACATCGAGCTGTGGTGCGAGGTGTCCGGCGAACGGATGCAACACGGGCGCACCGCCGATCTGATCTTTTCGATCCCGACGCTCGTCGCGTACCTCTCGTCGATCTGCACGTTGTCGCCGGGCGACCTCGTATTCAGCGGCACGCCCGAGGGCGTGGGGATCGCGCGCGGGCGGCTCTTGCATGTGGGCGATGAGATCGTGTCGGGCGCGGCCGTGATCGGAACGCTGCGCAACCCGTGTGTCGCCGGAACGAGCGCGGTGCTCTGACCCACCGTGTGCCGATCTGACCGTCACCGGTGCCGCTGGCGCGGCACACGGTCGCGCGGGGTCAGGCTGGGGGCTTGGTGTTGTAGCGGTTCATCGCTGCTTCGATACCGTCGGCGAGGATCGCCTCGACCGCATCGGCCGCGAGTTCCAGCGTGACGTCGATCTCGACCCGATCGCGTTTCGCGAACCGGCTCAACACATGGTCGGCGCCGTGCTCCTTCGACGACGGTTTGCTGATGCCGATGCGCACCCGCAGGAAGCCATCGGTCTTGAGGGCCGCCTTGATCGAGCGCAGACCGTTGTTGCCTGCGAGGCCCCCGCCCTCCTTCAGCTTCAGCGCCGCCAGCGGCAAGTCGAGTTCGTCGTGCACCACCACGAGCTGCGTTGGCTCCACCCCGGCGCGGCGCACGAGCGGCGCGACTGCGGCACCCGATTCGTTCATGTAGGTGAGCGGGACGGCCAGCGCGAGCCGCCGCCCGCCGACGACGACCGTGTCGAACTGCGCACGCATCCGCTTGTCGGCCCGCAGGCGCGCGCCGTGGCGGCGGGCGAGGATCTCGATGACGTCGGCGCCCACGTTGTGGCGCGTGTGGCGGTACTCATCGCCGGGATTCCCGAGCCCGACCGCCAGCAGATCGGCTGGCGTTCCGCTGCGCTCGGCGCGGCCGCGAAGCATCTCGAAAACGACGTCGAAACGTTTCGCAGCGGTGCGGCGCGCCGCGCGCTACTCGGAGTCGGTCGAGGCTTCGGCGGCAGGAGCTGCGGCCGCGGCTTCGGCGGCTTCGAGGGCGGCCTCTTCGGCCTCGTCCTCCGCCGTGAGCCCACGCGGCACCGAGATCTGGGCGACGAGTTCGTCGGGCTCGTTCGTGATCTCCACACCCGCAGGCACCACGAGATCGCGCACGTGCACCTGATCGCCGAGCGCGAGCGCGCTCACATCGAACTCGATCACGGTAGGCACGTCAGCCGGGCGGGCCGACACGCCAATGGCAAAGACGAGCTGATCGAGGTTGCCGCCGGTGCGCACACCCTCGGGTTCGCCGACGAGCGCCAGCGTGACGTCAGCGGTGATCGCCACATCGGCACGGACGCGAATGAAATCGACGTGGGTCAGCGTGCCCTTCACCGGGTTGCGGTGGATCTGGCGGGTGAGCACGAGCTGGTCGGCGCCGCCGTCGACTTTCAGTGTGATCACCGAGTTCACGCCGGTGGCGCTGTGCAAGATCTTGTCGAGCTCGTGCGCGTTGACCGCGACGGACTCGTTGTCGGCGCCGAGGCCGTACACGACCGCGGGGACATTCCCAGCGCGGCGTACCTGGCGGGCCGGACCGTTGCCACGGCCATCACGGCGCAGGGCAGGAAGCATCGTCTGGGCCATGGCGCGTCTGTACCTCGTGGTGGAGAGCCGGGACCCAACAGTCTCGCGCGGCGAGACCCGGACCACCTAACCGTCGCTGGCACCCAATCGGTCAGAAATTATCTCCGCCGAACAGGCCGCTGACCGAGCGGTCGCCAAAGACGGCGTCGATGGCGGCACCCAGCAGCGGCGCGATCGACAGCACCCTGAGCGTGTCGAACTGCTTGTCGTCGCTCGTCGGCAGCGTGTTCGTGACGATCACCTCACGAATCGGACCGTTCTTGAGCCGATCGACCGCCGGGCCCGACAGGAGTCCGTGCGTCGCGGCGATGATGACTTCGTCGGCGCCGCGCGACATGAGCAGTTCGGCTGCGGACACCACCGTGCCGGCCGTGTCGATCATGTCGTCAACCAGCAGGCATGTGCGCCCGGCCACGTTGCCGACCACCTCGGTCGCGACGGCCACGTTGTGCGTGCCCTTCGGCCGGCGCTTGTCGATGAACGCGAGATCGACGTCGAAACCACGTTCTTCGAACCTCGTCGCGTAACGCCGCGCCAGCTTGCCGCCACCGGCGTCGGGCGAGACCACCGTGACCGCGCCGGGCAGCACGTCGCCGAGATAGTCGGCGATCACCGGCACGGCTGTGAGGTGATCGACCGGGAAGTCGAAGAAGCCTTGGATCTGGCCGGTGTGTAGGTCGACGCTCACGACGCGGTCGGCGCCGGCCGCGGTGAGCATGTCGGCCACGAGCCGCGCCGAGATGGGCTCGCGACCTTCCGCCTTGCGATCCTGACGCGAGTAGCCGTAGTACGGGCACACAGCCGTGATGCGCTTCGCCGACGCGCGCTTCGCCGCGTCGATGAGCAACAATTGCTCCATAATCCGATCGTTGATCGGGTGGCAGTGGCTCTGGAACACGAACACGTCGCAGCCGCGGACGTTCTCGCCGAAACGGCAATAAATCTCGCCGTTCGCGAACGTCGACAACATCACCTGCGTGAGCGGCACCTCGAGGCGCAACGCCACCTCTTCGGCCAGCTCTCGATGCCCACGGCCCGCCACGAGCACCAGATGCTTGCGTGTCACGAGCTCGCGATCCATCGGTGACTCCTAGATCTGTTCGGTCGAAGGTGGCTGCTTCGTCGGACGCTCATACTGCTCGCTCGCGACCCTCGCGGGCACACCGCGTACGAGCGCACCGGGCGGAACGTCGGCGGTGACGACCGCGCCCGCCGCGATCGTGGCCTCATCGCCGACCTTCACCGGCGCGACGATCGTCGAGTTCGAACCCGTGAACACCCGGTCGCCGAGGGTCGTGTGGTGCTTGTGCGCACCGTCATAGTTCGCAAAGACGGTCCCTGCACCGATGTTCGAGCCGGCGCCGATCGTGACGTCGCCGAGGTACGCAAGGTGGTTGGCCTTGGCCCCCTCGCCGAGCTCGGCGTTCTTGGTCTCGACAAAATCGCCGATGTGCACACCAGCCGCGAGCCGCGTGCCGGCGCGTAGGTGCGCGAACGGACCGATCAGGCAACCGTCGCCGATCTCGGCGTTGCGCGCGACCGAGTTCTGGATCACCACGTCGGCACCGACGACGGTGTCGACGAGCCGAGTGTCGGGGCCGACGACACATCCGGAGCCGAGCACGGTGGTGCCCTCGAGCATCGTGCCGGGCAGGAGCCGCACGTCGGGCGCGAGCTGCACGCCGGCGTCGATGTATGTACGCGACGGATCGACGATCGAGACGCCGGCCCGCATCCAGTGGATGTTGATGCGTTCGCGCAGCGCGGCTTCGGCCGACGCGAGTTGGGCGTGGTCGTTGACGCCGAGCGCTTCGTCGGGATCTTCGGCCACCGACGCCACGACCCGGTGACCGGCACTGCGCAGCACCTCGATCGCGTCGGTGAGGTAGTACTCGCCTTGCGCGTTCGCCGGGGTGATCCGACGCAATGCCGGCGCCAGCAGGTTGCGCTTGAAGCAATAGATCGACGTGTTGATTTCGTGCAGCTCGAGTTCTTCGTCGGTGGCATCGGCGTGCTCAACGATTCTCGACACGCGCCCGTCGCGATCACGCAGCACACGACCAAGCCCCGACGGGTCGTCGAGCACCGCGGTGAGCACGGCGGCCGCGGCGTCTTGCTCGCGCTGCACCGTGGCGAGCGTGGCGAGGGTTTCGGGCCGCAAGAGGGGCTGGTCACCCGCGAGCACGATGACGTCGTCTTCGCGGTCAGGATCGTCGAAATGGGCCGCGGAGAGCGCAACGCTGACCGCGTCACCCGTGCCGAGCTGGACTGTCTGCTCGATGAATTCGACCGGGATGCGCGTGGGCAGCAACGGCGCGAGCGCGCTGGTCACGACGTCGGCGCCGTGGCCCACGACCACGATGACGCGCTCGAGGGGCAGCGCCGATAGTGAGTCGATGACGTGGAGCAACATGGGTCGGCCACACAAGGTGTGCAGCACCTTCGGCGTGCGCGAGCGCATCCGGGTGCCTTCCCCCGCGGCGAGGACGATCGCCGAGATCGGGCGGTACGGGCCCAATGCACGCTCCTCTCGTGGCTGTGGCGCTGCGGGTGTCCGACTGGGTGTTGCGCGGCGTTGCTGTGTGGGTTGGGTTCGGGTGGTTACTGTCGGTCTTGGCGGGTCGCCCCGCGAAAGTCACGAGCTCGGGGGCAAGGATTCGAACCTTGACCTACGGGTACCAAAAACCCGCGTGCTGCCGTTACACCACCCCCGAATGGCAACCCCACCGTAGCGGAGCGCACCGTCGCGCCCTCGGCTGATTCGCCTCCGTCCGAGACGCTCCGGTACGGTCGCATCCGCCATGGGAAGCCTGATCAAGAAGCGCCGTAAGCGCATGCGCAAGAAGAAGCACAAGAAGCTTCTCAAAAAGACACGCTGGCAGCGCCGCACCCAAGGCAAGTAGTTCTTCGCCGCTCCGGGTCCTGAAGGGGGGACCCGAGGGCGCACTCTCCTACTCGGCTTCTAAGGGCATAGGCGTGAGCTGTTCGCGGCGGTGACCGGCGAGCACCATGGCGATCGAGGCGAGGACGAGCACACCGCCGGCGAATTGGCCGATCGAAATCGTCTGGTCGAACCACCACACCGCGCCGACCGTCGACACGACCGGCCCGGCGAGCGTCATCAACGACGTCACGTTCACGTTGATGTAGCGCGTCGCCCACGTCATGAGCCCGTGGCCGAGCGCGCCGGGGCCGAGAATCAGCGACACGAGCCAGATCCAGTCCGTGCCGTGCAGCGCGGTGATCGGGTCGGCGGCGAACAACGCGTACGGCGTCAGCGCGACGGCGCCACACGCGATGACGCCGGTCATGAACGCAAAGGCAGGTACGCCGTCGACGCGGCTGCGCTTCACATAGAGGAAATACGCCGTCCACGCCAACAGGCTGGCGGCGGCGAGCGCGTCGCCGAGCAACGAATCGCCGCCGCTGTTCTTGCCCGCGACCACGACGAGGGTTGTGCCGCCGAGCGCCAGCGCGAACCACACGAAGTCGATCCGACGGATGCGGTCACCGAACATCGGGCCAGCCACAACGAGGATGAGCACCGGCGCGAGCGCTCCGATGAGCGTGGCGTTGGCGATGCTCGTGTACTGGAACGACGAAAAGCCAAGCCCGATGTCGGCCGCGAACAGCGCGCCAGCGGGCGCCGCGACGCGCACGATCGGCCACGTGAGCCGGCCGCCACCGATGCGAAGGATGATCAGCATCACTGGGATCGCGAGCCAGAGGCGATACGTCGCGACGGTGATTCCCGAGAGACCAATCGCCTTGACGAAGAGCGGGCCGATCCCCCACACGACGACCGCCACCGACGCGGCGCCAAGGGGGGCGTTCGGCCCGTTCGGCGTGCGATGCCCGAGACGGCCGTAATGCCCAACCGGCCCGAGCTCGGGATGCGTGGCTGCGGTCATCGGCTCGACGCCGGGCCGCGTCCCGGCACGGCATCGGCGACGTTGCGGACAGTCGCCGCGGTCACGAAGCGGCACTCGAGATTGGCCCGCACGGCATCGGCGATACTCGCTGCCTCGGCGCGCGTCGCCGTCACCGCGAAGTACGTCGAGCCACTGCCGCACAGCATCGGTTCGCGCCGCGCGATTTCGGCCAGGGCGTCACGGAACGCAACGAGCCGCGGCTCCACGTGGATCGCTGCGGGTTCGAGGTCGTTCCGCCACGACGTCTCGTGCCCGGCGCCGTCGAGCGCGGCGCGCTCCCAACCAGCCGGCGGCATGCACACACGCGGCGATGTCGGGCCGCCGAGCGTGTCCCACGCGGTGTACACGCCAGCCGTCGCGCACCCGAAATTCGGCGTCGCGAGCACGAGGTGCAGCGCAGTGGTCGGCGCATCGCTCGCGGCGAGCGGTTCGAGCCGCTCACCGACGCCACGCATACGCAGCAGACCACCATGCAGGCATGCCGGAACGTCGGCGCCGAGCGATGCTGCGATCGCGTGCAACGCGGCGGCATCGACGCGGCCCGGATCGTGGAGCAGGCGCAGCATTGCGGCCGCGTCGGCCGAACCGCCGCCCAAGCCAGCTTCGGCCGGAATCGCTTTGTGGAGCCGAATCCCACGGGTCGACCCGAGCGCAGCGCGCGCTCGCCACACGAGGTTCTCGTCGCCGCTTGGAGCGGCGCCGTGCGGTTCCACGACCAGTGCGCCGGCATGCTCGGCGTCATCGGCGAGCAACACGATGTCATCGTGCGGCGAGTCGACGGTCGCGACGAGCGCGTCGAGTTCGTGATACCCGTCCGACCGACGGGCGAGCACGCGCAGCGACAACGTCACCTTTGCGTGCGCCATCCCCGATAGTGCCGATGCACCCGATGCAGCGAGCGCAGGCGATGCGCTCATGGTTCGAGCGCGTCGGCGCGCGTGAGCGCGGCCCATTCGTCGAGCCCCAGCATTTCGGCGCGCGTCAACGGCGCGATCCCGGCCCGCTCGAGTACCGCATCAGTACGTTCGCCCAGCGCGCGCCGCAACGACTGGCGTAACGACTTGCGGCGCGTCGCGAAGCCCGCGTATACGAGCTCGAACATCCGCTGCGGATCATCGACATCGACTGCAGGCGCAGCACGTCGCCGCACGCGTACGAGCACGCTCTCGACGTTCGGGCGCGGCAGGAACACCGTTGCGGGCACGGCGCCCGCCACTTTTGCTTCGCACGAGTATGCAACCTTCACCGAGACCGCACCGTAGGCGCGCGACCCCGGGCCGGCCGCGAGTCTTTCGCCCACCTCGCGCTGCACCATCACGAGGAAGTCGTCAATCATCGGTGCCGTTTCGATGGCGCGGATCAGCACGGTCGTCGCGATGTTGTACGGAAGGTTCGCCACCATCGACCACACGTCGTGACCTTCGAGCATGTGGGCCCAGTCGACGGTGAGCGCGTCACCGAACACCACGCGCACGTCGAGCCCGGCGGTGACTTCGGTGACGACGGGCGCGAGGTAACGGTCGAGTTCGAGTGCTCGCACGTGCGCGCCCGCGTGCGCGAGCGCCAGCGTGAGCGAACCAAGGCCAGGCCCGATCTCGACAACATTTGAGCCTTCGTGCACGTCAGCCAGACGCACGATGCGGCGCGCGGTGTTCGGGTCGGCCAGGAAGTTCTGTCCGAGCGCCCGGCTCGGGTGCAGGCCGTGGGTGCGGAGCAGGGCGCGGACGGTGACCGGTGTGAGGAGGTCGGTCACATCCCAGCGCAGCGGTTCTGCCAATGGCTCGCGCCGAGCCA
Organism: Acidimicrobiia bacterium; assembly: GCA_038202885.1. GTDB lineage: Bacteria > Actinomycetota > Acidimicrobiia > IMCC26256 > PALSA-610 > JBBREP01. The sequence continues at coordinate 84,402 of JBBREP010000004.1, read as the reverse complement.
CCGGTAGAGGTACAACGCCATCCAGTCTTGGTCGCGCGGCGACGCCGCGGCCGGGTTGACGCCTACGAGCGAGACACGACCGGTCGAGCGGGCGACGTTGTTCCACGTTGATTGCAGGAACTGGTACGCGCCGAAGTGGCGCGACGACCAGTCGACAGCCCGGTACCCACCCGCGGTGTCGGATTCCCAGTGCCGGGTGCAGGCGAGGAACCGTGTGTTCGGATTGGCCGGATAGGGAACGAACCAGCGACCGTGGATCCCGTCGACCCACCGACCGCCGAACGTATCCGCCGCAGCCACGGTGGGTGCCCCGACGGACACGCGCGGCGCGGTGGCGAGCGGCGCGACCGACGCCGGTTGCGGTGTGACGCGTTGGCCGAAGCCACCAACGCTTCCAGCACCGAATCGTGCCTCGGCGGCCGTCGCCAGCCGTACCGAGGATCGGTCCGCTGCCGACGCGAGAATTGGCGCGGTGAGCACCACGCCGGTGGCGAGCAGACCGTACGCGAGCTGCCGGCTGAGGTACCAACGACGGACCCAGCGGCGCGCGCGTAGGTAGCGGGCCGCAGTATCGCCGAGTTGGCGCAGCGCCGGGTGGACAACTGCGCGCCCAGGTAGTGCGACCGCGACGAGTGCTTCGACGCCAGCGTCGAGGCCGAGACCGTGGTGGCGGCCCGTGCCGATCGGATGGAGCCGCACCGGTGCGACGTCCAATTCGCACGGCCCGCACGCCACCCCCAGCACGAGCAAGTCGCCGAGGTCGATGTGTACCTCACGCGTGTGCGCGAGCGCGGCGCGAGTGGCCGGCGACAAATGACGGCGCCGCGGACGCGGCCCGCCACGAGCATGCCCGCCCGCCGCGTGGCGTGGCACGGCTGGCCGGGTCGCGGTGCGGTGGCGCTCGTCGAGGATGGCCGTTCTCTCCTGCGTGGCGCCCGAGAGTTGGTCGGGCTGCACCGTCGCCCCGAACCTCGATGCGTTCCAGGCGTGGGGTGCTGATTGCGTGGGCGCGCGGAAGGAGAAAGGTTGCGGCCTACTCCGCCCGCAGACGTCGGCACCGTAACCGCCACCCGCCCAGAACACCAACCCGGCGAGCCCGGGCGTCGTTTCGGGGGTCTATATGACCCCCAAACGACGCATCGGGTCTATGGGGCGCGGAACATGGCGGTGGCGTTGGCTGCGGTGCAGCGGGCCGTGTCGGCGGGCGACTCGCCGCGTGCCGCGGCCAGGGCCTCGCCCACCGCGACGACGTAGGCCGGCTCGTTCGGGCGCCCGCGGTACGGCACAGGTGCGAGGTAGGGCGCGTCGGTCTCGACGAGTACACGATCCGACGGCGTCATCGCCGCCGCGGCCCGCAGATCGTCGGCCGCCTTGAACGACACGATGCCCGAGTACGACAGCGCACAGCCGAGCGCGAGCGACCGTTCGGCCTCGGCGGGGCCACCGCTGAAGCAGTGCACGACGGTGCGACGCGGGGTCCCCCGCTCGGCGAGGAGCGCAAACGTCGGCTCCCACGCGTCGCGAGTATGGATGACGAGCGCGAGGTCAAGCTCGTGGGCGAGATCGATCTGGCGCGCGAATGCTTCGGTCTGCGCGGCCTCGGGCGAATGCTCGTAGTAGAGGTCGAAGCCAGCCTCACCGATGCCGACCACGTTGTCGGCGCTGCGTGCGAGCGCGGCCAACTCGGCCCATTCGTCGTCGAGACGCGCCGCGTCGTGTGGGTGCAGCCCGACGGTGGCATACACGTCGTCGTAGCGCGCCGCGAGCGCGACGGCCTCGCGTGACGTCGCCAGATCGGTCCCCACACACACCATCCAGTCGACGCCAGCGGCTCGCGCGCGAGCGACGAGCGCGTCAGGGTCGACGGCCTCGCCGTGCCGGCTGGGTTCGAGCTGGAGATGACAGTGCGCGTCAACCCACACCCGGCTTCATCCCTGCTTCGGGGCTGAGGCCTTCGAGGCCTGGGCCCGTTCGTCTCGCGTGTCGCCCAGGCGCGGGAACAACGAGGCACCCTTGACGAGCGCGCCGCCCGACGGGAGGCGACCCCACGAGGCCGCGTCCGGGAGGCGCTCGTCGAGGAGGTCGCCGGGCGCGCCGAGGCGCTGCCACAGGTCGGCGGTCGCACGCGGAATCGCCATCGCGGCGAGCACCGTCGCCACACGCAAGGCCTCGAGGCAGTCGCCGAGCACGCCGCGCACGGCCGGGTCGCCGGCCTTGTGCAGCTTCCATGGTTCGGCCGCTTCGATGTAGGCGTTGGCGGCGCGCATCAAGTCCCAGACCGCGCCGAGCGCTCCGGCAAAATCAAGCTCGGCCATTGCTGTCGCAACGCGGCCGTACACCGCATCGACTTCGCCGCGCAGCGGTCCTTCAGCGCGTTCTTCGGGAATCATGCCGCCGCAGTAGTTGATCGCCATGTTGAGCACGCGGCTCGCGAGGTTGCCGTAGTTGTTGGCCAGGTCGGCGTTGTAGCGAGCCAGCATTGCTTCGTAGCTGAAGTCGCCGTCGGGACCGAAGCGCTGATCGGCGAGGAAGTGGTAGCGGTATCCGTCAACGCCGAAGTCGGCCACGAGATCGGCCGGCGCAATCTGATTCGCCTTGGTTTTGCTCATTTTCGCGCCGCCCACGAGCAACCATCCGTGCGCGAACACGTGTTGGGGCGGCTCGAGCCCAGCGGCCATGAGCATCGCGGGCCAAAACACCGCATGGAAACGCAAGATGTCCTTGCCCACGAGGTGGTAGTTGACGGGCCAGAAGCGATCGAAGCGTTCAGGATCGGAGCCGAGCCCGACGGCGGTGCAGTAGTTGATGAGCGCGTCGAACCACACGTACGTAACGTGTGAGGGGTCCCACGGCAACGGCACTCCCCATGTGATCGACGTGCGGCTCATCGAGAAGTCACGAAGGCCTTGGCGGATGAACCCAAGCACCTCGTTGCGACGCGCTTCTGGCTGGACCGCGTCGGGATTGGCTTCGTAATGGTCGAGGAGTCGCTGCTCGTAGCGCGACAGGCGGAAGAAGTAGTTCTCCTCCACAACATGATCGACGGGACGCTCGTGGATCGGGCAGTTCCCGTCCACGAGTTCTTCCTCGGTGTAGTACGCCTCGCAGGGCACGCAATAGAGGCCCTCGTAGGTATCGAGTTCGATGTCACCCTTGTCGTAGATCCGCTGGAGGAACTCCTGGACCGCGACGGTGTGTCGGGGCTCGGTCGTGCGAATGAAATCGTCGAACGTGATGTCGAGTTGCTCCCACGCTTCACGAAAACGCGCCGACGTACGATCGGCCCACTCGATCGGCGCCATTCCCTGCTGCTCGGCCGCCCGTTGCACCTTGAGCCCGTGCTCGTCGGTACCGGTGAGAAAGAACACGTCGTCGCCGTGCATCCGCCGCCAGCGGGCCAGCGCGTCCGCCGCCACCGTGGTGTACGCGGTGCCGATGTGCGGCACGTCGTTGACGTAGTAGATCGGCGTTGTCACGAAGAAGGGCTCAGCCACGCTGCCATTATCGCCGCCCGACGGTGGCCGCCTCGTGCTCACCCCCGGCGGATCGCTGTCGACCTCGCGACGACCAGGTCGTACGCGGCGCGCCGGTCGAGGCCGAATTCGTCGCGCAAGGCGTCGGCCACGTCGCGCACGCGAAGGCCGGCGGCCACGAGCTCGTCGATGCGGACGTTGATCACGGCCGGCTCGGGCTCGGCGATTTCGGGGTCCCCACGGCCTTCGATGACCACCACGCACTCGCCGCGCGTCTCGATGGCGCCCTCGGCCAGCATTGCCACGAGTGCTGCGAGCGAGCCCCGATAGGCCGACTCGTGGAGCTTGGTGAGTTCGCGCAGTACGGCCGCGCGGCGGTCGTCGCCGACGACACTACGAAGATCCTCGAGCGTGGCGGCCAAGCGGTTCGCGGTCTCGAAGACCACGGTGGTGCTCGCCGACGCTTCGATCGCGCGCAGCTGTTCGCGCCGCGGCGCGCCCTTGCGTTCCAGGAACCCCACGAACGTGAACGGTTGCGTCGGCAATCCGGACAGCACGAGCGCGGTCGTCACCGCGCTCGGACCGGGCACACATTCCACGGCTGCACCCGCAGCGAGGCAGACGCGCACGAGTCGCTCACCCGGATCGCTGATCCCGGGCATGCCCGCGTCGCTCACGTACGCGACGCGCTTGCCGGCGGCGACAAGCGCGACAACTTCGTGCGACTGCTCGGCCTCGTTGTGGCGATGCAAGGTGCGGAGACGGTCGCGCGCCGGAATGTCGCAGTGCGACAACAGCGCTCGCGTGCGACGCGTGTCTTCGGCATAGATCATGTCGGCGACGCGCAGGATCTCGATCGCGCGGGCGCTGAGATCACCGAGGTTGCCGATCGGCGTGCCCACGAGCACGAGCGCACCACCCGCGGTATCGGTCACGCACGCACCTCGACTGCATCGCCGACCGTGAGGCGCCATCGATCGAGGCACCCCGCTTGCGCCTCGATCACAAAGGCCGACTTCGCGACGTAGCGCGAGACGCGCCACGGACGCAGCGTCGCAGTGTGCACCACGATGCCGTGACGGTCGCAGAACGCGACGTCGATGGAGAACCGCATCCCAAAGGTATGCACAGTGCGACAGTGCGAGAGCACGAACGCCCCTTCGACGCAGTCGCGCCCGATCAGGCCCCGCCGGCGGGCGCGCCGCGAGTCGGCGAGCTCGGCCGCCGCCAACACGTCGTCACCTCGGACCAACCACGCCACGCACAAACTCCCGTTCGGATGGGTTGCCCACGAACGTAGCGAACCACTCGTCGCTCGCTCTTGCGCGACCGGCCACTCAATCGTCGGCCCCGAGCGCTGGCGGTCGGCGGCGCACCGTCACCGGTGTCCGAGCGAGGCGCAGCGGCGAACGGATCGACGGGAAGACGCCTTCGCCGTCAACGAGTTCGACCACTGGTTCGAGCCCGAGGCGCTGCGCGAGCCCGACCGCTTCACCCACAGAGTTGATGCCACCCGCCGGCACGCCTGCCGCGGTCAACGCCGCGATCCATGCGTCACGCGGCCGCGCAATGAAGCCAGCCCGCAGGATCAGATCGAGTTCGTTGCGGTGCGCGACGCGAGCACCGTTCACGGCAAAGCGCGGATCGATCGCAAGGTCGGGCTTGCCCAACACGCGGGCGACGGCCTCGAACTGGCCGTCGTTGCCGCACGCGAGGATGAAGTCGCCATCGGCCGCCGGATACACGCCGTACGGCACGATCGACGGATGATCATTGCCAAGACGGCTTGGGTCAACGCCGCCAAGGAGGTATCCACTCACCTGGTTCACCTGCGCCGCCAGCGCGGTGTCGAGCAGCGACACCTCGAGATGCTGGCCCCGACCGCTGCTCGCTCGTTCGGTGAGCGCGGCGAGCACGCCGATCGTCACATACAACGAACAGAGCACGTCGACCACGGCGACGCCCACCTTCATCGGCGGCCCATCGGGGTCTCCAGTGATGCTCATCAGACCGCTCGCACCCTGCACGAGCAGGTCGTACCCGGGCAGCTCGCGTGCTGCGGGCGTCGAGCCGAACCCGGTGATCGAACATACGACGAGACGTGGATGGCGCTCGACCAGCACGGCTGGGTCCATGCCCCACCGCGCCATCGTTCCCGGCTTGAAGTTCTCGACCACCACGTCGGCGTCGCCAAACCACTCGGCCACGCGCGCCCGTTCGCTCGCCTGCGAGAGATCGGCGGTGACCGACGACTTGTTACGGTTCGCGGCCTGGAAGTACGTGCTGGTGCCGTGATGAAACGGCGGGCCCCAACCGCGGGTGTCGTCACCGACGTCCGGTCGCTCCACCTTGACGACGTCGGCACCAAGATCGCCGAGGATCATTGTCGCGTGAGGCCCAGCGAGCACCCGCGACAGGTCGATCACCCTGATGCCCTCGAGCGCGCCCGGAGTCGACGGTGCGGGCATGCCGGTAGTTCAGCACGTAGTTCAGCACGCCGGGGTCTCGGCCCGGTCACGTCTCGATCGCGGCCTGACCCCACGGGAGACGGGCCCTGGCCCCGCGGAGCGACGCGATGCGGGGGAGACGGCGCCGCCGCGCAGGGCCATGACCAAAATCGTGCACGATCGACGTGTCGACACCGTGACGACAAGGCCAACTTCGGGTAGCGGTCGGGCGACGTCTCGGGTGCGAGCGCGCGCGGCGCGAGACGCCTGGGCGATCGCGGCGCGAGACTGCACGACGAGAGGCGGCGACGCACATGCGGATCTTGGTGACGAATGACGACGGCATTGAATCCGAAGGGATCCATGTGCTCGCGCGCGCAATCGCCGGCGCGGGGCACGACACCGTCATCGTGGCGCCGAATTCCGATCGCAGCGGTGTCGGTGCCGCGCTCGGCCTGATCCACTCCGATCAGCGCCTCGATACCCGCCGCGTCGAGGTCGACGACTTCGGCGGCGCTGCGTACGCGCTCGACGGTCCACCGGGGATGTGCGTGGTCGCGGCGCGTCTCGGTGCGTTCGGTCCCCCACCCGAACTGATCGTCTCAGGGATCAACGCGGGTCTCAACACGGGCCGCTCGATCCTGCATTCGGGCACCGTCGGCGCCGCGCTCACCGGTCAGAATTTCGGCGTGTCGGGCCTCGCCGTGAGCATCGCGTCCGAAGCCGGAACGGGTCGGTGGCACTGGTCGACCGCGGCGCGCCTTGCCGTGGAGGTTCTCGATCGTTTCACCGACGCACCGGCGCGCACCGTGATCAACCTCAATGTTCCCGGAACCGAGTACGCCGAGGTCCTCGGCGTGCGTTGGGCGCGTCTCGCAGCGTTCGGTGCCGCGCGCGCGGCGATCGCGGAGTCTGCCGACGGCCGCTTGCAATTCGAGCTCCAGACCACCGGCGCCACACCGCCCCCCGACTCCGACCAGGGACTCGTTGAGGCCGGCTATGCCGCGATCACCACCATCGTGGGCATCGCCGAGGCGTGGCCGCCCGAGGTCGAGTCGCCCACATCCGTGGAAACCCACGTGGTCCCGGGCGCACCGTTCGAGGCCGTCCATACGATCCCCGACGCCTCCCTACCCCGCTGGCTCCACCGCCCCCTCGCGGCACGCTGAACCGGCCCAGGCCCGGTTCTTGTACCCGAATTCCCCTTCACAGGGGGAAGAACGCCCCAAGAACGGTCCGTGGCACGTGCGCACGCGCGGCGACCGAAGCAGCCCACGAGCGAGAGACGAGCGAGCTGGGGTGCCCAGGAAGCTCGCCCGCGCCGGACGAAGTAGGCGCCAGAGGTCTGTCTCACTCTGTTCACATTGTCGTGACCGACCGGAGATTCTCCCCCGCGACACTGGGCCCTGTCAGCACACCGAGCCAAGGGAGTCTGATGTCCGCCACGACCGCAACGACGACACCGACGAGGCTCTGTGGGCCGCGGCTCATGGCCCGCCTGCATCAGCTCGTGGGCGACGACGTCGAGATCGTCACGCTGCGCATGCGGTACCGAGGACGTCTGCTCGCCGTGCATCCGAAGGCGGTCTGGCTCGAACTGCACCACGACTGCCGGGTCGCGCTGAGCGAACCGTTGGTTTCGGTGGCGGTGTGCCCGAATGCCGAACCGGGTGCCGAGAAGCTGCAGCATCCAGCGATGAGCGTGTCGTGACGACAATGACGTCGTCACCGCCACGCGTCTCGCCGATGGCGACGGCAACGAAGCCGCGCCGCGCCCGGATGCTCCGGCGCCGGATCCGAGCGCCCGACGTTCACAGGCCGTTCGAGAGGAAGCGGTAGCCCATTCCCGGCTCGGTCATGAAATAGCGCGGCCGCGACGGTTCGGGTTCGAGCTTGCGCCGCAGTGCGGCGAGATACACGCGCAGATACTCGGTCTGGGTGTCGTACCCCGGACCCCAAACTTCTTGTAACAGTCGGCGTTGTCCGACGAGCTTGCCCTCGTTGCGCACCAGCACCTCGAGCACGTGCCACTCCGTAGGCGTGAGCTTCACGACGGTGCCGTCGCTACGGCGCACTACCTTCGCCTCGAGGTCGACGACGAAATCTTCTGTCGTCACAGTGGGCTCGTCGTCAGCATCAGTCCCACGCCGTAGCGCGGCGCGCACGCGTGCGAGTAACTCGTCCATGCCGAACGGTTTGGTCACGTAGTCGTCGGCGCCGAGGTCGAGCGCGTCGACCTTCGCCCGTTCCTCGTGGCGCGCGGACAACACGACGACCGGAACATTCGTCCAGCCTCGTAGCGCCCTGAGCACATCGACGCCGTCGAGGTCGGGAAGTCCGAGGTCGAGCACCACCAGATCAGGATGCGATCGAGCGGCGTGCTCGAGACCCTCGGTTCCGGTGGGCGCGACGACCACCTCGTACCCGCGCGCCTCGAGACTGATCCCCAGCGCACGAGCGAAGCGCACCTCGTCGTCGATCACGAGAATGCGAGTCATCGCGCCCATCGTCTCACGGCGCGATCGCGACCGCGTGACCATCGGTAGGCAGCACGACGACCATGGTCGCGCCACCGCCCGGTGTGTCTTCGATACGCAACTCGCCGCCGACGGCCTCGACGAATCCCTTCGCGACCGCGAGCCCGAGACCGACACCCAGACCACCAGGCTGATCACCGAGGCGCTGGAACGGCAGCACGACCCGATCGCGGTCGGCGGCAGGAATACCGGGGCCGCGATCGATCACGCGCACATGCACCGTGTCGCCAACCGCACCAGCTTCCACGCGCACTGCGGCACCGTCCGGCGAGCAGCGCAGCGCGTTGTCGACGAGATTCGCGAGCGCCCGCTCGAGCAACGCCGGATCGACGATGAGCGGCGGCAGACCGTCGGGCACGTCGAGCACCACAGCATGCGTCGCGCCACGCAACGACGCCAACGCCGCGCCTACAACCTCGTCGGCGCCGACCACCTGAGGTCTCGTCGCAACCTCGCCCGTGCGGAGCCGGCTCATGTCGAGCAAGTTGCCGACCAGATTGTTGAGGCGAGCCGCTTCATCATCAATGGTCCGCAGCAATTCCTCGCGCGCCTCGGGTTGCCACTCGATGTCGCGCGCCAACAGACTCGTCGCCGCGGCCCGGATCGACGCCAAGGGCGTACGCAGGTCGTGGCTCACCGCTGCGAGCAGCGCGTTGCGCAATTCGTTCGCCTTCGCCTGCGCCATCGCCTGCTCGGCTTCGCGTTGCAGCACGCGGCGGTGGCGGGCGAGCGTCACCTGCGTCGTGAACGACGCGAGCACCTCACGTTCCTCACCGGTGAGGCTGCGGCCGCTCCACACGAGCACCGCGCCGTCGGCGAGTGCCACACGGTGGTCCGCCTCGTCGGGATGCCGTATGAGCCCCGCCGCATCGGCAGCAGCTTCGACCTCCCACCTATCGCCGCGCGGCGCCATCACCGCGAGGCCAGCGAGCCCGAACGCCGACCCGAGTTGGTCGACGAGTCGCGGGAGCGGATCGGGATCGTCGGCGGTGATCCCGGCCATCGTCGCGAGCATGCGCGCTTCGGCGCGTGCTCGATAGGCCTCGGCCCGCCGGCGAGCGGCGAGGTCGACGAGCACGCTGACAACGCCACCAATCACCAGGAGGGCGAACAACGCAAACCCATCGCGCCCGTTCGCGATCGTGAACGTGTGCAGCGGCGGTGTGAAGTAGAAGTTGAGCAGCAAGAACGCCACGACCGACGCGAGCAGTCCGGGAGCGACACCGCCGACGGTGGCAATCCCCACCACAGCGAGCAGGTAACAGAGCAGCGTGTTCTGTAGCCCCATCGAGTCGCGCGCCGCGACGAGCGCCACCGTGAATAGCGGTAAACCGGCGGCGGCGAGCGCGAGGGCGATGGCACGCCGGGTCGGGCTGACCGACTGCAGCCGGCTCGATCGGGTGAACGTTGCCGCGCCGCGGGGTTCGCCGTGGTGGTCCTCACCCGAGATGACGTGCACGTCGAGTTGACCCATGGCGTTGCGCACCAACCGGTGCACCACCGAACCGCGCCACAAATCGCTCCAGCGCGAGTTCCGGCTGGCACCGAGCACGATCTGCGTCGCGTTCTCGGCCCGCGCCACCTGGAGGAGCGCGTCGGCGATGTCGGCGCCGACCACCTCGACGTATCGTCCCCCTACCTCTTCCAGCAGGACACGCCGCTGCGTGATGGTGTCGGCACCGTCGCGTTCCGAGCCGGCACGCAACCCGTCGCTGCGCACCACATGGACGCCGATGAGCTCGCCACGCGTGCGCCGGGCCATTCGAGCTGAGCGGCGAATGAGATCGTCACCCCCCGGCGCTCCCGTGATGGTGACCAAGACGCGTTCCTTGGTCTCCCACGGCGCAGCGATGCCGTGACGCTCTCGGTAGTCCTGCAGCGACAGATCGACCTTGTCGGCAAGCCACAGCAACGCAAGTTCGCGCAGCGCCGTGAGGTTGCCGACGCGGAAATAGTTCCCGAGCGCAGCGTCGACCTTCTCCGCGGCATAGATGTTGCCGTGCGCCATGCGGCGCCGCAACGCCTCGGGGGTCTGGTCGACCAGCTCGACCTGATCGGCGCCCCGAACGACGCTGTCAGGAATCGTCTCCTGCTGATCAATACCGGTGATCTGCTCGACCACATCATGCAGCGACTCGAGGTGTTGCACGTTGACGGTCGAAATGACGTTGATGCCGGCGTCGCGCATCGTCTCGACGTCCTGCCATCGCTTCTCGTGGCGACAACCGGGAACGTTGGTGTGCGCGAGTTCATCGACGAGCACGACGTCAGGTTTGCGGGCGAGCACCGCATCGAGGTCGAGCTCCTCGAAGGTGCGGCCGCGATACTCCACGCGCTGGCGCGGGATCAGCGGCAAATCGCCGATCTGTGCTGCGGTGTTCGCGCGACCGTGCGTTTCGATGTACGCGACGGCAACATCGGTGCCGCGGCTCGCACGCCGACGGCCTTCGTTGAGCATCGCAAAAGTCTTGCCCACACCCGGCGCGGCGCCGAGGTAAATGCGAAGATGCCCTCGGGCCACGCGCCGCTCACGCCAACTTGTCGAGCGCGAGGTTCAGCGCGAGTACATGCACGATGGGTTCACCGATGAATCCGAGGTTTCGGTCGGCCGTGTTGCTGTGGACGAGCGCGAGTACCTCAGTGAGCGACAGGCCTCGCGCCTTGGCCACCCGGGCGGCCTGCAAGCGAGCATTCGCAGGCGAGATGTCGGGGTCGAGACCCGATGCCGATGCGGTCACAGCGTCGACCGGCACGGTTGCATCCGTTGCAAGCCCATTCAACGTACGGTACGCCTTGGCCCGCTGTGGGATGGTGTTGGGATCGCAGCTGACCCCCTTGTTGTCGGTGATCTTCAGGCACGTAGCGATGAGCCTCGGGTTCGACGGCCCGTAGTTCGACCCCCCGCTCGACATGGCGTCGTAGTGGTATGCCGAAGGCCGGGGTTGGAAGTACTTCGCGACGGGATTCCCGTCGGCATCGACGAACTGCTGACCGAGCGACGACGAGCCGACCACCTTGCCGGCCTTGTCCTTGACGAACGACCCGTTGGCCTTGTGCGCGAACGCCAGCTGCGAGACGCCCGTGACCGCAAGCGGATACACGACGCCCAGCAACACCGTGAGTACAACGGTCATGAGCAGACCGGTGAGAAGTTGGCGACGCATTACTTCACCCCCATCGCAGTGATGATCATGTCGATGAGCTTGATCCCCGCAAACGGCGCGACCACCCCGCCCACGCCGTAGATCAAGAGGTTGCGGCGCAGAATCGCGGCGGCCCCCATGGCGCGGTATTTCACACCTCGCAGTGCAAGCGGGATGAGCGCCACGATGATGAGCGCGTTGAAGATCACGGCCGACAGGATCGCGGAGTGCGGGTTGTCCAGCTTCATGATGTTGAGCGAACTCAACGCGGGGAACACGCCTTGGAACATGGCTGGGATGATCGCGAAGTACTTGGCGATGTCGTTTGAGATGGAGAAGGTCGTCAACGATCCACGCGTGATGAGGAGCTGCTTACCAATTTCGACGATCTCAATGAGTTTCGTCGGATCCGAGTCGAGGTCGACCATGTTGCCGGCCTCTTTGGCGGCTTGGGTACCAGTGTTCATGGCCACGCCTACATCGGCTTGCGCGAGCGCCGGCGCGTCGTTCGTGCCGTCACCCGTCATGGCCACGAGGTAGCCGCCCTGCTGTTCCTTCTTGATGAGGGCCATCTTGTCTTCGGGTGTGGCCTCGGCCAGGAAGTCGTCGACGCCGGCCTCGGCTGCGATCGCGCGCGCCGTGAGCGGGTTGTCGCCGGTGATCATGATCGTGCGGATGCCCATGCGGCGCATCTCGTCGAAGCGTTCGCGCATGCCGGCTTTGACGGTGTCTTTGAGGTGAATCACACCAAGCACGCGTTGCCCGTCGGCAACGGTCAACGGCGTACCGCCGGTCGTGGCGATGCGCTCGACGATTGGCTCGAGGTCGTCGGGCACGTGACCGCCCTGCTCCTCCACCCAACGCTTCACCGAATCGGTCGCGCCTTTGCGGACCATGCGACCTTCGAAGTCGAAGCCCGACATACGAGTCTGCGCGGTGAACGCCACGAGCTCGGCCCCTGGCATGTCGCGAGCAACCAGACCATGCGCGTCGATCGCGAGCTTGACGATCGAACGGCCTTCGGGCGTCTCGTCGGCGAGGCTCGATAGGAGCGCGGTTTCGGCCAGCTCGGCTTCGGTGACGCCGCCGACCGGCAAGAACTCCGCGGCCATGCGGTTGCCATAGGTGATCGTGCCGGTCTTGTCGAGCAACAAGGTGCTGCAGTCGCCCGCCGCCTCGACGGCGCGCCCGCTCATGGCCAGCACATTGCGCTGCACGAGGCGGTCCATGCCTGCGATCCCGATCGCCGACAGCAACGCACCGATCGTGGTGGGGATCAGGCACACCAGCAGCGCTACCAACACGGTGAGTGATTGCTGCGCGTGCGAATAGATCGCGAACGGCTGGAGCGTCACCACCGCGAGCAAGAAGATGATCGTGAGACCCGCCAGCAAGATGTTGAGCGCGATCTCGTTGGGGGTCTTTTGACGGCTCGCGCCTTCGACGAGTGCGATCATGCGATCGAGGAACGTCTCGCCCGGTTTCGAGCTGATGCGCACCACGATCTGGTCGGACAGCACCCCGGTACCGCCCGTGACCGCCGAGCGGTCACCGCCCGATTCGCGGATCACCGGCGCCGACTCACCAGTGATCGCCGATTCGTCGATCGACGCGATCCCTTCGACCACGTCGCCGTCACCGGGGATGAGCTGGCCCGCATCGACCACGCACAGATCACCCACCTGGAGTTCGGTCGATGGCGTCTCGCGCACCGTGCCGTCGGCTTGGCGCACGTACGCGACCGTCTCGGCGCGGGTCTTGCGCAGCGTGTCGGCCTGCGCCTTGCCGCGCCCTTCGGCGACGGCTTCGGCGAAGTTCGCGAACAACACCGTGAACCACAACCAGACCGTCACCAGCGTGGCGAAGCCATCGGTGTCGCGAATCGCAAGGAACGTCGTGAGCACGCTGCCGACCTCGACGACGAACATCACTGGGTTGCGAGCCATCTGGCGAGGGTCGAGCTTGCGGATCGAGTCGACCACCGCACGCTTCAGGATCGTCGGGTCGAACATCGATGTCGCTCGGCGCTTCGACGTGCCCGCAGACGCGTGCGGCTCAAGATCGGGCGACGGTGTTTCACTTGCGAGCATGTCCGTGGTCATCTGCACTCCATCAGAACTTGCCGACGAGGTGCTCGACCACGGGGCCGAGCGCCACAACGGGGAAGAACGTCAAACCGACGACGATGATCACCACGCCGCCGAGCAACGCAGAGAACAGCGGCGTGCCGGTGGGGAACGTGCCCGCGGAGGGCGGGACCGGTTGCTTGCGAGCGAGCGAGCCTGCGATCGCCAACACCGGGATCATCAGCAGATACCGCCCGACCAGCATGCACAGGCCAAGCGTGGTGTTGAACCACTGCGTGTTACCCGAGAGCCCGCCAAAGGCCGAGCCGTTGTTGTTCGCCGCACTCGTGAACGCATACGTCATCTCGCTGAGGCCGTGAGGCCCCGCGTTGAGGAGCGAGGATTGCGCGCTGTGCAACACCACCGAAATCGCGCTGAACGTGAGGATCGCGAGCGGCACAACGAGGATGTAGAGCACGACGAGCTTCATCTCGGCGGCCTGGATCTTCTTGCCGAGGTACTCCGGTGTGCGCCCGACCATCAGACCGGCGATGAACACACTCAGCAGTGCGAACACGAGCATCCCGTACATACCCGAGCCGGCGCCGCCGGGACTCACCTCCCCGAGCATGATGTTGACGATCGTCACGCCACCGCCGAGCGGCGTCATGCTGTCATGCATGCAATCGACCGATCCCGTCGAGGTGCCGGTTGTGCTCGCCGCGAACACGCCGCACCCCGCCGCCCCGAACCGGGTCTCTTTCCCTTCGAGGTTGCCGCCGCCCGACTGCGCGGCGGTGGTCTGTTGGCTCACCCCTGCCGTCGCGATCTTTGGACTGCCTCGAGTCTCGAACGTCATCGCCGCGGCCGACGCGCCGAACCACAGCAGGAACATCGCGGCGAACACGACCCAGCCCTGCCTGGCGCTGCCGGCCATCCGACCGAAGGCGAATGGGAACGCGAACGGAATGGCAAGCAACAGCCAAATCTCGAGCACGTTCGTGACCCCGTTCGGATTCTCGAACGGATGCGACGCGTTGGCGTTGAACGGCCCGCCGCCGTTCTCGCCGATCTCCTTGATGGCCTCTTGGCTGGCGATCGGACCGCCGGGAATGGTCTGGGTCTGACCCGTCACGGTCGTGACCGGACGGGCCGCGTGGAAGTTCTGGATCGCGCCCTGGCTCACCAGCACGAGCGCGAACGCGAACGACAACGGCAGCAGCACGCGCGTGCACGTGCGCACAAGATCAGCCCAGAAGTTGCCAATGGTTGCCGAGCGCGTACGCGTGAGGCCGCGAATCAGCGCGACGGCGACGGCAGCACCGGCCGCGGCCGACACGAAGTTGTGGAACGCGAGCCCGCTCATCTGGGTGAGATGGCTCATCGTCGACTCACCCGAGTAGTTCTGCCAGTTGGTGTTCGTGAGGAAGCTCACCGACGTGTTGAACGACAGACCCGCGGGGACGTTCTTCTGGTGATCGGCGTTGAACGGTAAGTAGTGCTGGAGTCGGAGCTGCGCGTACAACACGAGCAATGACACCGCGCTGAACGCGAGCAACGACAGCGTGTAGACGTTCCACCGCTGCTCACGCTCGGGATCGACACCGCACACACGGAAGATCGCCCGTTCGACGGGCAGGAACACGCGATCGCCAGGTGCACGGCCGTTGCCGTAGACCTTCGCGAGGTACGCACCGATCAGCGGGATCGAGACCGCGAGCAGCGCGACGATCAGGAGGAGCTGCAGCCAGCCGGCCATCAGAGCTTCTCCGGCGCGACGAGTGCGAACACGAGGTACGCGGTCACGAGGATCGACAAGATGAGACCGAGCGCGTTGTCGTAACTCACGCGGCCACCTCGCTCGCGCCGGCATCGTCGCCGTCGGCTGGGATCAAGGGCGCGAGCTCGTCGGGCCCGATGATGCGATCGCACGCGCGCACGAACGCGACGCACAGCGCGAAGAAGGCGACGATCACAGCGAGATACACGATGTCGGCCACGAGGACTCCTCGAATGTTGCTCGGATGGATCGAAGAAACGGGTGATCGGACTTGGCCGGCGCGGGCCGCACTCAGCCCGAACGCGGCGGATCGCCGTCGTTGCGCTCGGCCGCGAGCACCACCCCGAGCTCGTCGGCGAGCGCGACCGCAACAAAGCGCTTCTCGGCCGATGCGCTCGAGCGCGGGCCGGGCTGGAGCACGAGACGCCCGAACGCACGGCCACGGCCGACAACGGGAAGGTCGATCCCACTCGGAGGGAGCGAAAAGTCGTCGCCCTCGAACCGCAACGTGGCGCCCACGATGGCACCGCGCCGGCCGAGCCGAGCTCGGTCCGACTGTGCGTCGTTCGGTTCAAACGTGCACTCGTCGAGCGCGAACATGCCCATCAATTCGGCGCGCACCGCCGACACCACGTCATCAGGCTCGCCACCACCAGCCGAGAGTTCGGCGATACGGAACAAGCGTTGCAGCTCGGTGCGGGCGTCGCTCGCCGATCGCGTGACGCGCCGAGCCCGGATGCCGACTTCGGCCGACACGAGCCCGACCACCGCGAGCAACACGAGCGTCACCACATCGCTGCCATCGGTCATCTTCAGCGACTGGTAGGGATCAGTGAAGAAGAAGTCGAACGTCATCGCGGCGATGACCGCTGCTTCGAACCCGGCCCACCGACCGCCGATAACGGCGGCGACGAGCACAGGAAGCACGAGGACGAGCGCCACGTCGGCGTTCTGCATGTGGGACCGCAGCGGCACCAAAGTGCCAGCCACTACCAGCGCGCCGAAGCCGCCGACAACAAAGCCTGCGGTCTCTCGACCGAGCGATTCGCCTCTGCGCCACGTAGCCACACTTCGGTTGTACGCCGGAAACGAACAGATGCATATGGCCTTTACGGCGAATTGACGCGCGTTGCGGCAGCTTTCGCGCCAGTTACACGCGGCGCTGCTCTCTTGCGCCTACTCCGTCCGGCGCGGCGAGCGATCGCTTGTACCGGTCTCGCCGAAGCATGGCTGCGATCGCCGCACGTGGGCATGGCCTCGTCGACCAGACAGATATTCTTCACACGTTGAAGCGGATTTCGAGGACATCGCCGTCGAGGACTTCGTAGTCCTTGCCTTCGACGCGGATCTTCTTCAGCTCCTTGGCCTTGGCCCACGAGCCGATCTCGAGCAGATCGTCCCAGCGGATCACCTCGGCGCGAATGAAGCCGCGCTGCAGATCGCTGTGGATCACACCCGCGCACTCGGGCGCCTTGGCGCCGGCCCGAAACGTCCAGGCGCGCGATTCGGTGTCGCCGGTCGTCAGGAACGTGCGCCGCCCCAGACAGTGGTACGCCGCGCGTGCGAGACGGGGCAGCACGCTCTCACCGATGCCGAACGTCTCGAGCATCTCGGGGCGATCCTCGGGTGCGCACGCCGCGATCTCGGCTTCGATGTCGATGGCAACGGCAAGCGCGTCGCTACCGAACGGCGCTGCGATCGCGTCGGCCTGGTCGAGTTGGGTCTCGTCAATACCGAGCACGACGAGCGTCGACTTGTTCGTGAGCAAGAAACAGGGCACGAGCAGCGCACGCACATCGGGATCGAGATTGGCGCGATACAACGGCACACCGTCCGACAAAGGCGCGTGCGCGAGTTCCAGCGCGGCCACCTCGGCGACGATGGCCTTGTCGCCGCTCTTGGCCGCTCGGCGTTGCTTGTCGAGTCGCTGTTCGACAGTGGCGAGGTCGGCCACCACGAGTTCGAGTTCGAGGCCCTCGAGGTCGCCGGCGGGGTCGGCCGGGCCCAGGTCGCCGTCGTGGGCCCGCAGCACGAAACAAATTGCGTCGCAATTGCGCAGTTCGCCGAGGAACTTGGCGCCGAGACCTTCGCCGGGCTTGGAGCCGGGCGGCAGCGCGATGTGCGCAAGCTCGAAGCCCGCGGGTACGACTTTCTTCGACTCCGACATCACCGCCAGCCGCTGGAGTCGGTCGTCGACCACATGGGCAATCCCGACGGCCCGCTCGAACAGCCCGGGATCGCCAAGGCCGGTCAGCGCGCTGAATAGGCGGTTCGAGCCCGCGTCCGACCATCCGACGAGCCCGACATTCTCCATCGCGGCCAGGGTATCGAGGGCCGCGCGTGACATCGCAACGGCGTGCGGTTCGATGGGTAGTGCCCCGGCCAGCTAGCCTCCTCGACTTGTGAGCAAGAAAACCAAGATGCGCCGTCTGAACGCCAAGCGCAAAAAGGCGAACCACGGCAAGCGTCCGAACGCTGGCAAGCGTTCCTGATACCCATTGCGGGTGCCGCTGGCCTCTCGCCAGCGCAAAGGCCTCGGGTCTGCCGAGCGCCAAGCATCTACCATCCGCGTTGCCATGGCCGATATCGACGACGTCCACGTCCTGCCCGATCCGCAGACGCATGAGCTGTTGCGTGCGACGCTCGAGCGGGCGAACAAGGTCAGCAACCTGGCCCGAGCCGCCGCGCTCCAACACAGCGCGTTCTCGGGGCGCGAGCTGCGGGAGCTTGTCAAGGAAGTCGTCGACGCACACAAGCTGCCGGAGACGTTCGTAACGCCGATCACCGAACGCGTCGAACTGTCGCTCGAACGCCGGGCCGGCAAGCAGCCGAAGTTCTCGACGTACCAGTCGCTCACGTTGCCTCCCGGCGCGTTCAAGTGGAGCTCCGACGGCAAGGTCGCGCTGCCGACGGCGAAGGGGCGGCGCACGATCGCGGTGCGCGTCGACACTGCGCGTGGTGGCCTGCGCCCGCCGCTCGAAGGGCGCCCGACGATGATCGTGTTTCGCAACGGCGAGTTCGATCTGCTCGCGGCCGACGTCGACCGCAGCGGCGACGACGAAGACGACGAATAGCCACCAGCGGCAAACCTGATGCGTCGTTTCGGGGTCATATAGACCCCCGAAACCACGCATCAGCGGGGTGGGGTTTCCCAGGGGACGGACTCGATCACGACGAGGGCTTGGGCGCTGCGGCCGACCGGACCGCGTTCGTCATGAATCACTGATTCGCAGAGTCCGCCGCCTTCGGCGTGCGCCCACGCCCTCGCGTCGAGCCCGATCCACGTACCTACCGCGGGTCGATGCACATGGATCGACAGCTCCGCATTGATCGTGCCTGCCGCGGCCGTGCGCACGGGGTTACCGACGCCACTCGCGAAGTCGGCTGCCGCGGCAACGCGTTCCAGCGCCGTCGGCTCCTCGCCGGGCACGACCGGCGCGCGCAGGTACAGCCACGCGGCACCCGGTCCGGCGTCCTGCCAGTCGCCTGCGGCAAGCCGCAGTTCGGTCGCGTTCCAAAAACCTACGTGGCCCATCAGTCCGAGCGCCGCGGGCGCGAGCCCCTCGGGTGGGGCCGGCATCGTCACGCCGGGCGGAATCGCACGCGCACCAACGTCGTAACGCGGCGATTCCGACCGCTCAACACGCAGCGCGTGCGCGCCGGCCACGAGCGTGCCGCCGTCGTCGTGCAACAGCACATCGATCCATTGCACCTTGCGCCCAGGCCGAACGGTGCGAGCCTCGACACGCAGCCGACCGAGTGGCACCGGTCGGTACAACTCCACGGTGATGCGCGTGACGAAGTTCGCCGGCCCGGGGTCGCAAGCCTGCGCGGCGCGTGCAAGGAGTGCCGCGACCGGCCCGCCGTGGAGCGCATTGGGGCTCCACGGACCGCGCGCGAGGGGCGTGGCGACCATCGCGTCGCCGTCGGGGAGAAACAGCGCCTCGTGTTCGGAGATGGGATCCATGCACCCATCCTTGCCCACCGCGGCTGACGCGCCATGATCGACCCGTGCCTACCGCCCTGGTTGACACACCCGTCAGCGCTGCGTACGTTGCGATGTCGTGCCCGAGGAACGGTGGCTCGATGGCAAGGTCGCGCTGATCACGGGCTCCGGCTCAGGTCAGGGCCGCGCCGCCGCGCTGTTGTTCGCGCGCCATGGTGCTCGCATCGGAGTGATCGACATCGATGACACCGGTGCTCGCACCACGATCGCCGAGGTCGAAGCGATCGGCGGTGAGGCCTTCGCAGTGCACGCCGACGTGTCGCTCCGCGCCGATTGTGACGAGATGGTGCGCGCCGTGTTGGATCGTTTCGGACGGCTCGATGTTCTCTACAACAACGCTGCGGTGCAGATGTCGGGGCGACTCGTCGAGTGCAGCGAAGCGCAATGGGATCTCACGATCGCCACGAACCTTTCGGCCATCTTCTGGGCGTGCCGCGCTGCGATCCCTGCGATGCTCGAGAGCGGCGCGGGGTCGATCATCAACACCGCGTCCACGCTCGGTCTGATCGGCAGCGATGGGTACGCCGCGTACGGCGCGGCCAAGGCCGGACTCGTGGCGCTCACGAAACAGCTTGCCACCGAGTACGGGCCCGTCGTGCGGGCAAACGTCATCGCGCCGGGTTCGATCGACACGCCGCGCTTTCGCAAGGTGCTCGACGAGACGGCCGACGCCGACGGATTCCTGCGCATGCTCACGGCGAACATGCCGCTGCGCCGACTCGGCACCACCGACGACATCGCAGCGACTGCACTGTTCCTCGCAAGCGATCGCTCGGCGTACACGAGCGGCGCGATCATCCCCGTCGACGGCGGCCTGGCGGCGCTGCGATGACGGTGCCCGAGAGCCCCTGGGGGCGCGAGCCGACGGCGAGCGGGGGTGGAGAGTGAACATACAGAGCGTTGCCATCGTCACGGGCGGTGCCGCCGGCCTCGGTGAGGCGACCGTGCGCCGGCTCGCAGCCGACAAAGCCATCGTGATCGTTGCCGACATCAATGAGCGCGGCGGGCAACAGGTCGCCGACAACCTGCGCGCGTCCGGCCTTCCCGTGGAGGCCGAGACGGTCGATGTCACCGACGAGGGCGAGGTCGCCGCGATGGTCGACGCCGTCGTCGAGCGTCACGGACGCATCGACATCCTCGTGTGCAGTGCGGCCATCGAAGTGCGCGCCGCGGCTGTCGACTGCAGTGATGACGATTGGCAACGCGTGCTCGATGTGAACCTCAAAGGTCCGTTCCTCTGCATGAAGCACGCGATACCGCACATCGCGACGAGCGGCGGAGGTGCGGTCGTGCTGCTCGGATCGGTGTTGGGTGCGATTGGGTCACCCGGGTACGCCGCGTACTGCGCATCGAAGGGCGCGCTCAACAACCTCGCAAAACAAGCCGCGATCGAGCACGCCGCCGAGGGTGTGCGGGTGAACGTGGTGTCACCGTCGGCGACCGACGCCGGGCTGTTCATGCAGATGGCAAAGAGCACCGGAGATCCGCAGCGCATCATCGACATGGTGACGAGCAACTCGCCGATGCGCAGGCTCGGGACTGCGTCGGAGGTGGCCGACACGATCGCATTCCTGTGTTCGCCAAGCGCGGCCTACATCTCAGGCGCGGTGATTCCGCTCGACGGCGGTCTCGCCGCACGCCGGCCGTGACGCGACGCCCCCGTCTCGTCGTCGACGGTGACGGTCACGTGATCGAACCGGGCGGCATCTTCGGCGCGGCACACCGCGCCGATCACAACCCGATCACGATCTCGCCCAACACGCCGTTCGAAGCGTGCGGTGGCGCCGATCTCACAGAACAGTGGGACCAGGGTTGGAATGCGCCGTCGTATCTCCACGCGATGAACGCGCAGGGTATCGACGCCGCCGTGCTGTACCCATCGGTCGGACTGTTCGTGCCGTTCCAGGCCGACCTGACCGCCGACGACCAGGTCGCAGCCTGCCGCGGTTACAACGACTGGATCGCGCAGTACTGCGCGCACGCGCCGGACCGACTCGCCGGCGCGGGTATCGCGTGCACGCTCGATCCGCTGGCCGCAGCGCGAGAGGCGTCACGCGTCCATGGGCTCGGGCTCGTCGCCATGATGGTCCGGCCGAACTTCATGTACGGCCGCAACCTCGGCGACCCGTTCTTCGATCCGCTGTATGACGAACTCGAAGCCACGGGTCTGGTGCTCGCGGTGCATGAGGGCCTCGGCGTACAGGGTGGCCCCACCATCGGTGCCGATCGTTTCTCTGGCTTCACCGCCCGCCACTTGTGCTCGCATCCGATGGAGCAGATGGCCGCAATGACGAGTCTGGTGCTCGACGGCGCGCTCGAGCGTCATCCCGCGATGCGGGTGGCATTCCTCGAGTCCGGCACCGGGTGGCTCCCCTACTGGCTGGCGCGTCTCGATGATCACATCGCGTGGATGCGCGACTCCGATACGAAGCACTTGTCGCTGTCGGCGTCGGAGTACTTCGCGCGTCAATGTGTGATCTCGTGTGATCCCGAAGACCACCTCGTGGGGCGCACGGTGGAGACGGTTGGCGCAGACCACGTGCTGTGGGCGAGCGACTTTCCGCATCCCGACGCGGCGTTTCCCGACGCCGTCGAAGAGTTCCTGCACGAGAACCCCTCGCTCGACGCGACGGCGCTCGACGCCGTCATGGGAGAAACGGCGCTCGATTGCTACGCGCTGGGCACCCGCTTCGGCGCCTGAGCGCGATCCTCGGCGTGTTCGCGTGCGCCAAGTGTTACGGCACGACCGATGATCGCCGCGACGAACACCGCGGCCACGAGCACGAGTCGCCAACCGATTGCTGCACACACCACGAAGGTCGCCCCGCACACGACGATGTTGGCGCGCTGCGCGGCGCTGCGTTCGCCGCGAGCCCCAAACCCGTGCCGGCGGACGGACCGGCGCAGCAGTGGCGACACTGCCATCGCGGCAATGGCCGCGCCGACCACGAGCAGCCACATCCACGCCGGCGTCGAATGATGCACGCCGCACCCGCACACGGCCTTGAGCTTGTCCATCACGCCGAAGCGTAACGCTCGCTTCGGTGGGTGCTCACCAACGCTCGAGCGTGGCGAGATACTGGGCGAACGCTGCGTTTGTCTGTTCGGGACGTTCCTGTTGCGTCCAGTGACCACAATCGTCGATCACCACCCGCATGAGCGTCGGTACCCGTTCCTCCATACCGATCGTCATCGCGGGGGTGAGCACCGGGTCGTCGGCCGCCGAGATCATGAGGCACGGCACGTCGATCGTGCGATCGGCCCACGCCGCCGACAGCTCCCAGTTGCGATCCATGTTGCGGTAGTACTCGATCGGCGGTGTCAACGCGCCAGCGGGTCGAAAGGCCTGCTTGTACTGCTCGAGTATTTCGGGTGGGAACGCCTCGCGATTTCGCAACATCTCGTTGAGGAAGATCATCTCGATGAAGTCATCCGCGCCACGCCCCCACGACAACACCCACTCGGCCAGGCCGGGTTCTTGGAACTGAATGATGTAGATCGGGGTGTCGACGAAGATCGACCGCAGCAACTCGACGGGCGGAATCGGCGGCCGTGGCAGGTCCGGGGTGTTCACTCCGACCACACCCGCAGTGATGTCGGGAAACATCCGCGCGAAATGCCACACGAGGATCCCACCCCAGTCGTGGCCCGCGATCACACACCGGTGGTGGCCGAGCGCCCGGACGAGCGCGGCAAGCGTGCCGTTCAGGAACACGACGTCGTAGGCCACATCGGGCTTGTCGGAGCGTCCGTAACCCGGCATATCGGGCGCGACGACGTGATAGCCGAGTGCCGCGAGCGTGTCGATTTGGTGTCGCCACGACAGCGCCAGTTCAGGGAAGCCGTGGCACAGCAACACCAACGGATCACTGGGATCGCCCGCTTCAAGGCAGTAGAGGCGCATCCCATTGGCAACCACGTAGCGCTCTCGCATGGCCCGGCACGCTAACTGCCTGTCCACCCCCGCTCGCCCTCGGCTCGCGCCCCCAAGGGCTCCTTCGCTGCACCCCCGCTCGCCTTCGGCTCGCGCCCCCAAGGGCTCCTTCGCTGCACCCCCGCTCGCCCGCTCCACGACCTCGCGCTCGCGGACTGCGGGCTTGCGACCGTGGGTAGCGTGGCAGTGTGAGCGACGTCGCACCTCCCCAGCGCGAACCCGCGCAGGAATCATCGGGTCCGGCGATGCCTGACATTGGCAGCGGGGCCCAATTCGATCGACACATGAGCGATGCCGACGCGCTGATGTGGAACATCGAAAAGGACCCGATCCTGCGCTCCACGATCCTCGCGGTCGCCATCCTTGATCACGCGCCCGACTTCGCGCGGCTGCGTCGCCGGTACGAACACGCGAGCGTCACGATTCCGCGGCTGCGCCAGCGCGTGCTCACGCCCCCGATGCGCATCGGTCCACCGCGCTGGGCCGTCGAATCGAACTTCGACATCGACTATCACCTGCGCCACATGGTGCTGCCGCCACCCGGTAACGATAGACAACTCCTCGACTTCCTGGGTCCGCTCGCACAATCGAGCTTCGACCGGGCCCGCCCACTGTGGGAAACGATCGTGCTCGATGGCCTCGCCGACGGGCGCGCCGCGATGATCATGAAGGTGCACCACTCCGTCACTGACGGCGTGGGCGGCGTCGAGCTGCTCGCGCAGCTCGTCGACCTGGCGCCGGGCGTCGCCAAGGCGCGTGATTTCGTCGCCGCGCCACACGCCGAACCGATGGGAAGCGGCGACCTCGTACTCGACTCGGTGGCGCACACCACGCGGCGCTGGATGGGGATCGGCCGTCGAGTACCCACGGGCGCACTCGACACGATCACGAGCGCGGCACGCGACCCCTTCGGCAGTGCAGTGCGCGCGGTCGACACCGCACGCTCGATCGGCCGCGCCATCGCGCCCGCGAGCGCACCAATGTCGCCGTTGATGACCCGGCGCGGGATGGGCCGTCGCCTCGACGCGTTCGACATCTCCCTCGACGACTTGAAACGCGCCGCAAAGAAGGCCCAGCGCAGCTTGAACGACGCGTTTGTCGCTGGCGTGATTGGCGGCCTCTCCAGCTATCACGAGCGCCACGGCTCCCCCGTCGACGAGCTGCGCATGACGATGCCCATCAACCTCCGCAACGAAGGCAGCACCGCGGGCGGGAATCACTTTGCACCAGCGCGTTTCGCGGTACCAGCGAGCATCACCGACCCAATCGAACGGATGCAGGCTGTCGGTGCACTCGTGCGCGAGTGGCGCCACGAGCCCGCGCTCGGCCTTACCGGTACGTTGGCCGGCGTGCTCAACCGCCTACCCACATCGACCACAACAGCCCTGTTCGGCGGCATGTTGAAGTGCGTCGATTTCGTGACCTCGAACGTTCCTGGAGCCCCGGTGCCGGTGTATCTCGGCGGCGCCAAAGTCGAGCGGCTCTACGCGTTCGGGCCACCGTCGGGCGCGGCCGTGAACGTGACGCTGCTGTCGCACGTCGACACCTGCTGCGTCGGCGTGGTCAGCGACACCGCTGCCATTCCCGACGGCGAGGCCATGCTCAGCGACCTGCGGGGCGGCATCGACGACGTGCTCGCGGTGGGTGCCCGGTGACGCGCCTTCGGCCGCGCCCGGCGCTCGTTGGCGCGATGCGACGTCTGCAACCCCGATCCGCTCCGTAGACCGAATAGGCCATGCCCACTCCCCCACGCGATCCCAGCGCGACCGGCCCCGAGGGCCAATCCAGCCCCGAACGAACCGACCTCGCGCGCGCGGTGGCCGAGTCGGAACTGCTGCAACCCTCGAACCCGATCGGGCGCCGCGTGTTTCTTTCGCTCAGTGCGCTCGGCATACTCGGCATCGCCGTCGGCAAGCAGGTGTCCGACTGGCTCGATCCCGTGGTCAGCAAGATCGCGCAGGCCGACCCGACCGGACTCGTCGGCGGTTTCGTGCCGCACGGCCGCTGGACGATCTTCACGGTCACCGACGGCTACCCGAAGCGCACCGAGGCCGAGTACACGTTGCGCGTCCATGGCCTGGTCGACAAGCCGCTCGAACTCAGATACAGCGACCTGGTCAGCCGCCGCGCGACGCGCATCATCAAAGACTTTCAATGCGTCACCGGTTGGCGCGTGCCAAAGGTGCCGTGGACCGGCGTGCTGCTGTCGGATCTGCTCGACGAGGTCGGCGTACAACCGTCGGCCAAGGCGCTCCATTTCACGAGCTTCGACGGCACCTACACCGAAAGCCTGACTCTCGAACAGGCGCGCCGCCCCGATGTGATGGTGGCCTACAAGCTCGAAGACCACCCGATCTCGACCGAGCACGGCGGCCCGGTGCGCTTGTACGCCGCGCCGATGTACGGCTACAAGTCGATCAAGTGGCTCGACACGATCGAGGTCGTCGACCGAGTTCGCCCTGGCTACTGGGAGGACTACGGCTACGACGTCGACGCGTGGGTCGGCCAGAGCAACGGCCGCGGCGATGACCCCACGAGCTGAGCGCACGACGACGGTGAGCGCAGCGACGACGCGCACCACGCCGTCACGCACGCCAGCAGACGCGGCCGGTGGGCGCATGGCGCGATTCGATCGTGTCGAACGCGCGGTGCACTGGACGAACGGGTTGCTCTTCCTCGTACTGCTCGGCACCGGCTTCACCCTGTACGGCGCGCCCGGCACCGGATGGGTCGGGAATCGCCTCAGCATCAAAGAAATCCACACGTGGGTCGGTTACGCGATGCCGATTCCGATCTTGTTGGGCATCGCCACGCACGCCGGCAAGCAACTCCGCAGCGACCTGCATCGCTTCTCGCGCTGGACGGCCGACGATCGGCGCTGGTGGCGTCGGTCGACG
This sequence comes from Acidimicrobiia bacterium, assembly GCA_038202885.1. Lineage (GTDB taxonomy): Bacteria > Actinomycetota > Acidimicrobiia > IMCC26256 > PALSA-610 > JBBREP01. Next base: position 58,119 of record JBBREP010000004.1, on the reverse strand, counting down.
AAACCCCAGGCGCGCATCGGCAAATTCAACCCCGGCCAGAAGCTGAACGCCGCGTTCATCGGGGCGTGCATCATCGTGATGCCCGTGACGGGCACGTTTCTGCGCTTCCCCACAGTGTTCGCGTTGCACTGGCGCAGCGGTGCCGACTTCACACACCGCTGGTTCGCGTTCGCGCTGCTCCTCGTCACGTTCGGCCACATCCTGATCGCTCTGTCGAGGCCGGCATCGCTGCGGGGCATGGTCACGGGGCGCGTCCCGCGAGCATGGGCGCGCCACGAACACCCGCGCTGGTACGCCGAGGTCACGGCGTTGGAGACCATCGACGCCGCCGATTCGGGGCCAACGAACGAAACCGGTTCCGCGTGGGTCGAGGTATCCCCGTAACCTCGTTGCGTGGCCGACACGGCGGACAACCCCGAGATCATCATTCCCGACGCGCTCCGACCGCGTGACGGCCGCTTCGGCTCCGGACCTTCCAAGGTGCGGCCCGAAGCTGTGCTTGCACTCGCCGACGCGTCCACGGGTTTCCTTGGTACGAGCCACCGCAAGCCCACCGTGCGTTCGGTCGTCGGGCGGGTTCGTGACGGCATGCGCGATCTCTTCTCGCTGCCCGACGGCTACGAGGTACTGCTCGGCAATGGCGGCACCACCTCATTCTGGGATGCCGCGAGCTTCGGACTCATCGAGCGCCGCAGCCAACACGTGACGATCGGCGAGTTCTCGGCCAAGTTCGCGGCCGTCACACGCGCCGCGCCGCATCTCGAAGATCCCGAGGTCATCGACACCGCGCCCGGGCTCGTGCCCACGCCGTGTCACGCCACGCCTGGCATCGACGCGTATTGCTACCCCCACAACGAGACCTCGACCGGCGCAGTCTGCGAGATCCGGCGACCCGTCGGCACCACAGCCGACACCGCACTCGTACTGGTCGACGCCACGTCGGGCGCGGGCGGTTTGCGGTTCGACGCGGCCGACACCGACGTGTACTACTTCGCGCCCCAGAAATGCTTCGGTGGCGACGGCGGGTTGTGGATCACGCTGTGTTCACCCGCGGCCATCGCGCGCATCGAGCGACTCGCAGCGAGTGATCGGTGGCGACCGGCATCGCTCGACCTTGGGATCGCGCTCGCCCAGTCTCGGCTCAACCAGACGTACAACACGCCGGCGCTCGCGACGATCTTCCTGCTCGCCCACCAGGTCGAGTGGATGCTGGCGATCGGTGGCCTCGAGGCATGCGCGACTCGTTGCGACGAATCGGCTGGGATCGTCTACGGGTGGGCTGAGGCCCACAAGTACGCCACGCCGTTCGTGGCCGAGGCCGCGCGCAGTCACGTGACCGCGACGATCGACTTCGATCCGGCCATCGACGCCGAACAGGTGGTGGCCGCCCTACGCGCCAACGGCATCCTCGACGTCGATCCGTACCGCAAACTCGGTCGCAACCAACTCCGCATCGCGCTGTTCCCCGCGATCGACCCCGACGATGTGGCCCAACTCACGCGCTCGATCGACTACGTCATCGAACGGTTCGCGGGCTGACCATGACGGTCGACGTCGACGGGTCGAGTACGCCACTCACTTCGATCCCCGACGGCGTCATCGCCATCGTGAAACGCGATTGCCCGACGTGTGAGTTCGTTGCGCCCGTGCTGCGCGAACTCGCGGACGCAGGCGTGCTCGTCGCCGTGTTCAGCCAGGACGACCCGACGTTCCCCGACAACCTCGGCACCATCGTCGTTCGTGACGATCGCGATCTCGACGTGTCGTTCGCGCTGGACATCGACACCGTGCCCACACTCGCGCGTGTCGTCGCGGGCCGGGAAACGAGGCGCACCGTCGGCTGGTCACGCGAGCAGTGGGAACAGCTGACCGGCCTCGCCGGGATCGGTGCCGGGCTCCCCGACTTCCGCCCTGGTTGCGGCTCACGCAGCGTCGAGCCCGAAATCGTCGAGCAGCGCGCCATCGCACGCACGGTGAGCCAACTACGGAGCCGTCACCTCGATCTCGGTTCGTCCGAGGACGAGATGGAGGCACTGTTTGCACGCGGCTTCACCGACGGCCTCCCCGTCGTTCCGCCGACGGCGCAACGAGTTGCGCGGATGCTCGCCGGCACCACGCGAGATCCGCAGGACATCGTGGCGGTGATACCTCCCGACCTCGTGGAGTGCACCGTCGAGAAGGTCGCGGTGAACGCGGTGATGGCCGGCTGCACGCCCGAATATCTTCCCGTGGTGCTCGCCGCGGTAGAGGCGGCCTGCACCGACGAATTCAACGCGCACGGACTGCTGTGCACCACGTGGTTTTCCGGCCCATTGGTGCTTGTGAACGGGCCGATCAGTCGCTCGATTGGAATGAACAGCGGCGTCAACGCGCTCGGCCAGGGCAACCGTGCGAACGCCACGATCGGACGAGCGCTGCAACTTGTGATCCGCAATGTCGGTGGCGGTCGTCCGGGCGAGATCGACCGGGCCACCCTCGGCAATCCGGGCAAGTACACGTTCTGCTTCGCCGAGCGCGAGCACGACTCGCCGTGGGAGCCGCTGCACGTGGAGCGAGCTGGGATGTCGGCGGCCCAGAGCGCCATCACGTTGTTCGCCGCCTCGGGCGTACAAGGCGTCGTCGACCAATTGAGCCGCACACCGGAGTCACTCTCGCGCACGTTTGCTGCATGCCTGCGTACGGTCGGGCACCCGAAGAACGTCATGGTGTGGGACGCCATGCTGGTGGTATCACCCGAGCACGCCCGCGTCTTTCGCGACGCGGGTTGGTCGAAGGCGCGCCTGCGCGAGGAACTGACCACGCTGCTGCAGTGCCCGGGCGCTGAACTCGTTCGGGGCGCGGGCGGCATCAGCGAGGGACTTCCGGAGGGTTTCGCGACGTCGACCTTGGCGAAGTTCCGCGACGGTGGACTCGTCATCGTTCACGCGGGCGGCGAAGCCGGTATGTTCTCGGCAGTGATCGGCGGCTGGGCAAGCGGCGCGATCGGTAGTGAGATCGTCACGAAGGAGATCACGCCATGACCCATGTGCTCCTCGATCCCACCGGAGAACAAGCGGCGCTGACGCGCACGCGAGCGAGCCGTCCCGCGCACGTGCGCGGCACGCGCGTGGGGTTGCTCGACATCAGCAAACCGCGCGGCAGCGTGTTCCTCGATCGGCTCGAGGAGTTGTTGCACGAGCACGGCAGCACGGTCGAGCGGTTCGCCAAACCGACGTTCACGAAGCCCGCGCCCGTCGACCTTCGACACGAGATCGCGGCGAAGTGCGACGTGGTGATCGAAGCGCTCGCCGACTGAGGCTCATGCACGTCGTGCAGTGTGCACGACACCGTCAACCTCGAATCGGTCGGCGTACCGACCGTGTTCGTGGCATCGACCGAGTTCATCACCGCGGCCGCGGCACAGTCAGCTGCGCTCGGCGCCGACCCCGCATCGGTGTTCGTGGCGCACCCGATTCAAGACCGCACCAACGCCGAACTCCGCGCGCTCGCCGACGCCGCCTTCCCAGCCCTCATCGCCGCCCTCACCCGCACCCCCTCACCACCCTGATGCGTCGTTTGACCCCTCTATACAGCGGTCAAACGACGCATCGGTGGGCGTTGGCGTGCGACACTTTCGTACATGTTGTTGTTGCATGAGGTGCATCGCCTGGTCGGCGGCCGAGATGACGAGTTCGAACTCCACGTGCGCGACGGTTGGATGGCTGCACTCGCGACCGGCGACGACGCACGCCTCGCGTGGCATCTCAAGTTGGCGTTCGGCACCAACCGCGCGTATCTCCATGTCACGATCACCGCACTCGCCGACGGCAACGCCTACGAACGACTCGCGCGCCGCGTTCAGGACGGCGACCTGCGCGCGTGGGCCGCACACGCCGACACGTTGCGTCACGACGTCACCGGCAAACTGTTGCTCCCCGTGCCGTGGTCGCCACCGCTTCCCACGCTCGACGCCATCCCCACCGACGGTGCCGAGCGCGCACCGACGTTGTTCATGGAAGACAGCGCCTGGCCCCATGAAGCAAAGCTCGACGAGTATCTCGACGCGGCCCGCACGCACTACGCGCCGAGTCTCCAAGAACATTCCGAGCGTTCGCTGCTCGAACTCGCCGCCGTGTTCCAGGCCGCACTCGGCGCGCCACGCCGTCGAGAGGTGGTGCTGTGGCAGCGGGTGCTCTACCCCGAACGGCTCGCCGGTTTGTTCACCCGCGACCTACCGCCCGAGGTTCAGGCGCCGGGCACCTGGATGCACGACGCGCTCGCCGTGCGCGACGACTGGGAGAGTCGTCTCCTGCGCACCAGCCGCTGGTCACCCCTGGAGTAGATCTATCGAGTGCCGTGTCAGTGAACGTTGCGAGTGTTGTGGCGAGTCGGCGGCGGTGCAGGCAAGGACGCAGGACGATGGCATAGCCGGGGCCCTACGTCGAGGACGAGGACGAAACAGCGGCGTCGTCCGGCCGCCAGAACGCCGCAAACGTTTGCTGATGCGGTACTAGTTATCGAAGGCGGTGCCGCCGAGTTTGCCGCCGAGTTCGGGACACTCTCCTGCGAACACGCCCCAACTGCACTCCCACCCGGGAGCAACCCAGGCGTGCGCCATGTAGACGTCGGCCATGAGCTTCGACGACTTCTTGCCGCCAGCTTTCTCACAGTCGGACACCTTCATTGCTTCGCCGCCGATGACCAGCCCACCCTTCAAGCACAGGCCGCCGTTCGCGTTGTGCTGGTGGAACAGGTCGTTCTTGCCGGCGAAGCCCTCCGGCGGACCACCCGGGTGCCACACGAGATAGCTGAGTCCGACGATCTTGGAATCAGGCGAGGTGCCGTCGAACAACAACTCCGACGGCGCGGCAGGATCGAAGCGCGTGACGAGCTTCATGTTCGTGTAGTGCGCACCGATGCACGGCACGAAGACCGTCGACTGTCGGTAGCCCGCAGCCTCGCCGGCCGCGACTGTCGGATACTTCGCAACGACGCTACGCGCCTGTTGCATCTGGGTGATCAGCAACTTGCGTTCGGCGGTCGTCAACGGCGTCTGCTTGAGCATGCCGCGGTGACCGTGGCCACCTTCGGCATCGGTGTTGCTCGCGGCGCCGCCGGTGCCGTCGCCAACCTCTCCTGGGGAGGCCGGCTTCACCGACGCCTTCTCGCAGGGCGAATCGCCCACGCCCGTACCGGCGATGATCGAGCCGTGATCGTGCACGTGCGCGGTCGTGGGTGGACTTGCCACCGACGCTGCGGGAGCGCCTGCGGCCAGCTTGCCGCTGCTGTTTGCTGCGCGCACGGCGATCGGAGTTGCCGACCGATCGGCAGCCGACGCGCAACCCGCGATGCCAGCGAACGCGACGACGGGCGCGAGCAATTGCGCGAAGCGCCGGCCTGGTTGCGCGCCCGGCGCGTAGAGGATGGGGCCGAGGAACATCATCGCCGCGCCGAGCACCACCACTGCGATGCCGGCGAAGAACAGCGCGTGGGCCGCGACACCGAGGTCGAACAGGTCGGTGCTCTTGGCCGACGCGCCCGAACGACGGATCGCCTCCCACAGCATTCCGACGGCTTGCGTCGCGGCGCCAGCAAGCACCATGGCGGTGCCGGTCTTACGTGGGTTCATGCGTTCCCCCGGGGTTGCACGATGAATGCAAACAGTACCCCGCTTGCTGGCTCCTGACCACCGGGCCCAAACGCCGCCCCCGGCTTGCACGTCCGGCTTGCACGTCCGGCTTGCACGTCCGGCGCGGGGCAATACGCACAAGGCTCACTCGAAGCGCAACCGCCGACGAACCGTGAACGGGCGCCCGGTGGCCTCCTTGCGCAAGAGGTCGGGAATCTCGGCCCGAGGCGCTCGACGCGCCAGCGTTGCGCCCGACGCAAGCACGAGGCGAACGACTCGGAATCGCTGCGGACGATACGGCTCCAGCAGTTCGACCATCCGCGCGTCGTCGGCGCGCCGTTCACCAGCCAAGGCCGCACCGATCTCGTGGGGCAGGTGCCAGTCGCCGAGGGGCAGCGCGTCAGTGTCGCCGAGCGCGTACGCCCGCACCGTCGCCGAGGTCCACACGCCCACCCCGGCGATGGACTGGAGTCGGCGATCGAGTACGTCGGCACCCAGCGTCGCGGCGCGCTCGAGGCCGCGGGCATCGGCCGCGACCGACGAGAGCGCGACTCCACGTCGCATTTCGAGCCCGAGCGTGCGGCGCGCCGCATCACCAAGCCCCGCAAGCACATCGGGCGACGGCAACAAACGCAGTCCTGGCGGTCGACCAGTGGTTGGCCCGGGTGCGGGCGTACCGAAACGCCGCACGAGCGCGTTCCATGTGCCGCGCGCTTCACGCCCGCTCACGCGCTGATCGATGACCGCCGCGACCGCTATGTCGTAGACAGCAACGGTGCGCGCGAGACGAAGGCGCGGGAGGCGCGCGACAAGTGAGCGAAGCATGGGATCAGACGGTTGAAACGCGTGCGGATCATCGGAGGCGCCGACGAGATCGTCGGCGTGCGCGATCGACCACTCGGCACCGTCGCCCCACGCGCGCGCATGCACCGTTCGGGCGTCCGCCTCGACGCGCACATGCACGGTTGCTGGCCCGAGCGGCGTGTGCTGTGCGCGCCACACTTCCGTAGCCTGGAGACGGCACGTCGGGTCACCGCGGCCTCGCCAGATCGGCCCGAGATTGCCTGCGAGATCGACAGGAAACGGTGTCGTGAACCGCCGCCGATGCTCGCTCAATTCACGAGCCGTTCGCGACCCTCCCAGAACGCGGCCCTGAGCTTGAACTTCTGCAGCTTGCCCGTTGCCGTGCGTGCGAGTTCGGTACGGAACTCGACCGATGTCGGGCACTTGTAGTGCGCGAGGTGCTCCCGGCAGTGCGCGATGATCTCGGCCTCGGTCGCCGACGAGCCCGGCGCCAGTACGACGAGCGCCATCACGGTCTCGCCCCACTTCTCGTGCGGCACGCCGATCACGGCGACCTCGGCAACCGCGGTGTGCGAGAACACGCAGTCTTCGACCTCGATCGACGACACGTTCTCACCGCCCGAGATGATCACGTCCTTCTTGCGGTCGAGGATCGAAAGGTAGTGCTCGTCGTCGATCATCCCACCGTCACCGGTGTGGAAGAAACCGTCGACGATCGCGTCGGCGGTGGCCTCGGGCTGTTGCCAGTACCCCTCCATGACGACGTTCGAGCGGGCGAGCACCTCACCCTCGTCGTCGATCTGCACCGTGACGCCGATCGCCGGCGCTCCGGCCCGGCCGAGCTTCGCGGCCCGGGCGGCCGGCGCGAGCTCGTCGTACTCAGCACGGCTGCGATTCATCGTGAGCAACGGCGCGGTTTCGGTGAGGCCATAGATCTGAATGAACTCCCACCCGAGCTCGGTCTCGACCCGTTCGATCGTGCGCGTCGGTGGCGGTGCGCCCGCAACGACGATGCGCGTGCGACCAGCGCCGGGAATCGCGCCGTCCCACTCAGTCGCGGCATCGAGCACAGCCGACACCACGGCGGGCGCGCCACACATCAGCGTGACGTCATGCGCCGCGACGCGACGTAGCACCTCGGCACCGTCGATCTTGCGCAGCACTACGTGGGTACCGCCCATGCCGGTGACTGCAAACGGCATCCCCCAGCCGTTGCAATGGAACATCGGCAGAGTGTGCAGCAACACGTCACGATCGTTCACGCCGGTCTGCCAGCCGAACGTGGTCGCGTTGAGCCACACATTACGGTGCGTGAGTTGCACGCCCTTCGGTCGGGCGGTCGTGCCACTCGTGTAGTTGATCGTCGCAGTCGCATCCTCGTCGGGCCGGCTCCAGCCGCGTGGCTCGCGGTCGTAGCGATACAGCTGTTCGTCGGCTTCGGCACCGATGACGAAGCGGTGCGGCGCGTCCACCGAGCCCAGCGCCGCAACGAGTTCTGGGTCGATGAGCAACATCGACGCTCCGCAATGCTCGACGATGTAGCCGATCTCTTCGGCGTTGAGCCGGAAGTTGATCGGCACGAGAATCCGACCCGATCCGGCCACTCCGAAGAACGACGTCATCAGGCGAGCCGAGTTGTGCGACACGATGGCGACGCGCTCGCCTTCGTCGATACCGAGCGCGTCGAGCCCGGCGGCCTGGGCTCGCGCCCGCGCCGCCACGTCACGCCAGGTGAGCGAACCCCACGACGGCGCCGGCTGATCCGGCTCGTCGATGAGCCCGATCCGGTTGCCGTACACAAGCTCGGCGCGCTCCAGGAAATCGTTGACCGTCAAGGCAACCTTCATGGCGCGCACAGTATCGGGGCGGCAGCACCCCTGCTCTGTAGGCCAGCCAGCCATGTGCTCAGCAGACGGCGGCGCGGCTCGCGATCGCGGTGGTGCGGCGTCCTTCGCGCAGCACGTGCTGTTCCAGCCCGTTCGTGAGATAGACGAACGAGATGCCGGTGTCGGGGTCCGCGAACGCGATCTGGCCGCCGGCGCCGTTGTGGCCGAACGCGCGCGGCGACACGGTTTTGCCCATCCCGCGCAACGACGAGCGTCCGTCGTCGCCCGCTACCACCAGGCCGAGCGTGCGGTTCGCGGGCGTACCCATGTAGTCGGGAAGGGTGTTGCGCACGTGCACGGTGAATTCGTACATCGCCGAAGCCGACAACAGGCCAGCGCCGCCGGCGAGCAGCGCTTGGTAGAACCGCGCCAGATCGACGGCATCGGAGATGCCACCGCCACCCGGTACGCCGAGCGCGCGGTCCGCGGACCGGTTGAACTGGAGCAACACCTCTGCCGTCACCTCCGAGATCGGGAGCGAGCGCACTCCGATCGCAGCTTCCAACTCATCGGGCGACGCGAGTTCGCCAACCTTCGACAGTTCCATCACGTCGTCCTGGTCGGCCGGCGGAACACCAAGCTGCAGCCGTGCCAGGCCGAGCGGTTGCACCACGCGTTCGGCAACGAACGACGCGTACGGCGTTGCTGTGGCGCGCTCGATCAGCTCGGCGAGCACCCAGTGCGCCGAGGTCGGGTGATATTCGAAGCGAGTCCCCGGTTCCCAGTTGAGCCTCCAGCGCGCGAACGCGGCGAGGCGACCCTCGCGCGTGTCCCACTGCGGTGCACCGAGCGGCGCGTGCGGAAACCCCGATGTGTGCAACATCACTTGTTCGACCGTGACGACGTCCTTGCCGTTCGAGGCGAACTCGGGGATGTAGTCGGCGACCTTGGCATCCACGCGGATATGGCCCTCGTCGATCGCGATCCACGTGGCGAAGGCCACGACGGCCTTCGTGGCCGAAAAGATCACATAGCGAGCATCGCTCGGCGCGCCGAACGTTGCCGCGGCACCCACCACGCCGTTGCGCAGGAGCGCGAACTGACACGACGGCAGCCGCTCCTCGTCGACCTCTTTGCGCGCTCGCGCCACCAGCGCGTCGACCTTCTCCCGGTCGAAGCCAGCCGCTTCCACATTGTCAATGTCCAGGTCAGTATCCACATGCCGACCGTACATGCGCGGCGGGCGCAGCGTGTGTTGACCCGCGGTTTGATTGCACCCGACGGCGCTACACGCCGTCGGGTGAAGAGGAAAACCGCTTTGGGGGGCGTCAGGCTGTGTGGGGGGTGTTGAGCTCTTTGCCGGCCGCGACCATTTCGGCTGGGACCGGTAGGTCTTCGCGCTCGTCGATCTTGTCGGCTTCGTCGGGCGCGGGCGGGCCGCCAGTGCCGCGCAGGGTGCGCATCAGCGTTGCGGCGAGGCCGTCGAGCGCGCCGCCACCACCGGTGACCAGAACCTCGGGCACCACGGTGATGTGGCCTTCGGCGACCGCGTTCGCCACCGCGACGAGTGCGGTGGCCATCTCACCGATCGCCCGGCGCTGCGCGTCGAAGCCCTGGGCGCGTGCCAGCCCGAGCGCCTCGACCGCCTTGGCCTCCGCCAGACCGATCGCTTCAGTCCTGGTTGCCTCGGCCTTACCGGTCAACTCCACATAGGCGGCTTCGCCTCGCGCCGTTGCCTGGCGAGCTTGGGCCTCGTTCGCCTTGATGTCGATGCCGACCTGCGAACTCGCGAGCGTCTTTTGCATCTCGGCCGTGCCCTTGGCCTTTTCCATCTGGATTCGCACGACTTGGGCGCGCTCTTCTTCGGCGAACGTTGCCTTTTCCTGGTTCGCGATCTCGCGCTTGGTCAACACCTCGACAAGCTCGGGCGGGAACACGACGTCTTGGAGGTATACGCCCTTCGTCTCGACCTCGTACGCGCTCAGGTACTGCGTCACTGCTGCCAGCGCGGCCTGCTGCACCTGCATGCGGGTCTCGATGAAACGGACGGCTTCGAGGTCTTGCAGGGTGTTGCGGAAGTGGTTGCCAACGGCGGACTGCAACACCTCGTTCACGAGGTTGAGCATCGTGCCCACCATCGAGATCACCTTGGGCGCATGCGTGTCGGGCACGTGGATCTGCACTTGGAGCTCGATCGTGAACACGAAACCTTCGCGGCTCTTGCCGTCGATCGCTTTCAGGTTCGCGTCGAGGCTGTGCGCGGAGCTCACGGTGTCGCTCCAGTTGAGCGTGAGAATCGACGTGGGCACGATCTCGGCCGCGTACACACGCGGGTTGATCGGATATTTGCCGGTGCGCAGTGGTTCCTGCCAGATGCCGCGGTGGCCCGGGCGCACGATCGCGCCGAACTTGAACTCAGCGCCCGAGGTGTCGGAGGTGGGCAGGCCCACGTAGCCCTTCACCACTGCAACTTCGCCCTGATTCACGATGAGCATCGGAACGAGTTCGACCTGGATCAGGAACGGGTTCAGCAGGTACGCGCCGTAGAGCAGCGGGTCGTGCTGCAGACCGATCTTGCCGCCGTTGTCGAGAAACCGCTGGAAGTCTTGGTAGTTGTTGTGCAACGTGTTCTTGCTGCCCAGCAGCAGCTCGATGACGTCGGCGTCGGTTGCGCCGACCTGCTCGGCGGCGACCACATCCTCGAAACCACCGAGGCGACTCGCGATGTCGCCCGAGTGCAGCGGCTCACCTTCGAGTGCGATGACGATCCCCACCATGTCCTGCGGTCCGACCGGCGAGATGACCATCACCCGGAGCTGTTCGGCCGACAGGCCGAATGATTCGCTGCGTAACACGCCGCCCGTTTGCTTGGCGCGCTGCTGCATTTCGGGCGCGACCGGCACGCCGTACACCTGGCGCATCGTGAGGACCAGGAAGGCCACCGGGTGGATCGGTACCAGTGTTCCCGGAGGCAGCACCGGTCGTTGCACACCCTTGCCGCCACCGCCTGTGATGAACGTGCGCACGTTCGAGAAATCGCCGAACGCGGGGGCGTACCGCGCGCTCTTGGCACCGATCGGCAGCGGCTCACCCACCTGCGCAACCACGACGGCGATCTCGCCGGCGGGCACCTGCACCCACGGATACTTCGTGACGCCGAACAGTGGCCAGAGCTTGAATCGCAATCCGGGCATCAACAGATCGGCCTGGAAGCCTGCCTCGCCGTGGAATGCGATCGGGTTGTCGTCCTTGATGTTTTTCAACGAAAACCGTTTCACCACCAGGCCGATTTCGGTCGGCCCGATGCTGTGCAACGACAGAAACACCATGAGTACGACACACACAACAACGACGACAACAATGATCGCCACGCCCGTCATGACCAGTCCCCTTTTCTCAGCCCACCCTGGGCCATCAGTGAGTCAACCATTCGAGCCAACCCCTGACTGGTACCCACTATTTCGCCCGCGCACGCGAATACCCTCCAACCCTTGGAACCACCCTCCCCCACTCCAGGCCGCGACCGCACAGCCTCAAACAGAAAGGACCGGCACAAGCGCTCGCTCGCAGCGCCGGACAGTGAGCGACGCGAAGGCCCTTCCGGGAAGCTGGTTGGCCGAAAGCCCAAGCGAGCCAGTAGCAAAGTAGGCGCAGGAGGCAGGAACATCCTGACGACTGGCCTTGTGCTGACCGTCACGCTCGTGGGGTTCGAAGCGCTCGCGGTGTCGACGGCCCTGCCCAAGATCAAAGACGAACTCCACGGTTTGGCGCTGTACGGTTGGGTCTTCAGTGCCTACATGCTCGGCACCCTGCTCGGTTCGGTGCTTGCCGGCAGCAGCGCCGACCGCCACGGTCCCTCGCGGCCGTTCGCGATCGGCATGGTCGTGTTCAGCCTCGGACTCGTCGCCGCCGGGACGGCACCGGCGATGTGGTTACTCGTCGTCGCACGCTTCGTGCAGGGTCTCGGCGGGGGTGCCATCCCTGCGATCGCGTACGTCGTGGTCGGCCGCGGCTACCCGCCCGAACTGCGTCCCCGCGTGTTCGCGATCATGTCGAGCGCATGGGTCATTCCCGGCATCGTTGGCCCGGTGTTGAGCGCGTTCATCACGAACACGCTCGGTTGGCGTTGGGTGTTTCTCCTGTTGGTGCCGCTCGCGGTACCGGCCGGTCTCGCGACGCTCATCGCGCTGCGCTCGCTCGAACGGCACACGCCAACGCCCGCGACAACGCAGCCGGAGTCGGCGGCGGGAGACCGACGCCGCGCCGCGATCGCCGTCGTGTTCGGCGTGGGCATCGTGTTTGTCGGCACCGGCGGAGTCGCGCTCCCACTCGCGATCGCGTTCGTGGCCGTCGGCGCCGTCATTGCGGCACGCGCCTACGCGCGGCTTGTACCCGCGGGCACCTTGACGTTGCGGCGCGGCCTGCCCGTCACGATCGCCGTACGCGCGTTCCAGATGTTTGCGCTGTTCGGCCTGGACGCGTTCCTACCGCACCTGGTGAGCGACGTGCGCGGCAAGTCGCTCAACATCACTGCGCTCGCGCTCGCGACGGGCGTGGTCGCGTGGACCGCCGGTTCGTGGGCACAGGAGCGTCTCTACCGGCGGGCGACGCCGCGATCGATCGTATCGAGTGGGCTCGTGATGATCGGTCTTGGTGGCACCGGGTTGATCGTCGGAACATCGCCGTCGGTACCGATCGCGTTCGCGATCGTCGCCTTCGGGCTGGCGAGCTTCGGCATGGGCCTTGGCTTTTCGGCGGTCTCGGTCGCGATGCTCGCGCTCGCCGACCCCGCACGCCAGGGTGACGCCAGCGGCGCGCTCGCGGTCACCGAAAACCTCTTCGTCGCCATCACGACAGGGATCGGTGGCGCGTGCATCCGCCTCGCCGACATACGCGGCTGGACGCCACGCACCGGCATCGTGCTCGCGTACCCGGTACCGGTTCTCATCGCATTCGCGGGCGCGATCGTGGCGTGGCGCATCCCGACGTACGTTCAGCGCGAGGCTTCGCCCATCTCGCGGTGATACCAGTCGTAGAAGTGCGCGGTGCCGGCCTCGGGCGCCAACCCAGTGAGATTCACGTGGTACGGCGCCACGTCGAGCCCCAGAGACCGCGCCACCTGGATGCCCTCGTAGCGGCTCTCGATGAGCACCGCATCTTCGGCGCCCGTCTCGTCGAATGCCGTCTTCATCGCCGCGGGGAGGCCCGGCACGTGCATCTCCATGTCGGTCGGCACGCAGTAATGGGCCCGGTTCACATGCGTATCAGGCCCCGTCGGGATGACGATCGACAGCACGCGCAAGCCCTGGTAGAGCTCGATCATGATGTTGGGATAAATCCCGAGCCACGCCACCGCGAACTCGCCCATCGCTTCGCCGCGCGCTTCGTGATAACGCTCAAGGCCGTCGACCCACGTCTTGTACATCGCTGAGCCGCCGCCGCGATCTTCGTGGAGGTCGAGGAACTGCACATGGAAGTTCGGCCCGAACGCCCAATCGAGCGTGTCGCAGTCCGTGAACGACGCGAGACCCGAGTGATACGGCGGCACGTGATAGCAGTCGCCGAACACCTCGAGGAAGGTCTTCCAGTCCGCGCGGTACGGCGCGTCGTCGGTGGCGTAGACGGTCCAGCCATCGAAGTCGAGATGCTCCGAAAGCCCGCGCTCGGCAAAGTCGGCGTCGATCCTCGCGAAATCGGCGTCGTACTCAGCGCGCCGCGCCGGATCGATCGCGAAGTGGAAACCGTGCCACGAGATCAGCTCAAACTGCGCAAGCGACAACAATTCCTTGGCCGCCTCGGCTTCGGCGCCACTCCCGAACGTGATGTCGCGCCCGCCGATGAGGGTGCCGTCACGGCGGAACGACCACTGGTGGAACGGGCACGTGATGCACGAACGGTCGACCAACTCATCGGTGCTCGCGATCGGGCGCAACGTGTGCGTGCACAGGTTCGCGAGCGCCCGCACGATCCCGTCTTCATCGCGGGTCAGCAGGACCCGGGAATCGCCATCGGCGCGGCGGTAGCCCTTCCCCGGCAGGAGCACATCGTGGCCCAGGTACAGCAGGCCGGCGCCCGGTCGCAGGATCGTCGCCTGCTCGCGCGCATAACGCTGCGGGTCGCCGAAGGATTCAATCGATACGGGAGCTACGGCGTCGGCACGAAAGCCGTACCCGGGACGCTCCCAGAGGCTGGTCACCTTCTCGACGATAGGACCCCGCACTGCTTCTAGTACGACACACCGGACAACGAGATTCGAAGATTCTGTAGAGACGGCATCGCGACGCTCTGACCTGGACGTTCAGCGAGCACTCGACGCTCCGAACGCGCCGGAAATGACCGATATTGCGCGACACGCCTCGAATCGCGAGCTTGGGTTAGATCGCGGGGCGGTGCCAGCGGGGCGGAACGACGTTCGACACCAAGAGGTAGTGCTCGCCCGACCACCACGCTTCCCACGTGAGCACCGCAGACCGCATCGCCGTCGCGTCCGTCTGGTGGCCGCCCGAGTCGTAGGTGACGTCTCGCGCGCGTACCCGCATGGTCACGAGTACCGCAGGAGCAGCCTGCCCAGGGCGCAATCCCACCGAGATCACCATGCGTTCAGCCTCGTACTCGGGCACGGTGATCGACGAGGTGCGATGCGACGAGATCTCGTGCAGCAAACGTTCGACCCACGCACGATCGGCCGCTTCGATCGCCAACGGTGCCGCCCGTCGACGCAACGCCTCCTGCTGGATCACAAGATCCTCGGCAACGTCGTGCGCGATCGCTCGCGCGGTCTTGGCATCGATCTGCGACGACATGCGATCGTGCACCACACGCACCGAAGGCACGTGCGGTGTACGCACAAGCCCCGGACGCCCGCCGCCACTCGCGACACGATCCGACAACACCACGCGGCCCGAACGCGCGGGGACTCCCGCGCCGTAGGCCGCGCCGCCAACGAGCGCGACGCCTGCAATCGCAGCGACGACGAGACGGCCACGCGAGCGCCGGCGTCGAAGCGCCGCGCCGGGGAACCAGGCGCCCAGTCGATCCTCGGCACTCCCTGCGGCGGGGAACAGTCGCTCGACGAACGGCTGCAACGCACACACGAATGCCAGCGCGCCGAGCACCGCGACCTTCGACGCATACTCAGTGCGTTGCGGCGCGACGAGCAGCGCGGCAACAACACCGATCGACACGGCGTACACGAATCGGCTGACTTCGCCCCGCGGCGCAGTCTTGGGATCGGTGATCATGAAACAGCAATACACGAGTATCTCGGGCGACGTGGCGAGGATCCACCAAAAGCTGGCACCGCACAACGCGCCCACATGCCAACGCGCGGTCATGCAATGCCCGAACACGGCGACCAAGCCAAGAACCGCGGCGAAGGGTACGAGGAATGCAATCGCCACGCGCAACATCCGTATCCTCGAAAGGATCACCGCCGCGCCGACAACGATCACGGTGAGCGCGAGCGCGAGACCGAACGACACCGGGCCCCACCAGAAGTCGAGCGGCTCGACACGCTTCGGGCCGAGCACGAGAAAACACACCAGCAGCCCGAAGTTCGACGGGTTGAAGATGTGGGCGCCGCGCACACGGATCACGTACTTCGACGCCAACGCAACTGCACCCGTCGCGGCATAGATCCACGCTCCTTGGAGGCTCCACCAATCGCCGTGGGCCGTGCCGGGAATGCGCAACAACAATGCGATGCCGTTGCCCGTGAGCATCGCGCTTGCGGGCCACACGATCGCGTGCGTCCGCCGTGCAGTCACCACCAGTTCGATGAGCGCGCACGTTCCAATCGACACGAGGATCTGGGCGATCGACACATCGAAGTGCAGCAGCGTCTGACCCAGCACTTGGAGCGACGTGATCACGATCGCGATCCACATCCGCGGATCGCGCGTTGTCGGCCCGATCACCGCGATGGTGCGGCGACCGACACGAATCTCGTGGGCCGTCGGGGCGATCGCGGCCGTCACAGCGCGCAGCTATCCCGGCCAGAAGCGATCACCCCACCAGTATCACGCACCTATGAGGTGGGCCAACGTTCAGCTATGGCTCACTAGGACCAGCGAATGCCCTTCGTCGACGCGATCGGCCGCGGCTTGTTCAGGGTGCCCGGCGCCGGCGATGACGTCGTGGCGGGCGTTCGCGGTATGACCTGCACGAGGTTCCACTTGATGCCAGCCTCGCGGTGCGCACCCGCGCCCGAGGCCGCGGCCATCCCGCCGGCGGCGGCGATGAGACAGAGCGAGACAGCGGCGCGGCGAACGCCGCGGAGAAGGTTGCCCATGATGATGCTCCTGTTCCAGTTGTGCGGCCGGACGCCGGTTTCGCCACTGGCTCCCCGCAGGCTCAGGCGACCAGTTCACGCCTGCGAATCAACACCTCGTCCACACTGGAACTGCTGCCAGCCGCGGGGTTTGTTGTCGGGCTGATCCTGAGCACACCTGCCCGCAGCGTCAATACGTCAACCGAATGGACCAGGTCGAATGTGCCATTGGGCACGCGCGTAGGCCCGCCGATGTTTTGCTCACACAAGGTGGGAACCATGGGCACAGACCAAATGCAACGCCGCGAGCACGCGCGGCGACGGGCCGAACGCAACACCATCGCTCTCGGCGCGGCGTTGAGCGCGGTCTCGCTTGCGGCACTCGTGCCGCTCGCCCCGCACTTGTCGACACCACGTCATCCCGTTGCGTGGTGGGCGCTCGCAGTCGGATTCGCCCTCGCCGAGACGCTCAAATTCCACCTCGAAATCGACCACGAGACGCACACGTTCACGTTCAGCGAAGCACCGCTCGTGCTCGGACTGCTCTTCGCCTCACCACTCGGCCTGATTGTGGCGCGCATGGTGGGCGAGCTGGTCTACCTGCTGCTCGACGAACGTACGCGACTCCACAAAGTCTTCTTCAACTTGAGCATGTTCCTCGCGGAGTGCGTCGCGGCACTGGCGTTGTTGCAATGGATCGCCCACGGTCGACCCGTCGACTCGCCCGTGGTGTGGTTCGCGATGATCGTCGCCATCGCTGGTGCCGATGTCGTGAGCATCGGCGCGGTTTTTCTTGCGATTCGCTGGCACGGTGCGGTCGCGAGTGCCCGCCAAGTCCTGCTCGCGGGCGCGTTCACCGCGGTCACGAACACCACGATCGCACTGCTCGTCGCGATGATCGTCGAACGATCGTGGCTGGCATTGCTTCTCCTGGGCGTGGTCGCGTGCAACCTTTCGATGGCGTACCGCAGCTACACGTCGCTGCAACGCCGCTTCGAACGGCTGCAACTGTTCCACGACTTCACAAGGGCCATCGGCAGCGGCAACTCGGCGCCGATCGTGATGGAACGCGTGCTTCAACAGGCCCGCCAACTGATGCGCGTCGAGTACGCGCTCATCGTGCTGCTCGCCAGTGACGATGGGACCGGCGAGACGGTGTTCTGCGAGCTCCGAGGCTCGCGTGAGCTCGAGATCCGCCCCGACCGAACGGGCGCGATCCTCGCCGAACCGATTGTGCGTGAGGCCGTGACGCGGCGATCGGTTGCGGTGGTCGCCCGCTGGGCGAACGATGCGCACGAGGTCAGTCTGCGAGAGACGTTGCAAGTGCGGGACTACGTCGTGGCACCGCTCCAGGGCGATGGCAGCGTGGTTGGCGTGCTCGTCCTCGGCGAACGCATCGGTGAGACAAGCACGTTCGACGAACACGACGGCATGCTCGTCGAAACGCTCGCGAACCACGCGAGCGTCGCACTCGAGAACAGCCGTCTGATCGACCGGCTGACCACCGAAGCGCGTGAACGTGAGTTCCAGGCCTTGCACGACGCGCTGACGGGCCTGCCGAACCGCACCGAGTTCCTCCGCCGGCTCGATCATTCCCTCGCCGCCGCGGAAACCCGAGGCTTCAACGACGGCGCGCCGATGGTCGGGGTGTTACTCATGGACCTCGACCGCTTCAAGGAGGTGAACGACACGCTCGGGCACTTTTCCGGTGACGTGCTCCTGCAAGAGGTCGCGCGCCGAGTTCACCAGAGCATCGACGAGACCGCGACCGTGGCCCGCTTTGGCGGCGATGAGTTCGCGGTGCTGTTACCGGCGGTAACGATCGCCGGCGACGCCGTCAACGTCGCCGACGCGATCCGCGGCGCGCTCGATCTCCCGGTGCGCGTCGGCGACGTCGTCATCGAGATCCAGTCGAGTATCGGGATCGCGCTCGCGCCCGAAGACGGCGCCGAGTCGTCGCTCTTGCTCCAACGGGCTGATGTCGCCATGTACGAGGCCAAACGCACCAAGAGTGGCGTGCAGCTGTATGACCCGACGCAAGACCCACACTCGCTCGAGCGACTCGAATTCGCGAGTTCGATGCGCGCGGCCATGGAGCGAGGCGACATTGTCGTCTACTACCAGCCAAAGGCGCGCCTCGATGGTGCGATCGTCGGCGCTGAGGCCCTCGCGCGCTGGCAGCACGAGGAGTACGGGCTCATCGCACCATCGGAGTTCATTTCGGTGGCGGAGCAGAACGGACTCATCGGCCAACTCACCGACTACGTCCTCGACCGGGCGTTGCTCGATTGCGCACACTGGCGGTCGCTCGGCGCGCCCATCGGCGTGGCCGTGAACGTCTCGGCGACCTGCCTCGTCGACATGAAGTTCCCCGAACGCCTCCGCGAGATGCTGACCCGTCGTGTCGTTCCGGCCGAGCAGGTGACACTCGAGATCACCGAGTCGGGCGTGCTCGAACTCAGTCGGGCGCGGGCCATCATCACAGCGCTGCACGAACTCGGCGTGCGCCTGTCGGTCGACGACTTCGGCACCGGATACTCGTCGCTCGCGTACCTGCACACGTTGCCGGTGCAAGAGGTCAAGATCGACCAACGGTTCGTGCAACGCCTCGCATCGCCCGACGGTGACCCCGGAATCGTCAAGGCGATCATCGACCTCGGTCACAACCTCGGCCTCACCGTGGTCGCCGAGGGCGTCGAAGACCGGCTCACCTGGGAGCAGCTCATGTTGCTCGGCTGCGACGAGGCGCAGGGCTACCACCTGAGTCGGCCGATTCCCGAGCGCGACCTCGCACGATGGCTGGTGCGCAGGCAGCGCCTCGAAGTGCATGACACCTTCGCCGACGTGGCAGTGACCGGCCTCGGGTTTGCGTAAAGGCCCCGAGGCCGCGACGATGCACGCTCCGCGTCGCACGGACGTGCGGGCGAATGCGAACAAAGGAGTCCACACGTGGACGACGTCTTGGGTTATGCCGGCAAGCGAGTGCTCGTCACCGGCGCGGCATCGGGCATGGGTGCCGCGACCGCAGCGTTGCTCATCGAGCTCGGCGCGCACGTCACCGCACTCGACGTGAAGCCGACGGAACTCGCCGGCGCCACATCACAGACGATCGACCTGCGCGATCGGTCGTCGATCGACGCCGTCGTGGCTTCGATCGACGCTCCGGTCGACGGCGTCTTCAGCGTGGCTGGCCTTCCCGGTCCGCCGTTCTCGGACGTCGACACCGTCACCGTGAACTTCATCGGCGCGCGGTATCTCATTGATGCACTCGTACCCAAGATGCCGGCCGGATCTGCCGCGGTATGCGTGGCGTCAAACGCCGGGCTCGGTTGGCAAAACGAGATCGCTACGTTGCTGGCTTTTGTGACGATGACCGACTTCGCAGAGGCCAAGGCGTGGTGCGAGGCCAATCCGAAGTTGATCGCGCCGGGCTATCTCTTTTCCAAGAAGGCCATCAATGCATGGGTCGCATGGCGTGCGTCGGCGCTCATCAAGCAGGGCATCCGTTTGAACTGCACGAATCCCGGACCGACCGATACAGCGATGATGCCGTTCTTCGAGAACGAGAACGGCAAGGACCTGATCGACGCGTTCGTCGGCCCTTCGGGGCGGCGCTCGACCGCAGAGGAACAGGCGTGGCCGCTGCTGTACCTCAACAGCCCCCGTTCGAGCTACATCGCCGGTGAATCACTCCACGTCGATGGCGGTTTCCTCGGCGCCATGGTGTCGGGGCAACTCGAGGCGAACCTTCCCAAGATGGGTTGACTTCCGCCCGGCAACGTCAACGGGCAAGGCCTCGGTAACAACTGGTAGTACCTCGGCGCCGATGGCAAGCCATTCGACAAGTCATAACACTCACTGCCCGTGACGCGCCGTGCGGCGCATTCTCATGGCGTGTCGCTCCGCTCGGGAACTCCATGCCGCAAGAACCAACTTGCCCTTCTCGGTGACCGGTCGCCGCGCTCGCGGCGGTCGGTCACATTCCGCGGGTGATACCAGCGCGCTGGAGCACCTCGGGTGGAACACCGACGCTGCGGAACGTGGCGTAGGTGATGCCCTTCGTCTCTGCGTACGCGCGGGCGTGCTTGACGAAGCCCTTTTCGTACGACGTGAGATCGACGCCTTCGCTGATCGTCTCGAGTTCGTACTCGAGGTCGGTCCGCTCCTGAGTCAGAAGGAGACGCTGCAACGCCGAGGCGTCGGCCAATGCGCTCTCGATCGCGGTCAGGCGCTTCTTGATCGAGGCCGGCGTGCGCTTGCGACCGCGGCGGGGCTTGGCGGCCTCGAACGCTTCGAGGTAATCGCGAACCGCTCGGCTCTGTTCACGTCCGGCCGCCAGCGCAGCCTTGTGCGCGTCGGTCATCTTCGTGCTCTTACGGGGCATAGACATCTACTTTCTGGGATGGCTGGATCCCCACGAGCGCTCACGAAGTTAGCAGAGATTAGGAGCAATGCCGCATCATCGCGTGGCGACGAACGTTCGCGGACAATCACCGGCTCAAACAAAATACCGGCTCATCCAAGCGGGTTGTCATGCATCAATAGACGCGATTCAGCCCCCGGCAAGTGCGGCGACGACCGGCCCGAATTCGACGAGCTTGTCGTGCGGGATCACGTGATACGAGTACCCCCAACGTTCTCGCCGTTCCTGGAGGCGATCCACGATCTCGGGCAACGACCCAATGAGCGTGAGCGGCGAACCCAACACCTCGTCGGGGCTGGCGGCGAACACGCCGGAGAGCGCCTCGGCAAGCCCTGCGGCATCGTCGGTGACCGCCGCCACGGACAACCACGCGTTGATCTCGAGGTCCGCAAGGCGCTCGCCCGCCGCGGCGCGTACCCAGGCCACCTTTTCGTCGATACTCGCAGGGAGCGCGTCGTGCGCCGCCGCGGTGTCGACCTGGCCCGAGTGGATCGAGGCGTTGACGCCCACGATGTCGGCCTCGCGCGCTGCGAATCGCAGCACTCGCGGCGCGCCGCCACCAATAAGGAACGGTGGGCCTTCCGGGCGATACGGCTTCGGAGTGCCGTCGAGCTCGGTGATCTGGTAGTGCTCGCCGTGAAAGGTGAACGGCGTTGCGCCGAACAGCCCCTGCAACACACGTGTGTGCTCGATCATGCGATCGACACGAACCTTGGGCGCGTCCATCGGAATGCCGGACCGCTCATAATCGATTCGTTTCCATCCCGCGCCGAGACCGACTTCAAGTCGCCCCTCCGACAGCTGGTCGATCGTCGCGAGTTCACGAGCAAGTACAGCCGGATGACGGAAGTCGCAGTCGAACACCAGCGCGCCGATGCGCAGGGTGGTGGTGACCACCGCGGCCGCGGCCATGGCGGCGATCGGCCCCAAGCCCTCGTCGAAGTGGTCGGGCACGAACAGCGTCGAGTAGCCAAGCGCCTCGAGCTCACGAGCCGAGTCAGTCCACGAACGGCCTGCGATCGGATGCTGCATGTCGGCGGCGAATCGAAATGGTCGAAGACTGGCCATCGCCAAGAACCTACCCGTGGTGAGCGTCACACCTTGCGAGCGACGCCACCATCGACGCGCATGATCGCCCCAGTGGTGTAGCTCGATGCCCCGCTCGCGAGGTAGAGCGCGAGCCCGACGATTTCTTCGGGCTCACCGAGGCGGCCCAGTGGAACGAAGCGTCCATCGAGCATGTCGGGCGGCCACGCCTTGGTCACGTCGGTGCGAAAGGCGCCGGGAAGGATCGCGTTCACCCGCACCGTCGGCGCGAACGCTTCCGCGAGGCCGACGGTCAACGCGTTGAGGCCGGCTTTCGCACAGGCGTACGGAAGCTCGTGGGGACTTGCGATGAGCGAACCGATCGTGCCCACGTTGATGATCGAACCACCACCGCGTTCGCGCATGTGCGTGCCGACGAGCGCACCAAGGCGGAACGGACCTTTGAGGTTCACCGCGAGCGTCTTGTCGTAGAGCTCCTCGGTGACACTCGCGAGATCGTCGTACAGCGGCGACATCCCAGCGTTGCTGACGAGCACGTCGATCCGACCGAATCGTTCCAGCGTCGTGGCCACGAGCGCGTCGCAGTCGGCCCAGCGTCCGACGTGGCACGCAACCGCCAGCGTCTCGCGGCCCGTCGCGCCCGCGACCTCGCGCGCCACCGTGTCACATGCTTCGAGCTTTCTCGACGCCACCACGACGTCGGCGCCGGCCTCGGCCAAGCCACGCACGATCGCACGGCCGAGCCCCCGGCTCCCACCTGTGACCACCGCGACCTTGCCCGCCAGGTCGAACGACGCCATCACGATCGCGCCCGGGCGATCGCGGCGAGCTCGTCTCGCAGCACGCGCCGCACGAGCTTGCCGGTCTCGTTGTAGGGCAACTCGGCGCGCACGTCGACGATCGTCGGCGTGTGCGACGACCGGAGGTGCTCTCGCACCCAGGTCTGCAATTCGACTTCGTTCGCTGCGGTGCCAGTCTGCAGGACGACGGCGGCCGCAACCACCTCGCCCCATTCGTCGTCGGGCACGCCTGTTACCGCGGCGTCGGCGACACAGGGATGCGCCAGCAGGACGTCCTCGATCTCGCCGGGCGACATGTTCTCGCCGCCGCGCACGATCACATCGTCGAGGCGCCCCTCAACGAACAAGAACCCGGCGGCGTCGAGGCGACCGCCATCGTTCGTGGGGAACCAGCCGTCGGCGGTGAGCGCGCTCCGGCCGTGATACTCGCCCGCGATTTGGTCGCCGCGCACATAGATCTCGCCGGTTTCGCCGACCGCCACGGCTGCGCCCATCGCGTCGCGGATCTCGAGTTCCAGCGTCGGCAACGGCCGGCCCACCGAACCCAACCGGACTCGCACGAGCGGATCGTCGCTGGCGAAGGCGGCGCGATGATCGTCCGGGCCGAGCACGGCAACGGTAGAGCTTGTCTCGGTGAGCCCGTAGGCATTGACGAATCCGGCGTGGGGAAGCAATTCCATCGCCCGCTCGATGACAGAGACGGGCATGCGGCCGCCGCCATAGGACAGGTGGCGCAACGCGGGAAGCGTCGTCCCGCGCGCCTCGAGCGCGTCGAGAATCCGCCCGAGCATCGTCGGCACGACCATGGCGTGCGTCACCGCTTCTTGCTCGGCGAGCGCAACCCACTCGTGCGCGTCGAACTGCGGCAGGTACACAATGCGCCGCCCGGCGTAGGTGTTCGACAAGATCGTCGCCATCCCGGCGATGTGATACGGCGGCACACTCACGAGCGTCGCTTCGTCGGCCTCGGCGGCCATGAAGTCGACGGTCGACAGCACGTACGACACCAAGTGCCGGTGCCGCAGCAGTGCGGCTTTGGGCGCACCGGTGGTGCCGCTCGTGAACAGCCAGATTGCGACCTCGTCGGGATCGGTGTGCGAGTCGGCTTTGGGTTCGGCGTCACCGATCGAAGCGGCGAGCTCGCTGCGACCGACAACGGCAAGCAGTTCGACGCCCGCGAGGCGTCCGGCGGTGCCGTCGCCACATACGACCATCGCCGGCGCGATCCGGTTCGCGACCGCCTGCAGCCGATCGTCGGCGAGGCGATAGTTGATCGGCGCAAACGGCACGCCCGCGATCGCGCCGGCGAACAGCAGCAGCGGCACGATCTCGGAGTTGACGTCGACCAGGCCAAGGCGTTCCGCGTGCGAAGCCACCACGATGGCGCCGACGCGGCGCGAGCGGTCGAGGAGATCGGCGTAGGTGAGGCCGCCGTCACGCGAACCGACGGCGACGCGATCGCCAATGCAGTCGGCGGCCATCTCGAGCAACATGACAATGTTCATCGCCGCACCGTCAGTCGTCGAGCGAGACGGCGCGTTCGGGACAGTTCGCCACCGCTGCGCGCGCTTGGCCAACGAGTTCGGGCGGAACCTCCGCGCCCGTCACGACGCCGCGTCCACGATCGTCGGGTTCGCACAACTCGGGCGCGAGCACGTAACACCGGCCGTGTCCCGTGCAGGCAACAGCATCGATCGAGAGGCGCATGGGGCCAACTTTCGGGCTAGTCAGACGACGGGAGGGGCTTGGCTTCTTTGAGGCCCAGGGCCGCGCCGCCGATCGACGGGGAACCCGCACCGGGCTTGGTCACGAGAATCTCGAGACCGATCTCCTCGTCGGCGTAACGCTTCCCGGCGAGGCTCCCGTCACTGTGCGCGGGATCGAGCGCCCGGTTGCCGGCTGGTTCGTCGCCGAGCGCCACCACGGGATGACCACCGATCTCGAGCTCGATGGCCGTGTCGGGCGCCCGCACAATCACGACCTGCGTGTCGCACACCGCGCTCTTCCAACGCTCACCGGCTTTGAGTTGCACTGCCATCTGAGAACCGCTCCTCGTCGTGGTCCGCACCGTGGCCCCGCGGGTCCGGGGCGAGACGCTACGCGATGTCGCGCTTGTTGACCGAGAGCCGGAGTGATCTGCGTCACAGCGATGCTCGGGCCGGCGCCACGCGCCGTACGTTGGTCACGAGGAAGAGGCAACGATGCGAGTTTCGGCCCAGGCGACATTGAGTGGCACCCGCGAGTGGTTCCTGTGGACCGATGGCCGCACCTACGCGTCGCCAGGGGCGGAAAGCCTGATCGCTTCGGCCCTGCCGGCCGGCTCGGAGCTGCGCACCGCGCTCGGCGATCCCGACGCAGCCGAGGCCGCGTTCCGAGCGGCCTTCTCCCGACTCCACGCCGACCCCGTCATCACCCGAGACACCCCATAACCCCCCCTCCATAAACCCCACAAGCCGTTTTCCTCTGCACCTGACGGCGTACAGCGCCGCCCAGTGCAATCAAAGTGCGCTCGAGGCCTCGGTTGACGCCGTGGTCTGGCGCGCCCGCGATCGGGCGCGCCAGACTGGCCGCATGAGCCAGACCACGCGCACCGCCTCCGACATCGTCAGCGACTTCTGCGCCGCATGGGCGCGCCTCGATCTCGACGAGCTGCTCGGCTATTTCACGCCGGACGCCGTGTACCACAACATCCCGATCGACCCCGTGGTCGGTGTCGAAGCGATCCGATCGATGATGGAGATGTTCACGACCGGGGTCGAGCGCATCGAATTCCAGGTGCGCCACCTCGTGGCCCATGACAATGTCGTGCTCACGGAGCGGGTCGATACGTTCGTGCAGCCCGAACGCACCATCGAACTTCCCGTCATGGGCGTCTTCGAGATCGTCGACGGCAAGATCGCCGCGTGGCGCGACTACTTCGATCTCGGCCAATACATGCGCCAGGCCGGCCTCGCGGCCTAACGGCTTGGAAACGAGCGCAGCCCGCCCCGCACCCACGCCGCCGGATCGCGTTTACAAGGCGTCAGCGTCACGCTCTCCGGTGCGAATCCGCATCAAGCGATCAAGATCCACGGCCCAGATCTTGCCGTCGCCGATCTTGCCGGTCCGGGCTTGCGCCGCGATGATGTCGATGACCTTGTCAGCATCGGCCGCATCGACGAGCACCTCGATTTTGACCTTGGGCACGAGGTCGACCTTGTACTCGGTGCCACGCCACGTCTCGCTCTTGCCGCCTTGGCGTCCGTAGCCCTGCACCTCGCTGACGGTGAGCCCGAGGATGCCGGCACCCCGCAGCGCTTCTTTGACGTCCTCGAGCTTGAACGGTTTGATGATCGCGGTCACGAGGTACGCCATGTCAGGCTCCTACACAAAGAGTGCGAATGTCCGTCGTCGAGGGCGACACGTTCGGTGATGGTGTGCGACACCCGTCGAGCACGTCATATCTGATCATGACCTGAGAACCTAAGGACCGACCGTTTCCAAGCGATGTGCCGCGTGTTACGACATCTTTGCATCACTGACGGACATCTGTTCGGCCCGTCTCGGGCCTGACGGATGCGCGACCAGGTGCACAGGGGACCCTGACGCACCCGTAGCCTCGCCCGCGTGAAGCTCGATCGTGCGCCGCTGCTGGCCGACCGCACGCTGACCGGTCCGGTGTGGTCCCGGCGTTACAGCAACCTGGTCGACGGGTGGCTTCAGGCGATGTTCGCCGACCAGCTGGCCGCGATCGGCGCCCACGACGTGGCCCTCGCCGCCGTCGGCGGATTCGGGCGCGCCGAACTCTGCCCACAGAGCGATCTCGACCTCGTGCTCGTGCATCGGGGCCGCCCTGAGATCGCGGCGATCGCGGAACAGATCTGGTATCCGATCTGGGACTCCGATTTCAAGCTCGGCCACAACGTCGGCACCGTCACCGAACTTGTCGCCCTTGGCGACCGCGATCTCGACGCGGCAACGGCATTGCTCTCCACGCGTCATATCGCAGGAGACCGCGAACTCATCGAGGAACTCGCCTCGCGCTCGCGGGCGCGGTGGCAGGAACTCGCGCGAAAGCGCGTGCCCGCGCTGACGGCGCGTGTCATCGACCGACACGCGAGCGTCAACGACGTCGCCTTCACGCTCGAACCAGACATCAAGGAGGGACGGGGCGGGTTACGCGATGTGCATTCGTTGTTCTGGCTCGAAGCGGCGCAACCGACGCTTCGCCCCGGCGACATCGAAGAACTGAACGTTGCCTATGCGACATTGCTCGCAGTGCGCGTCGAACTCCAGCGCTACACGGGTCGAGCGAGCAATATCGTTGCGTTGCAGGATCAAGATGTTCTGGCCCGTGCGTGCGGCGATGCTGACGCCGACGCGTTGATGGCGCGGGTCGCGACCGCAGCACGAACGATCAGTTGGATCGGCGACGATACTTGGCAACGTGTCGCCGATCCGACACGCGTTCGACTTGCACGCCGTTCGCAGCGCGATCGACCACTTGGGCCTGGGATCGTTCTGCGCGGCACACGGGTGCACACGCTTGCCGGCGAGCTGCCGACCGACGATCCGCTGCTCGGGTTGCGCATCGCGAACCTTGCTGTGGAACACGCAGCGACGATCGATCGCGACGCGCTCAGCGCGCTCGGCGAACACGTCGTTGCATCAGGAGCGCACTGGCCTGCGGAGATGCGCGAACTCTTTGTCGGGTTGCTGCTCGCCGGGCGACCTGCGATTGGCGCGCTCGAGGCGCTCGATCGTTGCGGCGCGCTCACCGCAATGCTGCCGGAGTGGTCGATGGTGCGCAGTAAGCCGCAACGCAACGCCTATCACCGATTCACCGTGGATCGTCATTTGCTCGAAACCGCTGCCAATGCGGCACGGGTTGCCGGTCGGGTGCGGCGTCCCGACCTGCTTGTGCTTGCCGCGCTCCTGCATGACATCGGCAAGGGCTACGCCGGCGATCACACTGAAGTAGGCATCCCGGTCGCTCGCGACGTGTTGGCGCGCATGGGCTGCGCCGATGGCGACATCAACACCGTCGTGCGCCTGATCGAACAACACCTCTTGTTGTCGGAGATCGCGACGAGGCGCGACCTCGACGACCCAGCCACGATCCGACATGTTGCCGAGCGCGTGCTCGATGCAGAGACGTTGTCGTTACTCGCCGCGCTCACCGAGGCCGACTCGCTCGCGACGGGACCAACCGCGTGGGGGCCGAGCAAGGCTCGACTCGTCGCGCTGCTCGTCGAACGCGCCGACCGGCTCCTGCGCAGCGGCGCGAGTGGCGCCGCCGAGGCCGCCGAGTTCCCGACGGTTGCCCATCTCGATGCACTGAAGGCGCCCGGCACGCGTATCACTGGTGACGCCAACGTCCTGACTGTGATGACCGACGACCGGCCCGGCATCTTCAGCCGCGTGGCTGGCGTGTTGGCGTTGCATGGCCTCGATGTCACGACAGCCACGGCATACTCCAGCGACTCCGGACGAGCCTTGTCGGTGTTTTCGGTCGACGATCCGTTCGGCAACGAGCTGGCGTGGTCGGCCATCTCTGATGACCTCGCGCGCGCGCTCGGTGAGGGATTGGCGCTGCGCGCGCGAGTTGCCGACCGGGCACGACGTTACGAACGACGGCGCGGCCCCGTGCATGACGCCCGGACGACGGTCGCGTTCGACAACGATGTGTCGGATACCGCAACCGTGATCGACGTGCGAGCCGTGGACGGGGTCGGCGTCCTTTTCCGAGTTACGGCCGCGTTCGCCGACTTCGATCTCGACATCCGATCGGCACGCGTCAACACCATGGGCAGCCACGTGCTCGACGCGTTCTACGTGCGCGATCGGCTTGGACGCAAGATCACCGACGCCGATACGATCCGCGAGATCACGCTCGCAGTGCAACACAGCGTGGATGATTGAGGGGTTGGGCCGTCGGAAACGAGTTGCTCGCAACGACGAACACGCGATGGACGATGACACAGCGGTGACGGCCAAGGGCAGCCCGCTCGAGCGCCTACGCGCCCGCCAGGAAGTGCAATTCTTCGGCGCGCTCCGCAGCGCCGCGCCATCGCTGGCGATCTTCTGGTGGGTGCTGCTCATCCTGCGCGGCTTGCTCGGTCCCCTCGTGGCCATCGCGATCGGCGTGCTGATCAACTCCGTGCAGCACCACGACTCGCTCGCCGCTCCGCTGACGCTCGTTGGGATCGCGTTCGTGTTATTCCAGGTGCTCACGCCCCTCCATCAGGCCGTGGGAGCCAACCTCGGCAGCCGCGGCGCGACGTGGCTCAACGACCGGCTCTTGCGGGCGTGCGTCACACCGCCCGGCATGCGTCATCTCGAAGACCCTGCGCTCACAAACGATCTCACGATGGCCCGCAACTTCGACCTCGGGATCAGCGGGCCACCGCTCAGCCTTGCGATGGACTTCATCGCGACCGGGTTCGTCGAGATCGTCGCCGGTGTCGGCGCCGCGTTGGTCTTGTTGCGCTTCAACTTCTGGGCCCCGCCTTTGCTACTTGCGGCCTGGTTCTCCACGCACTGGTTGCTGCGTGAGAGTGCAGTCTGGCGAGACCGCAACACCGATGAGGTGCGCGACGCGCAGCGTCACGCCGACTACGCGTACCGCCTCGCCGTCGACCCTCCCGCGGCGAAGGAGCTCCGGCTCTTCGGACTCGCGCCTTGGGTCGTGGAACGCTTCATCTCGCGGCGCCGACACCTGTACGAACTGCAATGGAAGGCGACGCGCCTGCGCGAGAAGCCGGTACTCGGATGTCTCGCGATCGTCCTCGGCGCGAACCTCGTCGTCTTCTGGGCCCTGGCGAATGCTGCCGCGGACGGGCGGGTCACGCTGGCCGAGGTATTGGTGTACCTCCAGACCGCGATCGGCACGAGTGCCATCGCGTTCGGCGGATTGAGTTGGGCCCTCGACGGCGCCGCCGCGCCGGTGGCCGCGGTGCTGCGGCTCGAAGCCGCGATGGCGCCGGCGGGCGCGTTGCCCAACGGTACGCACCCAGCGCGTGGCATGCCCGCACGTGACATCCGCTTCCGCGACGTGACGTTCTCGTACGACTCCGACGGGCGCGCCGTGCTCGATCATTTCGACCTCACGATTCCGGCCGGCTCATCGCTCGCGATCGTGGGGCAGAACGGCGCGGGCAAGACCACGCTCGCCAAGCTGCTGTGCCGGCTCTACGACCCACAGCAGGGCGCCATCGAAGTCGACGGCGTTGACCTGCGCGACCTTCGTCTCGACGAGTGGCGCTCCCGCATCACCGCCGTGTTTCAGGACTTCGTACGCTACGAATTGTCGCTGCGCGAGAACGTGATGCCGGGTACCAACCACATCACCGCCGAACACGATGCCATCGTCGCCGCAGCGTTGCATGATGCCGGGGCGTCCGAGCTCGCATCGCTCGACACGATCCTGGCCCGTGGCTACGACGACGGCACCGAGCTGTCCGGCGGCCAATGGCAGCGAGTGGCGCTCGCGCGAGCGCTGTGCGCGGTCCGCCTCGGCGCCGGGGTCGTCTTACTCGACGAGCCGACCGCGCAACTCGATGTGCGTGGCGAAGCCGAGATCTTCGAGCGCATCCTCACCGCGACGCGCGACTGCACGACCATCCTCGTGAGCCATCGTTTCTCGACCGTCCGCCAGGCCGACCGCATTTGCGTGCTCGAACACGGGAAAGTGGTCGAGCTCGGTAGTCACGATGAGCTGATGGCACTTGGCGGTCGCTATTACACGATGTTCCAGCTCCAGGCGTCGCGCTTCACGCTCGCCGCGTCTGACATCGAGTACGACGAGCACGGGGAGGAGGTCGTCCATGACACGCTCGCGTGAACCCGGCGATCTGCCGCCGGCGATGTCGTCGTTGTGGCGCACGGTCAAGCTCGGCTACCGCGCCGAACCCCGCCTACTCAGCGTGTCGTTTGCAATGGTGCTGTTCACAGCTCTGCCCGATGCGCTCGTCGCGCTCTGGTTGAGTCTGCTCACCCGCGGGGTGTTGCACCATCAGCGCACCACGATCACGGTCGCGTCGCTCGGGCTCGCCGTGTCGGCGACCGCGACCTGGTTCCTCAAAGTCGTGTTCGACCGTCTCCAGCGCCGCTTTCGCGACCGAGTTGCGATCGTCCTCGAGTCGCACGTGGCGTCACTCCAGGCATCGGTGGCGACAGTGGAACACCATGAGCGCGCCGAATATCTCGACCGCCTCTCGGTGCTGCGCGACCAAGTGTTCGCGCTCGATCACCTCTTCATGTCGCTGTTCTCAACGCTCGGTTGGATATTGCGGCTCGTCGTGACGATCGTGCTGTTGATGTCGATCCATCCTGCACTGGCGCTCCTGATCGTGTTTGCCATCCCGACAGTGGCGTCGGCATCGTGGCGGCCGGGAATCGAACGGGCCACCGAGGAGCGCGTGGCGTCACGCAACCGCCTCGCGCGGCACCTCTTCATGCTCGGCACGACCGCGCCGGCCGGCAAAGAGATCCGAGTCGCGGGGATGGCCGACGAGCTCGCCGACCGCCGAGCCGCGGCCTGGGAGCAGTGGTACGAGCCGGTGGCGGCGGCGCGATGGTCATCCGCCGCTTGGCACACCGCGGCCTGGGCCCTGTTCGGCGGTGCCTACGTCGGCGCGATCGTGTTCGTCGCGTCGGGGCTGCACGGATCGCCCAGCGCAGTGATTCTGGTGCTCGTCGCCGGGAGTCGGTTGTCGCAATATGTGGGCGCCACCGTCGGCGAGATCGGTTTCCTGCGCGGGATCTGGCTCGACTCGTCGCGCCGGCTCACGTGGTTGGAGGACTACGCCGCCGCGATCGATGCGCGCGCCGATGCCGACGCCCCCGAACGCCTCACGCACGGCATCCGTCTCGAGCACGTCTCGTTTCGTTACCCGGGCACCGACAAGCTCGTGCTCGACGACGTGACCGTCGAGTTTCCCGCGGGTGCGGTCGTGGCGATTGTCGGCGAAAACGGCGCCGGTAAGACCACGTTGGTGAAGTTGCTCTGCCGCATGTACGCCCCCACAAGCGGACGTATCGAGGCCGACGGCATCGACATCGCGCGTATCGCTTCACCGGCGTGGCGAGCGCGCCTCGCGGGAGCGTTCCAAGACTTCTTCCGTTTCGAGTTCTCGGTGCAACACACCGTCGGCCTCGGTGATGTCGTGCGTCTCGACGAGCGGCCCGCGGTTGCGGCCGCGGTCGATCGGGCCGGTGCCGACGATGTGGTCGAACGACTCGCGCACGGCATCGACACCCAGCTCGGACCCACCTGGGACGCGGGCGTCGAGGTGAGCTTCGGTCAGTGGCAGAAGCTCGCGCTCGCTCGTGGCTTCATGCGCGACAACCCGTTGTTACTTATGCTCGACGAACCGACCGCGGCGCTCGACGCCGAGACCGAGCACGCGCTGTTCGAGCGCTTCTCGAACGCGTCACGCGCGACGCCAACACACGGACGGGTCACGATCCTCGTGTCACACCGCTTCTCGACGGTGCGCATGGCCGACCTCATCGTCGTGCTCGACGGCGCCCAGCTGGTCGAGGTGGGCACGCACGACGAACTCATGGCACGCGGTGGCCAGTACGCCAGCCTCTACAACATCCAAGCAAAGAGCTATCGCTGACGATCGCCGACGAGATCGCCTACGCCGGGGTGGCGGCGACCTGCGCAGCACCGCGATCGACGAGCGATCGCAGCACCGCGGCGGCGTCGACCAGACCAGCACGGTCGAGCGTCGCGAACGAGAGACGGGCGTGCGCCGTCCACGAGCGGTCAACCGCGAATGCCGATCCGGGCACGAACGCCACCTGATCGGCAATCGCCGCGGCGAGTAGCGCTTCGGTGTCGGCACCGTGGAAGTGACGCCACAAGAACATGCCACCGCGTGGCGCGCGGCCCGACCCACAACCTTGGAGTGCCTCCGCGAGCACACGAGACTTCCTCGCGTACGCGGACCGCGACCGAGACAGGTGCTCGGTCATGAATGGAGTATCGGCGAGGACGTCGGCCGCGATCGCCTGTGCGAGCGTCGAAGTGTGCAGATCACAGGCCTGCTTCACGCGCACCAGGGTGTCGCGCAACCACGACGGTGCGCGCAGCCATCCCACGCGCAAACCCGGCGCGAGCACCTTCGAACACGAACCGAGCGACACAACCCGATCATCATCGAGCGCGCCCAACGCGATTGGCGACGGTCCATCGAACCACAGCGCGTGATAAGGATCATCGTCGACCACCACGAAGCCGTAGTGATGCGCGAGCTCGACGAGCGCGTCACGCCGCTCGGTCGTGAGCACGGCACCGGTCGGATTCTGGAAGTTCGCGACGGTGTACACGACGCGGGGACGGAACGCGGGCGCGCGGAGTCGGTCGGCGAGCACGTCGACACGCATGCCGTCGTCATCGACGGGGATGCCGACGAGATCAGCGCCCATGGCCACAAGCGCTTGTCGGGCACCCAAGTAACACGGATCGTCGACAACGACGCTGTCGCCCGGATCCACGAGCGCGCGGGCGATGAGATCGATCGCCTGCTGCGACCCGGTCGTGACGACGAAGGCCTCGGGGTTGCTCGGACCCAGACCGTGGAGGTCGGCCGCATGTGCGAGCAAGGTCCGTAGGCGCACGAGGCCATCCGTAGCGCCGTACTGCAGTGCGGTCACGCCGCCGTCGGAGCCGAGCACAGTTGCGGCCGCGGCGGCGAGGCGATCACGCGGAAAGGCCGCGGGGTCGGGCAAACCGCCCGCGAGCGACCGCATCCCAGGCTGTTCGGTGACCGCGAGCAGGTCGCGAATCGTCGATGACGGCATGCGCGCGGCTCGGGCAGCGAGCTCGATCGGGTCAGAACGCATCGGACCATTGAACGGTCGATCTCACGCCAGGACAAGAGCGAGCCGAACCTGGGAGTAGCAGTACCACCCTTGACGGCCGCCGATGCGCTCGAATAGCAGGATCGAACGCCGAGCCGACCTTGCAGACTTCCTCCGGGCGCGCCGCAGCGCGCTCACACCAGCCGACGTCGGGTTGGCTCCGGGACAACGGCGCCGCACCCAAGGATTACGCCGCGAAGAAGTGGCGCTGCTCGCTGATGTATCGGTGAGTTGGTACACGTGGCTCGAACAAGGCCGGCCGATCAAGGCCTCCACGGAAGTGCTCGACGCGCTCGCGCGGGCACTGCGGCTCGACGACGTGGAACGTGATCATCTGTTCGCGCTCGCCGGCCACCCACAACGCGGGCCGCTTCGGCCCGGTGCCGATGCAGCATCCAATCCGGTGCGGCGCATGCTCGACGCGCTCGCCCCGGCGCCGGCCTACGTGCTTGGGGCGCGCTGGGACCTCCTGGCGTGGAACGCACCGTTCGCGCTGCTGTTTCCACCGGTTGTCGAACTCGACGCCGAGGAACGCAATCTCGTGTGGATCGTCTTCGCCAACCCAGCGGCGCGGGCACTCATCGGCGATTGGGAGCGCGAGGCGCGCCGCGTGCTGTCGCAGTTCAGGGCCGAAATCGTGCCGTGGCGCGATGACCCTGCCGTGGTGCGTCTCGTCGCCCGACTCCAACAGTCGAGCGACGAGTTCGCGCAGTGGTGGCCCCGTCACGATGTGGGTGCGTTCGAAACCCACCATCGCGTGTTTCATCACCCGCACGCGGGAACACTGGAGTTCGAGACCCAGCAACTCGTGCCGGTCGACGAACCCGACCAGCGCATCGTGGTCCACCTGCCGATTCCCGGCGACGACAGTGCGCAACGATTGTTGGCGTCAGCGCCGTCTACTCGACCTCGGCCTTGATCCGTTCGAGTGTTGTCTGCATGTCGCTGCAGTTCGTGCGACCACGCGCCCAGCCGAGCAGCGCCCAATACAGCCGCAGCCATGGCGTCGGTGTCAACGCGAACGACTCGGTCACGTCGGTGCCGTCACCGGCAGGTTCCAACCGATAGCGCCACACGTTCAACGGTTTGTCACTCGGCCCCACGCCGAAGGCGAACTCACGTCCCGGCTCGCACTCGAGCACCGTGCAGGTCGTCCAGTAGGTCGGTCCCTTGCCGTTGCGCTTGACGTGCCCGCGGAACTTGGCGCCAACCGCAGGGCCAGTCGCACCTTCAAGCCATTCGCCCTCGAAGGTTTCAGGGCTGTAGCGACCGATCTTGGTGACGTCGCTCACCAAGTCGAAGATCCGTCCGGCAGGAGCGGCCATGTGCAGCGTGACAGAACCATGCATGGCGGGCACCCTACGTGTGGGGCCCGGCGCCCGCACCCCGACCGTTTGCCGCGCCAGCGGCACATACGACCGGTAGATGACCAAACGGCCGTGTTCGCGGTGTTCGCCGATCGTGACGGCGTGCTTCGATCGGTTCACAGCGTGCGCTCGGTCGACGCCGACGCTCCTCGAGCGACATCGACACCGTCGTGGTCGAGATCGTCGATCGCGTGACACGACGTATGCGCGTGGCCGCACGGGTTGGTCGCACCGTCGTGTTGCGCCTCCGCTTCGACGACTACACGCGCGCCACGCGTTCGCACACGCTTCCGCATGCCACCGCGGCCACCGACGCCATCCTCGCAGCGGCCAGAGCGCTCCTTTCCGCCGTGTTGCCAATGATCGAGCAGCGCGGCCTCACGCTCGTCGGCGTGTCGGTCGCACACCTCACCGACAGTCGATCCGTGCAGCTCGCACTGCCGTTCGAGCCACGTCGCGCTGTGCTCGATATGGCCCTCGATGACGTGCGCGACCGCTTCGGTTCGAGCGCAGTCACCCGCGCCGTGATGCTCGATCGCGATCAAGGTGTACCGATGCCGATGCTCCCCGACTGAGGTGACCGGCCGTAGACGGCACGGTACGACCCGCTCCAGGGTGTCGAATCGGCCGTCGGTGGGTATGTAACTGCATATCGCATCGCGATTCACTCGACCAGGAGGTCACGGCGGATGGGCATGGTCAGAAAGACACTCTCGATTGCAACGCTGGGCACAGTGTCGTTCCGTAGCAAGAAGGAGAAGCTGGCCCGCGCCACTCGTTCGCAACGAGACGCCGAACGGGCGCTTGAGCGCGAGCACACTGCGCGCGAGGCAGCGGAGTCGCGGATCGCTTCGGCAGAACGGCGTGTGCACCACGCCAGCAGCGAGTCAGCTCGTACCGCGCATCAGCTCGAGAAGGTGAAGCGTCGCAATCGCCGTCGCCGCCGCCAGCACCTCGGCGAGCTGATCTCGGGCTCCGAGCCGATCGTCCGCGGTGGCGCCGACGCAGTCCGCAGTGCCACGAACGACGCCGTCAAGCACAGTCGCAAGGCGGGCCGCAAGGCGCGTAAGGCGGCAAAGAAAGCGACTCGCGCCACACAGGACGCCGTGACGCCCCGCGTCGAGAAGGTCGCGGCGAAGGTGCGGGAGTCGATCGACTCGTAGCGGCACGAAGCGATCGCTTCGCCGCCACCTCGGCTATTTGTAGCGCCGCGACGACGGTGCGAGGAAGCCGTCGCACGATCCGCTGCTGAGGATGCCGACCGCGGCCGCCGCGCCACCAAGCACCACGCCGGCATCGTCGTCACCAAAGGCAGCATTGCCGTCGCCGACGATACGGTTCAGATCGCTACGGAACTGCAGCAACTGCGTCTGTTGTTCAGGCGTGAAGCGACCGCGATCCGGCAGAGCGCCGTTCACCACCGCCAGGAGCCCGACGGCATCCGCGTAGGTAGCGGGCGGATTGTTGCCCGAGAACGTGATCCGCGGACCGTTGATCAACGATCGCGTCACCCGCGCGGCAATCGCAGCCTGTTGTTGGAGCTTCGCGAAGTCGACGATGCCAAATTCGTCTTCGACGGTGTGGTAGCAGGGCCCCGTCGAGTCGCTGAAGAACACCGTC
This sequence comes from Acidimicrobiia bacterium, assembly GCA_038202885.1. Taxonomy (GTDB): domain Bacteria; phylum Actinomycetota; class Acidimicrobiia; order IMCC26256; family PALSA-610; genus JBBREP01. The sequence continues at coordinate 21,504 of JBBREP010000004.1, read as the reverse complement.
GGTATGCCTCCGGCGATGAAGTTCACGTAATCGCTGCGGCCCTGGCCGAAGATGTAACTGAGCTGACGCGTCTGCAAGGTCCCTTGCGCGACTGCGTTCGAGACGATCGACTTGAGCTGGGCGCCGCCGGTTTCGGCACCAAGCGCGAAGCTCGTGTTACGCAATGACGGGAGCAGGTTCGCGCCGGCGATGTCGAAGTTGACGTAGCCGACGGTGTGATCAAGCGGAACGATCGGGTGTTGCACGTAGTACGCGGAGCCGAGCAGGCCATCCTCTTCACGGTCCCAGAGCGCCAGCACGACCGACCGCTTCGGTACGCCGCTGTGCGCGATCACGCGGCCGACCTGTAACACCGCGGCGACGCCGGCCGCGTTGTCCGTGGCGCCGTTGCAGATGAGATCCCCGGGCCGAGTGTGCGCGCATTGCGATCCGAGGTGGTCGTAATGCGCTCCGACGACGACGTATTCGTTCGGGAGCACGCTCCCGCGAATCATGCCGATGACGTTGGTGCCCGCAGGAAACGCCTGGCGAAATGCTGCGGCGCCCGTCTTGGTCGTGTCGAGTCCAACCGCGCCGAATTCCGTCAGCCGCGCGATGAGATAGTCCTGCGCGGTGACCGACGCCGGCGTGTCGTTGGGTCGTCCCTCGAGCGCGTCGCTCGACAACACCCCCACGTCGAGCATCAGCGGCGAGCACGCGGTGCCGAACATCGCAGCCAGTCCGATCGACGCGATCGCCATTCCACGCCGCCGCCCGGCCGTCGCCACTCCTGCAATCCGTCGCACGTACGCCTCCTGTGTCGGCCGGCAGGCATTCTTCCATCTCTGTCCTATGCCGGCCAGCGGGGCCAGCAAAGGGCCAGTGGGGGCAGTCTGATTGCACCTCACGGCGCTACACGCCGTCTGGTGCAGAGGAAAACCTTGGGGCGGTGGCTTGGTACTCGGTGATGATGGGGCGTAGCTCGTCGGGGCTGCACCCGTGCAGGATCACGCCGTCGCACCCGAGCGCGAACTGGTGGCGTACAGAAGCCACACACTGCGCCGGGTTGCCCGTTGCGCTCGCCGCGAACCACTGCTCGGGGATCAACGTTGCCACGTGCTCGAGTTGTGCGGTGGTCCCGACGGTATCGAGCCCCGGCACGCTCCTGACGACGTCATCGGCGAGGAACCGCTGGAGCACTTCGGGATCCCAACCGTTGGTGCGGACCAGGAGATCGCCGTAACCCTGGAGGTACGTGGCCAGACGCCCGACGGATTTCATGAGGCGCGTCTCGGCGGGAAGGTGATCGCCGATCGTGGCGAAGCACGACCAGACGCGTACCGCCGCAGGGTCACGACCAGCGCGCTCGGCCGCACGTTTCACCGTCTGCACGCAACGGTGCGTGGTCTCATCGGTGAAGTAGGTGTGCAAAATGACCTCGTCGAAGCAGCGACCAGCGAGTTCGAGCGAGTTGGGCCCGAACGCCACAAGGCTCATCGGCAGGTGTTCGTCGAGTGCCGAGTCGAGATGCAGCACGGGGAACTTTCCGGCCGGTCCGTCGTGGCCGAAGATCACTTCGCCGCGAAATAGGCGACGCATGAGCCCGACGAAGTCCTCGATCTGCGCTGTGGTGATGCGACCGATCCCGAACGCATCTTGGAGCAGCGGCACGCCGCGGCCCAGTCCCAACACGAACCGTCCGTTGGTCAGGCTCTGCATGGTGCGCGCGTAGCCAGCGGTGACGATCGGGTGTCGTGTGTTGTGGTTCGTCGCCGCGGTTTCGATCCGGATGTGTTCGCTCACCGCACCGGCCGCGCCCGACAGCGTCGCCGCTTCCTTTTTGTTGTACCGCTCCGAGATGAAGGCAGTGCCCAGGCCGAGCGCTTCCGCGTCGCGCACCTCTTCGATGAGATCGCGCGAGCACGACGGTTGTCCTGCCAGCACGTAGAAGCCCAGTTCGTCAAGCACAGGCGCGTCCGTCATCTGCTGTTCCTCGTATCTCGGGCGTCGGGCGGCGGGCGTCGATGCCGCGGTGCGCGCATCGGACGGATGGGAAGCGGATGCGGCGCGGATGGGACTTTGGTCCCTGTTCACACCGCGCATCACAATTTATAACAGGTTCTAAATCTCCAGGAGACCCGAGGAGCGGCGAGCGTGACAGGTACTCAGGACACGTTCGACTTCTGCGATCCAGCTGTGTACGACGATCCGTGGGAGATGTATCGCTGGCTGCGCGCCAATGCGCCGTTGTACCGAGACGAGCACAACGACCTCTGGGTGGTCAGCAAGTACGAGGACGTGTTCGACATCTCGCGCGCGCCCGAGCTCTACTGCAGCAGCCTCGGCGTGCGCCCCAAGCTCGACGTGCCGCTGTCGCTGATCTGCGAAGACGAGCCCGAACACACGCGCAAACGCCGCCTCATCAATCGGGGTTTCACACCGCGCCGCGTGCGCGAACTCGTGCCCCACATCCGTGAGCTCGCCAATGCGCTCATCGACGAGATCCAGGAGCGGGGCGAGATCGACTTCGTCGAAGAACTCGCGATTCACGTGCCGTTGATCGTGATCGCCGAATTGCTCGGGCTCGATCCCGACACCCGCATGAAGCTCTACCGCTGGTCGGACGACATGATGGCGGGCGACGGTCATACCGAGCCGGGCGATCCCGTCCTCGAACGCGCCGCCCAATCATTCGTCGAGTACAGCACCGTGTGCGCGGAACTCATCGCAGAACGTCGCCGTGCGCCAACCGACGATCTGATCTCGGTGCTCACCCAGAAGTTCGATGCCGGCGAGCTTGGCCAGGATGGCTTCGCCGACCTGCAGGGGGCTCCGCTGGCCAATGACATGATGGGCGACGAAGAACTCAATCTGTTCCTGACCGTGCTCGTCATCGCCGGCAACGAGACCACTCGCAATGCGATCAGCGGAGGGATGATCGCATTGAGCGCGTTCCCCGAAGAACGCCAACGTCTCGTCGAGCACCTTGACGACGAGCACTTCGTCGACCTCGCCGTCGACGAGCTGATCCGCTGGACCTCGCCCGTGATCTCGTTCACCCGGACGGTCACGAAGGACCACATCTATCGCGGGCAACCGCTCAAGGTCGGCGACCGCATCCTGATGCTTTACCAGTCGGCGAACCGCGACGCCGACATGTTCGAACGCCCAGACGAGCTCATCCTCGATCGGGACCCGAACCCGCACCTCGCGTTCGGTATCGGCACCCACTTCTGCCTCGGCGCGAACCTCGCGCGCGCGGAGGTCAAGACGGTGTTCACGGAATTGTTCCGACGCCTGCCCGACATCCGGGTCGCCGACGACGCCCGCAGAACCCGCGCTCCGAATTCGCTCGTGATCGCGCTCCAACATCTCCCGACCATCTTCACTCCCGTGCGCTGAAAGGCAGACGACAATGGAATTCGGTGTGTTCGTCCAGGGCTATCTCCCGGGGCCAAATGCGCACGACACTGAACACGAACACGCTGCGCTGCTGCACGAGATGGAACTCGTCCAGACCGCGGATCGCTTCGGCTGGAAGTTCGCGTGGCTCACCGAACATCACGGTCTCACGGAGTACTCGCACCTCTCGGCCAACGAGGTGCACGCGGGATACCTCGCGGCGTGCACCGAGCGCATTCACATCGGGTCGGGCATCTTCAACATTTCGCCGCGCGCGAACCATCCGGTGAAGGTCGCCGAGAAGGTCGCGACGCTCGACCACCTGACCAATCGGCGTTTCGAGTTCGGCACCGGGCGCGGCGCGGGGAGTCACGAGGTCGCCACGTTCAACATCGCCGACAAGGAGTCGACCCGCGCGGAATACGACGAGGTCGTACGCGAGATCGACCGGATGTGGGAGCAGAAGGACTACACGTTCCACGGCGAGCACTTCTCGATGGATACGCCGCACAACGTGTTGCCGAAGCCGTACGGGCCCGGTCATCCGCCGTTCTGGCTCGCCGTCGGGAGCCCCGCGACCTGGAACAAGGCCGGACTGCTCGGGCAGGGCGCGCTCGGCTTCACGTTCTCGTCGATACGCGAACTCGAGCCGCGCATCGCCGACTACAAGGCCGGCATCGCAGCGTGCACCGACCCTGTCGGTCAGTTCGTGAACGACAACGCCATGGTGACGAGCGCGGTGAGTTGCGCCGCCGATCGTCAACGGGCGCGCGACCAGGTCACGCGGATGGACCACGGGTACCTCACGACGATGGTGAGCCTCTACCACGACACGATGCCGCGCCCCGGCGTGCCCGGATGGCCAAACGCGCCACATCGCATTCGCGATGATGAGATCGACGGCTTGATCAAGGCCGGGTTCCTCCTGTGCGGAACACCAGAAGACGTGTGCGAGCAGCTCGAGGGCTACACCGACATCGGCATCGATCAACTGTGCTTCGGCATCCCGAACAACGGCACGCACGACGAGGCGCTCGAAATGATCGAGCTGTTCGGCAAGCACGTGATCCCGGAGTTCGACCCGTCGCCGGAGGTGATCTCGACGGACACATTCCGGGCTCGAGCCGTCCCGAAGTTCCCGACCTTCAACACGCCGCCAACCTCGATCGAGACGATCTGGACCGGCCGCGGCGTCCGCGCCTGATCTGCCAGGAGACGAACATGCATGCCACCGATCACTACACCGTCATTTCGGCCGACTGCCACGCCGGGGCATCACACGCTCAGTACCGCGAGTACCTCGATCCACAATGGCGCGACGAGTTCGACGCGTGGCGCGCGCGGTACGCGAATCCGTTCCGCGATCTCCAAGGTGATGGGCGGACCCGTAACTGGGACGGTGCGCGGCGCATTGCGGATCAGGACGCCGAAGGCGTCGTTGCCGAGGTGCTGTTCCCGAACACGGTCCCACCGTTCTTCCCGACCGGGTCGGTGATCGCGCCCGCACCAAGCCCCGAGGAGTTTCCCGCCCGCCTGGCCGGCATCCGGGCGCACAACCGCTGGCTCGCCGACTTCTGCGCCGAAGCGCCGCATCGGCGCGCGGGCCAGACACAGATCTTCTTGAACGATGTCGGCGAGGCATTACAGGACATCGTCTGGGGCCAGGAACACGGCTTGCGCGGGGTACTGCTTCCGGGCGTGTCCCCCGACACGCCGTGGATCGAACCGCTCTTCTCCGCGACGTACGACCCGATTTGGCGGCTCTGCGAAGAGCGCGGCATCCCGGTCACCCATCACGCAGGCGGCACGGGTGTGCCGAAACTCCCCAAGGCACCGTCGTCGGTGTTGATGTTCGTGATGGAGGCCGGTTTCTGGGCGAACCGGGCGCTGTGGCACCTCACCCTCTCCGGCGTGTTCGAACGCTTCCCGGGCCTGCAACTCGTGCTCACCGAGCAGGGAACGGGCTGGGTGCCAGGCGTGCTGACCAGCATGGACCGGTTCAACACCGAGATGCGCCAGAACGGGCGCATCGGCGAGCTGGGCGTCGATCCGTCGATCATCCTGCCCATGCAGCCGAGCGACTACTTCCGTCGCAACGTCTACATCGGCGCTGCCTTCCCATCGCCGAGCGACGCCGACGCGATGCGCAAGGTCGGTATCGACCGGATCATGTGGGGCAGCGACTACCCGCACATGGAAGCAAGCTCACCGCACTCACGCGAATCGTTACGGCGCACCTTTGTCGGCTGGAAGCCTGAGGAGCTGCAAATGGTGCTCGCCGAGACGGCGGCCAATGTGTACGGCTTCGATCTCGACAAGCTCGCGCCCCTCGCCGACGCGCATGGACCGACCGTCGCCGAACTGGCGACACCGCTGCACGAACTGCCACAGAACCAAAGCCCCGCGTTCAGCCGCCCGTAGGTCAGCGCCTTCGCGTGCGCTACGCATCGTCGGCGAATAGTGTGCGCTCGGTCGACAGCCTTGGGAGGGCCAGTGCGCAACGGACAGGTTCGGCGGTCTCGCTCGCTGGCGGTGGGTATGGCGCGCGCCACGGCGCTTGTGACATTGCTTGGGATGACGGTCGTGCCGTCGGCGGGAGCCGGGATCCCCGGCGCCGGCGCCAAGCCGTCGAGCCCCGCGGTAGCGGCGATCGGTCATCCCTATCGCCACGGCGTCGCCGTTCGTCGTAGCGACCGCGGCCTCACGAGCGCGATCAGCCACAACTTGATCTATCGCGGCGGCACGGCCGCGGCGAGCGAACCAGCGCGCGTGGGCGTTACGACGGGTGCGCCGCGCGTATACCTCGTGTTCTGGGGCTCGCAATGGGGAACGGCAGGCGTCGACGGCAACGGGAACTCCACCCTCAGCGGTGATCCGCAGAGCGTCGCGCCGGCGCTACAAGCGTTCTTCAAAGGCCTCGGCACCGGTGGCGAACTCTGGAGCGGGGTGATGACCCAGTATTGCCAAGGCATCGCCGCGGGCGCGACGTTCTGCGGAAGCGGGTCGACGCGAGTCGGCTACCCGAGCGGCGGCGCGCTCGCCGGTGTGTGGCGGGACGGCGCGACGAGCGCGCCGGCGGCCGCGACAGCACATCAGATCGCAGCCGAAGCAGTGAGCGCATCAACGCATTTCGGGAATCTCACTGCGGCATCGAACCGCAACGCGCAATACGTCATCGTGTCACCGACCGGCACGAATCCCGACAACTGGTTGAGCCCCACGAGCGGCTATTGCGCCTGGCATGACTACAACGCCGATCCTTTCCTCGGCGGCGGGCCTGCGTCATCGCCGAACGGTGCCCTGGCCTTCACGAACCTGCCCTACATTCCTGATGCCGGCTATTCGTGCGGCCGGGGCTTTGTGAACTCACCCGGCGCGCTCGACGGCGTCACGATTGTCGAAGGCCATGAGTACGCCGAGACGGTGACCGATCAATTTCCCGCGGGTGGATGGACGGATTCGTCGGGCGCGGAGAACGGTGACAAATGCGCGTGGATCGCTTCGGGGGTTGGCGCGTCCCAGAACCTGGTCCTGACGACCGGGACGTTCGCGGTGCAAACCACCTGGGCGAACGACGCCAGCGGAGGCGCCGGTGGCTGTGAAGTGTCACACGCGATTGGTGCGAGCGTGGGACCGAGCTTCACCACCGTCTCGTCGGCCACGCTCTCGGCGACGTTACGCAACACCTTCGTCGTCAAGGCGACGGGCGGAACCGCAACGACGATGTCCGAGTCGGGGGCATTGCCGTCAGGGATCTCGTTCAATCCGGGTGCCGCGAGAGCCAGGCTGACCGGCATCGCGGCGACAGGAGCGGTCGGCGTCTACCCGCTCGTGTTCACTGCGTCGAATGCGGCGGGTGCAACGACACAGTCATTCACGCTCTACGTCGTACCCCCACGCAAGTTCATCAGCGCCCACACGGCAACGTTCACGCACGCGGTCTCGGGGACCTTCACGGTGACGACACAAGGTTCGTTCGGTGCGGGTACAAGCGGTCCCCCGGTCCTGCCTGTCATCACCGAATCGCCGGCGCTGCCCAGCGGCATCACCTTCGCTGACAACGGCGACGGTACGGCGACGATTTCCGGCACGACCGCGGCGATCGGGTCCTACAAGATCGCGATCACGGCAAGCGCAGGTATCCGACGCAGGCAGGTGTTCACACTCAAGGTCGTCTGACCAAACTCCGACGCACGCCGTAGCGTGCGCGGTTGTGATCCTGATCGATGCGCAAGGGCTGCGGGCGTCGCGCCCGGATCGCCCCTTGTTCGACGATCTGTCACTCACCGTCAGCGACGGTGACCGCATCGGCGTCGTCGGGCTCAACGGATGTGGCAAGAGCACGCTGCTCGCCATGTTGAGTGGCGAGCTCGAGCCTGAGTTGGGCGTTGTGCGGCGCGGCCGCGGCGCACGGATCGGTGCGTTGCCGCAGACACCCGTCCTCCCCGTTGGCACCGTGCACGCAGCGGTCTGCGGCGGGCTCGGCGCACAGTCGTGGCAGGGCGAAGCCGCGCTGTCGCGCCTGGGCATGACCGGGCTGTTCGACGCGCCCACCGATCAGTTGTCGGGCGGTCAGAAAAAGCGTGTCGCCCTCGCCGCCCTCCTCGCCCGAGATTGGGACGCGCTCATCCTCGACGAACCGACGAACCACCTCGATCTCGACGCCATCGCGTACCTCGAAGAGTGGTTGGCCACGTTCACCGGCGGATTGGTGCTGGTCACCCACGACCGCCACGTACTCGACCGCGTCACCAACAAGGTGCTCGAGATCGACCGCGGTGCGACCTACATGCACGTTCCCCAGAACCGCAATGCCGGCTCGGGTTACGCGGCATATCTCGCCGCGCGCATCGAACGTGAAGCGCAGGCGGCGACGGCCGAACAGACCCGTAAGAACCTCGCGCGCCGCGAGCTGGCGTGGCTGCGGCGCGGCGCGCCGGCCCGGTCCACCAAACCCAAGGCGCGCGTCGACGCGGCCAAGGCCCTGATCGCGCGCACGCCGATGGCAAGCGCGCGCGACGGCGCGCTGCGCTTGCAGTCGGAGAGCGCGCGTCTCGGGTCGAAGGGCATTGAACTGCACGGCGTTGGTTTCTCGTGGCCCGACACGCCCGACAGCAACGAGGGGCGGCCGCTGCTGGTGCTGCGACCGTTTGACCATATGTTCGAGCCCGGAGATCGTGTCGGCGTCGTCGGCCCAAACGGTGTTGGAAAGAGCACGCTGTTGGACCTGCTCGCCGGAAGGTTGCAACCCTCGCGGGGTTCCATCGAGACCGGACGCACCGTCAAGATTGGTTACTACGACCAACTCGGGCGTGACCTCAACGTGGCCGAGCGCGTGCGCGATGCCGTCGCCGGCGACAAGGGCGAGCCATCGGTCGAAGACGTCACGTTGATGCGCCGGTTCTGGTTCGACGGCGACGCACAGTTCGCACCGATCGGCACGCTCTCGGGCGGCGAACGCCGACGATTGCAACTGCTGCTCACCTTGCTCGAACAGCCGAATGTGTTGCTGCTCGATGAGCCGACGAATGATCTCGATCTCGACACGCTGCGCGCGCTCGAGGAGTTCCTCGACGATTGGCCGGGCATCGTCGTGGTCGTGAGCCACGACCGGGTTTTTCTTGATCGCACCGTCACCGAGGTACTCGCGCTCGACGGCAACGGTGGTGCAGCCGTGGTGCGCGGCGGTGTTGCAGGGTGGCTCGCCCAGCGCGCGGCGCAGAGCACCGCAACCTCAACACCCGCGACCGCGCCTGTCGCGGTTCGGGCCGTCACTGCGGCACGACCCACACCAATATCGAAGAAGAGCCCGAGCACATTGCGCCGCCAACTCGGTATCGCCGATCGCGAGCTCGCCGAAGCGATCGCCGCACGAGACCGGCTGCACACCGAGTTGGGCAAAGCCGGCGCCGACCATGAACAGCTCCTGCGCCTCAGCGCCGGGTTGGCCGACTGCCACAGCCGCGTCGCGACCGCTGAGGAGCGATGGCTCGCCTTGGCTGACGAAGCCGAGTCGCTCCGCATGGACATCTGAGCGGCCGTCCGCTTGCCGTCGTTGTCGAGTCCGCCACCCGCACCCTCAACGACTCCATCGACGTGAAGGCGCTCGCCCTACGCTGCCGCGCTCCCAGCAAAGATCGAGCGACGACCATGGCCGAGGCCCAACCGACACCGCTCGCAAGCGAGAGCGACCCCACGCTCGCCTTGCGCGAACCCGATCGGACCGAGCTCGTCGAGGTCAATCGCACGACGTTGCGGCTCTGGTGCTGGGGTGACCCGAAGGCGCCGCCCGTGTTGCTCCTCCACGGTGCCTACGACCATGGCCGCATGTTCGATGACTTCGCGCCGCGCGTCGCCGCGCTCGGCTATCACGCGATCGCACTCGACTTTCGCGGTCACGGCGACAGCGGGCCGCTCGACACGGGCTTCGCATGGGCGCTGCTGCACATCGACCTCGCGCTGGTCGTGCGCGATGTGATCGGGTGCCCGGTCGGTGTGATCGCACATTCCTTCGGTGGCGGACAGGCGATCGGCCTGGCTGGCGCGTTCCCCGAACTCGTACGGTGGCTCGTCGTCATCGACGGCCTCGGCCCGCCTCCAGAAGCATTCGTGATGCCCGACGACATGCGCGCCACGATCCAGGCGAACGCGTCGCGCACCGACCGAATTCTCTTTGATCGCCACCGGCGGGAGTGGCCATCGGTGCACGACATGGCCGCGTACCGGGGCGCTCAGAACCTGCGCCTGTCACCGCAATGGGCCCTTCACCTCGCGCGACACGGCAGCCGTCGAGGGCCTGACGGCGGATGGGTCTGGAAGGCCGATCCCATGTTCGGGCTCGGTGTGCCGAGCGAGTTCAACGTCGATCTCCTCGCGGAGCAGCAGCGTCGCGTCCAGTGTCGCGTCCTTGTGATCACCGGTACCGAGCACGACACGTGGCGTGACCTCACACCCGAACAGGAGGCCGAGCGCGTCGGCTGGTTGCGCGCGCGCCACGTGACGGTGCCGGGCACTGGTCACTGCGTACATCTCGAAGATCCGCACACAACCTTGACTGCCATCCGCTCCTTCGTCGACGAGGTCGAACGATGACCGTCGTCTTGCTCCACGACCTCGGTGATCCGGCCGGCGGCGCCGAGTGGCGAGCCGCCGCGCCGACCGATTGGATCATCCCCGACCTTCCGGGTCATGGCGCGACGCCCGCGATTCGCACGGGCCACTACGACCCCATGGGCGCGGTCGCGATCGCGCGTTGGGCGATAGCGCGGGAATCTGATGGCAACGGCGCAACAACGATTGTTGGGGTCGGGCACAACGCACACGGTGCGCTGGTGCACGCTGCTGGCGGCGGCTGCGACAACGTCGTCGTCATCGACGGACTGTGGGGAGCGTGGCGAACCGCGGCCGAAGAGATCGACGCGTTCTACGGCATGATCCAAGCGATCGCCGCCGATCCGGACGCGACCGGTGCGCCACCCACGTCGGGGCTCGATCCCCGCGCAACGTACGGCTACGGCGTCATGTCAAGCGCCCACTTTGCCCAACGATTCTGGGCTGGCATCGATCAGCCGGTCCTCGCAATCGAAACGCCGGCCTCGGTCACACCTCGGGGCGAGCGCGCCGACCGAGTCGCCTGGTTCGGCGGGGCGGCCGCCCTGGTCGAACTCGACACTGCGGATCCCACGACGATCGTCGACGCGATCCAAGCCTGGCGCTGAAGCGGTTCACGGGCCAACAAGAACGGGTCACACCGTCCCGTCGTGGGGTTCCAGGACCACCACGGGCGTCTTGATCGACCGCAGGCCGGCGTAGCCGTCGAGCTGCTGATCAACCGCGGCCCAGCGTTGCCACAGTCGATCTCGCTCCTCGCCCTCGGCGCGGCGGGCGCGTACCGGGCGCGGCTGTTGGTGCGACAGTCGAACAACGGCGTCCGGATGCGCCTCGATATTGCGCCACCACGCGGGATGGCCCTCATCCCAACCGTTCATCGCGAGCGTGACAAGGTTCGGACCGTCCTCGAGGTAGCCGATGATGACGCTGCGATCTTGGCCGGACTTGCGCCCGGTCGTCGTGAGCCGCAGCGCACCCCAGCCGCGCTTGGCCGACGTAGTCCAGAGGAAACGGCCGCCGCTGATACGGCAAAGCACGCGATGCACGCGCCAGAACGTGTGCTTGAACCATGCTGGTGGGAGCTTTGGTCGACTCACAACATCGCTCATCGTGATACCTCCTGCACGGGCGGCTCGTCACGCGTCGGCGTCGTGACTCCACGATGCGCCTAAGCCGATCGTCGCACTAGGGCCGAGGGTCACATACAGGCCGAGAGCCCTCGTTGTCGGTTCCGCAACGAGCAGTGGGCAATCGGATGGCCTTCGAACCGACCGCCATCTCTCACTGCGGCGCGCGCGGAGTGCATTGAGTCCCGCGGTGACCTTCGCTCCGACGCGGCGTCTACTTAGGCAACGCCGCGGTTGAGCAGGTCCCGATAACGATCCACCGGGCCCGGAAGGGGCCGCACCCAGACGAGGTCGCCTTCGACCGTTCGTGAAAATTCGACGCGTCCTTAAGAAGGATCTCCGAGGTCAGCTCGTCCCCCCGCACCACGAGAACCGCTCGGTCGGGAACGGCGCGAAGCCGAACGCGAGGCACTCGTTCGTGCACACGACCGAACGGACATGCGACCTGAGACACCACCACCCGCGACTCCGGTTGGCGACCCATACCAACGGCGACAACGGCCGCTAAGGCTCAGGTTTGTGGACCTAATGACAAGGCTTTCGAAACCAACCGCAGCCATGCTCGCCGGGGTTCGGGGTGCCGTTGTCGCAGGTCACCGTTAGGTTGTCGACTCGGCGAGGAGGGCTACGAGTGACTGGCGCAACCGAGCGGCTACTGCACCTCATTGGCGCAGCGCAGTGGCGAGTCGCGCTTGACGCTGGTGCAGTCGTCGATGCCTCTCTTGTCACCGAGGGTTTCATCCATCTATCGGCTCCCCAACACGTGGCCATTCCCGCCGGGCGCCTCTTCGCGGCCCGCCAGGACCTGCTCGCCCTCGTCGTCGACTCGGCACGCCTGCACGACGAGGTCCACTGGGAGCCCGGGATGCGAGAGGACCCAGCGTCGATGCGCTTCCCGCACCTTTACGGGCCACTCCCGGTCGCCGCCGTCACCAGCGTCCTGCCATACCGGCCGGGACCAGATGGCGCGTTCGCGCCGCCGGCTGGAATCCCGTCCGTCGGCGACCCCCTCGAGCGGGCAAATACGTTCGAACGCAGCGTCGCCGAACGTCGCGCTGCAGTGCTGGTACGCGTCGAAGGCGGCGTGGCGTGCCTCGACCCGAGGGTGTCCGCATCGTGGGAACACAACTCGCTGTGGCTCACCGACAACCTTGACGCCGCCACCATCGTGGCCGAGGCCGACAGGGTCCTTGGCGCGTTCGCGCACCGCCGGATCGTGACGTTCCGCCCGCCGCCTGTCGACCTTGGCTGGGAGATCGAAGAGTTGCGCATCCTGGCGCTCGACGCGGCCAAGTGGGAGCCACCGACGCGCGACGCGCGGGTAGTCGCGGTCACTCAGGAAGTGATGGCAGGCCTTTGGGTGCCGAGCTGGCGTCGCGAACTCCCGGGCATTGATGACGAGGCCGTCAGCGACCTCGTGCGCCGCGAGTCCTTCGCCAACGCGCACGCTCGCATCATCGATCTCGCCGTCCTGGACAACGATGGCGTTCCAGTGGCAGGCACGCAGCTTCGTATCGACGGGGCGACCGCAGCCATCGAGGCGGTGATGACGGCGCCGAACGCTCGCCGACAAGGACATGGTGGCGCACTTGTCAGCGATGCCGTTCGGCGTGCGCGCTCGGCTGGTTGCGACCTGATCTGGCTGTCGTGCCGAGCCGACGATTGGCCGCGACGTTGGTACGAACGGATCGGGTTCGTCGATGTGGGGTGCCGGTGGGAAGCCGTTCGGCCATGACTGCACGTCACCCACGCTGTCGTACTCGCCGAGCGTGTCGAGTCTCATGTCGGAGACAGGCGCCTGAGCGGGTTCGTCGCCTGAAAACGACGCTCGGTCAGCCAGTCGGTCTCAGCCGAAACTCGCGACGCGCGACCGGAGCAAACTTCGAAGGGCTCGACCGATCGCCGTGGAGCACATCAGGATCGAGATCGATGCCGGTCGGCCAGGAGATCGTCCCGGCGAGCGGGTCCACCGTCACAGCAGCGAACAGCGCAGCGTCGCGCAGCGTCGCGAACATGGCCTCCGCGAGCATGGGCGTGAAATCGAGCTCCCGCACGAGTCCGTCCGTGAACGTCACACGCAGTACGTAGTCGTCGAGCACCTCGACCTCAACGATCCGAGCGAGCGCACCCATGAACCCAGGCTACTGGAGCGGCTCGATCGGACGCATCGCCTCTGGCCGCGCGGCGAGATCCCAATTCGTCTCGAGCTCCGTGCGATGAAGCTCAGCCCACTCGCGGACAAGGCGAAGCGCTGTCCGAGGGATCGACCCGGCGATGACTGATCCGTCAGCGATGGTGACGACGGCCTCGTCGCCTGCGTAAAACGCGTGGAAGTGCGGAGGCGGATGGTCGACCCAATACATGTAGATCGCGATCCCGTAGAACTCGCTCAGCCTCGGCACCCGCCGAGCCTACGAATCGCCTGAGACAACGTCGGCGCAGAACGCGCCGCGCTGCCTCGTGCACGATGGCGAAGCCCGCGTTGTCGAAACGACAACGCCAGTGGAGGTGAACGGATTCGAACCGTCGACTTCTACGATGCGAACGTAGCGCTCTGCCAGCTGAGCTACACCCCCTGGAGGGACCGTCGAAACTACCACCCGGGCTTCGGCGAGCGACACCGAGATCGAGGCCGCGAGGGTTCCCGCGGTTCCTGAGCCCCAGCTGGGACCGCGCCTGACCTGACGGCGCGACGCGGTAAACGAAACAGCCGTGCGAAACGTAACCGCGACGTGAAGCGAAAGGGTTTCGACGAGTTCTACCGCTCGACCAAGGACGGCTGTTTCCGAGCCGTGCTCGCGACAGTGGGTGACCTCGGCGAAGCCGACGACCTGCTGGCCGAGGCCTACACCCGTGCGTGGGAACGCTGGAGCGACGTCTCCACGCACGCGGCGCCGGCGGCATGGGTCGTTCGTGTCGCGCTGAATCTGCATCGAGACCGGTGGCGATCGCGCCGGCTATTCGGTCGCCTGCGACCGGACGCGCCGACACCCGCCCCCGAACTCGACCTCGACTGCGACCTCCTGGTGGCGTTGCGGGACTTACCCGAACGCCAACGCGACGTCGTGGTCATGCGGATCTTGCTCGACCTCGCGAACGACGAGGTCGCCGACGTGCTGGGGATCGCCCCGGCCACCGTCTCGGTGCACCTCCATCGTGCGCTCACGTCCCTGCGCTTGACCATCCCGTCACCCGCAGCCTCGCCCCTCGCACCTCAGGAGACCATCTCACAATGATCGACGACAACATCAACGACCACGACGTCACGTTCGCAGCAACCGCGTTCGCTGCGGCCCTCCCCTCGCTCGAGTTCCGTCCCAACGCGCCGCGTGCGCCGCGCCGCTCGCGTCGCGGTCCCGCGGCGATCGCCGCGTCGGTCGCCACGCTCACGGCCGTCGCCATCACGACGACGGCGGTGATGAGCACCGGCGGCAACGCGCCAGCCGCCTGGTCGGCGACACCGAAACACCTCTCGTCGATCGCGACAAGCCACATGGATCAGCAGTGCCGCGCCGCGACCGTCCCCGACGGCACCGATGTCGATCCCGGTCGACACCCGAGTAAGACGACGCACACGGACAGCACACCATCCGGCGTCACGAGCCACGGTTCCGAACCCGGTGGCATCAGCGTGTCGCCGCCACCTTCAGGGTCGATGCGCACGATCGGAGACCTGCCGTTGATCCTGATCGACGCGCGCGGCGCGATGGCACTCGCGCTGTACGGCGACGCCAACCACCACATCATCTGCACCCTCGACCCCGACGGGCAAGCGTTGCTGACTCCCGACGCGCACTCGTGGCCGACGGGCCACCTCATCGACGCCGCAGCCAGCTTCGGAACCGCCAGCCTCGCCAGCGACGGCACGATGTCGGGCGCAATGAAGCTGCTCGGCACAACGCAATCCGATGTGACTGCGATTTCGGTCGACGTCCCCGGCGTCGGGACGGTGCAAGCCACGGTGCGGCCCGGCTACTACGCCTTGTTTGTGCCCCAAAACCTCATCGGCAGGCCAAGTGGCGCCACGCCCGGTGCGGTCACGTCCAGTCGCAGAGCGTCATGGACGGCTCACGTGACAACGAGCGACGGCACCGTGCACGAGACCAAGATCGACGGCGTCACGGTGACCACCGGCCCCGACGGCGCCATGTCGGTACGCGGCGGCAACCAACCTGGTTGAGCCGAACCAACATCGCTCCAACGACGGTTGGGCGCCGGTGCTGCACGAGTTCTGTGCGGCACCGGCGCCCTTCTCGACGCTTTCCGCATCCCACACGACACATCTGCGCTGCGTGCGAGAATCAGAAGCGCCGATTAGGGGGTGGAGCGGCGGCCGCGCTCGGCCTCGATCGAGGCCTGGAGCCGCGCCGCTACCGTCGTGGTCGTCAGATCGCCGCGGGTCCGTTCAAGTACCGCACGCAACGCGTCGGTCGTGCGGCGCAGCCCACCCGTCACCGCGTCGGGATAGTCGATCGTCACGAGCATCGAATACACGTCGTCCATCGCGCCCATGAGTACCTCGGCGCGCTCCAACGCACCGTGCCGCATGCAGTCGAGCACCTGCCGACGCAGTTCGCTCGCGGCTTCGGCCATCCCGCAGAGGTACGGAGCGGCATCCATACCGAGCTGTTCGAGCGTCGGCAGGGCGTCGCCTCGCACAAACGCGAGCGTCAACTCAGCCTCGGCGTACTCCTTCTTGGCGTCCGCGAGCGGGCCACTCCCGCGCACTTCGGGCACCGCCTCCGTTGCGGCATCCGCGCCCGCGAGATGGGTGCGGGCCTCGTCGGCCAACGAGCGCGCCGCGTCGAACTCGCCTCGGTGCGTCGCCCGGATCGACGCGGCACAACACTGAATGGCCCGGCGCGCCGCGCCGATCGTCGCCTCGCGCGCATGATGGCGCACCTCAAGCCGGGCCCGCGCACCAGCGGCGAGGCCGTTGATCTCCTCGGCGCGCTCGGCCACGGCGACGGGCAGCGGGTGCCGCTACGAGTTGACCGTGCGGCGCAACACGAACTCCGGCGCCAACCTCGGCGCAGGCAGGTACCGCAGGTTGTTCGGTCGCCCGTGACTACCAGCGCTGCGCTGCATGTAAGCGAGCAGGGCGACATAGCCACCGAGCAGCGCCACGCTCGCCGCGAACAGCAACCACGGCCCGATACCGCTGCCGAAGGACGCCGCGAGGAACGTCACGCCAACGGCCCCGCCGAGCGTTACGAGGACGCGACGGCGGCGTTCGGCCGTACGGCGACGGCACAACACCGCGCGCCGACGAGCGCCAGGATCGGCCGGGAGTGCGCCCCGCGGACCGCGACGGCCGCCGAGCTGGGAGAGCGAGGTGTAGAAGTCACTGAAGTCGACGGGGCCACGATTCGCCGCTCTCGCCCGCAAGAGGGGCGGAGTGAGTATGGCGCCCCACAACAGGGCGAGCGCTCCAAGCAGCACACTCAAAACCTTCCGACCACCTTCGCTTGGCGACAGTACCGGAGGTGGTCCCACAGCTGGTGGACCCTCTACTCCGCAGCACCGGTTTAGGCGGCAGCGCCTGCGGATCGCAAACCGAGGCCCGCTGACCTGGGCGTATGTACCCGGCGAGGGGATGCCGCGTCAGCGGTCAAACTCGCCGGTGCCGTCAGACGGTCGGCGCCACACGCCGGAACGGCCGCCGGTTTTCTCCCAGAGCGCGATCTCGCCGATGGTCATCGACCGGTCGATCGATTTGCACATGTCGTAGATCGTGAGGGCCGCGATGGCGCACGCCGTCATCGCCTCCATCTCGACGCCGGTCCGGTCGACGGTGTCGACCTGCGTCTCGATTTCCACGTAGCTGTCTTCGATGCGGAAGTTGACGTACACCGACCCGACGAGGAGCGGGTGGCACAACGGCAAGAGGTTGGACGTCTGCTTCGCTGCCTGGATCCCCGCGACGCGAGCCACGGCCAGCACGTCGCCTTTGGTGATCGCGCCCGACGCAATCGCGCTCGCCGTCTCGGGCTGCATGCGCACCTGGCAGCGGGCGACCGCCCGTCGGTGCGACGACTCCTTCGCGGTCACGTCGACCATCCGGGCCCGGCCGAGTGGATCCAAATGGGTGAACTGCGACGGTGCCATTTGCAGCAGTGTAGAGGCGTTCCACAGCCATGCGGCGCTACTCGCCGATGTCGACGGCCCGGGCCCCGGCCATGCGTTCGCCGCTGCTCCCTCGCCTACTTCGGCGTGTCGATGCAGGGCGCGGCGGCGCTGCACAAGGCCGGGTTGAGCGGAGCGAATACGCCGTCGCGGTTCGCGTGGCCGGGCACGACCGCCGCGACCTCGGCCGCAGTGGGCGGCGACGACGACGAAGCACACGCGGCGACTGCCACCGAACACGCCACGGCACACGCGAACACACAGAACGAGCGGCGCACCGACGTGTGGCGATCAGCCACCGGGTTCCACCAGCGTGATCGTGCGATCGGCCGCGACGCCATGCACCGCCGACGACACGCCGCTCGGCCACCGCACGCGCACCCTCGCGACGCGCCGCGTCGTTGGCCCCAGACCTACGTGGACAGTGGGCTCGCTCTGACCGAGGAAATGCGTGACCGACCCGTACGTAGGTCGTTGCCACGGCCCGCCGGCGTCGGCCTGCACCTCGACGATCGCGCCGAGCGCATCGCGGTTCGATCGTGATCCGACGAGCCGCACACCGAGCCAGTGGCCCGGCGAGGACGTGACGTTGCGATAGAGGACGGGCGCGCGGCCGTCGCGCACCACGATCACGTCCATCCGCCCATCGTGGTCGTAGTCGAGCAACGCGAGCCCCTTGCCGGGTCCGGGTGCTGTGAGTCCGTCGGCGCTCGCCACGTTCGCGCTGAACGTGCCGTTGCCCTGGTTGCGCCAGAAGAACATCCCGCCGTCTCGGTACGCCTGCGCGGTTGGCTCCCATGGGAAGTCGACGCCGCTCGTCATCAAGAGATCGAGGCGTCCCGCGTTGGCCGCGTCGACGAACGCCGCGCCCCAACCCCAACCACCGTTGCGAACGCCGGCACTCGACGTGGCGTCCGCGAAGCGGTGCTGGCCGAGCGAGCGGTACAGGCGGTTGCCGCTCGAGCCGTGCGCGCACTCCCCCACCGGGCAGGGCTTTGGGTCATAGATCGAACTCACGAACACGTCGGGGCGGCCATCACCGTCGTAGTCACCGACGGTGAGGCCCATGCCGTTCTCGTCAGTGCCCACCCGTGCGGCCCGAGTGCCGTTCGTGAAGCGACCGTGGCCCGCATTCCAGAACAAGCGGCTCGTGAGGAAGTCATTGGCGAGGAACAGGTCGGCGCGATGGTCACCGTCGAGATCGTCGAAGCTCGACGAGAACCCCACGACGGCGAACGTTGGAGTCTCCATCGCAACGCCGGCGCGGTCGGTGACGTCTTCGAAGTGGCCGGGGTCTCGTGCGCCGAGGTTGTGCAACAGGCGCGTGTGCGACGGCCGCATGTTCGGCGCCAACTCGGGTGGCCGCCACTCCGACGTTGCGAAATCGACGTAACCGTCGCCGTCGAAATCACCGGCGTTGACGCTGAAACCGACGTGCACGGTGCCGTCGTCTTGGGCCAGGCCGCGTTCGACTGCTTGCTCGCTGAAGTGACCGTGTCCGTCGTTGTGGAAGAAGTAATAACGGTGGCTCGCGAACGTCGTCACGTAGAGATCGAGCGCGCCGTCGTTGTCGACGTCGGCCCATACCGCGCCGTTCGATGCTTCAGTGAGCGTGTCGAGCCCGGTCGCACGGGTGACATCGACGAACGTTCCGTGGCGTGCGTTGCGGTAGAGCAAGCCAGGGCCGTCGAGCCTGGTGAGATACACGTCGGGCCAACCATCGCCGTCGTAGTCGCCCACCGCGACACCACCGCTCATGCGCTCGGGCACGCATTGTCCCTTGGTCCAACTCGCGGCAGTCACCCGCGGCTGACGCGGGAACTCGTGTGCGAGCCGCTCGGCGTTGAGCAAACAGTTCGGTGCCCGCCGGCGTGTCGCCTGCACCGCGCCGCTGAGGCCCGCATGTGCCGCCACATCGACAAATCGCGCCGGCACAACTGGCAGCGCTGCTTTGGGCGGGTGCGCGGTCGTCACTGCCGACGTTGTGTTCGCAGACCGCGCCGGGCCACTCTCGTTCGAACAGCTCGTTGCCACCAGCACCGCCCACAGGAGCGCGCCGAACGAGGCCCGGCCGCGCCGGCATCGTGCCGTCGGCTCAGGCAACCGATTTCTGCGCTACTGCGGTGCCGTTGGTACCAGCAGATCCAGCGTTGCCACCGGTGCCTGCGGCTCCAGCCGCGCCACCGGTGCCGCCTCCGCCGATCGTGACCTGGGCCGCGTTCAGGCTCGTGATCGAACCGCCGGAGCCGACCTTGACGAGCGTGCCGATACTCGGACCTCCAGCGCCGCCACTCCCGCCGGCACCGCTGCCACCGCCACCACCGCCACCGCCGCCACCGCCGCCACCGCCGTTGCCGTTGCAACAGCCCGAGCCGTCGGTGCCATCGTTGCCGTTGGAGCCGTTCGTGTTGGCCGCGCCGCCGGAGACCGCGCCGCCGCCGGCCTTGCTGCCGTTGGCACAGCCGCCGGTGCAGTTACCAACACCGCCGGCGCCGCTGTTGCCTCCGGCGCCGCCCGTCTGAGCACTGCCACCATTGCCGCCACTACCGCCGGCATTCGTAGTGATCGTGGTGCAGCCCGACGCACAGGAGTCGATCGTGATGGTGCTCTGGAAGGCATAGACACCGAAGGATCCGCCGCCCGCAGTACCGCCGCCACCACCAACCCCGCCGCCGCCGCCGCCGCCACCACCACCGCCGCCGCCACCGCTCAGCCAGTCACCGACGCAGACCCCACCGTCACAGCCCGCGCCACCTGATCCGCCGCCACCACCACCGGCACCATTCGTGCCCGATCCTCCGGTAGCACCGAGCAACACACCCGTCGCGCTGTTGTAGGTGCTGCCGTACGCCGTGTCGGTAGGTGCACCCGCAGCGCCAGCGGGCCCCTTGGTCCCACCGGTACCGCCGAAACCCTTCGTACCCTTGCACCCGCCGTAGTAGCCGATACAGCCACCGCTACCGCCGCCACCGCCGACGACAGTGCCGTTCACCGACGTGCCACCCGCGCCACTCAGGCCGGCTTGACGTCCTGGGTTCGCCGCGCCGGCTCCGCCCGAAACCACCGAGGTACCCGCGCCGCCGCCGGAACTGCCGCAATGGTCGCATCCGCCGGTGCCGTTACCTGCGCCCGCGCCCGCCGTGGCGGTGCCGGCGTTGTTCGTTCCTGCCGAACCAGCGACGCCGGCCTGGGCCGTGACCGTGACCTTGTCGAGTGTGACGTTGGCCGAGTTGATCGCGCGCAGGCCGTAGACGCTGCTCCCCGCGCTCAGCCCGCTGTTCGTTCCGGCGATGCTCACCTGCTGGAACACCACGCCCGCGAACCCGTCAACGGTGACTGCGGTCCCTGCAGCCGACAACGTGGATGTGTTGCTCGCTGGTACGTGCTTCCACGTGCTCGAGTTGAAGCCACCCCGGATCGTCTTGCTGCCCGCGTAGTTGGCGCCGCTCATGTTGACGCCGCCGAAGGTCGCGCCGTTGCCGAGCACGATCCGCGACCGTGTCGACGTCTTCGCCACTTGCAGCGCCTTGTCGATCGTCGCGACCGGCAGTGCGGCGGTCAGACCCGAGTTCGAGTCGCTCCCACCACTCGACACGTAGACGGTGTCGCCAGGGTTCTCGTCGATGTACAACGTGACGCTCGTGCCGTTGTCGACGTTCGGTGTGCCTGACACGCTGTCGGTCGCGACCGAACGCACGACGTAGGCACCACCGGCCGAGAAGTTCGCGAGCGCGAACGACAGCGACCACGATGTTGTACC
>JBBREP010000003.1:0-94718 GCA_038202885.1 Acidimicrobiia bacterium | reverse complement strand
GTCGTCGTGATCGCCGACATGGCGGCGCGGGTGTGGATACGAACGCGGGGCGACGCGCCACGAGTGGTGACGAGCGCGAGTCCGTTCAGGATCGCACCGACTGCGAGCAGCGTGACGAGGATCCAGAACGGCGTCTTGGCCATGTACTTCGTGTGCCCGAGCCAATAGAAAACGGCGAGCGCCAGAGGTGTCGGTGAGTATGGCAGCAGCCATCCCACATGGAACCGCGACGTGGACTTCACAAGAGCACTTTCGGCCTCCTGACGGGAACCCTGTAGGAGTCAATAGTCCCGGTGGAAGCACCGCGTCGGCGGGCGGGCGCAGCACGTGAGCAGAGGAACACACAGCGGCGACCGCAGCAGCCCAGGAGCGAGGAACGAGCGAGATGGGTGCGCAGGGAGCTCGCCGCGCCGGACGAAGTAGGCGCAGGAGATGCGTGCCCGATCACGCAGGAATTCTGACCTCAGGTTCTTTGGTGTGACCCCGATAACAAGGCGGTCCACCGGATCCTGCGATCCGTTGGATACCGACGACTCAGTCGTCAGGTACCTGCGATGCGTACCGGAATCGTGCGCGGCCCGCGCACCTGCCCGGCCGACCATGTGACTGCCTCGGGATCGGTCAGCTCGAAGTCGGGATAGCGCGCGACCCATTCCTCGAGTGCAACGCGAAGCTCCATGCGTGCAAGGTTCGAGCCGATGCAGCGGTGGATACCGAGCCCGAACGCGGCGTGGCGGTTCACGGCCCGGTCGATCACGAACTCGTCGGCGCGTTCGAAGAACTCGGGGTCGCGATTCGCGGCCGGGAACGGCAAGAGCAGCCAGTCGCCTTCTTTGAACGGGCAGCCCTGAAACTCGAAGTCCTCGGATACGAGGCGTGCCATCGTCACCGGCGCGTACGCCCGCAGGAACTCTTCCACGGCGGTCGCCATGAGCTCTGGTTCGGTGGCCAAACGGTGCCGGTCGTCTGCGTTCTTGGCGAGGTGCCAGAGCGATGCCCCGATCGCCGACCACGTCGTGTCGATCCCGGCGATCATCAGCAACACCATGGTGCCGCGCACGTGATCGGGGTGCAGCTTGGTGCCGTCGAGCTCGGCGTCGAGCAGAAAACTCGTGAGATCGTCGCGCGGTTCGGCCACGTGCTCTTCGATGCGAGCGTTGATATAGGCCTCGAGCTCGCCTTCATCAATGCTCGCCTGGCGTTCCTCGGCCGGCATGTCGACGTCTTCGATCACCATGCGGATGAAGCGCCGAAAGATGTCGGCGTCTTCCTGCGGGAACCCCAACATCTTCACGATGACGCGCAACGGGATGTGCTGCGCATATTCGACGGCCGCGTCGACAACGTCGCGTCCTTCGAGCTCGTCGAGCAGGTCTCGACACAGCTCGCGCGTAAACGCTTCGTACGCCTCGACCTTCTTCGGTGCAAACGCTGGGAGCAGCAACCGGCGAGCGAGCGCGTGAAACGGCGGATCCGAAGTTATGGGAGGCGCAATGCCGATCGGCGCGGGCAGGTCGTTACCGCCGGGCCGCACGGTACTCACCACGACCGAGCGCGACGTGAAGTGTTCGGTGTCGTACGCGACGGCCGCGACGTCGTCGTGGCGCACGGGCAACCACGTGCCGCCATAGCGCTCGCTGTGCGCGACCGGGCATGTGGCGCGCAGCTCGTCCCAGATCGGGAACGGATCAGCAACCCACTGGGGGTCGGTGTGGTCGAAGTCGGTCGCCCAGTCGGTGACCCGGACCCGACCAGTGTCGTGACCCGTGTCGTGACCCGCGTCGTGCAGCGTCATGCGTCCTCCGTGATCTCGATCGCGAGTTCGGGGCAGTTCGCCACCGCAAGCCGGGCCTGTTCCTCCATGGCGGCCGGCACGGTGCCGTCACCCACCTCGGTCGCGTAACCGAGATCATCAACATCGAATAATTCGGGCGCGAGCGCGTAGCAGCGGTTGTGGCCCTGACATCGCTCGCTATCCACATGGACGCGCATCTCATTCTCCTTGCGACAACTGGCAAACCGGGACCGGCACCGGACACGTGCCGTCGAACGCGACGGTAGTACCGAAACCCGAAGCTGGTTCGAGTCCGGCCCCACCCGCGAGTGCACCAGTGCGGTCATCACCTCAGTGGGGTTGGCGCGCCGACCGCGTCACTCCGATCGCGCGCACGAGGCCGCATCGGCCCAGAACGTGTGCGTCCCACTGGAGATGCGTTCGGGGAGGGCGACGCGGGCGATGGGGCCGGGGCCGATGTCGGCGGCGTCGAACACCAGACATTCGGAACGGTCTTCGTTCATGTCAGTCACGAACGTCACGAGATAGCCATCGTCTTCCGGGCCCGCGTGCATTGTGGCGGGTGCCGACAGTGAGGCGGCGCGCGGAGCGAACGGTGTCTCGCTCGCGAATACTCCCTCGCCGAAGGAGTAACGCTGTTCGGTGCCGTCGCGCACATCGAGTTTGACGAGGCCGTCGAACAGGAACCAGCCCGGCACTCCGGTCATCGCGTAGGTGTACTGGTAAGGACGGCCGGCGTTGCGTGCGTTGATCATCCCGAACTCGATGATGCTATCCGACAGGTCGTGCTCGGTGACCATGCCCGTCACGAGGTTGCAGCGCCAGCGGTGCGCGCGGGTCTGCATGCGATCGAGTGCGAGGAATCGGAACATGCGCTCGAGCGGCCCGCCGTCGTCGCGGTACGCCGGCGCCGGATCACCTTCGAAGAATCCATCGAGCACAACCTCGTCGCCGTCTTCGTAGGCGTTGATCCAATGCAATACGTACGTGGGATCGGCATCGAACCAACGAATATCGGCGTTCGTGCCGCGGCGGGGCACGATACCGATGCGAGTCGGCAGCTCGGGGTGAAAGCGCGCCGCGTAGTGGCCGCGCGCCAACAGGTCGGGGTCCCAGAACAACGGACAGTCGTTGAGAATCGCGTAGTTGTCGGTGAACGCCATGTCGTGTGGGAGGCGCGGGCCGGGGAGCTCGATCGGCGTGAGGTGCACGAGTGTTCCCGCCGCGTCGACCACGCCGTATTCCATGAACGGCGCATCGGTGGCGTAATTGAAGAACAGCAATTCACCGGTGTGCTCGTCCACCTTGGTGTGCGCCGAGACACCTCGCGCCGACGGGAACGCTCCGTTCCACGACACGGGTCCGAATTGTTCGAGCGTGATCGGGTCGAGCGAATAGAGATCGCCGCATTGATAGAAGCTCGTCAATGCCCGGCCCGCGTGCACGACAACATCGGTGCTCGACGCATCTTTCATGCGACCCCGCGCGCCCCAGCCGTCGTCGCGCAGCGATGACGAAGGGGCTTCGGCCAGGCCGGCCCACAGCGGTCCTCCGGCGATCTGTTCGGCTTCGAAGCCGGCCGTGCGCACAAAACGGTTGTGGTACTCGGCCGCGCCGTTCGCGAACGAGATCGAGTGCAGCATGCCGTCGCCGTCGAACGGGTGGTAGGTCGCGAGCGCGTCGTGCACGGGGTTCTCGGTGTTGCGGAGATACACGCCGTCGAGATCGTCGGGAAGTTCGCCCACCACGTCGAGCTCGAAGGCGTCGTATTCGGTGTGTTGCGGACGCCAAGGGCCGGTGCGATACGGATGCGTATCGTCCGCGGCCAACGTCGATGGCACCTGCCCCGCAACGACGACTCTCATGCGAGCACTCCTTCATGGGCGACGTAGCCACACGGCCCGGTCAGCAGGCAATCTAGGTTTCGCTCCGCCATCGCGCGGCGCGACGTCGCTAGCCGGCCTGGTACAAGGCGGCGACGACTACCGTGCCGCCGGTGAACATGCAGCGCGTCATCTCACCCATCGACGGTGCCCTTATCGCCGAACGCACCACGATCACGCCTGAGGATCTTGAGCGCACCCTCGCTCGGTCCGTCGCGGCGCGTGGCGAGTGGCGCGCGACGCCCCTCGCCGCGCGCGCCGCAGTGGTCGAGCGCGCGGTGCAGTGGTGCTGCGAACACGCTGACGAGCTCGCGCTCGAATTGACGCTGCAAATGGGTCGGCCCATCGCGCACACGCCGTTCGAGATCACACGAGGCTTCGCAGAACGTGCTCGTCACATGGCCGCGATCGCGCCCGAGGCCCTCGACGACATCGTGGCGCCGGCCCAGGACGGCTTCGATCGCTACATCCGCCGCGAGCCGGTCGGCACCGTGCTCGTGATAGCCCCGTGGAACTACCCGTACCTGACGTCGGTCAACACGATCGTTCCTGCGCTGCTGGCCGGCAACACCGTGATCTTGAAGCACGCAACGCAGACCCTGCTGTGCGCCGAGCGCTACTCCGAAGCGTTCCGCGCCGCCGGTCTTCCCGACGGCGTCCTCCAGCATGTGCACGCAACGCACGACGACATCGCCCAGATGATCGCGGATCCGAGGGTCGGATTCGTGGCGTTCACGGGTTCGGTCGACGGCGGTCACGCGATCCAGCACGCCGCCGCAGCACGGTTCATCGGCACCGGGCTCGAACTCGGCGGCAAGGACCCGTCCTATGTGCGCGCCGATTGCGACCTGGAGTTCACTGTCGCTGAGAACGTCGACGGCGCCTTCTTCAATGCGGGCCAGTCGTGTTGTGGTCTCGAACGCATCTACGTGCACCGCGATGTGTATGAGGATTTCATCGAACAGTTCGCGGCCTTGGCGCGCGGCTACGTGCTCGGCGACCCGCGCGACCCCGCAACGACAATCGGGCCGATGGTCAACGCGGGCGCAGCCGGTCAGGTGCGAGCGCAGATCGCCGAAGCGCTCGCGAACGGCGCCACGGCGCTCACGAGCGAAGCCGACTTCGATGCATCACGCGCCGGCACGCCGTATCTCGGGCCGACGGTGCTCGTCGGTGTCGATCACTCGATGCGCGTCATGCGCGAGGAGTCGTTCGGTCCGGTGATCGGGATCATGCCCGTCGACAACGACGACGAGGCGATCGCCCTGATGAACGACTCCGACTACGGCCTGACCGCGTCGGTGTGGACCGCCGACATCGACGCAGCCCGCGCGATCGGCGAGCGCCTCGACACGGGCACGGTGTACGCGAACCGCTGCGACTACCTCGACCCTGCCCTGGCGTGGAGCGGCGTGAAGGACACCGGCCACGGGTGCACGCTGTCGCCCCTCGGCTTCGAAGCCCTCACCCGCCCCAAATCCTTCCACCTCCGCACCCACTAACCGCCCACACTGCAGATGCGTCGTTTGACCCCTCTATACGGCGGTCGCACGACGCATCTAGATGTTGGGGTGGGGACGGTGCGGGGGCGCGAGGTCTGGGGTTGGGCGCGAGGTCTGGGGTTGGGCGCGAGGTTTGGGCTAGCGGAGGTCGAAGGCTTCGAGTTTGGGCGTTGCCATTTCTTCGCGGAAACGGGCGAGCGTCCACGGCCACGACGCCGGCACACCCCGATCGTCGAGGTACCAACTCTGACAGCCGGTGGCCCAGATGGTGTGGCTGGCCGCTTCGACCCGGGCGGCTTCGAAGGCCTCGGTTGCCGGGCCGCTGGCGCTGACCTCGCGACAGACGCCCCGAGCGAGCAGGTCGATGAGTTGCTGCACATACGCGAACTGCAGCTCGGCGATCTCGATCAACGAGAAGTTCCCGACCGGGCCGTTCGGTCCGTTGAGCATGAAGAAGTTCGGGAACTCCGGAATCGAGATCGACAGGTACGCGGTCGGTCGCTCGGCCCAGACCTCGTCGAGGCGACAACCGTCGCGTCCAACGAGCTGCATCGGTCGCATGAACGCATCGACCTTGAAGCCGGTCGCGAGCACGAGCACGTCGAGCTCGTGCAGCCGCCCGTCGCGGGTACGCACACCCAATGCCTCGACTCGCTCGATGCCCTCGGTCACCAACTCGGCATTGGGCCGTTGGATCGCTTCGTAGAAATTCGGCGAGATGATCAGCCGTTTGCACGCGGCGCGGTAGTCGGGCCGGAGCCGTTCCCGTAGCACGGGGTCGGTCACATTCGTCTCAAGGTTCGTCAGACACGACTCCTCGATCATCGTCATGATCGGCGACGTCGCGTCGATCACGGCGTTCGAGAACCCGCCGAACAACTCCGAGAGACGTTCGTGGACCGCGGCAAGCTGCTCTGGATGTTGGCGGAACTGTTCCTTGTCGTACTCACTGAACGGCGCGTTCTGCTGCGGCATGATCCACTGCGCCGTGCGCTGGAACATCGACAGATGGGCGACCTCGTCGACAACCGCCGACACGATCTGCACGGCCGTCGAGCCCGTCCCGATCACACCGACGCGTGCCCCCGCCAGCTCGACGTCGTGATCCCAGCGCGCGCTGTGAAACACGGACCCTTCGAACTCGTCGAGGCCATCGATCTCGGGGTAGCGGGGATGATGCAACACGCCGGTGGCGGCAATCACCACGTCGACGATGTCGCGATGCCCGTCGGCCGTACCGAGGTGCCAACGGCCCTCTCGAAACACGCAGCTGGTCACCTCGGAACCGAACCGCGTCCTCGCGTCGACACCGCGTTCTCGAGCAACGCGCTCGAAATAGGCCTCAATCTCAGGCCCCGGCGAATACGTCTGGCTCCACTCCGAGTTCAGCGCGAACGAATAGCTGTACAGATGCGACGGCACATCGCACGCCAACCCCGGGTATGTGTTCTCACGCCACGTACCGCCGAACCGATCACCCTTTTCGTAGACGGTGAAGTCGGTATAACCAGCTTCGGTGAGCTTGATCGCGCTCAGGACACCGGCCATCCCGGCGCCAATGATGGCGAACCGCAGCACCGGTCAGACGGTGCGACCGAGGAACGCGGCAAGCTCGTCGGCCTTGCTCGCGCCGGCAGGCGCGGTCTGCTGCGGGCCGAACGGCATGGGCTCCGCGCCGCGCATCGCGTCGGAAATCCCTTGCTTGGCGCCCATCAGCAACCCAACCGCAAGCTCGGGGCTCAAGTCCGTCGGCTGGCCGGTGGCCTTGGCCAGATCCCAACCGTGCACGAACGTGTCGGTCGCGGCCAGGCCCGCGAAGGCCGCACCCGGCATCGTGCCGAACGGCAACGTGCACATCTTCGCCATGGCGCCGTCGGCGGAGAACGCCGCGACACACTTGGCCGACGCGTCGTCGAAGGCCGCGACGAAGTCGCCAGCCGAGAAGTCTTGGCTGTCGGTCGCGAACGGAGTGCCCTCGATGCCAGCGGTGAAGAAGTATTGACCACCGACGATGTGGTTGATCAGCTCGCTGACCTTCCACGACGCGCACGGCGTGCTCTCGCCGAGCTGCGAGGCGTCGACCGACGTCAACACCGAGCGAGTGGTTGCGATGGCTGCTTCGAGGGGCTGGGTGCTCATGGGTACTCCTTTGGGCGAGTGAACGCGCCGGACCGTAGCAGCGGACGCTGCACCCCCGCTCGCTGCGCTCGCGCCCCGAGGGGCTCCCGCACACCCCCGCTCGCTGCGCTCGCGCCCCGAGGGGCTCGCGCACACCCCCGCTCGCTGCGCTCGCGCCCCGAGGGGCTCGCGCGTGCACCCCCGCTCGCTGCGCTCGCGCCCCGAGGGGCTCCCGGTATCGTCTCGGGCCATGAAAGCGGCGGTACTCGAACAGGTTCCTGGCGAACTCGTGATCGACGACATCGAGATTGGTTCGGTAGGCCCGCACGAGGTACTCGTGCGCACGACCGCGGCCGGGCTGTGCCACAGCGATCTGCACTTCATGGTCGGGTCGTATCCCTGCCCTGTGCCGGCAGTGCTCGGCCACGAGGCGGCGGGCGTGGTGGAAGCAGTCGGACGCGAGGTCACGTACCTGCGGCCCGGCGATCACGTCATCAGCTGCGTCAGCGGCTTCTGCGGCGCCTGCGAATACTGCCTGTCGGGCCGCCCGAACCTCTGCAACAAAGAGGCGATCCGACCCGACCCGAGCGCACCGCCGCGGCTCCAGCGGGGCGGTCACGCGGTGTTCCAGTTCTTCGATCTGTCGTGCTTCGCGGAGCTGATGCTCGTGCACGAGCACATGCTCGTGAAGATCCGTCCCGACATGCCGCTCGACAAGGCTGCGCTCATCGGATGCGGCGTCACCACCGGCGTCGGCGCCGTCACCAACACGGCCAAAGTGCGCGCGGGCGAGATCGTGGCCGTGATCGGCTGCGGCGGTATCGGGCTCAACGCGATCCAGGCCGCACGACTCGTCGGCGCCGGACGCATCATCGCGATCGACCAGGTTCCCGAGAAGCTCGCCATGGCCAGCGCGTTCGGCGCCACCGACATCATCGATGCGTCGGCCGGCGATCCCGTGGGCGCAGTGATCGAGCTCACGAGTGGCGGGGTCGATCATGCCTTCGAAGCGATCGGGCTCAAGGCCACCGCGCAACAGGCCTTCAACATGCTGCGCAGCGGCGGTACCGCCACAGTGATCGGCATGATCCCGTTCGGACAGACGGTCGAGATCGACGGCTTTCAGCTGCTGATGGAGAAACGCCTGCAAGGATCGAACATGGGCTCGAACCGCTTTCGCATCGACATGCCGCAGTACATCGAGTGGTATCTCGACGGACGGCTCAAACTCGACGAACTCGTCAGCGCCACGATGCCGCTCGAGCGGATCAACGACGGCTTCGCGGCGCTCCAGACCGGAACCGTCGCGCGCCAACTCGTGACGTTCGACTGACGCACCGGTGACCCGCCGGCGGCGCCGTCCCGCCCCCGATCGCTGGGACCGCGGCGCTCAATTCTTGCCAGAGCGTTTGGCCTGCTTGGCCTCGCGCTTTTCCTTCAGCGACTTGCCGGGCTTCTTGCTCGTCGGTTTCTTCGGCGACTTGTCTCCCATGGCGTGCTCCTCCATCCAACGCTGCGAGCCAGCGAATCTGCAAACTCCCTGAGACGGTACGCCATATCCGGTGCGACTGCACCGCACTTCAACGGTGTTCAGTCAACCAAGCGTCGTTGAACGCGAACTCGGCGTCGAGTGTGCGCCGGACATCGTTCTTGCCCGCCCACTCGGCGATCTTGCCGCCGACGAATGGCACCTTCACGTCGACCCGAATCGTCACGTCGTGACTGCACTTGTCGCCTTCGGGCCGCAGGTGCATCGTGCCGCCGAGATGGATCGGTGCGCCCTTCACCTCGACCTCGAAGTGGCCGTCCCACGAACCGTCGCCCTCTGGGGACCATTCGTCGGTCTGGGTCATGGTGTTCGTCGGCTTCAGGAACTTCTTGGCGAAACCGGGAATCTCGACATCGACGACGCGTGACGTGGCGACGTGCAGCTTTGCGTCAGTTTCGCTGAGGTCGATGACCTCGACGTTGCGATGCCCCATGCTCTCGTACTTGGCGACGGTCGCATCGCGATCGCGCAACAGCGCCAGTACTGCGTCGATCGACGCGTCGTAGGTGTGGGTGCCGTGCACATCCATGGGATCTCCTTACGAGTAGCGGGCTTGCTTCTGGCGAGCGTCGCCATGGTGGGCCGCGGCGTCGGCGAGGTCGGCGAGCAGGTCGTCGAGGCGCGCCGCATGCGCCGGTGACACCATCACGTGCAACGAACGCGGATCGGTGTTGCGATTGAGGTGCCAGCCCTTGTCGTCCATCACGTCGCCGACGGCGTAGGCGTCGATGCCATCACCTTCGAACGACAACACGGGCCCGACTGGGTCGCCGACGATACGCAGACCAGGGATCGCATCAATGCCGGCGCGCAGCTTGGTGAACGTGTCGCGCAGACCGCCGACGATCTCGCAGAATCCCGACTCGCCGAGGTAGTTGATGACAGCCCACGCGACCGCGATCGGCGCGGCTGGCCGCGCGCCGGCCATCGCCGGCGAGCCGTAGAGCCCCGCCGGCCAGCGGTCGTACAAGAACACCTGGTGGCCGAACCAGTCGGCGTCGCGGTGCAGCACGACCGATGCGCCTTTGGGCGTGTAACCGTATTTGTGCACGTCGGCCGAAATCTCGGTGACGCCGGGCACCCGAAAGTCCCACGGCGGTATGGCGACACCAATCCGTTCCAGGAACGGCAACACGAAACCGCCGATGCACGCGTCGACGTGGCATCCCACGCCGTGCGCAGCGGCCAGCGCGGCCAGCTCCGGTACCGGGTCCATGATCCCGTAGGGATACGAGAACGCCGAGGCAATGACCACAGCGGTGTCGGGTCCGATGAGCTCGCTCGCCGCGCCCACATCGGCGCGGTACTGCGCGTCGAGCGGCACCTGCACGAGATCCATCTCGAAGTAGTGCGCGGCCTTGGCGTAAGCGGGGTGCGCCGAGAGTGGGGCGAGGATCTTTGGTCGCACCACTCCGCGCGCTTTGGCTCGTTCGCGTTGCACGAGCATCGACATCAGGATGGATTCGGTGCCACCCGCGGTCATGGCACCGCCGCCACCTTCGGGCACGTGCAGGAGCGAGCCGACCGCGCCGAGCACCTCGGCTTCCATGGCTGCGAGCTCGACGAACTTGAACGGGTTCAGCGCGTTGGCAAACAGGAACTGGCGGTTGACCTGTTCGATGAGGGTTTCGAGATCGGCTCGACCCGATGGATACACGAGACCGAACAGCCGTGCACCGTGCACGTCGGGGTCACGCGCACGACGAGCTTCGATGTCGCCGAGCACCTCGTCAGCAGAACGGCCCTGGGCAGGAAACATCTGGCGGCTCCAATCGATTCGTCGGTCGTGCGCGAGTTCTAGCCGATCACCCCGCCGCCATGGCGAGGACGACGGGAAACACACGCCCCGCACCGGCCTCGCGCAGGCGCGCCGCAACCTCGGTGAGCGTCCAGCCCGAGTCGACGATGTCGTCGACCAGCAGCACCGCCCCGTCGGGCACGTCGCCGACCACCGCGAACGCGCCCGCGACATTGGCGTGCTGCTGGGCGCTGTTCTCCATGCGGAGTTGCGGCTCGCGTTCCACCTCCTTCACCACGACCGGATGGAACGGAACGTCGAGCTCCCGGGCGACGCGCGCCGCGAGCGACGCAACCAGTTCGGGCCGGCGGAGCGACGGCACGCACGTGACCCATGTGGGCGACGGCAACGGCTGCCAGCGCGCCACGAGTTCGGCGAGGGCCGTCGCGACTTCGCCGCTGAATTCGCCGTCGGCCCGTTGGCGCACGACATCGGCGCCCCAGCCCGCGTCGTCGGCCCGGCAGAGCGCCCGGCCCCGCTCGGCGATGAAATCAGCACCGATGCGACCGCCCCGTGACCACTGCTTGCGCGGCTCGATGTCGTGCGGGCGATCGCGCACGAACGCGACGGCCGCCCGGGCCAGCACGGGGTCGACATCAATGTCGAGCACGGCGCGCCCGAGGCAATGCCCGCAGCGACCGCACGGTTGCGCGTCGGCGTCGTCGAGCTCGGCGCGCAGGTGTTGCATGAGGCAACCGTCACCCCGGCGATACTCGAGCATGCGCGCCTGCTCGGCGCGGCGCGCGCCGGTGATCTGCTCGATGCGTTCTCCGGGATACGTCCACGGCGCGGGTGTGCGGCGATATTTCGCCCCGTTGCGCTCGATCACACCGTCGACCTCGAGATTCACGAGCATGTTCGTGAGGCGCGAACGGCGAACGTTGACCGTGGTCTCGATCTCGCGCACACCGACCCAATCGCCGGCCTCGTCGAGCATCGCCACCGTCGCTTCGGCGTTTTCCCGGCTCGGAAACGCCGTGTCGATGAACCAGTCGACGATCCGCTGATCTTCCTCACCGTCGAGCAGGATCCCGTACGCATTGGCGATGGCGCGCCCGGCTCGGCCGACCTGCTGGTAGTAGTGCACCGCAGATCCCGGCGCCTGATAATGCACGACGAACGCGAGATCGGGTTTGTCGTAGCCCATGCCGAGGGCCGACGTCGCGACGACCACCTTCACCTCGTTGTCACGCAGGCGTGCTTCGATGTCGATCCGATCCGACGATTCATCGGGGCCCGTGTAGCTCACCGCGTCGAGGCCCTGCACGCGCAGCCACTCGGCGACCTGGCGCGCGTCGTCGACCGTCAACGTATAGACGATGCCCGAGCCCGCCATTTCGGGAATCGCGGTCGCCAACCACGCGAGCCGCTGGGCTTGGCTCGGCAGGCGCACCACGTCGAGCGTGAGACTGCTGCGCGCGAGCGGCCCGCGCAGCACGAGCAGGTCTTCGCCGAGCTGGGCGGCAACGTCGGCCACAACGCGGTCGTTCGCAGTGGCCGTGGTGCACAGCACGGGCACGCCGGCTGGGAGTGACTGAAGGATGCGAGTGATGCGCCGATAGTTCGGGCGGAAATCGTGGCCCCAGTCGCTGATGCAGTGAGCCTCGTCGACCACGAACAAGCCGACGCGCCGCGCGAGATCGGGCATCACGTTGGCGACGAACCACGGGTTCGCGAACCGTTCCGGCGACACGAGCAGCAGATCGATCTCGTCGCGCTCGAGCCGGTCGCGCACCTCGCGCCACGCATCGTCGTCGCTCGTCGAGTCGAACTTCGCGGCACGCACTCCCCCGCGCTCGGCGTGTTCGATCTGGTTGCGCATGAGCGCGAGCAACGGCGAGACGATGATGGTGGGCCCCGCGCCGCGGGCGCGCAACAGCAACGTCGCCACGAAATAGACCGCGCTCTTACCCCATCCGGTGCGCTGCACGCACAGCACTCGCCCCCGAGCATCGACGAGCGCCTCGATGGCATCCCACTGCCCGTCGCGGAACACCACATCGGGATCGCCGATCAGCTTCCGCAGCGCCTCAAGCGCATCATCTCGCAAGTCCATCTACCCAGACAACCACCAGCCTGCGACAGGAGCCTCTTTGCGCCTACTCCGTCCGGCGCGGGCGAGCTTCCTGCGCACCCATCTCGCTCCTCCGTCGCTCCTGGGCTGCTCCGGTCGCCGCTCCGCGATCGTTACCAGCGTTCAGCCGAGGAGGGCGTGGCGGATGAACTTGCCGACGGCTTCGGGCTCGGTGAGGAAGCCATCGTGACCGTCGACCGAGGAAATGACCTCCACCGACCCGACGCCGAGCAACTCGGCGAGCTCGTGCTGCAGGCGCAGCGGATAGAGCCGGTCGGTCGAGATGCCGGCGATCGAGACGTCGGCCGTCACCCGCGCGAGTGCCTCGGCGACACCGTTGCGATTGCGTCCGACGTCGTAATGATTCATCGCGGTCGACAAGATCAAGTAGCTGTTCGCATCGAAGCGCTTCACAAGCTTGTCGCCCTGGTGCTCAAGGTAACTCTCGATCGCGTAGCGCCCGCCGTGCAGCGGATCCTCGTCGCCCTGCGGCTTGCGATGAAACCGCCGGTGGAACTCGAGCTCGCTGCGGTACGAGATTTGGCCGATCTGGCGGGCGATCCGAAACCCGCGCTCGGGGCTGTGCGCACCGTCGTAGTAGTCGCCGTCGCGGAAGTTCGGATCGACGAGGATCGCTCGATTCTGGGTAGACGACAACCCGATCTGTTCCGCGGTGGCATACGCACCGACGGCGACGACCGCGGCCTTGTGCACACGCGCCGGATGACCGACGGCCCACTCGAGCACGCGCATGCCGCCCATCGATCCACCGACAACCGCATGCCAGCATTCGATGCCGAGCGCATCGGCGAGCGCGGTTTCCACCGTCACCTGATCGCGCGGCGTGATCCACGGGAAGCGGCTCCCGTAGGGGCGGCCATCGGGCGCGAGCGACGACGGCCCCGTGGTGCCCTGGCACCCACCGAGCACGTTCGGGCACACGACGAAGAACGAGTCGGTGTCGATCGCCTGACCCGAACTGATCAGCGCGTGCCACCAACCCTCTTCAGGATGGCCGGCGCCCTCCGGTCCGTGCGCGTGGCTGTCGCCGGTGAGCGCGTGTTCGACGAGGATCGCGTTCGTTCGCGAGGCGTTGAGCGTGCCCCACGTTTCGTAGGCGATCGTGATCGGGCCAAGCCGCCCGCCCGCTTCGAGTTCGAGCGGTTCGTCGTGCTGACACGTCACGAATTGGCGATGCCCGATCGGATCGCCCTCGAGCCACGCGCCGGTGTTGGCCCGCCGGTACTCGAAGCTCATGGTCGTGCGCGCTCAGGCACCCTTGGCGGCGCGGAAACCCGCTTCCAGATCCGCGAGGATGTCGGCGACCGACTCGATGCCGATGCACAATCGCACCAGATCGGGGCTCACCCCGGTGCTCACCTGCTCGAGGTCGGACAATTGGCTGTGCGTGGTACTCGCGGGGTGAATCGCGAGGCTGCGCACATCGCCGACGTTGGCAAGGTGGCTGAACAGTTCGAGGCCTTCGATGAAACGCTTGCCGGCCTCGGCACCACCTTTGATGCCAAACGCCATGATGGCGCCGGCGCCGTTCGGCAGGTACTGGCGCCGACGGGCATCCCAAGGGCTCGACGCGAGGCCAGGGAACTTGACCCAGCTCACCTCGTCGCGCGCCTCCAGCCACTCGGCGACTATCTGGGCGTTGGAGCAGTGGCGCTCCATCCGCAAGCTCAGCGTCTCGAGGCCTTGGATCATGAGGAACGCGTTGAACGGCGAGATCGCGGCGCCGATGTCGCGCAGGTATTGCAACCGTGCCTTGAGGATGTAGCGCGCGGGCCACAACCCTTCGGGAAGCTCCGAGAACACCAGGCCGTGATAGCTCGGGTCGGGTTCGGTGAAGTTGGCGAAACGACCGCTGCCTTCGTAATCGAAGTGGCCACCGTCGATGATGATCCCACCGATCGACGTGCCGTGACCGCCGATGAACTTCGTGGCCGAGTGCAACACGATGTCGGCGCCATGGAGCAGCGGCTGGCAGAGGTACGGCGTCGCGACGGTGTTGTCGATCACGAGCGGGATCCCGGCGTCGTGCGCGATCGCGGAGACGCCGCCGAAGTCGAACACGTCGCCCTTCGGGTTCCCCATCGTCTCGCCGTAGAACGCGCGCGTGTTCGGACGGATCGCGGCACGCCACGCGTCGAGATCGTCGGGTTCATCGACAAACGTGACCTCGACACCCAACTTCGGCAACGTGTAGTGCAACAGGTTGTAGGTACCGCCGTAGAGCGATGCGCTCGACACGATGTGCCCGCCACCCTCGGCCAGGTTGAGCAGCGCGATCGTTTCAGCCGCCTGGCCACTCGCAGTAGCGAGCGCGCCGACGCCGCCTTCGAGCGCCGCGAGCCGCTCCTCGAAGACCGCTTGGGTCGGGTTCATGATGCGCGTGTAGATGTTGCCGAGTTCTTGCAGCGAGAACAGATTGGCGGCGTGCTCGGTGTCGCGAAACACGTAGCTCGTCGTTTGGTAGATCGGCACCGCACGAGCGTTCGTAGCCGAGTCGGGTTGGGCACCGGCGTGCACCTGGCGGGTCTCGAATCCCCAGTCAGCCATTGCGAAATCCTCTCGTCGAACGTGGCTCGCGTCGGGCGCGAGCGCGCGGGCGGTCAGGCTACGACCGCTCACCCACGATCACAACTGCGACTGCGAGGGCCAACGCCGCCGCCCGATCAATCAACGGGTTCGATCACGTGGACGGCGTGAGCGACGTGAGCTGCCACCGGCTCGATTCGGTGTAGGTCACCTTGTTGAGTGGCGCTGGCGCGGGCGACACCGCGCGGATCGAACGCTCGGCGCGCACTGGCAGCGCGTTCGTCGTCGCGAACCATGTGTCGTCGCGTTCGGTGCCGGTCTGACCACCGCTCATGGTGCGGTCGATGCGATAGTGCGCGGTCTCGACGCTCGTCGAGCCCACCGAAATTGTCTGACGACCGATATACAGCACCGTTCCAATCGTCGTGACGTCGGCTCCAGTGGTCGACGAATGCCCGGCACAGCGAGCAGTCCAATGCTGGCCGGGACGCGCGGCGCGATCGAACGCCGCGAAGCCGGGCGT
The DNA here is from genome assembly GCA_038202885.1 of Acidimicrobiia bacterium. Taxonomy (GTDB): domain Bacteria; phylum Actinomycetota; class Acidimicrobiia; order IMCC26256; family PALSA-610; genus JBBREP01. The sequence goes on along the minus strand of JBBREP010000003.1, from coordinate 78,929 downwards.
GCATGTCAACGTGCTCGTCTCACTCATCTTGAACGCGGCGAAGTCGAACTTCTGCCGCGACACGCCGCCGCGCTCGAGCAACTTGTCGCCGCTTGGGCACCACGTCCACGACTGGTTGTGGAACGAGTTGTATTCGATCTGGAACGTCCAGCAGCCGTGGGCCGCGGCGGCCACCGTGCCGGGCAAGTTCGGGCCCTGTGACTGGCTCGTAGAGAGGAACGAGAGGCGCTCACTCCCGGTGCCGGAGTAGCTGTAGACACCCACCTTCGGTGCCAACGCGGCTGGCGCGGCCGGCGGGGTCGGGGCGTTCGGCGGGGTCGATGCGGCGGAGGTCGACGATCGAAACCGATCGACCGCGCCCGAGATCGACGCTTGACTCGGGCCCCGCTGGTGCCAACGCCACCAGAACGCCCCGCCGCCGACGAGCAGCACCACGATGGCGACGAGCAGCACCGAGCGGATCCAGTGATGACGGCGCGGCGACGCCACCCGTGACGGATCATCGTGTTCGCTGGCGCGCATCTCCACAGCCAAGCAATTGCGACCACGGCGCGGCAGGGCCGAAGGTCCCCGGGCCCCGTGCCCATCGGCCAATTGCGCCGACGACGCGACGAAGTAGGCGCAAGAGACGGGTGCGGCAACCGGAGCAGGCCACGAGCGACGAAGGAGCGAAATGGCTGCGCAGGGCGCCCGCCGCGCCGGACGAAGTAGGCGCAAGAGACACAGTGTCTCAGCCCTCTGCCATGCTGCGGACATGGCGAAATGCACTGACTGCAACCAAGAAATGACCACGGCGTTTTCGTGCACCCTCAGCGAGCTGGCGGTCGATGGATCGGTCCATGCCCGGGTCCTGTGGGGCGACGAGGCCGGCTGGTCGAACCCGACGGCCGGGCAGCGTTGTTACGACTGCGGCGTGATGCCGGGCAGCGTGCACCATCTCGGCTGCGACATCGAAGAGTGTCCGGAGTGTGGCCACCAACTCCTGTCGTGCGGCTGTCTCGATGACGAGTTCGACGATGGCTTCTACGACGGCTGGCGCGAGGTGAGCTGACCCGCGCTACGTTCGCTCGCGTCGCGCCTCGGGCTACGACAGCTAGACCGAAGGGCTCGTGACAGCGGAGGTATGACGATGGCAATACAAGGCGACTACGAACCAAGCCCATGGGACTGGGTTGCCGATCAGGTCACGACGTACGAGGCCACCGGCGGTAAGGAGGGCAACCTCCTCCAGGGCAAGCCGTGCGTGATCTTGACGACCGTAGGTCGCAAGAGCGCCAAAGTGCGCAAGTCCGCACTCATGCGCGTGGAACACGGCGGCGAGTACGCGGTGGTGGCGTCAATGGGCGGCGCGCCCAAGCATCCGGTCTGGTATCTCAACCTTCTGGCCGACCCGCGGGTCACACTCCAGGACGGCGACCACGTGATGGAACTTCGGGCCCGCACCGCGACTGCCGAGGAAAAGCAGGCGTGGTGGCCGGTCTGCGTGGAGGCGTGGCCTGCGTACGCGGACTATCAGGCCAAGACCGAACGCGACATCCCCGTGATCCTCTTCGACCCGATCGCCTGACCCCGATCGCACCGCGTCAATGTGGCTCGGCCACGCCTCTACTTCGCGGCTCCGCAACGCCTCTACTTCGCGGCTCCGCCACGCAAGACGGCCATGGCCTCGCGCACGCGCTCGCCGTGGATCGTCTCCTCGCGGCCGTTCAGGCGCAGCAAACGAACAATCTCAGGATCGGCCTCGTGATCGGCCCAACCCTGGTACCCGGAGTCGCCGGCCAGCTCGGCCTGCAGGATGGCGTCGAGCATGCCATCCGATATCCGGTCGGGCAATGAGATGGCAAACGCCTCCGACATCTCGGCCGGCGGCTCGTAGTCGGCACCGGCCTTGATCTCGATCGCGCGGCGGATCCGTCGGGCATGACCGGTTTCCTCACGCCCGTTGCGACGGAACAACTCCGCAACGTGGGTGTCGTCGACTCGATCGGCCAACGCGCTGTAGAACGCGTCACCGCTGATCTCGAGACGGTGCAGCAACTGCATGGCGTCGAGATCGAGTTCGGTCGTCTCGGCCAGCGTGGCTGAGGCCGTGAAGAAGTCCTGGGCGTCGCTCATAGTTGTGACCCTATTGCTGCGCGCACGAGCGGCACCACCTCGTCACCGAGGCGCCCGATCTGCTCGCGCGCGGCCGCCGGCGACACACCAGGAACGTGGCAACGTACGTTGAGCGCGTCGGCGCCGCTTGCGTGCACCGCGGCCACGAGCCGACCGGCCACATCGTCGGCGTCGTCGCCGGCGACCATCTCGTCGGCACCCCAATGCGCGGGCGCACGATCGGGCGCGTAGCCGCGGTAGACGTCGAGTTGGCGCTCGATGTCCTCGGTCGGCGCAGCGCCGAGCCACGCGCGACGCACGAGCACGCATGGGGCGCTCCCACCGGCCTCGCGGTATGCGTCGATGAGCGTGCGGCAGCGGGCAGGCGTCACGAGCGAGTCGAACAACAACCCGCATCCCACATCGGCCGCGCGCCGCGCGGCCGCGCTGCTTGCGGCCGCGCTCAGCAGTGGGATGGGCGCAATCGCGCATTGCGCGATCGCCGGGTCGGCGCTGAGCGGTCCCGTCGCTGCACCCCGCAGCAGCGCCGCGAGGCGTGCCAGCGACGAGGCGAAGCGGGCCGTGAGGTCGTCCATCGTGAGATCCATCACCTCGAAGTCGACCGCGAGCGCACCCGCGGCCACGCCGAGTCCGACCCGACCGGGGTGACGTGCCGCGAGCCAGGCGATCTCCTCGGCCACGAGCGCGGGTGGGCGGAGTGTCAGCAACAGCGGGCACGGCGCGGCCCAACCGTGCGCCATGGCGTCGAGCAGAAAGCCGGCGAGCTGGAGCGGGTTTGGCAGGTAGCCCGCAAATCCGCCGTGGTGTTCGCTCGTCATGACGCCGTCGAAGCCGTGCTCGACCGCGAGCGCGGCCTGGGCGCGCAGCTCGCCAATCGTTGCGGCGGGAGTGAGGCCGTCGTGCGGATAGCTGCGGAACGACACCGAACCGGGCGCGAACGGTCTGTCCATGCGCCCCTCCTCGGCCAAGCGATCTGCGGCGCCGAACAATAACGGCCGTGGGGCCAGTCGGTCGGTAGAGTCGACCGGCGATGGAACTGGTCGGTGTGGTGTTCGGTGGGCCATCGCCCGAACACGACATCAGCATCCTCACGGGCCTGCAGGCCGCTCGCGCCCTCGTCGGCGCGGGCGTCGACGTCTGCTGTCTCTACTGGACGAAGACGGCGAGCTGGCTGCGCGTCCCCGTCGAGGCCGAGGCCAAGGATTTCCTCGACCCGCAGCCCGCCGGCGCCGTCGAGGTCGAGTTGCGCGTGCCCGGCGGTTTCGCTGAACGACGCCGGATGCGCACCACGCCGATCGCGCTCGACGCGGTGTTGAACTGTTGTCACGGCGGCCCTGGTGAGGACGGCACGCTCACCGGCCTGCTCGAACTCGCGGGCCTGCACGTGAGCGGGCCTCGCCCCGAACCGTGCGCGCTACTCATGGACAAACTCGCGACCACCGCGGTCGCCGCGGCGGCGGGCGTGCCAACGATTCCGACGACGCTGCTTCGCCTCGACGGCGACGGCAACGGCGACACGTCCGATCTGCTCGCCACGATGCCACCGACGCCGTGGGTCGTGAAGCCTCGCTTCGGTGGTTCGTCGCTCGGCGTGGAAGCAGGCGTCGAGGACATCGACACGGCGCGAGCACTGGCGCGCCGAGGCATCGGGCGCGCCGGGATGCTCGTGCAACCGCTCCTCGACGGGTGGCACGACGTCAACATCGCGGTGCGCACGCATCCCAACGTCGAGCTGAGCGAAATCGAACGGCCGTTGCGCGACAGCTCCGCGATTTACGGCTATCACGACAAGTATCTGGCGGGCAGCGGCAGCGCGGGTATGGACTCCGCGCCCCGCGAGCTCCCCGCGAACCTGCCGCCAAAGGTGCGCGAGCAGATCGTCGATCACACGAGCACGCTCGTCAGGGCGCTCGGCCTCACGGGAGCGCCGCGCATCGACTTCTTGTGGGACGGCGACGACGACGTCGTGTTGTGCGAGGTGAACGCCATTCCTGGCGCGTGGGGTGGCTACCTCTGGCAGGCCGTCGGCGTGACGCCGGTGCAGCTCTACCAGGGATTGATCGCCGAAGCGCGCAACGGGCCGGTGCTCGAGCCGCAATGGGCTGCCACCAGCGATGGCTTGGCCTTGCGCGCGGCTGGATCCATCGCCGCCAAGCTCATGTGACCAGCATCGGCACCGTGATCTGGCAACCTCTTCCCCAATGAGCGTGCGTAGCTACCTCGACGGCGCGTTGTTCGTCGAGCATCGCGACGGCCCCGCGCCGACGATCCTCGCGATGCACGGATGGGGGCGCACCCGCGCCGACATGCTCGGACTCATCGACGGTCGCGCCGCACTCGTGCCCGACCTGCCGGGATTCGGGAGTTCTCCCGCGCCCCCCGAGGCGTGGGGTACACCTGCATACGCCGCGCAGATCGCCGACATGCTCGTTGCCGATGGGCGCGCGCCCTATGTCGTGGTGGGCCACAGCTTCGGCGGGCGCGTCGCGGCCGTGCTCGCAGCCGAGCATCGCGAACTCGTCGCCGGCGTCGTGTTCCTGGGCGTGCCGCTCCTGCACCTCGCAACGCCGAAGCCGCCAGCGTTCGCGTACCGCGCCGCGCGCTGGGCCTGCGCGCACCATCTCTTGCGTGAATCCTCGATGGAGAAGCTCCGCCAGCGTTACGGCTCGGCCGACTACAAGGCCGCACACGGAGTGATGCGGGCCGTGCTCGTGCGCGTCGTCGCCGAGGACTACACCGACTACCTCACGCGCATCACGGTGCCCGTGGCCTTTTGTTGGGGCGCGAACGACAGCGCGGTGCCGGTCGCCGTGGCGCAGCGCGCCGCCACGGTCGTTGCCAACGTCGTGGCGTTCGATGTCGTCGACACCGCAAGCCACGACGTGATGCTCCAAGCGCCCGAACGCGCCCGCGCCGCGCTCGATGCGGTCATCGACGCGGCGGCGAACCCGTGACGATCATCGCGGGCATCGTCGGCGCGCTCGCCGTGGTCGTTGCCGCGGCGCGCTGGTTGCGGGTGCTGCAACGCGAGCACTACATCGCATCCTCCGGGTTGGTGGTCGCCCGGCGCTGGATCGTGTGCCGCCCACACAACGCACTGCTCGCCGCCATCGCCATACTCGGCGCGATCGGTGCGATCACCACCCGCGCATCGATCGCGGCACCATGCGCGCTCGCCGCCGCCACGGCTGGCGGCGCGTTTCCAATCCCAATGACGGTGCTCGGTCACGACACCCGATTGCGCATGACCCGACGGGCCACGACGTTGACGGCAGTGGTCGCGGCGCTCGCGCTCGCCGTGATCGCGCTGACCGCAGCATTCGGACGGTGGTACGCCGGCCCCGCGCTCGCCGCCGTCGCGATGGTCGTGCTCGTCGATGCCACTGCCGCGATCACGGCGCCGTTCGAACGCCGGGCGATGGAACGACATCGCGACCGCGCCGCGGCAAAGCTCCGCACAATCGCGCCGACGGTCATCGCCGTCACCGGGAGCTGGGGCAAGACGTCGACCAAGCAACACATCGCCGACCTGCTCAACGGCTCCGTCACTGCACTCGCGTCGCCGGCATCGTTCAACAACACCGGCGGGTTGTCGCGCACGATCAACGACCACATGAGCCCGGGCTGCGAGGTCTTCGTCGCCGAGATGGGGATGTACGGGCCGGGCGAGATTCGCGCGCTCTGCGCATGGATCCCGCCCGACATCGGGGTGATCTGCGCGGTCGGGCCGATGCACCTCGAGCGCGCCGGTTCGATCGAAGCCATCTTGGCGGCCAAGGCCGAAATCCTCGAACGCGCCAGCCAGGCCGTGCTGTGGGTCTCGAACCCGTTGCTCGCCGATCTCGCCGAGCAGCAGACGATCAAGGTGTGGCGAGTCGGCACCGCGGGCACACCCGATCTCGACGTTGAAATCCGCGACAACGAGCATGGCGACGCGTTCGAAGTGGTGCACGACGGACGCGTGTTGGGTACGTGTTCGAAGGACTCGGGCGTGCACCCCGAGAACGTCGGGTGCGCGGTGGCCGCCACACTTGCGTACGGGATCGACGAGCAGGCGCTCGCCTCGCGCCTCGCGCATCTCACCAGCCCAGACCATCGCGCCACTACGGCGCGGAGCGACACGGGCGTGTTCGTGATCGACGACACGTTCAACTCGAACCCACAGGGCGCGAACCGCGCCATGCAATCATTGGTGCGGGCGGTGCCCGACGGTCGACGCGCGGTCGTGACCCCGGGCATGGTCGAACTCGGCCGCACCCAGGCCGACGAGAACCGCCGATTCGCCAGCGACGTGACGGCGTCGGGCTCCACGCTGGTGATCGTCGGCTACACAAACCGTCGAGCGTTGCTGGCCGGCGCGAGCGAAGGTTCGGGAAGCAACACCAACGATGGCACGGTCGTGCGCGTGCGCGATCGCGATGCCGCCCGCACGTGGGTACGCGCAACGCTGCGCGCCGGCGACGGCGTGTTGTGGGAGAACGACCTTCCCGACCATTACCCGTAGCCGCACCGAGCCAACGCGATGCGCCGCTCGAAGAGGAGATCACATGGCAACGGACCCGCGCTACGACGCGTTCCCACCATCGTTCTTCGATCGCGACGACAACGCCCGGGATGACGCGTTCTATCTCCAGCCTCGCCTGGTAACCCATATCGACGACGGCGCGATCGCCGCCGTCGGCGATCTCTACGAGCGGCTCGGTATCGACGGCGACGTGCTCGACCTCATGTCGTCGTGGGTGTCGCACTTCCACGCCGCGCCGCGATCACTCACCGCGCTCGGCATGAACCGCTCGGAGCTCGACGCCAACGCCATGGCAACCGATCGAGTCGTACGCGATCTCAACACTGACCCACACCTTCCGTTCGCCGACCACACGTTCGACAGCGTCGTGTGCTGCGTCTCGGTCGACTACCTCGTACGGCCACTGGAGGTGTTCGATGCCGTGAGCCGTGTGTTGCGACCCGGTGGCGTGTTCGTGTGCACGCTCTCGAACCGAGTGTTTCCTACCAAGGCCATCCGGGGCTGGCTGGCGAGCAGCGACGCGTCCCACTGCGACATCGTCGCGACCTACTTCCAACTCGCGGTCGGTTTCGACGCGCCGAACGCCGAACGCGTGCCGACGGTGCCCGGCCACGACCCCCTCTACGCCGTCTGGGCGCACACCACTACGGTCTGATTGCACTGGGCGGCGCTACACGCCGTGGGGTGCAGAGGAAAACCGAAAGCGGTCGAAGCTGCTCAGGGCGCGAGCAGGGTCGCGTTGCGTTCGAGGAGCTTCACGACTGGCCATGCCCCAGCCGACGTGTTCGAGATCACGGTGAACAGCACCTGCGACGCGGGCGCGTAGGCCGAGCGGAACGAGACGCCGGCGTCGTATCCCTCGAGTTCCACCACCCCCTCATCGGGATGCAACCAGAACCCGAGGCCGTAGCGAGCCGAGCCCGACGGCGCGGGCGTTCGCGGCATCACCATCTCGTCGATGACCGGCCGCGCCAGGATGCGGCCGTTGTAGAGCGCCGACCAGAACCGGGCCATGTCAGCCACCGTTGTGAACGCGCCGCCGTCGCCCGAGCCGCGTACAGGGAGGTGGAAGACGTTCGTGCGCCAAGCATCGTCGGACGGCACGTATCCAAGTGCAGCCGTTCCCGGGAGTTGATCCGAACGCGGGTAACCGGTCGCGGTCATGCCAGCGGGGGTGATCACCCGTTCGGTGACGACGTCGTGGAACGGCTTGGCGCTCGCGGCCTCGACGACGAGCGCGAGCACCACAAAGCCCCCGTTGCAATACGCGAACTTCTCCCCCGGCTCGAATTTCTTCGGGTGACCGCGCAGCGCAACCAGAAAGTCGCGCGTCGTCACGAACTCGTGCACGGAGACGGGCATGGCATAGTCGGAGATGTCGCCATCGGCTTCCTCATCGAGATAGTCACCGATGCCCGACGTATGCGACAACAGGTGGCCCACGGTGACACGCGGGTCGATCAGCTCGAGCTGATCACCGATCTCGCCGAGCACCTCACGCACCGAGGTATCCAGCGTCAACAACCCATCGCTCACGAGCGCCATCACTGCGAGTGCCGTAAACGCTTTTGAGCCGCTGGCCATACCGAACTGTGTCTCCATCGTGTTCGGTATGGCGTGGGCGCGATCAGCCAGACCACGCGCTCGCTCGAACACCACGTCGGCGCCACGCGACACCTGGACGACGCCAGAGAAATCGGCCTCGTCGAGCAAGGCATCGATCGCGTCGACGATCTCGTTTCGCACGTCAGGGTTTGCGGTACTCACGACGCTGATCGTGTCACAAACGCTTCGAACGGGCGCGCCGGATTCTCGGCTCGCGGTCGAGGGTGAACGCTACGTGCGCCGATGGCATCGGCGTAGGCCCTCTGGATCCCCAGCGTGGCCGCGGCGTCTCGGTTACGGTCGCGCTTTCGAACTGGTGCGAGGGGATCTCAATGTCACGATGGTTGCGACCAATGTCGGGCGCGCTCGGCGCGGCGCTGCTCATCGGCGCCTGCAGCTCTGGATCGACGGCGAAGCCCGCGGCGAGCACGACTCCCGCGACAGCCGCGTTGGCGAAGGCGACCGCCGCACCCGTGGCCGTCAGCACGCTCGGCGTCGATACGACGTTGCAGCGCCGGTGCGACCCGCTCGTCGCGCGCTGCATGCTGCCGTTCCCGAACGACTATTTCACGGTGCCCGCAGCAACCCCGACTACGCGGCGCCTCGCGATCGCGTCGGCGTCGCTGCCGGCAAACGCATCGGGTGTGCACATCGATGCGACCGATCAGAACCGCGCTGACGGCTGGAGCCCGGGTTCGGTCATGATCGCCGAGATCGCGGGGCTCGACGCGCGCGCGTCGAAGCTGCCGCCGATCACCGACGCCAAGCAATCACTCGACCCGAACTCGCCCATCGTGATCGTCGACGCGACGAACGGGCACCGGCAACCGTTCTGGGCCGAACTCGACGCGAACAGCGACAAGGGCTCCACGCCGCTGCTGCTCATCCATCCCGCCCAGAATTTCGCCGACGGACATCGCATTGTCGTGGGGCTCCGGCACTTGGTCGACGCGTCGGGAGGCGCCATCGCGCCATCACCGGCATTCGCGGCATACCGCGACGGGCAGCGTACGACCGATCCCTCATTCGAAGCACGCCGCCCGTCGATGGAGCGCACCTTCGGCGACCTTGCCCGCGTCGGAGTGCGGCGCGCCGACACGCAATTGGCGTGGGACTTCACGATCGCGAGCACCCAGAGCCTCACCGGGCGCATGCTCGCGATCCGCGACGATGCCTTCCGGTCGCTCGGAGACGCAGCACCGAAATTCACCGTGAGCAAGGTGACCGACCGACCGAACGAGTTCGTACGGCGCCGCGTCGAAGGCACGTTCGAGATGCCGCTGTACCTCACCGATGGCGGGAAACCCGGTGGTCGATTCACGCTCGACGCCAACGGGTTGCCGCAACGTCAGTCGGGAACCTTTACGTCGCCGTTCGTGTGCAACCTGCCCGAAGCATCGGCCACGACGCCGGCGCGCATGGCCCTGTACGGCCACGGGCTGCTCGGCGACCTGACCGAGGTCAACGGTGACCTCACGAAGAAGCTCGGAGCCGATCACGACATCGCCTACTGCGCCACGAACTGGGCCGGAATGTCAGAAGACGACATCGGCAACGCGATCACCTCGCTGCGCGATCTTTCGAACTTCCCGACCATGGCCGACCGCATCCAACAGGGGCTGTTGGCGAACCTGTTCCTCGGCCGGTTGATGAAGCACGCCGACGGATTCAGCGCCAACGCGGCGTTCCGGTTCGCGGGCAAATCAGCGCTGAAGACCGACGAGTTGTACTTCGACGGCAACAGTCAAGGCGCGATCCTCGGTGGTGCGCTCACCGCCGTCGCGCAGGACTTCACGCGCGCGACGCTCGGCGAGGCTGGCATGAACTACGCGTTGCTGCTCGACCGCAGCGTCGACTTCGACGAATACCTCGCGGTGATGCTGCCAGCCTATCCGAAACGTTACGACCGGCTCCTCGGATTGCAGATCGCGCAGCTGCTGTGGGACCGAGGCGAGACCGACGGCTACGCCAATCACGTGACGTCCAACCCGCTCCCGGGAACCCCCGCGCACCAGCTGTTGTTGCTCGGCGCGGTCGGTGATCACCAAGTGACCGAATACAGCCTCCGGGTCGAAGCCGCGACGATGGGAGCGGCTGCACACTCGCCGCTCGCCGCGCCCGATCGCGTCGTCGAGACCGACCCCACGTGGTTGCTCAAGACGATCGACCGCTACCCCTACCGCGGCTCGGCCTACGTGCTGTGGGATACCGGTTCGCCTCGTTCCCCCGCAACCAACACGCCGTCGCGCGCCGGGCACGATCCGCACGATGACACACCGAGCATCCCGGGCGCGATGCAGTTGAAGAGCGAGTTCTGGCACCCCGACGGTGCGATCACCGACGTGTGCGCGGGCAAGCCGTGTACCGCCCCGATCCCGCCCGAGAACGCGGACTGACACGCCGTGTTCGTCGTCGCACCCGCCACGCCGCCGCGCGGCGAAATGCTCAGGCGCCGTTCGCGGTTGCGGCGATCGCGAAGATCGGACGCTCGAGCGCGGTACCACCTTGCGATCCGAGGAACGGTGCGCCGCCGAAGCTGAACACGCCGCCGTCGCTGGCAACGAGCCAGTACCCAGAACCCGAGACGTTCGCAGCCACGCCGACGATCGGCCGCACCAACCCGATACCAAACGCCGATCCGGCGAAGCGCGCGTCGCCGAACGCGTACACACCACCGTCGGCCGACGCCAGGTAGTAACCGTCGCCGCTCAACGTCGCTGCGATCCCGACGACTCGCGTCGCGAGCACGATCGTGCCGAGGCTGCCGTGGTACTGCGCATTCCCGAAGTTGAACACGCCGCCATCGGAGTCGACGATCCAGTAGCCCTTTCCGTCAGGCGTCGCGGCCATCCCAACCGGGACACCGCGGTGACCTTGGCCAAGGTGCACAGTGTCGCCGTAGAACTCGGCATCGCCGTAGGCCCGCACGCCGCCGAGACCGCTGAGTCCCGACTCGAGTATCCAGTAGCCGTTCCCGCTCGGCGTCGACACGATCGCGATGCTGTTCGGCACAAATTCGCGCGGCACGCCGGCGTCACTGGTTTCGGGGTCCCCGTAGAACGCGGCGTTCCCGAACGGGAACACCTTGCCCGTGCTCGCGTTCAGAATCCAATAGCCCTTCCCGTCGGGCCGTGCGGCCATCGCGAAGCAGGTTCCGTTCGGCATCGCTCGGTCGGTGGAGTTCGCCGGACACGCGGCCGGGTCGGCGGCCGCGGACCCGGCGAATCGGGCCCCGTGGGTAAACACGCCCCCGTCGCCACCGAGCAGCCAGTAGCCCGGATGCGCCGGGATCGTGATGGCGTCAGCCCGCGTCACAGTCGGAACACCCATCACGCAGAGCGCGGCAACGCTCGCAACGACACCCCAACGACGACGAATTCCTCGCATCGAACGAGCGTAGTAACTCCGCCGTGGCCGACGAAGCAGCGATGCTTTCGGGTACTCAGACGGGTGCTTCGACCGCGAGCTTCGGTACGTGCAGCTGCGGTTGGTGGTCCCAGAGATCGGCGACGAGGTCGCGACGTATCGCCGAGTAGGCGGGATCGTCCCAGAGGTTCTCACGCTGTAACGGGTCGTCGGCGTTGTTGTACAGCTCGCCTTCGGTGCCGTCGTGCACATATCCGGGGCGGTATGCGGTGCACACCCAGCCAGTACGGGTGATCGTGCGCAGGTGCACCGCGACACCGAACAGCTCGCTGTCCCACTCGGTCAGGACGCGCTCGAAACCACGGGCGTCGGCATCACCATCGTCGCCTGGCAACGGCTTGCCTTGCATCCACTCCCGTGGCGCAAGCCCCGCGATCGTTGCGAACGTGGGCGCGAGGTCGACGAGGCCGACGGGCTTGGTCACGACGGCCGGCGCGACCCGCGCGCTCGGCGCCGGACGCCACACGAGCGGCAACCGCATCAACCCATCGACGTGGTACGGGCCCTTGAACATCAAACCGAAGTCGCCCTGCAACTCACCGTGGTCGGTCGTGAACACGACGTCGACGCCGTCGCCCCACCCACGCCGCGCGATCGCGGCCAAGACGCGTCCGAGCGCTTCGTCGATCAGCTCGCATTCGATCGCGTTGCGCGCGTTGACTTCACGCACCTGGTCGGCCGTCAATGTCGCTGGGATCCATTCCTTTGGCGCTTCATAGTTCGACACCAGCGTCCCGTCGTACCAGAGCCGCCAGTGACGGGGCTTGCGATCGAGGATCTGTTCGCGTGTCGCTCGATCCTCGGGATACCCCGAGGGCAGCGGGACGTCACGCCAGTCGACACGGCCGAGTTCCGACGAGGGCGGATCCCAAGGATGATGGGGGTCGGGGAAGCTCATCCAGCAGAACCAGTCATCGCCATCGGCGACGGAGTCGAGCCACGCGATCGTGCGATCGGCGACCCAATCGGTGTGGTACCACTCGCGCGGGATGGCGTTGTCGTGGACTTGTGCCGCGCCGGTCGCTCCCCCACCCGCGGCGTTGACGTTGAACGACGCGTCGATCGCGGAGTAGTACATCCCGATCGCCTCGGGATGATTCGTCATGAGCCACTGTGCGTAGTGCAGCATCCCTGCGGCGCCATGGGTGGCGAACTCGAGGTGATCGAAACCGCGATGCGGGTGCATCGTTCCGTCGGCGGCGTCGCGGTGCATCGCCGTTGGTGCGCCCGAACGCGCAAGCAAGTTCTCGGTGAAGCGCCCGAACGGATCCATGAACGGTTCGAAGTGCGCCTTGCCGATCAGCGCAGTGCGGTAACCGTTTCGTTGGAGTTCGTCGGCCACCGACGGCGCGTCGACGGGCAGGGGCACTCCGTTCATCCACACGCCGTGCGTGCTCGGATACTGCCCGGTGATGATTGTCGAGCGCGACGGCATGCACACGACCGACTGCGGCACGGCGCGCTCATACCGAATCCCTTCGGCCGCGAGCGCGTCGATCACGGGCGTACGCGCGATGGTGCCGCCGTTGCAGCCCAGCGTGTCGTAGCGCTGCTGATCGGTCGTCACAAACAAGATCTTGCGACCCATGGTTCAGTGCTCCTCGCCCGAAGCTTCGAGTTGGTGGCGCAGTTCGGCCAGCGCACCGCCGGCGGCACCACCGATGATGAGCGCCATGGCGTCGGGCTCGCAGTCGGTGGAGTACGACACGAGGCTGCGGTCGGCGCCGAGGTCGAACACATCGATCGTGCCGAGATGGTTCCGCAGTATCGGCGCGGTCACCCGGTACTGGAAACGCCGCAGAATCGGGTCAAGCGTCACGATCTCCTCGGGCAGCGTGAGCCCAGCGGCTGTCGTGATCGTGCGAATCTTGCCCTCGACCTTCACATCGACCATCCCCGGAAACCACGTGTTGGTCGTTGCCGGGTCACCCACGCGGGCCCACACATCATCCGCTGAGCGTTCGATGATGACTTCGCGCCGTACCGTTCCCATCAGTGCAGTCGCTTCAACGGCACCGTCATTGCCGGGCCATGATCGCTCGCGCCTCGGCCGCGGCCGTGTCGGGCGGTCGCTCCGACACCAGCTGCACGTCGAGGCGCTCGAGTCGACCGGCAAACGGGAACGGACCGGTGTAGCGCTCGCTGACCTGCGAACCGTGGTCGCGGCCGACGCTGGAACCAATGCTCGAGATGATTCGCATCACGAAGTCAACGGTGAGCGTGCCGCACTCCACGTCGTCGACGACCAACGTGGCCGTGCCGCCCTTGCCTGTGCGCCGGAAGCGCACCCCCACGACGCACGCACCGACCGGCACCGAGCGATCCGATTCCACCACCTGGTGTTCGCCGAAAAAGTTGTAATCGAACACGAGCCGATCATCTTGGATGAAGATCGACACCCCTGAGCTTGCGGTGCCGGTGGCGTAGAGCACGCCGCCCGCACCGGCCGGGCGGTCGATCACGGCGTCGAGATCCCAGCTTCGGCCGCCGATCGCGGGGCCAACCTGCGAGGGCAGTGGCGACACCGGTGGACGGTAGGTGTAATGGCGATCGGCGCGGTGCGGCGAGCGGTCGCGAAAGCGCGCACCGAACAGTTCGATCGTGCGATCGTCGAGCGGGAGCACGCCGTGTTCCTCGGCCTCCTGCCACCACATCGCGACGAGTTCGGCGAGCTTCTCGGGCATCGCGGCAGCCAGGTCGTTGCACTCGGATCGATCTTCGCCAACGTGGTACAGCTCCCACGTATCGTCGTCGAACGCCACGCCGGCTTGGTGGCGCGTGACCGCTTTCCAACCGTCGGCATACATCGCGCGGTGGCCCATCATCTCGAAGTACTGCGTGTTCTTGCGGCTCGGCGTTGTTGCGTCGCCGGCCTCGAACGTGTACAGCATCGACGTGCCGGTGATCGGCATCTGTTCGTACCCGCGATACACCGTCGGTGGTGTGACGCCAATTGCTTCGTAGATTGTGGGCGCGATGTCGTTGACGTGGTGGAACTGATCGCGCCGCGCGCCGCCATCGACGATGCGCGCGGGCCAGTGCGCGATGCACGGCACGTGCACACCGCCTTCATGCGTGTTCTGCTTGTACCACTTGAACGGTGTGTTCCCGGCCTGGGCCCAACCCCACGGATAGTTCGTGTGGCTGTTCGGTCCACCGATGTCGTCGAGGTGCGCAATCGCTTCGTCGGGCGTCTCGAGGATGAAGTTGAAGAACTTCCACTCGTTGAGCACCCCGAACGGGCCGCCCTCTTGGCTCGCACCGTTGTCCGAGAGCAACACGATCATCGTGTTGTCGAGTTCGCCGAGGTGCGTCAGCGCGTCGACGAGCCGGCCGATCTGCGCGTCGGTGTGTTCTAGGAAACCCGCGAATGCCTCCTGGAGTCGGGCCGCGAGCATCCTGTGGTTCTCGGGTAGTTCGTCCCACGGTTCGACACCGGGATTGCGGGGCGCGAGCGCCGTATCGGGCGGCAACAGGCCCATCTCGTGCTGGCGCGCGAACCACGCGTCGCGAGCCACGTCCCAACCAGCGTCGAACTTGCCGCGGTACTTCTCGAGGTATTCGGGCGGCGCTTGGTGCGGCGCGTGCGTGGCACCGAACGCGAGATACATGAAGAACGGGCGGTCGGGTCGGATCGCCTTGGTGTCGTGCACGAACTCGATCGCGTGGTCGACGAGGTCGACGCTCAGGTGGTAGCCGTCTTCGGCACTCGTGGGTTGGTCGACACGGTGGTTGTCGTAGATCAGCTCGGGATGGAATTGGTCGGTCTCACCGTCGAGGAACCCGTAGTAGCGATCAAAGCCGCGCTGACACGGCCACTGGTCGTACGGGCCCGCCGCCGACGCGTTCTCCATCTGGCAGAGATGCCATTTGCCGAGCGCGAACGTCGTGTAGCCCTCGTCGCGCAACACCTCGGCCATCGTGGCCGCATGGTTCGATATCTGGCTGCGCATGTTGGGAAAACCGGTGTTGAAGTTCGAGACCGAGCGCATCCCCACTTCGTGATGGTTGCGGCCGGTCAACAGCGACGCGCGCGTCGGCGAGCACAGCGGCGTCACGTGGAAGTTCGTGTAGCGCAGACCGCGCGACGCGAGTTCGTCGACGCGGGGCGTCGCGATCGTCGATCCAAAACAACCGAAGTGCGAGAAGCCGAGGTCGTCGATCAGGATCACCACGACGTTCGGTGCGGCCTCACCCGGATGGGCACGCTCGGGCCACCACGGCTGCGACTCGGCCAACGTGCGCCCGATCACACCATCGAAGGGTTCGTATTGCTTCATGGCGACCACCCTATTATTATGACACTGAAGCTGTCAATACTTCGGCGGCTCGTACGGACGACCCGATGGCCAACCCAATGGGCGACCCAATGGGCGACCCAGTGACAGGCCGGCAACCAAGCCGATATCGTCGATCTTTGGAGGTATCATGACCGACAGTCCACGCCGGGTCGCGGTCGTGAACGACGCGAGCTTCTACGTCGGGCCGCACCTCGCCCGTTCGCTCGCCGCCAAGGGCCACGATCTCGTTCTCGGTGATCCGTCCGACGATCTCGTTGGCGAGCTCACCGCGGCCGGTGCCACGGTGGTCGCAGTGCCCGATGCGCGCGACATCAGCAAGTTGGAATCGTCAGAACGACTCGTCGCCGCGGCAATGGAACGCTTCGGCCGCATCGATTCGGCGGCGGCCGCGTCGGGGCGCGTCATCACTGGCCGGTTCCTGCGCTCGACCATCGACGATCTCAACGCAGTGGTGAAAGGCTGCATCGAAGCCCCGTACCACTTCCTACGCACCGTCGTGCCGGTGATGGTCGAGCAAGGCGATGGCCAGGTCCTGCTCATCACGAGCGCGGCCGGCGCCCGACCCACGCCCGGCGCGCCGATCTACTCGGCCGGTCGCGCGGCGGCCACCATGTTGGCCCGCAACGTCGCCGCCGAGGTCGCTCGCAAGGGCGTGCAGGTCAACGTCGTGGGTACCAACTTCATGGACTTCCCCGAGTTCCTGCGCGCGAACGGCGTCACCGATGCCGAGTCACGCGCCAAAGTCGAAGCACAAGTACCGATGGGGCGCCTCGGCACGCTCGAAGAGTTCGCATCGTTTTGCATGCCGTTCATCGACGGCACGAGTCGATTCACCACCGGCCAGTTCGTGGCCTACGCAGGAGGTTGGGTCTGATGACCACGGGTACCACTGAGTTGTTGCTCGATTCGCTCCAGCGGCGGATGCACACCATGCACTCGCTGTACTACCAAGCCGTCCACACGATGGGCCTGGAGCACGTCAACCACTTCGAGCGTGAAGGTGTGCTGCCGATCGCGTTCTCGCTGTTTCACTACACGAACATGCAAGACGCGTCGTTCATGTTGATCACCGGCATCGCACCCGTGTGGAACGCCGAATGGCAATCACGGGTGCAGATGGCCATCGACGATCACGGCAAGCACCGCACCGTCGACGAGATGATCCATCAGCGCATCGGTGACTATGACGCGTTCAAGGCGTACCAACGCACCGTCTTCGAGCGCACCGAGGCGTACCTCGCACAGATCGACCCAACCGACTTCACGAAGGTGTTGATCCAACGACCGTTCCCACCGCAAGTCGCGAGCACCTACAGCGCGATGTGCGCCGGTCCCGAAGGCATCACCGTGCTCGACGGGTTCGAATGCTGGCTCTACCAACATGGGCTGCGCCACATGGGCGAGATCGAACTTGCTCGCGGGCTCGTGGGCCTCGGCGGAATGACTTCGTGACGACGAAGGTCGCCGATATCCCGAAGGCCTCGACGCCGACCGGCGGCTATGGCGCCGAGATGCCACCAGCGATCCTGGCTGACTGCACCGACCCGCTGATCGACGGAGCCCCCGATCTACGCGGCACCTGGCGCGTCATCGATGCACAGTCCGACGGCGTATCGCTGCCCGACGGGCATCCGATCTGGCAACACGTCGAGCGCATCGAACAGGCCGCCGATCGAGTTGTGATCACCGGGGGCGGCGTGGTGCACGACATGTGGGCGGACGGGACCGTCGAACGTGGCGTGCGTGACGTGATGGCGGCCGACTTCACCACGTCCATCGTGGTCGCCGCATCGTTCGAGGATGGCGTGTTGGTGCTGCGGCCGCGCGACATGCCGGGCATCGAAGTGCGCCGCTGGCGCGACGATCGCGAGATGGTGTGGCAGTACCACATCATGTTCACAGCACGCCTCGAACGCATCGACACCTAGCCCCCGTGGTCCCATCAGAACGCACAAAAGCGCGCTTCTCGTGGGACCACGGAACGGTGCGGCGTCACGTATGTGGCTCGCGTTGTTGATGTGGACGATGTGATCGTGCCCAACGGCCGCCGCAAACTCATCCCACCACCCAACCCACCACCCAATGACAGCTGACCCGCGACCTACGGCCAACCCGCGCTGGCCGACTATCGACCACGCCGACGGCAAGAATGGCGGCTCTCGAAACCGTTCCGAGCCGGAGGCACTCCACGATGCGCAATCTCGATCCGAATGTCGCACACCACCCCGTCGTCATCAAGCAGGTGGAAAAGCGTGCCTCCGACCTGCAACTGAAGATGGCCGACGCCATCACCGCATTCGCAGGCTCGATGAACTTCGTCTACATCCACGTCGTGCTCTTCGCCGCGTGGATGCTCGTCGCCGAGAAGAGCCCGTGGCCGACGCTCACCTTGGTCGTGTCGCTCGAAGCGATCTTCCTGTCGACGTTCGTCATGATCGGCCAGAACCGCCAAGCTGCATTCCAACAGGCCAAGGCCGATCACGACTACGCCGAGGAAGACGCGCTTCTGAACGAAAACACCGAGATCACTCGTTTGATCCATCAGCTCACTCGGGAAGTACACCAACACGTTGTGGGTGGCAACGCTGCACCCGCCGACAAGTAGCAGCGAAAGGCCAGGCAGCGAAAGGCCAGGCAGCGTTACTCAGCGAGCGACGACGCCAGGTTCGACAACGGCAACACGCGCAGCGCATCGGCGAACATGTCCGAGTCGAGACCGTTCTTGGCGAAGGCGAACGAGATCCCTGTAGCGGGATCGGCCCACGCGACTTGGCAGTATGCGCCCGCGTGCCCGAATGTTCCCGGCGAGTTGTCGGCACCGAACATTCCGTACCGGAACTGATGCAGCCCGTCGTCGCCGGCGAGCACGAGCCCGAGCGTGCGATTCGACGGCACGCTCATCAGCGGATCATCGAAGTGGCACCGAACGTGGGTGGTGGCATCGGTGAGCACGCTGGCATCCCAGCGCGCGCCGGGGTTGTGTAGCAACGCCTGATAGAAGCGCGCCATCGTGGCCGCGGTCATCACCCCGCCACCGCCAGGGACACCCGCGGCACGCACGTCGGGCTCGTTGAAGCGCAACAGGTCGATCGACTCGTCGTCGGACGGGGCGCCGATGCGCACCCCGTCGACGACATCGCCTTGATCGGCGGGCGCAATACCGAGCAGTCGCGGTAGGCCAAGCGGTACGCAGACGCGTTGTTCGAGTACGTCGCGAAAGTCGGCGCCGGTCGCCCGCTCGATGAGTTCGGCGAGCACCCAGTGCGCCGACGACCCGTGGTATTCGAAGCGCGAACCGGGTTCCCATTCGAGTTCCCACTGCGTGAACCGCGCCAACCGCCGCGCGGGGTCGGCACCTTCGACGGGATCCATCGTCGCGTTCGGAAATCCCGACGTGTGGAGCATCACCTGCTCGACCGTGACGGAGTCTTTGCCGTGGGTTGCGAATTCGGGCACGTAGTCGGCAATGCGGCGCTGTACGTCGATGCTGCCGTCGGCGATCAGCAGCCACATCACCGACGCAACAATCGGTTTCGTGGCCGAGAACACGCTGAAGCGGCTGTTGTTCTCGGCCGCACCGAAGGTCTCGAAGGCCAGCAGCTTCGAGTCGCGCGCGACGGCGATTTGGCACGCGGGCGTCACACCTTCGTCGACGAGGCGCCGAGCCCCGTCGAGCAACTCGTCGAGGCTCATGCCGCGGAGTTTGGCACCGCCTCGGACCTGGAGTCGATCCCGCCGACGGCCGCTCAGTGATGGAACGCGATCGCGGGTCCGCTTGGGCGTGGCGAGCCGGGAAGTGCGTCAAGGAACGCGACTGAGTTCACGAGGTCGTCGAGCAGGATGCGCGTGAGGTCGATCGACACGCCGTTGCGGAACACGACGCGCATCACGGTTATGTCCTCGATGTTGGCCGGCATCGGGTACGCGGGCACCTGCCATCCGCGCTCGCGAAGCTTGGCCGACAGGTCGTGGAGGTCCCACGGGCGATCGGGGCCGGCGGTCGTCCAGGTGACGAGCGGCATATCGGAACCGTCGGTGAGGACCTCGAATTGGTCGAGCTTCGCGATCTCGGTCGCGAAGTACTGCGCCGCGTCCTTCGACGCCTGCATGACGCGCCGGTAGCCCTCACGGCCGAGCCGCAGGAAGTTGTAGTACTGCAAGAGCACCTGGGCGCCGGGCCGCGAGAAGTTCAGCGCGAGCGTGGGCATGTTCCCGCCGAGGTAGCTCACCGTGAAGATGAGATCCTCAGGCACGTATGCACGTTTGGCCCACACGACCCAGCCGAGGCCGGGATAGACGAGTCCGAACTTGTGCCCGGAGGCGCTGATCGAGTGCACCCGTGGCACGCGGAAATCCCACTCGAGCTGCGGGTCGAGGAACGGAGCGATGAAGCCGCCCGATGCCCCGTCAATGTGCAGCGGCACATCCACGCCCGTACGCGCGGCCAGTTTGTCGAGTGCGCCGGCGAGTTCCTTGACCGGTTCGTACACGCCGTTGTAGGTGACGCCGAGCACCGCAACCACGCCGATCGTGTTCTCGTCGACCTGCGCGAGCATCGTTTCGGGCGTGAGGTACGGCGCGTCCTTCGTGATCGGCGCGTAGCGCGGCTCGACGTCCCAGTAGTTCGCGAACTTCTCCCAGACCACCTGCACCGCCGAGCTGAACACGATGTTCGGCGACTCCGTCGACATTCCTGCCGCTCGCCGCGCCTGTTGCCAGCGGCGCTTGAACGCGAGTCCCGCGAGCATGCACGCTTCGGATGATCCGATCGTTGAGGTGCCAATCGTGCCGTGGGCATCGGGCGCATTCCACAGGTCGGCGAGGATGTGCAGGCAGCGCTCCTCGATCGCCGCGGTCTGCGGATACTCGTCCTTGTCGATCATGTTCTTGTCGAACGATTCCATGTAGAGCTGCGTCGCTTCAGGTTCCATCCACGTCGTGACGAACGTTGCGAGGTTCTGGCGAGCGTTGCCATCGAGGAGCAGCTCGTCGTGGATGATCTGATACGCGGTTTCCGGCAGCATTTCGCCATCGGGGATCGTCCATCGAGGAATGCCCGACTCAGCACGGCGCGAGAACAACGGGTTGACGGCGATCTCGTCCGATGCGCCGGCGCCTCGATGCTGATGACTCATCAGACGCACCGTACAACGACCCGCAGGACAACGACCCGCAGGTGTCAGGCCCTCGGTGATGGGGTATACCTCAGGGGTCGTGCAACGCATCGAACGCCAGCCACTGTCCGCCGAAGAACTGGCGCGCCTCGACGCGTACTGGCGCGCCGCGAACTTCCTCACGGTGGGCCAGATCTACCTGCTCGACAACGCGCTGCTGCGCCGCACGCTCGCGCCGAGCGATCTCAAGCCCAGGCTGCTCGGCCATTGGGGGACGAGTCCCGGTCTGAGCATGATCTACACCCACCTCAACCGCGTGATCGCCCGCGACGATCTCGACATGATCTACGTCATCGGCCCGGGCCATGGCGGTCCGGCGATTCTCGCCAACGCGTGGCTCGAGGACAGCTACACCGATACGTACCCCACGATCACCCGCGACGGCGAAGGCATGGAACGACTGTTCCGGCAGTTCTCGTTTCCCGGTGGCGTGCCGAGCCATGTCGCGCCCGAGACCCCGGGTTCGATCCACGAGGGCGGCGAACTCGGGTACTCGATCACCCACGCGTTCGGCGCCGCGTTCGACAACCCCGACCTGATCGTTGCGTGCATCGTCGGTGACGGCGAGGCCGAAACCGGGCCGCTCGCGACGAGCTGGCACTCGAACAAGTTCCTCGACCCGGTCGGCGACGGTGCCGTCCTGCCGATCCTGCATCTCAACGGTTACAAGATCGCGAACCCCGCTGTGCTCGCGCGCATTCCTGAGCACGAACTCGATGCGCTGTTCTCGGGGTACGGGTGGGATCCCTACATCGTTGAGGGCGACGATCCCGCGCTCGTGCATCAACAACTCGCGGCGACGATCGACCATGTGCTCGGCCAGATCCGCTCCATACAGACCCAGGCGCGCCGCGCAGCCGCGGGGGCCGATGCACCGGCAGCGCCGACGCGGCCGCGCTGGCCGATGATCGTGCTGCGTACCCCGAAGGGTTGGACTGGCCCGAAAGAGGTCGACGGGCTACCGGTCGAAGGAACGTGGCGCGCCCACCAAGTGCCACTGTCCGAAGTGCGCGAACGACCCGAACACCTCGCACTGCTCGACGAGTGGCTGCGTTCCTATCGCGTCGAAGAACTCTTCGACGACCATGGACGACCTCGCAGCGAGATTGTCGACTGGCTGCCGCGCGGCGAGCGCAGAATGAGCGCGAACCCTCACACGAATGGCGGCGCGCTGGTACGCGATCTCCGCTTGCCGAACGTGCACAGCCACGCCGTGGCTGTCAGCGCACCGGGAGCACCGTTGTCGGCACCCACGCATGTGCTCGGCGGATACCTCCGCGATGTGTTTCGCGACAACGCCGACACGCGGAACTTCCGCCTCTTCGGACCAGATGAGACGGCGTCGAACCGGCTCGACGCGGTGTACGAAGCCACCGCCAAGACGTGGGAGGCCGAGGTACTCCCCGTCGACGTCGCGCTCGCAACCGACGGCCGGGTCATGGAAATCCTGTCGGAAACGACGTGCGAAGGGTGGCTCGAGGGCTACCTCCTCACCGGCCGGCACGGACTCTTCTCGTGCTACGAGGCCTTTGCGCACGTGATCGACTCGATGTTCAACCAGCACGCGAAGTGGTTGAAGGTCGCGCGCACGCTGCCGTGGCGCCAGCCGATCCCTTCGCTCAACTATCTGCTCACGTCGCACGTGTGGCGTCAGGACCACAACGGGTTCACGCATCAGGATCCCGGGTTCATCGATGTCGCCGTCAACAAGAGTGCCGACGTCGTGCGCGTGTACCTGCCTCCCGACACGAACACGTTGCTGTCGACGATTGATCACTGCTTGCGCACGCGCAACCTCGTGAACATCGTCGTGGCCGGCAAGAATCCGGCACCGACATGGCTCTCGATGGACGACGCCGCGCTTCACTGCACACGCGGCATCGGGATCTGGGATTGGGCCAGCAGCGACGAGCACGCGGAACCGGGCGAGCCAGGCGAGTCGGGCGAACCCGATGTGGTGATGGCCTGCGCGGGTGATGTACCGACCCTCGAGGTCCTCGCCGCTGTGTCGCTGTTACGCACGCACCTGCCTGATCTCGCAGTGCGCGTCGTCAACGTTGTCGACCTCATGCGCCTCCAGCCCGAGCACGAGCATCCGCACGGCCTGTCGGATCGCGACTACGACGCGCTGTTCACCATCAACAAGCCCGTGATCTTTGCGTACCACGGCTACCCGTGGTTGATTCACCGCCTCACGTACCGGCGCAAAGGACACGACAACCTTCACGTGCGCGGGTACAAAGAAGAAGGCACTGTCACGACGCCCTTCGACATGGTCGTGCGTAACGACATGGACCGTTTCCACCTTGTGATGGACGTGATCGACCGTGTTCCACGGCTCGGGGCCAACGCGGCCCAGCTCCGCCAACACATGGCCGACGAACGCAACCGGCACGCCCAGTACATCCGTCTCCACGGCGAAGACATGCCCGAGGTCCGCGACTGGAAGTGGACGGGCTAGCGATGCGCGTGCTCGTGGTGAACGCGGGTTCGAGCACGCTGAAGCTGTCGGTGGTCGGCGACGATGGCGCGATCGCGGCCGCGCACACGATCGAGGCGTGGGACGGAGGTGCCGCACCGATTCAGGCGTTCGTCGACGCCACCGATGCGGGCCGGATCGACGCGGTCGGGCACCGGGTCGTGCACGGCGGGACACGATTCACCGAGCCCACGCCGATCGACGACCGAGTCGTCGGGGAGATCGACGCGCTCACACCGCTCGCACCGTTGCACCAGCCGCGGGCGCTCGCCGGCATCCGCGCCGCGCGCAGCGCGGTGCCGTCGCTCGAACAGTTCGCGTGCTTCGACACCGCGTTTCACGCCACCCTCACGCCGGCCGCGTCCACATACGCGCTTCCGGCCGCGTGGCGCGATCGCTGGCCGCTGCGCCGCTTCGGCTTCCACGGCCTCTCGCACGCCTACGCATCGCGCCGCACCGGCGAGCTCGCAGGGCGCCCGCTCACCGAACTCTCCATCATCAGCTGCCACCTCGGCGCGGGCGCGTCACTGTGCGCCATCGACGCCGGCCGCTCCGTCGACACGACCATGGGTTTCACGCCGCTCGACGGCCTTGTGATGGCGACCCGCTCCGGCAGCGTCGATCCCGGTCTGATCACCTGGCTCATTGCCCAGGAGGGCCTCAGTGCGGCCGAGGTGAATAACGGCCTCGAGCAACACAGCGGACTGTTCGGCTTGTGCGGCACGGCCGACATGCGTGAGGTCATTGCGCGCCGTGCCCGCGGCGATGCCGACGCAACCTTGGCGTTCGACGTGTACACGCATTCGCTGCGCCGATCGATTGGAGCGATGTCCGCGGCCCTCGCTCGCGTCGATGCGCTCGTCTTCACCGGCGGTGTCGGCGAACACGCCGCGGCGGTACGCGCCGCGTGCGGGCTCGCGCTCGACGACGCCGCCAACGCCGCGACCACGAGCGACGGTGAAATCGGAGCCGGGGGTGGCACACCGCGTGCGTTCGTCGTCACCGCACGCGAAGACGCCGAAATCGCAGCGCAAGTGCGCAGCCGTTCTTCACGGAGTCGTTGAGCTGCGAGAATGGCGCCCATGAGTGTGCCGATCAGCGTGCCGATCAGCGGGCAGTGCAGCGACGCGTTTAGCAGGGTGCGCGAAGCGTTCGCCGCCAACTTCGCCGAGCGCGGCGAAGTTGGCGCGGCAGTGTGCGTGATCGTGGACGGCACCGTCGTCGTCGATCTGGCCGGCGGTTGGACGGACGAGACCGAAACCCGCGCGTGGGCGCCCGACACGCTCGTCAACTTCTATTCGGTGGGTAAGGCCATCATCGGGCTGCTCGCGCTTCAACTCGTCGACGATGGCCTGATCAAACTCGACGACCCAATCGGGTCGGTGTGGCCCGAGTTCGCCACGGCCGGCAAACACGCGGCGACGTTGCGCCACGCGCTGTGTCATCGGGCCGGAGTGCCAGCGATCCGCGAACCGCTGACGAACGATGATCTTTGGAACTGGGACACCATGACCGGCGCGCTCGCGGCCACCGAAGCGTGGTTCGAACCCGGAACGCGCCACGTGTACCACACGAACACCTACGGTCATCTCGTGGGCGAGATCGTGCGCCGGGTCACGGGCGACGCGCCAAGGGCACGGTTACAGAAGGCAGTCGGTCCACTCGGCGCCGACGTGTTCTTCGGTGTACCCGAAACGCAGCGGCACCGCTGCGCCGACATCATCTGGGCCGCGCCGAACGCGCTCGGAAACTTCGATACCGCCGAGCTCACCGGTGACGCGTTGCTGGTTGCGCGCAGCTACTTCAACCCTCCCGGCTATTCCTCCATGGGTGTCGTCAACTCGCCCGAGTGGCGCAGCGCCGAGCTGCCCTCCACGAACGGTCACGGCACCGCCACCGGCGTGGCGCGGGTGTATTCGGCGTTGCTCGAGCCGCATCGCCTGCTGTCGCCTGGCCTGCTGGGCGAGGCGACACGCCCACAATCAGAGGGTTACTGCCCAGTGCTCGGCGAGGACGTCACCTTCGGGCTCGGCTTCAAGCCCACCGTCGCGCGGCGGCCGTTCGGGCCCAACCCGCACAGCTTCGGCCACTTCGGTACGGGCGGGGCCGTTGGCTTTGCCGATCCCGATCGCGGTGTGGCCTTCGGCTACGTGATGAACCACCTGATCCCGCGCTGGCAGAGCACACGGAACCGCTCGCTGATCGACGCCGTCTACGCGTCGCTCTGAGCGTCACACCCTCATCGCGACAAGACCGCGCGGCCGCGGCGACACAGGTTCAGTGGGCGAGGAGCTGTTCGATCTTGGCAAGCGTCGCGTCCATTGCCTTGCGGGTGTGTTCGCGCGTTCGGCGGCCGCGCAGTAGGCGGCGCACCGGCTCCTTTTCCTGCGAGACGTCCCAGCTTTCGCGCACACGAGTGCCGCCATCAGTGGGCTCGAGCTCGTAGCGCCAGATGCGCCCGCCGAACAGCTTGCCGCCGATGCTCGTCGGCGGGCGCGTCTGCCACGCAATCCGCTTCGGTTCGTCGAACTCGATGATCTCGTTCACCATCGAATACGGCATACCGAGCTTCATCGACATCCCGAAGCGTGAACCCATCGCCAAGCGCGCGGCGTCACCCTTGGCCGAGCGCACCGTGCCCGAGCCGTCGATGTCGCGATGGCGGTTCGGATCGGCGAGCAGCGCAAAGATGGCTGCCGGCTCGGCGGCGATGGTGCGTTCGACGGTCACGACGTCGGGCGATTCGCTCATGTCGCCAGGGTATCGGTCGCCGGGATACCGGCCTGGTTGTCGCAGTGCTCGGGACGCGAGCGCTCAGAACGAACCGAAGAGGTCCCGAGATTCGGAGTAGCCAGGGATCCCAGGCGATTCCTGCGTCCATAGCTTCGGGGTCAGCGCACTGTGCGCGAGGCCGAGCGCGTCGCCCTGGAACACGTAGAACACGCCAGCGTGGTAGATCGCGTTGATCGATTCGAACGGCACGGCCACGGCGAGATCATCGAGCCCGTCACCGTTGTAGTCGCCGACCGCGAGCCCGACGCCGAAGGCGTCGCCCTTTTCGGAGTGGCCCGGAACGCCGGCCGTATCCTGGTCGAGCCCGGTGCTGTTGGCGCCGTCACGGATGACGACCTGACCGCCGGCCGAAGCGTTGAAGTACGGCTCGCCGATCGCCATGGCCGACGTGGAAGCGCTCGAAAACTGCCCGAACGCCATGGCCAATCCGTGCTGGCTCCCCGGCGTGCCGATGCTGTGGATGACGAGTGTGTTGTGCACGAGATCGAGCTTTTCGATCCAGCCGGCCGACTGGCGGCCTGCTGCGTACACCCATCCTTGGTCGGTGCCGCTCAGCGACTGCACCGCGACACTCCTACCGAGGCGACGGTTCGTCGCCACCGGCAGCGCGCCACCCACGATGGAGCGATCCTGCACGGGGTACACACCGGTCGCGCTGCCGAGCAACACATCAACCACGCCCGCGTCGACCACGGTGCCGGCATCTTCGAAGGGCGTACCCACGATGAGATCGTCGTAGATGTCGCCATTGAGCTCCCCGGCGGCGAGCGATGTCGCGAAGCCATCGCCGGTTTCGGGGTATCCGGCGGGACCATGGTGCTGGTAGATGTACGCACCCGTCGGAATCAAACCGGTCGACGACCCAGTCAGCACCGTCAATCCACCGGCGTTGACCGCGCCGGCAATCGTCGCGCCGGGGATCCCGACCGCAAGATCGTCGGTGCCGTCGCCGTTGAAGTCACCAGCCGCAAGCGTGCCGCCGAAGTACGCGTAGGTGGTCTTCGCGGGCGCGACATTGGCGCTCGTCGCGGTGAACAACACGCTGCCAGTGGCGGTGATACCGCCCGCACTCCCCCACAGGATCGTGACGGTACCGGCCCGGCTCACTGCGCCCACCGTCTGCTGTGAACCGATCGCAATGTCGTCGAAGCCGTCGCCATTGAAGTCGCCAGTGGTCACCGCACGGCCCCAGAAATTACGAGTGGCTGCCGTACCGGCAACGCCGGGGGTGTCTTGGGTGAAGGTTGTCGCGTTCGTACCCGTGAGGCCCGAGGCCGAGCCGTAGACGACCGTGATCGCACCAGCGCGCGCGATCGACCCGAGACCCTCACCAGGAGCCGGCACGACGAGATCGTCGAAGCCGTCGCCGTTGAAGTCACTGCGATGCACTCCGGCAGTGTGCGGGGAGACTGCGTGCGCAGGCGCGCTTGTCGTGTTGGCCCGCACTGCCGGGGCAGGGGCCGCAAGACCGACGAGCGCGACTGCGAAGGTTGACGCGCCAACAATGGCACTGACCGAACGATTTTTCATGGTGCTCCACCTAGTCGCCGCGAGATGGCGGAACCTAGCCCTGGTACTGCAGGCCGACAAGGCGGGCCCGCCCATACGTGTCGTTTGCCTCGGCTACGTCAACGCGCTTGACTCGGTGGATGCGCACGACAACGAAATTGGGGTCGATAGCAATCGTGGGCGTGGCGGCGCTGCTACCCCAGCTCGCAGGAGCCCAACTCGCAGGAGCCCATCCCGCACGAACAGGTGCCGCGGCGGCGAGCCACCACGCCGCGGCGACTCGACCAGTGACTCGCCCCGCAGCCACGACTGCACCCAGACTCTTGGGACGCCACCACCCCGACTTCAACGGCGACGGCTATGCCGACCTCGTGTCGACGGCGCCGCTCGACTCCGTCGGCGCACAGACAGGAGCCGGCTCGATCTGGGCGATCTATGGCGGTCCGCATGGTGCCAACACCGGGAACCGCCACGCCCGCTTGACCGAGACGTCGATCGGCCACGGCGCGACCTCATTGCACAATGACGACTGGGGCTGGTCGACGACGTGGGGAGACTTCAATCACGACGGCTACGACGATCTCGCCGTGGGCGCGCCCGGCGCGTCGATCTCAGGCAAGACCTTCGCAGGCGAGGTTGTGGTGATCGATGGGTCAGCCTCCGGGCTCACCGCACGCAGCGCGCAGGTGTTCACCGAAGCAACGCAGGGCTTGGGCAGCACACCGAATACCACTGACTACTTCGGGATGGCGCTCGCGGCCGGCGACTTCAACCACGACGGGTTCACCGACCTCGCAGTGGGTGCGCCGGGCGTGTCGGTCCACGGCGTACCGAGTTCCGGGCGCATTACCGAATTGTTCGGGACGCCCGGCGGCTTGTCCCACGCAGCCCCGCTGTCACCTCGCCATTTCGACGAGTCCACGCCCGGGATCCACGGCGGCCTGAAGAAAAACGACCTGTGGGGTCGCGCACTGGCAGCGGCCGACTTCAACGGTGACGGGTTCAGCGACCTCGCGGTCGGCGCACCGCACAAAGCCGTCGGTGCGGCCTCGAACTCCGGCGTGGTTGACATCCTGTTCGGCTCGCGCTCGGGCATCACCGCGAATGGTGCGCAAACCTGGACCCAAAACACCACCGGTGTTCCCGACTCCAGCGAAACCAACGACGAGTGGGGTTGGTCGTTCGCTACGGCCGACTTCGACGGCGACGGGCACAGCGATCTCGTCATCGGCGCACCGCAGGAGTCACAGGGCGCAACGACACACATCGGTGCGGCAACCGTGTTGCGCGGTGCACGTGGCGGGCTGACCGCGACGGGCGCCGCGTTCTACATCCTGTCGAACATCACGATGGGCCAGACACCGGCGGCCGGCGACGGTCTCGCATCAAGCCTCGCAGCATTCGACTTCGACGGCGATGGTCGACCCGACCTCGCACTCGGTGTGTACTTCCGCAAGTCCCTGTCGTTACACGCCAACGCCGGTGAGGTCGTGGTGCTACACAACGTCGGCCATCGGCTCTCTCGCAGCGGAGGTTTCGTGCTCGATCGCGACACGCCCGGCATGATCGGTCCGAGCGGAACCGGCGAATTCTTCTCCATGGCGCTCGCCCCCGGCGACTTCTCGGGCAATGGCAAGGATGACCTTGGGGTGGCCCTACCGGGCCTCAAGGTCGGCACCGCCTCTGCGGCTGGGGGCATGCAGGTGTTCTACGGCACCGCGGGCGGGCTGGCCACGAACGACCAACTCTTCACTGCGCCCAACCCCCTGGGCGGCACCGCAGTGACCAATGCCTTCTTCGGCGGCTATGACAACCCCGGAGGCGTCTGATCGCGGCTCGAGCCGCCACGCGCCAACTCGCCAGTCGCCAGTCGCCAGTCGCCAGTACGTCCCGGTCGTTCGGGACGGTTGGCCCTATTCAGACACTCGTGCAGTGCCCCACAATCGGTGCATGACCGACATTCGCAGCAACTGGACCCAGATCGGCGACGACCTCAACTCGCTCGCCATGAAACTTCGCCTGCACTTCGAGCAGGCCGCAAGCGACGAGACCGCCGCTGCGCGTGACGCATTGCAAGAACTGCGCGGCGCGCTCGACAACACCTTCGAGGCGGTTGGCAAGGCGGCCAAGGATCCCGCGATTCGCGACGACGTCAAGCGCGTTGGCTCGTCGCTCGGCGAAGCGATCTCCAAGACATTCGCCGAAGTTGGGTCGGGATTGAGCAAGCCGTTCCAGCGTTCGGCCGACTGACGAGGGACCGGTCATGGAGCGTATGAACGGCCTCGATTCGTTGTTCATCGCGATCGAAGACCCGATCAACCACATGCACATCGGCTCCGTCGGGATCTTCGAGGGCCCCGCACCGTCGTACGCATCGTTCCGGGCACTCGTCGAGACCAAGATCCCGCTCGTGGCTCGCTATCGCCAACGCGTGCGCGAGGCGCCCGCGTCGATGGGTCGACCCGTGTGGATCGACGACACCCATTTCAATCTCGACTACCACCTTCGCCACACGGCGCTACCGGGCCGAGCCGACGACGACGCGCTCGAACGCCTCGTGGCGCGTGTGATGTCGCAGCCGCTCGACCGGCAACGGCCGCTGTGGGAGATGTGGATGGTCGAGGGCGTTGACGACGGCCGCTGGGCCCTCGTATCCAAGGTCCATCACTGCATGGTTGACGGCATCGCGGGTACCGATCTCCTCGCTGCGCTGATGGATACTGACCGCGATGCCGTGACCGTGCCGCCACCGCTGGCGTGGACGCCGGCCGGTGAACCTTCACGTATCGATCTGATGCGCGATACCGCAGCTGAGGGACTCCACTCGATCATCGCGGCGCTGCGCGGCGTCGGGCGAGCACTCGGCGCTCCCGCTGACGCAGTCAAGCGTGCGGCCAACATCGTGTCGGGCGTCGCGCGCGTCGGGAACATGTTCGCAGGAACACCTTCGTCGTTAACCGGTCCGATCGGGCCGTCGCGCCGGTGGACCAGCACCGAGATGCCGCTCGCCGACGTCAAGCGCATCGGCGCGGCACTCGGCGGGACGGTGAACGACGTCGTGCTCACCGGTGTCACGCGTGGCTTGCGGGCGCTGTTGGCCTCACGCGGCGAGGATCTCGACGGCCGCTCGGTCACGACATTGATTCCGGTCTCATTGCGCACGCCAGACGCGCGCGGCACGTTCGACAATCGCGTCGGCGCGCTGATCGCACGGTTACCGGTGAACATCGACGACGCTTCGGACACATTGAAGGCTGTTCGCGAGCAGATGGCCGAGCTGAAACAGTCGCACGAGTTGGAGGCGTCGCAGGCCGTCGTTGGCGCCGACAGCCTGGCGCCGCCGTCGCTCGGAGCGATCGCGGCGCGCACCATTGTGCACGGTCAGGAGTTCGTGGAGACCGTGGCCACGAATGTGCCCGGGCCGCAATTCCCGCTGTTCGTATGCGGGCGCCGGATGGAACGTGCCTATCCGTACGTGCCCATCGCCGGCCATATCCGCGTTGCCGTCGCGATCTTTTCGTACTGCGGCCACGTCGGCTTCGGCATCACCGGCGATTGGGACGCCGCGGCCGACATCGATGTGCTCGCACAAGGGATCACAGACGGGCTCGCCGATTTGCTCGCCGCGACGAGCTAAGTGAGCGTCCCTACGTTGCGCGTCGCTACTTGGCTGCTCCGAGCGAACCACCAGCGACCTCGTAGTTCCACAACTCCGACGCCACCGACACCGGTCCGCCGCTCGGTGCCGGTCGGTCGGCGCCGGCGTGGCCGTGCCCGAACGCCGGCGAACTCACCCACGCCTGAAACGATTCTTCGTCGCGCCAGCGGGTGACGACCAACCACTGGCGCCGATCGTCGGTCGGGCGGAGTAGTTCGAAGCCCTCGAAGCCGTCCTGACCATCGACGGCGCCCGCACGCGCCGCGAAACGCTTGGCCAGTTCGTCGCCGGCGTCCGCGGGAACGGTGATGGCATTGATCTTGATCACGGTCATGCCCCCGATCTGAGCAGATCGGCGCCCGGCCGCGTGCATCGGCTCGCGTGCATTGCCTCGCGTGCGTCGGCTCGCGCGTACCGGCACCGGCCCCGCCGGGGGTGCTGTACGGCTCGGCGGGTCGCCTGTCATACTGGTGAACGGTCGGAATTTCGGGGCAATGATGCTGGTGTGCCCGGGCGGGCGAGGATGGAGACGAATGTTGCGCAAAGGTCTGAGTCGCGCGGGTCTACGTCGCGCGGCGACGCTCGTGGCCGTGGTTGGCGTCGTCTCGGCCGGCGCAGTCCCCGCGCACGCCGCGGGGCCGGCCGCGCCACCGGCGAACGACAACTTTGCCCAAGCAGAGGTCCTGGCCCACCTCAACGGCACGGTCACGCGAACGAACGACGGTGCAACCGCGGAAACCGGTGAACCCGCGCACGCGGGCAACACTGCCAGCGCATCGATCTGGTTTCGCTTCGTACCGTCGACCACAGGCATGTCGACCGTCGACACGTGTGGGAGCGACTTCGACACCGTGCTCGCGGTGTACACGGGAACAGCTGTGAGCGCTCTCCACCTGATTGCATCGAACGACGATGCCAACGATCCCGACTGCACCACGCAAAGCAGGGTGACGTTCACGGCGACGGCCGGCGTATCATATTCAATCGCGGTCGACGGTTTCGGTGGCGACACCGGAAGCGTGCAGCTGTCATGGGCACGACTGCCTCCTCCGCCCGCGAACGACAATTTCGCCAACGCGACGGCGATCGGTGGCGCGACTGGGACCCTGCACGGGGCAAACACCAACGCGACCACCGAAGCCGGAGAGCCACCCATCGGCCCCCCGACCGGACACACGGTCTGGTACCGCTTCACACCAATCGCCGCGGGGGTGCTCTCGGTTGACACGTGCGGCAGCACTTTCGACACTGTCTTGGCTACCTACACCGGCGCTTCACTCGGCGCGTTGACTCCCGTCGTGTCGAACGACGACAGCTGCGACGTACAGAGTGCTGTCGCTACGGCGGTGGTCAAGGGCGTTCCACTGCAGATCGTCATCGCAGGATTCGACACGAACGCGGGCCAATACACCCTGCACTGGTCGTTCGTTCCGGGCGGCCTCGCTGGGCCTCCCACGCTCACGGGCGTCACCGGTGGCGACGGCTGGGCGAGCGTCACCTGGGTACCGCCGGTGTTCAAGGGCACGTCAACGATCACCTCGTATCGGATCACCAACACGTTGGGCACCTCGCCAACGACCGTTGCCGCCGCGACATCGGCGGCGGTCGTGACCGGCCTCACGAACGGGAAGAGCTATCAGTTCCTCGTGAGCCCCATCAACGCCAGCGGCGTCGGCGTCGCGTCGCAGCTCTCGCTGCCGATCAAGCCGACGGCGGGCTCAGTTGACATCACGTCGCGCTACAGCGCGGGCGACGACGCGCGACTGCTGAAGAACGCTGCGTATTTCGGGACGGACGCGCAGGACGCGCAGCGCAATTCGGTCGGCATCGTCGCGTACATCGTCGGGCTCGTCGGCGGCGCTCCCACGCCCGTCGCGGCGCCGCCGAGCAGCGGCCCAAACGTTCACACCACCACATGGTCGACCGCCGACCAAGCAGCGCTCGTCACGGTCATGCGCAGGTACGGGCTGGGGCCGTCCGACGCGCAGTACTTCTCAGTCGGGCTCATCGGGTACCTGCTCGGCCTGGGCGGCCACTGACGTACGCACCCGTGCCGTCCCGGGCCGTAGGCAGCGGCTGAGGGCGGGTGCGGCGTTCGCCACACTCCGCGACGGCGGTGGCGAGCCGTTGGCCGTGGACCGTCTACACTCATGGCACAACGTTCGTGTCCCGTCAGGACCTCGTCAGGGGGTCCCGACCGAGGCGAGCGTTCGGGCTGCTGTGGTCACGTGAGCGCAGCAGTGGCGGCAGCGGGCCTCGCAAGCCCGAGCTTCTTCGAGGACACAACAGTGGCCTCCGACGGTAAGAGTCCCAGTGGAGATGTGCGTGGTCTGCGGATGAGTGCGCT
Organism: Acidimicrobiia bacterium; assembly: GCA_038202885.1. Classification (GTDB taxonomy): domain Bacteria; phylum Actinomycetota; class Acidimicrobiia; order IMCC26256; family PALSA-610; genus JBBREP01. The sequence continues at coordinate 44,997 of JBBREP010000003.1, read as the reverse complement.
CGCGAGTGCCGAGGCAATCGCGCCGTGGCAGTTCGACATGTATGTGACGGCCGAGATCGACCGCGCCGCGACGCCGGAACAGCTCGAGGCGTTGGCGGCCCACCCCGTGGAGTGGCGCACCACGCTCGCGCGCATGCTGCGTGAGATCGAGGAACACCTCGTGAGCGCACGCGCGATCACCGGTGACGAGCGTGAGCAAGTGCTCGCCGACCTCGAAGAAGAACACCGTCACATCAAGGCCGCGTGGGCCCGACTCGTGCCTGCGCCCGAACGGGCCGCGGAGCCCGAGCGCGACGGGGTCGCGAGCGGTAACGCCCATCGCAGCGCCGGGGCCGCACAGGTGCCCCACGAGCCGCTCCCGCCGGGCACCACGCAGCTGCAGGCCTCTTGGGAGCCCGGCCGGGTGATCGTGTGGGCCGCGGGTCCTGGCGCGCCCGTCGCGAGTGCCGCCGAGGTGCGCGCGATGCTCACTGCCGCGGGCGCACCCGAGTCGGGGTGGAGCACCCACGCACCCGTACCGCTGCCCGATGGTGGCGCCGCCGACGCGCACACGATCCCGGTGCGCGAAGTGCTCGGCTGGCTCGTTGCCGCGGGCGCCGACCAGCTCGACGACGACATCGCGCCGAGCCTGCGTTGGTTGGGTCAGGTCGCGCTCTGGGCCGTCGAGCTCACCGCCAGCGGCGCGATGGTGCCGCAGCTGCGCCGCCGCACCCGCCGTGGGAGCGCGCGTGCCGCGACCGGTTCGTACTCAGTGCGCTGGACGCCGGCGCTCGTCGATCCCATCCGCCTCGTGCACACCGCTGAGTCGATGCCCGGCACCGTGCTCGCACTCGACCGCAAGGTCGATCGGCGTGCGCTGACCCGTTCCGCGCTCACCGGCATGGTTGACGCCATTTGCCGCACCGCAGCGAGCACCGTCACGGTGCAGGCTCCCCCACCCCACGTGCGGACGGCCTCCGACGTCGCCGAGGCGTTCCTGGGTCGCCTCGACGGGAGCGCCTTCGACGCGCCGACGGTCGCCACCGACAAGATCGTTGCTGGCGTCGAACGCTGGGCCCGTGCGGTCACGGCGCAACATGGACAACACGGCAAGCTCGTGGTGCAACTCGATCCGCCCGATGACGCCGACGCGTGGCAGCTCTCGGTGTTCGCACCCGGCGACCTCGGGGGGCTCGTACCGATCGCGCTCGCGATCGTGACGCCGAGTCCCGAGCGCGAGCACTACGAAGACGAGCTCGCTCGACTGGAACGCATGGTGCCCGCGCTTGTGCGTTCCAGTGCGAATCGTCGCGGCCAGGTGATCGTAAGTGCCGACGAAGCGTGGAACCTGATGGCCACGACGGGTCCGCAACTGGCCACTGCCGGCTTCGATGTGCGCGTGCCCGCGCTGTCGCGTCGCCGGGCCACACCGACGCTGCGTGTCTACGCGGAAGCGTCCGCGGAGACGGCCGTCGGCGCGAACCAACTCGCCAACGTTGCGTGGTCGGCGTTGTTCGACGATGTCGAGCTCACCGCGGCCGACGTCGCGCGGATGGCGAAGGAAGCGCGCCCGCTGATTCGTTCGGGTGGTCGTTGGGTCGCGATCGATCGTGCCGATCTGCAAGCCGTCGCCGACGCGCTCGATGAGCGGGCGGCTACGAAGCAGATGACGGGCGCCGAGATGCTGCGGCTCGCGTTGGGCCTCGACGCGTCGCCGAACGCAGTCGGCGTCTCGATTGCCGGCGGCGGTTGGGCGGCCGATCTGCTCGCCGCGGCGAAGCACGTAGCCGACGAACCGGCCGTCGCACCGAAGGGTTTCGTCGGTGAGCTGCGTAGCTATCAGGCCGAAGCGCTCGCCTGGCTGGGCTTCCTCGATGACGCCGGGCTCGGCGGCTGTCTCGCGCTCGACATGGGACTCGGCAAGACGCCGACGATGTTGGCGCATCTCCTGGCCGGCATGGCCGACGGTCCGGCATTGGTGATCGCACCGCCGGCGGTCGTGGGGAACTGGATGGCGGAAGCCAAGCGCTTCACACCCGGCCTCCAGACCGTCGTGCACCACGGCGTCAACCGGGCGTCGCCGCGCGAGTTCGCGGCCGAGGTCGCCCGGGCCGACGTCGTCGTCACCACGTACGGAACGGCGTTGCGCGACATCGAGGCGATCGCCGGGATCACGTGGGCCCGCGTGGTGCTCGACGAGGCGCAGGCCATCAAGAACCCAGCCAACGACACGTCGCAACAGTTGCGCACGATCAACGCCCGCACGCGCGTCGCGCTCACCGGCACGCCGATCGAAAACGGCATCGGCGACCTGTGGGCCATCCTCGATTTCACGAACCCAGGTCTCGTCGGCACCCGCCCACAGTTCATGGCGAGTATCTCCAACGATGGTCGCGTCGCACGCGCCGAGGCCGAAGACGCCATGCGCGCGCTCAACGGCATCCTCGTGTTCCGCCGCACCAAGGCCGAGCCCGAAATCGCCGCCGAGCTACCGGATCAGATCGACGAGCTCGACCACTGCGCGATGACGCGCGAGCAGATCGGCATGTACCAGGCATTGATCGACACCTTGGTGACGGGCACGAACACCGAAGTTGGTGAGGAACCACGCAAGGGCCAGATCCTGGCCGCGATCACTGCGCTCAAGCAGATCTGCAACCATCCGTGGGCCTATCGCAACGACGACCTGCCGCTCGACGGCCGCTCGGGCAAACTCGCCCGGCTCGAAGAGATCGTCGACGCGGTGTTCGCGGCCGACGAGAAGGTGTTGGTGTTCACGCACTTTGCGCAGTGGGGTCGCCGGCTCGCGCAGCACCTCACGGAGCGCACTGGCACGCCGGTCGAGTGCTACGACGGCGGGCTCACGCGCGGTGTGCGTGACAACATCATCGAGCAGTTCCAATCTCGCCCTGGCGCGGGCGCGCTCGTGCTGTCGCTCAAAGCGGGTGGCACCGGGCTGAACCTCACCGCAGCGAGCCACGTCGTGTTGTACGACCGTTGGTGGAACCCTGCCGTCGAAGACCAAGCTCGCGACCGCGCGTGGCGCATCGGCCAGACCCGCACCGTGATCTGCCACCGGCTCATCTGCACCGGTACCGTCGACGAGCGCGTCGAGGAGGTCGTGGCCGGCAAACGTCGGATCGCCGACATGGTCTTGCCCAAGTCGAGTTCGCTCGCCGACCTCGACACCGCGCAACTCCAGCTCGCACTCGGCTTGCGCCCCGAGTCGTTGCTCACCGACGACGACTTCGCCACGAGCGGAGCCACCGCGTGAGCCCGGCCCGTCGGCGCAAACCAGCCGCGGCTGGTCGCAAACCCGCTGCCGCTGGTCGCACACCGCGCAAACGGCCGCTTGCGGGCGCCGAGTTCTGGGGCACACAACCGACCGACGACGAACTCGACGTCGACGACATCCGCCCGCCCGACGATCCTGGCGCGATGGTGCGTTCGCTCGGCGCGGTTCCGCTGCCCGGTCGTGAACATGTCGCCGAGCACTATTTCGCCAGCGTGTACGAAAAGGCCGCCGGCCTGGCCACCGCCCTCGCCGCTGCCGCCGACCTCCTCCCCCACGACGAGGACGAGCACTAACCAGCCCGCACAACCGTGTGCCGCGCTAGCGGCACCGGCGACGGTCAGATCGGCACACGGTGGGGTGCGCCCGGCGACCCCATTAGGTGGGGTCGGGGACCCAGTTGCCGTGGAAGCCGAACGGCACGCGCTGTGGGAGATGGATCGTGGCGACGGGTTCGCCGGTGAAGTCCTGGCTGTGGAGGATCACGACGTCGGAGCGGTCGGTCGTCGCGTCGTAGACATACGACATCACCCACCCATCGTCTTCGGCGGCGTCGTCATGCACCGGCACGAACACGGGCTCGAGCGTCATGCGCCCGGCGCCGTACTCGTGCACTTCCTTGGTGGCGGCCACGAGATCGTGCTTGAACGCCGGGCCGTGCTCGGCGCCGTCGGCGAACCCTGCCGTATAGCCGTAGCGATGGGCGCGACCCACGAGCCGTTCATCGAGGCGCGGAAACTCCTGGCCGCAATCGTCGAGCAACTCCTCGTCGATCCGGCCACTCGCGGGGTCGAGCGTCCAACGCCACAACGTCGGCGTGCCTTCGTTCGGGCCGAAGCGGTCGCGATCGAACATGCGCGGGTGTTTCACGACATCGCACACAACCCGACCGTCGGCGAGGTCATACGCGTTGAGCGGGTGGTACACGTAACACAGGTCGGTCGCACACCAACGCACGTCGGTACCGTCCGTCGACCCGAGCGGCAGGAGCCCGACACGACATCCGTAGTCAGGATCCCACGCATAGGGCAGGGACTTCCCCGACATTGCCGCATCGATGTCGAACGTCACCGGCATGTCGAACACCAACAGTTGCGACTCGGTGATCGCGCAGTCGTGCGTCATCGGCTTGCCGGGCACCGGCACGTTCGCGGTCTGGCGGACACGACCATCGACCCCGACGATCACGTACTGGAGGTAGTCCCGCTCCCAGTAGTAGACGACCGCGTGCAACTCCCCTGTGCGCGGATCACGTTTAGGGTGCGCGGTGAACGAGCCCGGAAGCGTGCCCTCGAAGTTCGTCATCGCCACGGTGTCGAGGTCGTAGGTGAGTTCGACGGGAGGGTTCCCGGCCTCGACGATCGCGAAGGTGTTGCCGGCGTACCCGATCACATTCGTGTTGGCCCCGCCGCCGCCCATTGCCGAGCGCGGCCCCGGCGTGGTCGGACGGCCGAGTGTTTCGGCCACGGCATCGTCAACGACAAAGCGGTTGCGGTACCACTCGGCTTTGCCGCCACGCATCCGCACGCCGTGCACCATGCCGTTGCCGGTGAACCAGTGGTACGTCGCCGGGTCGGATTCGCCGACCGGGTTCGGACCAATGCGCAGCAGCCGGCCGTCGAGGCCTTCGGGGATCTGCCCGGTGACCTCGAGGTCAAAGGCGGTGATCTCGTTGTGTACCGGAGCGAAGTTGCCGCTCAGGTAGCGACTCGTACTCGTGCGTTCTTGGGTGACGGTCATCGGGACCCCTCGCAGTTGTTCGCCCGACACGTTCTGTGGATCAGGGCACGGTCTACCCGAGATTCGCCACGGTTGCCAGGCCCGACCGTGTGCCGCGCCAGCGGCACCGGCGAGGGCCAGATCGGCACACGGTCGGCGGGGGTTGCCCGTGCCCGGTACGATCACACGTCCACTGATGAGGGGAAGCCACATGCCGCGCGTCCGCATGCTTGCAATCGCCGCTGCGGCGTGCGTGGCGCTCACCGCGTGTGGGACCTCGAACACGGCGAAAGGCGCGTCAGGTACCGCCGGAACGACGACGACCCCGTCGACGGCGGCCGACGGTATGACGGCCGAAGAGATGGCGCACATGAAGCCCGCAGCCGTCTTACCCCACGCGCTCGCGTTGAAAGCTGACGGCACGATCGACGCGGCCAAGGTCGACCTCGGTGGTGTTCCCGGCGTCACCGCAGCCGAGCAGAAGCGCGCGGAGGCGTTGCTGCGCGAAACCATCGAGGTGCTTCCGCATTGGAACGACGTCGCGACCGCGGCGAAGGAAGGGTTCCACTCCATCGGTGACGGACTCACCGGCGACGAGCACTGGATCCGCTGGGACTGGATCGACGACAACACATACCTCAACCCGCACAAGCCTGAAGCGCTCGTCTACCACGTCGATCCCAGTGGCACGCACACGCTTGAAGCAGTGATGTTCCTGCTTCCGAAGAAATTTACGTTCGACAACTTGCCCGACGTCGGCGGCAAGCTCGTGCAGTTCCACATTCACGACAACCTGTGCTTCACGAACTCGAAGACCGCACCGCAGGTCGCGGGCATCACCAGCGACAACGGAGCCTGCCCCGCGCCGTTGGTGGCGTTCCATCCCAACGTCATGATGCACGTGTGGATCCGCCCGAACCCGTGTGGTCCGTTCGCCGCGCTCAACGGCCTCGGCGCCGGCCAGGTCAAGCCCGGCCAGACCAAGGCCTGCGATCAAATGCACGGCGACTCTCTCTAACTGCGCCTACTTCGTCCGGCGCTGCGAGCGACCGCTTGGACCCGGCTCTGCTGAGCGAAGTTGTGCGGTCGCCGCCCGACGGCTGGCGGCCGATCATTCTCCACAGTCAGTCCACGTCGACGTCGAGGAGTGGGGCAACGAACTGCGAGTTGTAGAGCCGCGAGTACGGGCCGTCGTGGGCGAGCAATTCGTTGTGCGAACCCTGTTCGACGATGCTGCCGTTCTCCATCACAAGGATGACGTCGGCGCCGCGGATCGTCGACAGACGGTGTGCGATGACAAAGCTCGTGCGATCGCGACGCAGGGCGTTCATCGCCTCTTGGATGAGCACCTCGGTACGCGTGTCGACCGAACTCGTGGCCTCGTCGAGGATGAGGATGGCCGGGTCGGCGAGGAACGCGCGTGCGATCGTGAGCAGTTGCTTCTGACCAGCGCTGATGTTGTCACCCTCATCGTTGATGAGTGTGTCGTAACCACTCGGCAGTGAGTGCACGAAACGGTCGACGTACGTTGCCCGCGCCGCCTCCAGGATCTGCTCCTCGCTGGCGCTGGGGTTGCCGTAGGCGATGTTGTCGTGGATGCTCCCGCCGAACAGCCACGTGTCCTGGAGCACCATGCCGATACGGCTGCGCAGTTCGGCGCGAGGAATCGTCGAAATGTCGCGGCCATCGAGCGTGATCACGCCGCTGTTCAGTTCGTAGAAGCGCATGATGAGGTTGACCAGCGTGGTCTTGCCTGCGCCGGTCGGACCAACGATGGCGACGGTCTGACCCGGCTCGGCCGTGAGCGACAACGCTTCGATGAGCGGCCGATTCGGGTCGTAGGAGAACGTCACGTCGCAGAACTCGACCCGGCCTCGCAGCGGCGGCGCGTTGCTGCTCGGCGCAGGTTCTGCACTCTGCTCTTCGGCATCGAGGAACTCGGTGACGCGTTCGAACGACGCGATGCCCGACTGGAACACGTTCATCATCGACGCCAACTGGGTGAGCGGCATCGAGAAGTTGCGCGAGTACTGGATGAACGCCTGGATATCGCCGACTGTGATGGCGCCCGTCGACACGCGCAGTCCGCCGACGACTGCGACGATGACGTACTGCACGTTGCCCATGAACATCGTGAGCGGCTGCATCAGGCTCGACATGAATTGCGCCCCGAACGACGACTCGTAGAGTTCGTCGTTGGTGTCGCGGAACCGTTGCTCGACCTCGCGTTGGCGACCGAACGCCTTGACGATGGCATGACCGGTGAAGGTCTCTTCGATCTGCGCATTGAGCAGACCGGTGCTCTTCCACTGCGATATGAACCGGGGTCGCGAGCGCCGACCCACGGCACGCATCATCCAGACCGAGACCGGCACGGTGGTGAGTGCGACGATCGCAAGCAACGGCGAGATGGTGAACATCATCGTTGCGACGCCGATCATGAGCAGCACCGAGGTGAGCATTTGGCTCAGCGTTTGCTGCAGACTCTGGGCAACGTTGTCGATGTCGTTCGTGACCCGGCTCAACAGGTCGCCGCGCGATTGTTTGTCGATGTAGCTCAACGGCAGCGAGTGGACCTTGTCTTCGGCTTGCGAACGCAGCTTGTACATCAGCCGCTGGATCACACCCGCGAGCATGTAGGCGGCAACGATCGACAACGCCGACGACGCCGCGTAGAGCCCCAGGGCTTGCCACAGCACGTGGTGGAGCGCGCCAAACCGCATCCCGCGGCCACTCCGCACGCCCTGCACGATGATGTCGGTGCCGTGACCGAGAACGCGCGGTCCGAACACATTGAGTGTGGCGCTCGCGATTGCGATGACCGTGACCACCACGAGCACGACCCACATCGGGCCGAGCATGCTGCCGAGTCGACGCAGCGCATTCTTGAAGTCCTTCGACCGCTCGCCGGGCACACCGGCCGAATTCCACCGGCCCGCGGCGCGGATGTCGGGCGAGGCGAGATCAAGCTCCTCGTGTTCGGCGTCGTCGCCGGCGCGTTGATCGTGTTCCTGCTGACCGTCGAGCAGCGTCATGCCGCGCTCTTCTCACCAATTTGCGACTGCACGATCTCGGCATAGGTCGGGCAATCTGCAATGAGCTCATCGTGGGTTCCGCGCCCGATGATGAGGCCATCTTCGAGCACCAGGATGTTGTCGGCAGTCGAGATGGTCGACACGCGCTGCGCCACGATCACGACGGCCGCGTCCTTCGTGTACGGACCGAGCGCCGCGCGCAGCCGCGCGTCGGTAGCGAGGTCGAGGGCCGAGAACGAGTCATCGAACACATAGATGTCGGGCCGCCGGATCAGCGCGCGGGCAATCGACAAGCGCTGGCGTTGGCCGCCCGACACGTTCGTGCCGCCCTGTTCAATCCTTGCGCGCAGGCCACCCGGCATCGCGCGCACGAAGTCTGCTGCCTGCGCCACTTCGAGCGCGGCCCACATTTCGTCGTCAGTCGCGTCGGGTTTACCGAAGGCCAGATTGCTCGCCACCGTGCCCGAGAACAGATACGGCCGCTGTGGCACAAGCCCGATCGTGCCCCACAACACGTCGGGATCGAGGTCGTGCACGTCGACACCGCCAACGAACACGCTGCCTTCGGTGCTGTCGAACAGCCGCAGGATGAGGTTGACGAGCGTCGACTTGCCCGCACCGGTGCTACCGATGATGGCCGTGGTCTGGCCCGGAGCGGTGGCGAACGAGATCCCGGTGAGCACCGGGTGCTCAGCGCCGGGATAGTTGAAGCCGACATCGCGGAACTCGAGGGCACCGTGCGTGGTGACCTCGCGCACGGGGTTGGCCGGCGGGACCACGCTCGGGTCGGTATCCAGCACTTCCTCGATGCGGTCGGCCGACACCGATGCACGAGGAATCATCGAGATCATGAACGTGGCCATCACGACCGACATCAGGATCTGCACGAGGTACGTGAGGTACGCAACGAGCGTGCCGACCTGGATATCGCCCGCATTGACACGGCTCGCTCCGAGCCACAACACGGCGACGCTCGAACCGTTGATCAACAGGTTCACCGTGGGGAACATCGACGACATCAACCGGCCGGCCTTCAGCGACACGGCCGTGAGATCTTCGTTGGCCGACGCGAAACGCCGAGTTTCTTGGGGTTCGCGCACGAAGGCGCGCACCACGCGGATACCGGTGATCTGCTCGCGCAGCACTCGGTTGACCTGGTCGATGCGTTCTTGCATCAGCCGGAACGCCGGCACCATCTGCGACACGACCAGCCCGAGCACGACAGCCGCAACAGGCATCGCGATGACCAACACGATCGACAGGCCGACGTCTTGCCGCAACGCCATAATCACACCGACCACCATCGTGATCGGAGCGGCGATGGCCATCGTGCACCCCATGACGACAAGCATCTGCACTTGCTGCACGTCGTTCGTGATCCGGGTGATGAGCGAGGGCGCGCCGAAAGCACCAACTTCACGCGCGGAGAAGTCAGTGACCTGGTGGAAGAGGTTCTTGCGTAGGTCGCGGCCGAAACTCATCGCGACTTTGCCGCCGTAGTACACGGCCGCGATCGAAAAGACGATCTGGATCAACGCGAACGCGAGCATCACGCCGCCCCATGTCCAGATGTATCCGACGTTGCCAGGGATCACGCCGTTGTCGATGACGCGGGCGTTGATCGTGGGCAACGTCAGCGCGGCCGAGGTCTGCACTGTCTGCAGCGCCACGATGCCAAGCAACACCTTGCGATATGGCGCGAGGTGCGACCGCAGGAGGCGCCTCAACATGACGGCTCGATCGCGCTACCGCCGCCGCCAACGCCGCGCAGGAACAGCTCCACGAGCTCCTCGGGCGACATCGGCTCACCCGCGAGCATCGGGTGCGTCGTCGACAGCGTCAGCGCGCGCAGCAAGCGCGCCGCGACGATCGGCTCGACGGTGACCCAGGACCGGTGCGATTCGAACAACCGCACGAGCGCGTCGCTGTCGGCCATGGGACGGCGCGCGATCTCGTGGAAGCGGGTGCCCACGCTCGACACCACTGCCCAGATGTCGATCACGCGTTGCTGCATGATCACGATCGCGGCCGCGAGACGGTCTTCGAAGGCGAGACCTTCAGGGATGTTGGTGAGCGCGGCTTCGAGCGGTTCGGGGTCGAGCGCAGCTTCGACGACAGCGACGATGACCTCGTCTTTGTCAGCGAAGGCTCGAAAGATCGTGCCTTCGGCGATGCCGGCTGCTTCGGCGATCATGCGGCTCGTCAGACGATCGCCGTGCTCCAAGAGCAGCGGCAGGGCCGCGGCGACGATCATCGATCGCCGCTCGTCGGGCGGCATGGCACTTGCCCGTTTTGTCTTGTTCGTGTCGGTTGCCACCGTCATCTTGTTCGTGTCGGTCGCCACCGTCGTTGGGCCGCTCATGGCCGAGAGGATAGCGTGAGTGAGTCCTCACTCACACATCGTTCGGACGGTCCGAGACGGCTGGTGTCGGGCCGCGGGCCAGTCGTGCGCAATATCTGGCCGCGGGCAGTTCCGACCCGCACCACGACGTTTGCCCCGGCCGTGTGGGGGCTGGTTGACTCGCACGATGCGCATCACTCTTGCTGCTTTGTCCGCCGTGGGACTCCTGGGCGCGACGTTGTCGCTCGGCCACGATGCTGCGGTCGCGGCGACCCCGCTCAACCGACTGTCCGACCCGGTCGTGCTCACTGGCGCCGATCTGCCGACGCTCGTGAACGGCCCGATCGGCACGATCGTCGGGTTCCGGTGGAGCGGCAGCGCGTGGGTCCAGGTGCCGATCCAGGTCGATGAGCGCGCCGTGGTGAACTTCGGGAAGATCTACAACAACCCGTCTGCGAGCTTCTACGGCAGCCAGCCGGGGCTCGTGAACCAGCTCGTGTACACGTCGCCCGGCACATGGACCGGCCGCGACCCGAATCCGAAGTTCGATGCCGACGACGAGCTCGCGTTGATGGCCCGCGACGCCGGCGCGCACGCGCCCGGAGGTACGACGCCGGTCGGCACGATCGCCACCACGGGCGTCGAGATCCACATCAGCGACCCACTCGTTTCCGGCAGCGAAGGCTACGTGTATCTGTTCCGCAAGGCACAAGGTGCCGCCCTCCCGCCTGGGGCCAAGGCCCACTACGTGAAGTACGCGTTCAGGCTGCTGTCCGGCAAGTACAAGACCACCTACAGCAGTACCGCGGGGCCAAACCCCGAGAACAGCGTCGTCACCGGCGCCACGTACACGCAACACTTCGCCGACCGGTGGCTCACCGACAAGATCTCGATCACGGCCGCGGGCGCAACCAAGGTCGACATCCTCGACCGCCAAAAGGCGATGTTCGCGCCAAGCGTGTGCGGCCGCAGCGAGGACACATTCGATGCGACGGGGCCGTACGGCTCGGCCGAAGGCGCGTTCGTCATCAACAAGGTCGGACCCGTGCGCGCGATCCGCTCGTACGTCGGCGCCAACAGCGGGCCGAGCACGCAGCGCACGCACATTTTCTACGACCGGCGTGAAGACGTGATCACGAACCTACGGGTGCACGCGATCCCGTCGATCATGGACTTCTTCGACTACAGCGCCGCGGCTGTCGGCATGACCTATCGCAACAACCTCAACCCCGGTGGTGCCACGATCGACGGTAACCCAGACTCGCTCACCGCTGGCATGCCGGCGTGGGAACAGGTGACCGGCCCACAAGGCACGCTCACCCAGACGAACACACTTACTGCTTCGACGACGCCAGCAAGCACGACGTCGTACTACGTCGACGACTCCACACCGTCTGACACGCAATGCACGGGCGACGCGTATGCCTACGGATCGAGCGGGACCTACGTCAACAGCGCGATTCCGTGCACTGACCCTGCGTACGGTTGCCCCGACACGTTCGTGTCGCGTCGCACGATGTTCTTCGACTCCCCCGGCGGCACCGCCGCTGGCGCGGCGCAGTATGCCAATCAGACATCGCAGCCGCTCCAGTTCGTCACGGCGCCCTGGTCGCCGTAACGGCGCCGACCTCGCACTCGATTGGAGTCGCCGCTGTGGCCATCACAGGGATGGCGAACCTCGCCATCAAGGTCGCCGATCTCGACGCCGCGTGCGCGTTCTACGTTGCCGCAGGGGCCGAAGTGCGCGACCGCATGCACTGGAACAACGCGGAGCGCGCCGACGTGTACCTCGGACCGGTCATGCTCACGTTGTTCACCCACGCGATCTACGAAGATTCCGTCACGCTGCCGGCCGAGGGATTCCTCCACCCCGCACTGTTCACCGACGACCTCGATGCACAACTCGTCGGCCACGACGTGATCTGGGGCCCAACCGTCGTGGAAGGCGCTTTCGGCACGCGCCGAATCGCGTTCGTGTGCGCTCCAGGTGGGATACGGCTCGAGTTCATGGAACAACTCACGCCACCAACGCTCGACGACACCCCCACGTCACGTCAGGGCCCGTAACTACTCGGCCATAACGACTCGGCGCACAACGACTCGGGCCATCACAACCTCGGCCGTCAGGCCCGCGCTAGGCCGAACGTTCCTCGTCGGTGGCTGAATCGGCGAACATCGGCGGCGTTCCCGCGAGGCCGAACTCGGCCGCTTCCTCGAGTGCCGCACCCGCGCCCCGCATCGCGCCGGTGCCGGTGAGCGAGTGCGGCAGGTAGCGGTAGACGATCACCGAACTGAACGTGGCGAGCAGCGCGCCGACCGTGACTGCGAGATGCACGCCGGTGACGAAGGAATGCCGGGCTGCGTCGGTCAGGACTGCACCCGCGCCGCTCGGCAACTTCGACGCCACCCGCAACGCACCCGCGATCGACGTGCGCGCGGCGGACGCATCGGCCGGGTTCAACCCTCGCAGGAACGGAGCGATCGCGCTGGCGTAGTGCGACGCGGCCACGCTGCCGAGGATGGCGATGCCGAGGGCCGCGCCGAGTTCACGCGTGGCGTCGTTCATCGCAGAGCCGGCGCCGGCCCGGCGAGCAGGGACGGCCATCATGATCGATGCCGTCATGGGCGACATCGTCATCGCAATCCCGGTGGTGAGTGGCACCACGCACAGCACGACGTAGGCATACGGAGTGTGCACCGTAAGCCCCCGGAACAGCGACAACCCGGTGGCGATGGCGATCATCCCAAACGACACGACACGGTGCGCGCCGAAGCGTGCGCTGAGACGCGGCGTCAAGGGCGCGACCACGAGCATGATCGCTGCGATCGGCATGAGCCGCAACGCGGCCGACAGCGCGCTGTAGTCCAGAACAAGCTGGAAATACTGCGAAATCAGGAACATCACGCCGTACATCGACACGAACACGAGGATCATGCCACCCGTGCCTGTACTGAACGCAGGGAGCCGGAAGTAGTGCATGTCGAGCATCGGCTCTTCGACGTGCAACTCCCACGCGACGAAACCGAAGAGCACGACAACAGCGACGGCGAAGGCCACCAGCGTGGCCCCGCTCCCCCAGCCCTTGTCCGGCGCCTCGATCAGGCCGTAGACAAGAGCAACGATGCCGACGATCGACAGCATCGCGCCGATCGGATCGAGGCGAGCCTCGTGCGGATCGCGCGATTTTGGTATGACGAACTTGCCGAACACGAGTGCGATCGCGATCACGGGCACGTTGATCAAAAAGATCGACCCGAACCAGAAGTGGCCGAGCAGCAACCCGCTCGCGACCGGACCGAGGGCACCGGCCGCGCCGGTGACGCTGGCCCAGATCGCGATGGCCTTCGGCCGTTCGTGCGCCGGGAAAATATTGATGATGATCGAAAGCGTCGACGGCATGATCAAGGCCGCCGCCGCGCCCATGAGCGCGCGACACGCGATGAGTTGTCCCATCCCGGTGGCTTGTGACGCGAGCACGGCGCTGATGGCGAACAACACCAACCCGCTCTGCAGCGCCCCTTTGCGCCCGAAGCGGTCGCCGAGTGCGCCTGTGGTGAACAACAAGCCGGCGAACACCAGCGAGTAGATCGCGACGACCCACTGCAGTTGCGACTCCGTGGCGTGCAGATCGCGTGACAGCGTCGGGATGGCGACGTTGAGGCTCGAGTTCCCCACGAACACAATCAACAAACTCAGGCAGAGCGCGGGCAGCGCCCACCAACGGCGGTCATAGGCCTCGGGTTCGGCTGGTTCGGTGAGTTCGGCGTGGGTGACGGGGATGGGCAACGGTGCTCCCGGCGGGTATCGCCGCATCGACGGGCCTAGACGACGGTCACTATAATCGGAGTAGTGACTCCGTTTACTACCGGGCGGCCTCAACGGGCCGACGCCGTCCGCAATCGCGAGAAGGTCCTGTGCGCCGCCGAGGCGGCCTTCGCCGAGTGCGGCCTGAAGGCCCAGCTCGACGACGTCGCCCGCCGCGCCGGTGTCGGCGTCGGCACGGTGTGCCGCCATTTCCCGACGAAGACGGCGCTCATCGAGGCCGTATCGACGCGGATGTACGAGTCGGTCCTCGATCGGGCACGCCTCGCGCTCGAGTCGCCCGACCCCGCCGTTGCGTTCGAGCGGTTCTTCGTGGCCCTCCCCGAATTCCACCGCCGCCAGCGCGCGTTCGCCGAGCAGATGGCGAACGAACTCGAGCTTGCGGCGCTTCCCGTGCGCGACGAGTTGCGGCGCGCCGTCACCGAACTCGTGACGCGAGCGCAGGCCGCAGGGGCAATCCGTGCCGACATCGGACCGGCCGATGTCTCGATGCTGTTCTCGGGCGTCGCCCACGCGACGGCCGTCTTCGGTGACCTCCAACCCGTGCTCCAGGAACGCTACGTGCGGATCATTCTCGACGGACTCCGCCCGAACGAGGCATCGCCACTGCCGGGGCGTCCGCTCGACTTCACGCAGCTGCGGCGGATGAAACAACGATCATTGCAACGGCGCGAGCGATGACCACCGTCGACGAAGAATCCACCGCGGTCGTCCCGCCCCTGCCCGGCGGTCCGGTGGCGCCGAACCAGCCCGACGCGAGAGCCTTTGCCTCGCTGGACGACGAACCACGGCTCGACCCAGGACGTTGGATCGCACTCATCGTCGCCATCATGGCCGCGTTCATCGTGGTGCTCGACAGCACGATCCTGAACGTCGCCATCCCCACGATCCTGCGCGACCTGCATACCACGCTGCCCAGCCTCCAATGGGTCGTGACCGGCTACGCGCTCACGTTCGCGACGTTCCTGATCATCGGCGGACGGCTCGGCGACATCTACGGGCATCGGCGCGTGTTCATCGCCGGCGCGGCATTGTTTGGCACCGGATCGCTGCTCGCGTCGGTGGCCACATCGGTGCCGCAACTCATCGTCGGCGAGGCCCTGATCGAAGGGCTGGGTGCATCACTGATGCTGCCCGCGACCCTCGCCATCTTGTCGGTGACCTTCCGCGGCCGAGAACGAGCGACGGCGTTCGCGGCATGGGGCGCCACTGCTGGCGTCGCCGCGGCATGCGGCCCGCTCGTCGGCGGGTTCCTCACCACCAACTACTCGTGGCGTTGGTCGTTCCGCATCAACGTCATCATCGCTCCGCTTGCCATGATCGGCGCGCTCTTGTACATGAAACGAGCCGGGGCACCACCCGTTCGGCGACCGCGAGTCGACGTGGCCGGCGCCGCGATGGTGTCGGCGGGTCTGTTCCTGTTCGTCTTCGCGTTGAGCGAGGGCGGTACCTACGGTTGGTGGACTCCGATCGACCAGTTCACGATCGGACACACAGTCGTCTGGCCGACCTCACGCCCGATTGCGATCACGCCCGTGGTGCTCGTCGCCGCGATCGCGTTGCTCACCTGTTTCGGTTTCTTCGAGCGCGCCAAGGAACGCAGGAACGGCGACCCGCTCTTTGAGATCGCGCACTTCGGATTCCGCACCTACCGGTACGGGATGTTGACGAGTGTCGTGCTGTCGATGGGCCAGCTCGGCTTGAGTTTCGTATTGCCGATTTTCCTCCAACAGGCAAAGCACTTGACCGCGCAAGAGAACGGTCTCTGGCAGCTCCCGACTGGTTTGTTCATCATTGCCGGCGCCCAGCTTGGCGGCCGCCCGATCCGCAGGATCGGCGCGACGGCAGTGGTCCGGATCGGCCTGTGCTCCTACGTGCTCGGGCTCGCGTTCATCCTCCACTCCATCTCGCTCGACATCACGGCGTTGCGACTGCTCCCAGGCCTTGCGTTCTACGGGATCGGCATTGGCTTCGCCGGCGCCCAGCTCACCAACGTCGTGCTGTCGGAGATTCCGAAGGAGAGCTCAGGAGTCGCGAGCGGCACGAACACGACCATGCGCCAGGTCGGTGCGGCACTCGGCGTGGCAGTGATCGGTTCGCTGCTCGTCGTGCAAACCTTGCACCAGGCCACCAGCCGGATTCGCGGTGCGAACCTGCCCGCGGCAGTGAAGGCACACGCAATCGCCGGGGTGCACGCGCTGGGCACGAGCTATACGCCGCCGGCCTCGGCGAGCCCGCACGATGCGTCGGTCCTCCAGCACCTGGTCCAGCTCAGCGTGGCGTCGGCCACACGTTTCGCACTGATGTTTGCGATCATTGTGGTGGCGATCGGTGCGCTGCTGTCGTTCCTCATCCCAAACGTTGCGAATACCTCTGGGTCAGAGACCGAGGTGCGCACGCCACTCGAATCCCTCGAGATCGACCCCGCGCTCGCCCACCGCACGTAGATTCGCCCCGCGCAGACGAGCGCCATCGAATATCGCCGATCTCCGCCAAGAAGATTGGGCCAAACGACCTAGGTGCACGCCGGCTCGCGCCTTGCTACGGTGCCGGTTTCGTTTCGCCAAGCATTGCTCCGGACCCCGGTGATGCGTCCCGATGACGCAAGGATTGCCGATGTTCGATGCGCGCCCAGGATCGCCCTACGCCTACCGCCACTTCCTGGCTGGGACCGGCGGACCTCGATTAGGCCACGTGATGGGCAGTCGCCGCGTCGGCGATCTCGCCAAGGTCACGGCGACGACCCCGCGAACCAACGCGATCGACGTGACCGAGGTGACCACGATCGTGCCCCCACCACCGTCAGGAAGCGACGCCTTCGGGCCGGTCGTTGTCATCGCCGACACCAGCCCTCTCGCGACGAGCATCGGGTTGTCCTAACCCGGGGTTGTTGCGTCGTTCGAGGATCCGCACACAAGCAATCCGGTTTGGACTCGCGCGGTTCGGGGTAGCCCTGGCCATGATGGTCGACCTCCACGCTCCCATGGCGTCGCAACGTGGCGAACCGATGGCAAGCCTCCCGGCTCGACCACGCTCGTCGTAACGTCTGGCCATGCCGAACGCCGCCGAAGTTTCGTTGATCGACACCCACGGTGACGTGGTCGTGCTCGCCATCGTCGGCGAGATCGACCTGGCCAACGTCGACGAGATCCGCGACGAGATTCTTGCGGCGTCCGGCGACGATCCCGGAGCGGTCATCGTCGACCTCAGCCCGACCCGTTACCTCGACAGTTCCGGCATCAGGATGTTGTTCGAGATCGACGAGCAGTTGTCGGTTCGTCGCATCCCGCTGCGACTCGTCGTGCCGGAGGATGGCTTCGTGCACCGCGTCCTCGATCTCACGGGCGTGCTGCGGCACATCGACTGTTGCTCCGACCTGCCTGCCGCGCTCGCGGCGTCGTCCCAGTCTTGATCATGACGTCGGCCGACGTTCCCCGAACCACGCTCGACGTCCCAGCCGACGTGCCGTTTCGGCGCGTCTTCACGTACTCTGGCGTGGCGTTCGCCGTCGTGTCAGCCGAAGGCGACATCGTCGACACGAACGATGCGTTTGCGGCAATGACGGGCGTGGAGCGCGGTGCGGTCAATGGCACTCCCCTATTGTCGTTTGTTGCCGAACCCGATCGCGACCGGATCACCACAGCCTTCAACGAGTTGTTGCACGGCGCCATCAGCGACGCGCAGACCGAGCTCCAGTTCCATCGCGCTGACGGAACGCTCGGTACTGCAGCCGCCAGTGGCACCGCGATCACCGACGATCACGGCTCGCACTACGTCGTCGTGCTGTTGCAAGATGTCACGCCACACCGCGTGGCAGAACAGGCTTCGGCGCTGCTGCGTCAGCGCCTTGATCTGCTCAGCCGCGCCAGCGACCTCGTCAACGTGACCCTTGCGGTACGGCCCCGGATGGAGGCGTTCGCTCGTATGGTCGTGCCCGCGTTCGGCGACGTGTGCGCTGTCTATCTGCGCGGTGCCGATGGCAACCTGTGGTTGCGGCGCTATTTCACGAATGATGACACGATCGACGCGGCGCTCCGTCCGCTGTGCGACATTCCCATCGAGGCGAACGCGGCCTCGCCGCCGGCCGAAGCAATGCGCATGACGAGCATCATCCGTATCAACGACCTCGACCGCACACTCACGCGGCGCGTCGACGACGGACGTCGCCAGGAAGCCGCCGTCAGCGCTGGTATACGTGCTGTGCTGTGCGCGCCGCTCCACGACAAGCACGGCACCTTTGGAGCCGTGCTCTTCGGATATCACCCATCGTCGGGCCGAGCGTTTGGCGCTGAGGACGAATTGTTCGCACGCGACCTCGTCTCACGCGTGAGCGGAGCGCTGGCCAACGCCATCCAATTCGAAGATGAGCACTTCATTGCCGAACGGCTCCAACGCGCCCTGCTCCCCGAGAGCCTGCCGAACATCTCCGGCACCGACATTGCCGTGCGTTACCGCCCATCGAGCGGACGTCGCATCGGCGGCGACTGGTACGACGTAATCCGCCTCCCGGACGGTCGAGTGGCGTTCGCGATTGGCGATGTTGTCGGCCACGGCATCGATGCCGCCGTGGCGATGAGCACCATTCGCCATTCTCTGCGGGCCTATGCGATCGATGAAAGCGACCCGGTCCGGCTGCTCACCCGCCTGAATCGCTATCTCTGCCGCCAACCCGGCCGCACCACCGCGACGCTGGCGCTCGTGGTCTGCGACCTGCACGAAGGCGGTCTCACGATCACCACGGCGGGCCATTTGCCCGTCGTCGTGCGCGACCCCGACGGCAACGTTGCATTCCACGGCGCGCGACTCGGCCGCCCGATCGGTCTGAGCCCGAACGCAACGTTTCACTCCGAATCTGCGCACCTCGCGGTCGGCGGCGTGATGGTCCTCTATACCGACGGCCTGGTCGAGCGCCGCACGGAATCACTGAACGCCGGTCTGGCCCGCCTCAAGGCCGGCGTGGGCAACTATGACCCCACCGACGACCTCGAACGGTTCGCCGACGCGCTCGAAGCGACCGTCACCGAGGCGTTGCAGCCCGATGATGACCTTGCGCTGTTGCTCGTGCGCCGCGACCTCGCGTCCGATCATTTTGAGACCGTGATCGAAGCGAAGGCAGATCGCCTCGGTGGCATCCGCACCGATCTTCGCCGCTGGTTGCGCCACGTCGGGTGTGGCGAACCAGCCGCCTCCGAACTCGTGTTGGCGATCGGCGAATGCGCGGCCAACGTCGTCGAGCACGCGTACCCACCCGGCACGTCGGGCCCGCTCGAGATCCGCGGCGATGTCGCTCGCGACGGCGATCCGTCGGTGGCCGACATCACGGTCGAGATCCGCGATCGCGGCCGTTGGCGCGCCCCTCGCGACGTGGGTGGCGGCCGGGGCCACGCGCTCCTTCAGCAACTCGTCGACGAAGCACAGGTCGATTCCGGCGACGGCGGCACGGCGGTGGCGTTACGGCGCCGGGTCACGCTCGCGCCGGCTGTGGGTCCGTGATCGCACGGGCTGAGCGACGCACCTCGGCGAGATCGTCGAGCTGGCGATCGAGCCACTTCGCCACGTTGTTTGTTGTCACGATGTCGACGCCGGCGTCGTGGCGTTCCTTGCGCTCCATGTCGGTCATCGTGAGCGCGAGCCACAACGCTTCGGCCTGCTGTTCGATGTCGAACGGATACAGCGTCACCGCGACGGCGCCAAGTTCCTCGTGCGCTCCGGCCAACTCCGACAGGGCAAGGACGCCGTAGCGTTCATTGACGAGGAGCGCCTCCTTGGCCACGAGGTTCATACCGTCGGCGAGCGCGTTCACCATCAACACGTCGAACTCTTGGTACGCAGCGACGGCCAGCGGCAGGTTCTCCGCGAACCGCAGATCGATAGGCAACCAACCGGCGGCCGCCCACCTGCCGTTGATCTCCTTTGCGACCTGCTCGATCTCGGTGCGATAGTCGCGGTATTCCCGTACGTCCTCCCGCGTCGGTTGCAAGAGCGCAAGGAACGTCACCTTCCCGCACACTTCGGGATGCAGCTCGCAGAGCCGATCGAACGCGACGAAGCCTCGCAAGATGTTCTTCGACGCGTCGGCGCGGTCGACGCGCAGGATCATGCGCTCGGAACGCGCCGCGATGAGCGCGGCGCGTTGCTCGGACGCCTCAGGAGTGGAAGCCAAGGCACGCAGCGACGCGGCATCGACGGAGATCGGGTAGAAGCGGATCGCGACGACGCGCCCCTCGTATCGCACGGTGCCGTCGTGCCAGTTCACCTCGAGGCGCAGGAGATCAGCGCACGTAGCGAGGAAGTTGCGCGCGTAACGCTCGGTGTGGAAACCCACGACATCGGCGTGCAACAGTCCTTCGACAATCGCGTCACGCATTTCGGGCGGCAGCGTGCGCCACGCATCGGCGGCCGGCCAGGGAATGTGCACGAAGAAGTGCACCACCTGGCGCACACCACGGGCGCGCAACGCTCGCGGCAGTGTGTAGAAGTGATAGTCGTGCACCATCACCACCGCGTCGCCGGTGGCCCGCGCCGCGACCTCGCCAACCGCTTCCGCGAACGCCTCGTTCACAGGGAGATAGCCCTCGTGCCACGCGTGCATTTCGGTCGCACCGATCATCGGCGAACGCGTGTGATCCCACAGCCCGTGCTGGACAAACCACAGCATCGGGTTTGCGATCACCGCGTAGAAGCGATGGTGCTGTTCTGGATCGGTGACGACGAACCGCACGTGGCAGCGCGCATCGTCGCCGTCGCCGTCGCCACTCGTATCCGCCAGCATCACATCGACGGACTCGTGCTCGACGGCGATCTTGCGTTCGGCCTCGGTCGTCGCCGCGCACACCCACGTCGTGCGCGAGGAGTGGCGCACGAGATCGGTCAGCGCCGTCACGAGGCCGCCGCCGGCTCGCTGGGGCACCGGATCGAAACGGACCGGCCCTCGATGCGACACGAGGATGAGTTCGGGTTGCACCTTCATCGCCGATGCTCCCGCTCTCGAATCGGTCCGACGCCGGCCGCGCGCATCATGGCGGCGTGTCCTCGCCCAGACGTTCGCGCAGCGCGCTCAGCGTGCGGGCCAGCAGGCGCGAGATGTGCATCTGGCTGACGCCGATGCGCTCGGCAATTTCTGACTGCGAGAGCTCGTCGAAAAAGCGCAGCGCAACGATCGATCGCTCGCGTTCGGGGAGCCCAGCCAACAAGTCCTGGACGAGGATGCGGTGTTCGGTGATGTCGAAGTTGGCGTCGACCACGCCGAGCGATCGGTCGAGGCCAAGCGCATCACGATCACCGGCGCTGCGAGCGTCGAGCGATGCGCTGCGGTAGGCGCCCGCAGCTTCCATCGCCTGGAGCACCTCGTCGGCCGTGGCATCGAGGTCTTCCGCCAACTCCGCGAGGGTCGGGGCTCGATGCAGCGTCTGGGTCAATCGGCTGCTCGCCGCCGGGAGGCGTACATGGAGTTCCTGGGTGCGACGTGGCACGCGTACCGACCACGTCCGGTCGCGGAAATGCCGCTTCAATTCGCCCTCGATCGTCGCACCGGCGAACGTCGAGAATTCGATGTTGCGCGCCGGATCGAAACGCTCGACGGCCTTGAGCATGCCGAGAAAGGCGACCTGGAGCAGATCGTCGAACGGTTCGCCGCGATTGGCGTACCGTTGCGCGAAATGGGCCGCGAGCGGACGGTGCGCGTCGATCAGCTCGTTGCGCTGCGTGCGGTCACGGGTTTTTTGGTACTCGACGAACTTCGCTCTCAGCGCGGCCCGTGTATCGGGATCGACCGGAACAGACATGTCATTGCTCAGACGATCCGAGGAGCGTTGCTCGGAACCACGCGGTCCCGCTGTCGATGCCGATCTGGTAGTCGTGCGCAATGGCGCTCAGGATCTGCACTGTGATGGGGTCGAGCTGCGGGGCGGCGGCGTCGCGCGGACATGTCGTGCTACCCGCGATCGCGAGGCGCAACCCCGAACCGCGCAACGACAGATCGAGCGTGGCCCCGTCACCCACTTCGACAAGAATACGCGCCAGCTCGTCGACCGCGATGCGGCCGTCTTCGATCTCTTCGATGTCGAAGCCGAGCCGCGCCGCGTAGGCCGCGACGGTGACGCGTGCCAACGGCACATACTCAAGCGAACGGGGTACGGACAAGCGCACCTCAGTCGCGGTGTTGCTCGCGGCGTCGGTGTCGATCATCGCATCCATCACGCTGCCCTTTCGCTCACGACGGGCGGGGCGCGTCGCGATCGCGGTCGGAGAATTCGACGACGAATTCCTGGTCGAGGCCGGTGATCGACAGGAGCCGACGTACGGCCTCGGTCGGATCCATCAGCGCAAACTCGCCCTCGGCATGCACCATCCGATCGCGCAGCGTGACCATCGCACGCAAGCCAGACGAGTCGAGGAACGTCGCGGCGGCCATGTTGAGCACCAAACTGTCGACCCCGTCGGCCAACAGCTCAGCGCCGAGATCTTCGAGTTCTGGCGCCCGGTACGCGTCGAGCTCACCGCTCACCCGCACGACCGCCGCCGCCCCATGCCGCTCGATAACAAGCCGCAGGTCGTTGTCGTGCGCACGGGCCGCGCCGCTCGTGTCGTGGTCGTCCATCGTTCACGCCCTCCTCCGGGGGCTGTCTACCCAAGGTCGAAGCCACGTCAAACCCCGCGTGGTCGGTGTATGCGGTCGCTGTCCTAGTCCCCGGTGTCCGCGGACTTTTCGATTTCGGTGATCGGGCCGCTCGTGAAGAGGTAGGTGCGCATGTGGCGGTCGAGCGCCGGATCGTGGCGCCGCAACCATTCGAGCGTCATCATGGCGTGCTCCTTTTCTTCGTCGCGGTTGTGCTCGAGCACGGCCCGCAACTCGGGATCGTTTGTTGCCGCGGCGCGCTGGTCGTACCAGTCGACTGCTTCGAGCTCTTCGCCGATCGAGACGATCGCACGGTGGCGTTCGATGACGTCGGCACCGAGCGCGTCGGCGGTTTCGTGCAACGTGGTACTCGCTGGCATGAATACTTTCCTTTGCCTGAGGGCTTTACTGAGGGCGTTACAGAGAGTTTTACACAGGACTCGACGGCTATCGCCGCGGTGTACCCATTGCGCGCAACGCTGAAACTGTGCTGAGGATCTCGCCGGGTTTTGTTGGTTGGGCGGGTTCGTGTCCACACCATGCGGGTAGACGGTGCGTACAAGCACACCGCCAACCGAGGAGCCATCATCATGGACGCAAACACCGACGACCTCAAGGGCCGCGCCAAGCAAGCCGCGGGCGACCTCACCGACAACACGAAGTTGCAGCGCGAGGGCAAGGCCGACCAACTGACGGGCAAGATCAAGGAGAAGCTGGGCGACACCAAGGACTGGGTCGAGGACAAGATCGACGCCGTCAAGGACAAGGCCACGAGCTGATCGCAGG
This sequence comes from Acidimicrobiia bacterium, assembly GCA_038202885.1. Taxonomy (GTDB): domain Bacteria; phylum Actinomycetota; class Acidimicrobiia; order IMCC26256; family PALSA-610; genus JBBREP01. Next base: position 21,405 of record JBBREP010000003.1, on the reverse strand, counting down.
CCCGCAGCGGCGGACTGCGCCGGCGACAGCAACTGAGCCGGCGCGCACTCCACTCGCTCATGTACAGGACAAGAGTGATGATGCCCCGGTTCGACCGGGGCATCATCGCGCGGCCGAGCGACTCACGCGGGTGACGTGATCTTCACGACGAGCAGCGCGATGTCGTCGTTGCGGGCCGTGAACGCGAGCCTCGTGTCGAACTCGGTGCCGAGGTTCGCAGCCACCTCGTCAGCGCTGACCGCCGGGCCTGCGGCGCGACGCACGATGTCTTCGACATCGTCGGGACTCAGGTCGTGGGGCGGTCGCAGATCGGTGATGCCGTCGGTGTAGAGCATGACCGTGTCGCCTACTTTGAGGTCCGTCGAGACGGTGGTGGAGCGCGATTCGCCAAACAGTCCGAGGAGCGAGCCCGGAGTTCCGAATGTCTCACTCCTGCCATCGGCCCGCACGATCACCGGCAGCGGGTGGCCGCCTGCGGTCACCGTGAATCGGTACCCCGCCGGCGTCGGCCGCAAGGTGCAGAACAGAGCCGTACAGAACGTTCGTTTTCCACTGCGCAGCACCGCATAGTTGAGTTGTCCGAGCACCGCCTCGGGATCGCTCCCGTTCCAGGCTGCGGCTCGAATCGTGTGGCGCGCGAGCGCAGTGAGCGACGCCGCGGCCGGTCCGGTGCCGCACACGTCGCCGATCACGGCAACCCAATGATCGTCCACATCGAAGACGTCGTAGAAGTCGCCCCCAACGGTCGTGCCTTCTCCGGCAGCCCAATACCGCACCGCGATGTCGGCACCGGGTAGTGCGGGCAGCGCATCGGGCAGGAGGCTCGCCTGGAGCGTCGTGGCGATGTTCCGTTGCTGCTCGGCCAACCTCCGATTCTCGAGCGTCGATGCGACCCGACTGGCAATCACATTGGCCAGGGCGAGGTCATCGGCTGTGTACGAACGACTCGACTCGGTGTTGACGAACTGCAACGCGCCGATCTGGCGCCCGCGCTTGACAAGCGGCACGGTGATCGCGCTGCGCAACGCCAGCGATCGCACCACGTCCTTGGCCTCGCTCGGCACGTCGGCCGCGGCGATGATCAGCTCGTCGATCACCGGATGGAACTCACTTCGTCCGGTTCGGATGACTTCGGGGACGCCCCTCGTTGCCGCGGCGTCGTACGGGAAGCGCTCCCTGAGTTCGCGAGCGAACGCCATCATCGCCGGATCTGCGTGCGCGATCTCGATGTCGGGAACCGTGCTGTCAGGAGCGGGCAAGACAAAGATGGAGCACCAGTCGCCCAACGTCGGTACCACCGCGCGAGTGACGTTCCGCATCACGTCGTCGCGCGTCGCCGAACGCGCGAGCGCATCATTGATCAAGCCAAGGAATTCGAGTCGCTGCGCACTGAGACGCTCCTTCTCGGCGGACTCGAGCGCGGTCGCAATCGCTCGCTCGCGCTCCAACGCGGCGTGCACGTGCTCGGTGACGTCGGCGACACAGCCCATCGTTCCCGTCACGGCACCGCGTTCGTCGATGATGACGCCGCCTTTACCTTGCAGCCAGTGCACTGACCCGTCGGGCCAGACCACGCGGTGCTCCACCACATAGCTCGCTCGGTCTCGCACGGCCTCATGCACCGCGCCGAGCACCGAGGCGCGGTCGTCGGGATGCAGCAGCGACACGTAGGTGTCGAACGTGCCGTCGAAGCCGCCCGGTTCGAGGCCGAACAACACTTCGAGCCGCGGATCCCACGAGGTCTCGCCGGTTGCGATGTTCCAGCGCCATGTCCCGAGCCCGCCCGCGTCGAGCGCCAGCGCGAGATGGGCTGCCACCTCGGCCGTCTCTTGCGCCATGCGGCGTTGCTCGGCGAGGTCCTCCGACGACGCCGGTCCAAACCATGTCACAGCACCACAGGGTACCAACCGCTTCCGCCGCCGAATTTTGTCGAGCGATTCGGCGCTGGCAGCGCGGATTCCATCTGGTTCGCGTTCGAACCGTACGCTGCTGCGGTGCCGAGCGCCGTGGACGCCGTCGGAGTTCCGATGAGTGCGCCGCGACCAACCGGGCTGCGAGCCACGATGCGCGCCGCGCGCGGACTCACGTCCGATCCTTGTCCAACGCTCGATGCGCTGTCGAATGAGTTGGGCTACACGTTTGCAGTTGGGATCGGTCCGATGACCATTGTCGTCATTGGCGATCCCGAACATCTCCGTAGCCTCTTTGCGACGCCAACGGACGCGTTCCAGTGGGGACACCGCCTCAACGTCCTCAGCTTCTTCGTTGGCGACGGATCGATGATCGTCTCCGACGGCGACGCGCACCGACGTCGGCGCGGCGTCGTGCAGCCGGCGTTCGCGCGCCGACGGCTCGACGCGCTCGTGCCGATGATCGTGCAGGCCACCGACCGGACCGTGCAACACGAGTTCTCGGGATCGGCTCGTCAGGTCGATCTGTTCCCGATCGGCCGTCGGCTCGTGCTCGACGTTGTCGTGCGGGCCCTCCTCGGCCGCGGCATCGGCGACGGCGCGAATGTGATCGACGACATCGAACGCCTCATCGAACCGGCAAAGACATATCTCGAACAATCTGGAGTACGCCAGCTGCCCCACCCCTTCCCGCACTCACGGCGGTCCCGTTGTCGCGATGGGCGTCGCGGTCTCGATCAGATCGTCACCGCCGAACTCACGCGGCGGCGCGCAGACAACGGGACGTGGGCGAGCAACGACATCCTCGACCTGCTGCTGGAGGCCGACGGCAGAGGTGGCAACGACCCGTCGAGCGAATCACTTTCCGATGACGAGACCCGTGACCAGGTCGTCACGCTCATCGCTGCTGGGTACGACACCACCGCGTCGGCACTCGCATGGACGGTGCTGCGCGCCGCATCGACGCCCGGCGTGTGGAAGCGACTCCGCGCTGAGGCTGACGCCGTCTTGAGCGCCGACGCACCCGACGCGGCGGCGATGCGCAACCTCACCTTCGCGTCGGCCGTCGTGCGCGAGTCGCTGCGGCTCCACCCTCCTGGTGTGTTCGCACCCCGCCGGGCAACGCGCGACATCGACCTCGGTCCGTACCGGATCAAGAAGGGCTCCATGATCCTGTGGTCGCCCTATCTCGCCGGGCGCGACCCGCGCCATTGGCCCGACGCCGAACGATTCGATCCCGACCGCCACATTGACGCCACCGATGCGCAGGCGACCGCGATGCAAGCGGCGTGGGTGCCGTTCGGTCGAGGCGCGCGCAATTGCATCGGCTTTGCCCTCGCCGAGATGGAGCTCACGTTGATCATCTCCCGGCTTGCGCAACTCCTCGATGTGGCCGTCGCCTCCCCAACGATCCCTCCGCCGTACGGCATGGTCGTGAACCGACCGACGGGAGGCGTGCCGGTGACCGCGACCCGGCGCGGTGACCCCGCGCGATGACCCGGCGCCAACCACCGTGATGCTGCCGGCCGAGCACCACTGAACGCCACCAGTTCAACCGGTCTCGAGGCGTGCTCGGTACGCGGCGATCGCCGACGCGTGATCGACAAGCCTCGGCGGATAGCCACAACGAGCACGCTCGACATCGCTGGGGTCGTGGATCTGTCCAGTATCGACGTCGGCCAGCTCGCTGACGTACCGGCGGATGTACGCGCCGTCGGGATCGAACCGTTGCGACTGGCGGATCGGGTTGAACACCCGGTGCGGGTTGGCGTCGGTCCCGGTGCCCGCGACCCATTGCCAATTCAACTGATTGTTCGCGATGTCGCCGTCGACAAGCAGCGACATGAAATGGCGCGCCCCGAACTGCCAGGGCACATCGAGGTCCTTGACGAGGAACGACGCCGCGACCATCCGGACCCGATTGTGCATGAAACCCTCCATCTGGAGCTGGCGCATCCCGGCATCGACGAGCGGGTACCCAGTCCGGCCAGCACACCATGCCTCGAACGCCTCATCAGCCGCGCCGCTCGGCGTGCCGCGACGGCGCATATCGGTCCACGACAACGCGGGATTTGATGCGAGGAGCTTATGGAAGAAGTCGCGCCAGCACAGCTGCCGCACGAACGGCGCACCTCCAGGGCGGTCGCGCAACCGGATCGCTACCTCAAGCGGCGAGAGGCAACCCATGTGGAGGTAGGGCGACATTCGCGACGTCGCGTCATCGGCAACTGCATCGTGCATCTGTTCGTAGCGTTCGAGGTCTTCGCTCGCCCACGCGCGCAACCGACCGAGCCCGACGCTTTCACCACCCGCTACGACGTCGGGCGACAGACCGGGGCGCCGTACGTCGGCCACTACCGACGGTGTACCCGGCTCGACCGCACGCGGCAGCGACACCGCGTTCGGGATCGCTACGGGATCGCGCCACGGCGCGACTTGCCAACGGCGGTAGTAGGGCGTGAACATCTGGTACGGCGTGGCCGATCCGGTCAGCAACGCTCCGGGCGGTACCACGGTGATGCCTGGGTGGGTCACGACCGCGATGCCCCGGTCCTGCGCAACCGCGCTGAGGGCCATGCGTCGTCGCTGCGCGTAGTGCGATACGTCTGCGGCGAGATGCACGACATCGGCGCCGCACTCGCGCGCCACGCCGATCACTTCGTCGACCCAACGCCCGCGGCGCATCACCAACGCGCCGCCGAGTCGCCCCAGCGAGGCGTCGAGATCGACGAGCGCGTCGGCAAGGAAACCCAGCCGATTTGCGCTCATCGTGTGATCGACAACCGCGTCGTCGACGACGAAGAGCGGCACCGTGTGCTGAGCGAGACACCCCGCGGCGAGGGCCGGATTGTCCCGGACCCGCAGATCGCGAGTGAACACGACGACGGCGATGGTCACCGGCTGGAGGTTACGGACCCGCCGCCACAACGTTCGCTCGGAGCGGCCCACGCGCGAAACCCAAATTATCTTCGCTGTCGCCGGTATCGTCTCGTATCGGATCGGATCGGATCAGACCGGACCGCACCAGGAGACGAGATACGGGCCCTTGCGTCCCATGAGCAGGTCCCATGAGCAGGTCCCATGAGCAGACCCCATGAGCAGACCCCATGAGTGAGCTCTACAGTCGGATCCGCCTGGTTGCCTTGCTCTTCGTGTTCCTCGGGCTGTTCCTGATCGGCGACGCAATCTGGAAGATCGCGACGTCGCAATTCGCGGTCGCGCTCGAAAGGGGCGGCGGCGCAGTGTTCTTCCTCGCGTTTGCGTCGGTACTGTCGTCGGCGGTCGCGCGACGGATCGAACGCGAGCGCCAACGAGAGTTGCAGCGCAACGTCCGGGCCCGCAAGCTGGTTGCGGGTTATCACACGCTGTTTCGGAAGCGGCCGTGACGTCCGGCATGCCCCCGACCATCGGCGGCGACACTCCTGCGGATGGCGAGCGGTCTGCGCTTGACGGTGCGCGCGGGTCGTCAAGCATCCCGTGGGCCCAGGTTCCCTGGCGGGTCATCGTCGCGTCGGCGCTCGTTGCCAGCGGGTTCTTACTTGCCACCCTGTTCGTCATCGAGGCATTCCGCACGATCGCGCTCGTCATCATCGCTGGGTTCTTTGCCGCCGTACTCGCGCCGGCAGTGCGTCACGTCGAGGGCTGGACGCGAGGACATCGAGGTATCGCGGTCGGTGTCGTGATGTTCGGAACCCTGTTGGTGGCGTTGGGGACGGTCGGCCTGTTCGTGTTCCCGATCCACAGCCAGCTGATCGACGTCGCCTCTGACCTCCCAGGCACTGTGCGCAACGCCTCGCAGGGCAGGGGCGCAGTCGGCCACATCGTCACACGGCTGCACCTCCGTCAGTTCGTGCTCGACCATCAAGACGGTTTGCAGAAATGGGCCGACGATGTCGACAAGTCGTCGTTCGACGTGTTGCGGGCAACGGTGGTCGGGTTTCTCAGTTCGGCGACGGTCTTCGTGATCACGTATTTCTTGTTATTGCAGTCCAGTGCCCTCGGGGCCGCAACACTCAACCTCATGCCGGCCCGCAGGCGAGCCGCCGCACATCGCGTCGCCGTCGATGCTTCCAAGGCCGTGAGCGGCTACATGGTCGGCAACCTCCTCATCAGCCTCGTTGCCGGCGTCACTGCGTTCATCTGTCTCGCTGCCGTCGGTGTTCCGAATGCGGGCGTGCTCGCGTTGTGGGTGGCCTTTGCCGATCTCATCCCGTTGGTGGGTGCCACCCTTGGAGCGGCGGTCGCCGTGTTCGCGGCGTTCTTGCACACCTCGCTCGCAGGCTTCATCGCGCTCGCGTTCTTCATCGTCTATCAGCAGATCGAAAACAGCGTGCTGCAGCCGAAGGTGATGGCCCGCACGGTGCGGGTCAACCCGCTGGTCATCCTGCTCAGCGTGCTCGTCGGTGTGGAGCTGTTCGGCTTCGGCGGCGCCCTGCTCGCGATCCCCTTCGCGGGCATCGCCCAGGTCATCGGCCGGGAGTTTCATCAGGAGCGCACTCGAGAACGATTCGACATCCCTGAAGATCGGTAGAAATTCGCGCGTAGATTTGTCGTATGGCCACAGCGAACGACGAACAGTCTGGATTCTGGGAAGCGCTAGCCCCTGACTGGCTCGCTGCGGAGCGCCACACTGAGATGGTCTCGACGCCATTCGGCGTTGCGGCAATGGAACGGCTCGGGCTGCACCCGGGCGAGCGGGTCCTCGACGTGGGTTGCGGCTCTGGATCCACGACCGTCGAGTTGGCCCGACGCACCGGCAGCGACGGTTCGGCGGTCGGCGTCGACATCGCGCCATCGATGATCGCCGCGGCAGCCGAACACGCGGCCACGGCCGGCGTCGAGAACGCGACGTTCGCGGTCGCCGACGCGCAGACCGACTCACTCGGATCGCCGCCGTTCGACGCCGTGTTCTCACGATTCGGTGTGATGTTTTTTTCTGATCCCACCCAGGCGTTCGTCAACATCCGCAGCGGGATGCGCCCAGCTGGTCGTCTCGCGTTCGCGTGCTGGGATCAGATCTTCGCGAACGAGTGGATGTTCGTTCCAGGGGCGGCCGTCGTGTCGGTCACCGGAGCGCTCCCGCCGATGCCCGGGCCAGGTGCACCAGGGCCCTTTTCGCTGTCGGAAGTTGGCGTCGTCGAGGGACTGCTCACCGGCGCTGGGTTCACGCACGTCGAAGCCACCCCGTATTCCCACCCCGTCGTTTTGCCCGAGTCCGAACTCGAGTCGCTCATTGCGTTGAGTCGGCGCGTTGGGCCGGTCCGCGAGGCGTTGCGAACAGTCGACGCCGACACGGCCGAACGCATCGATGAGGCCGTGCGCGCGGCATTGCGCGAGCGGCTCGCCGATGGCGTGGTGCAACTCAGTGCGGCCGCGCTCATCGTCACCGCGATCGCCTGACGCGGTTCGCGAGTGATCAGCGTCGACGATTTCTCCGATAACGCAACGGCCTGGCTGTCCGCGCACGGCACCGACGCGCCCCACGATTACGGCCCGATCCTGCCGTCGGAGTTGGTCGACGAAGGGCGCTCGTGGCAGGCCCTACTCTTCGACGCTGGTTTCGCGGGCCTGCATTGGCCGACCGAGTACGGAGGCCAGGGCTTAACACCTGATCACACCGCAGCCTGGGTGCGAGCATGCGCGCTTGCGGAGGTCCCCGCGTGTCTCAACATGGTCGGCTGCGTGCTGACCGCAGGCGCGCTGCTTTCGTTCGGCACCGACGCGCAGCGCGCCGAGCACCTGCGACCGATCCTCACGGGCGAACACGTCTGGTGCCAGTTGTTCTCCGAGCCGGGAGCCGGATCCGACCTGGCGTCGCTCACCACGCGCGCCGACCGTGACCGCGACGGCTGGACCGTGAACGGCCAGAAGGTGTGGTGTTCGAACGGCCGCGCCGCCGATCGCGGGATCCTGCTCGCCCGCACCGACCAAGATGTCGCCTCCCACAAGGGCATCTCGTTCTTCGTGATCGACATGCACACGCCCGGCATCGATGTTCGACCCCTACGACAGATGAACGGAGCGAGCGAGTTCGACGAGGTGTTCCTCACCGATGTTGCACTCCCCGCCGGCGCGCTGCTCGGTCCGGAAAACGCGGGTTGGAATGTCGCGATGGGCGCGCTCACCAACGAGCGCGGGCACATCGGCGGGTCGGGCATCTCGCTCCAGCGACGACTCGACGCGATGCTGGGGTTCGGCGGCGACCTCGACCCATTGGCCCGCCAGGAACTCACCGATCTGTGGATCCGTGGCAACGTCTTGTTCGCAATGGGTCGTCGCCAAGGTCCCGTCGCGTCCGTCCTCGCGTCGATTGCAAAGCTCGGCACCACCGAGTTGATGTTCGACACCGCCGCCTTTCGCTGCGCGAGCGCGGGCGCCGGCGCGATGCTCCTCGGGCCGGCCGCCGACGGCATGTTGACCGCGCCCGCCGGCCGGATCGCCGGCGGGACGAGCCAGATCCAGCGCAACATCATCGGCGAGCGCATCCTCGGTCTGGCCAAGGAACCGAAACCGCGACCGACACCACCGGCGTGAATCGTCGGTAGGGTGCGGCATCGGCCTCGCGCCGCCGCCAGTCGGAGGATCCCATGATGTTGCAGGGCTCAGCAAGTGTCGTAGTGAATCGGCCTCCCGACGTGGTGTTCGCCGCCATCTCGGATGTGACGCGCACGGGCGAGTGGAGCCCGGAATGCGTCGGGGGTCGTTGGGTCGACGGGGCAACCGGACCGGCCGTCGGCGCCAAGTTCGAAGGCGATAACGCGGCGGTTGTTGCCGGCCTCACCGTGAAGAAATGGACGACGACATCGCAAGTGACGGCGTGCGTGCCCGGCGAGTTGTTCGAGTTCGTTGCCGAGGGCATGACCACCTGGCGCTACCAACTGCACCCGGCCGACGGCGGCACCGAGGTGACCGAGTCGTACAGCTTCGAGTCGCAGACCGGAATGCAGAAACTCATCTACGAAACGTTGCTGCGCCGGCCGGCAGCAATGATCAAGGGCATGCAGAAGACGCTGCAGCGACTGAAGACAACGCTCGAGGCGCAGTAACCCGTCACCGCGTCACCGCGGCCCGCGCCGCGGTGGTGCGATGTCGTCGAGCAGCATCGCGGCGCCGCGCGCATCGCTCGCCCAGTCGTGCGCACCGAGTGCGAGTGCGGCGCGTCGGCTGCGCAAGGCCGGGCCACCGGCCATGATCATGAGACCGGGCTTGGCGGTGTGTACCGCTGCGATGGCGCTGGCCGCGCCGTCGCGCGCGCCATTCGTGCTGACGCTCACGCCGACGGCCCGGATGTCGTCGGTCGCCGAGCACGCCTTCACGAAGGCGCTCGGCGGTGTATTCGCGCCGAGGTCCACCACACGAAAACGCGCGCCGCGCAACACGTCGGCGAGGATGGCAACTGGCAAGGCGTGTGGATCGCCCGGGGCACCGCCGATCACGACGCCAGCGCGGCGACGGCCTCGATGGGCGAAACGTGGGCCCATCCGGCCGACGATCCGGGTCGCAACGGCCGCAGCACGGTGTTCGTCCGCGACATCGATGGTGCCTCGGTGCCACAGCGATCCGATCTCGTGCAGGCACGGCGCGAGCACATCGAGGTAGACGCGTTCGGGGGCTGCGCCGGCCGCGATGGCCGATTCGATTGTCGCCCACGCCCCAGCCTCGTCGCCGTCCAACAGTCGTGGGAGCAGCCGTTCTCGGTATCGCGCCCACGACGGTCCGCCTCGACGACCCCCGGGTTCGGCGGCCTCACCGATCCGAGCGAGGTCGCCGCGCCGAACAAACCAGTGCCCACCGACTTGCTGCGCTTCCAGGCGACCGAGGCGCACGTAGCGATAGGCGGTCATGTAGTGGACGCCCAACTCTTCGGCCGCCTCGCGCAAGGTGATGGTGTCCGTGATGGTGTCGTCGGGCGAGCGGCGGCGCATGGCGCCAATTTAGTACCAAATGTGGTCTGCGGCGCCGACCCAAGGCCGCGATGGGGAGTTATGTCTTTTTAGTGCTAAACTAGCGATCACTCGGAACGCAGCCTGAGCGAATCGAGACAACACACCGAGGACCCCGATGGCGAACTACTTGACAACGATCGATACTCCCCTGCCGGCCGATGCGGCGTTCGCGTACATGGCCGATGCTCGCCACTTCGCCGATTGGGATCCCGGCGTCGTCCGCTCGACTCAGGTACTCGGCGACGGGCCCACACTCGGCGCCGAATTCGACGTCGTCGTACGCAACCTGGGCCGCGAGTCGACGTTGCGCTACCGACTGTGCGAACTCGATACCCCACACCGGCTCGTGTTGGCCGCCGATACGGCACTCCTGCGTTCCCATGACGAGATCCGCGTCGCGCGCACCGCCCTCGGATCGACGGTGACCTACGACGCCACGTTGCAGCTCAAAGGCGTGGCGCGCCTGGCCGAGCCACTCTTGGCCATCATGTTCCGCCGCATCGGTGACCGTGCGATCGCCGGCTTACGCGTCGCATTGTCGGCAAGAGTCGACGCGCCGTGACGACCGCCGATGTCGTCGACCGACTACTCGAGGCCACGATCGCGCCCAGCTTCACAAGGGTGGGCGAAATCGTGCGCCGCCGTACCGACCACTGGAGCGTGCTCGACGGCTACGACCTGTCGGGGCGGGTCGTGGTGGTCACCGGCGCGACCTCGGGGATCGGGTTCGCGGCGGCGACGCAGCTTGTGCGTTGTGGGGCCAACGTGGAAATCATCGCGCGCGACGAAGCGAAGACTGCCAAGGTTGTCGCGGAGCTCCGCGACCTTGGCGGACGCTCGACGGTGTACTCCAGCATCGCCGATATGAGCGATCTCGGGCAGGTGCGCAGCGCAGCCACTGCCATCCTCGACCGTCATCACACCATCGATGTGCTCATGCACAACGCCGGCGCGCTTGACGCGAACTACGAGATCACAACCGATGGCCTCGAGCGCACCGTGGCGAGCCAGGTGATCGGGCCGTTCCTGCTCACCGGGCTCCTGCTGCCCGGTCTGCGCGCCGCGGCGTTGTCTCGGCCCTCGCGGATCTTGTTCGTCGCATCGGGTGGGATGTATAGCGAACCGCTTTCGGTGGCCGCGCTCGACGCCGGTGCGGAGCTCTACAACGGCACCACCGTGTATGCCCGCGCCAAGCGCGCCCAGGTGACCCTTGCCGAGATGTGGGGTGCTCGCCTCGCGTCCGACGGAGTCATTGTGCACTCGATGCACCCAGGCTGGGCCGATACCCCAGGTGTGCAGCGGGCGCTGCCCACATTCCGTCGTGTGGTCGGTCCCCTCTTGCGCAGTGCCGACGAGGGCGCCGACACGCTCGTGTGGTTGGCCGCCGACGACGGCGCCCCGCTCACGTCGACCGGCGGGTTCTGGCACGATCGACGTCGACGCGCCACACACCGGCTGGCCCGAACCCGCAAGGCCGATACTGCGATGGAACGGGCGCGCCTGTGGGCGTGGTGCGAACAACACAGCGGGTGGAACTACGAGGCGGAAGCGCAGTGATGGCGCGCCAACGAATCGGCATCATCGGGGGCGGGATCTCCGGGCTCATGTGCGCGTACGTGTTGCGCGACGTACACGATGTGACGTTGTTCGAGGCGGCGCCGCGGCTTGGTGGGCACACGAACACCGTGCGAGTTGCCCTCGACGACGGCCTGCACGACATCGATACGGGTTTCATCGTCTACAACGAGACGAACTACCCCGGCTTCACCCGATTGCTCAGCGAACTCTCGGTCGCCACCAAGCCCACCGAGATGAGCTTCTCCGTCAGCGATGCGGCAAGCGGTGTGGAGTGGCGCGGCACGTCGTTGCGCTCGATCTTCGCCCAAAGGGCGAACTTCACGCACCCGCCGTTGTACCGCATGTTGGTCGATGTCGCCCGGTTCAACCGTGCCGCGGCGCGTCTCGTCGAGCACCCGACTACACCCGACTACACGATCGGTGACTTCGTGGCGGAACGTCGGCTGTCGCGGGCTTTCGTCGACCTCTACCTCGTGCCCCTCGGCGCCTCGCTGTGGTCGGCCGATCCCAACGATTTCCACCGCTATCCCGCCGCATCGGTGGTCGCATTCCTACACAACCACGGCATGCTCACTGCACGCGCACGCACGCCGTGGCGCACTGTTGACGGCGGCGCGAACAACTACGTCGATGCCATCGCCAGCCGGCTCGGTGGACGCGTCGAACGGCACGCGGCAGTTGCCAAGGTGGTGCGCCACGACGATTCGGTCGAGGTCCACCTCGGCGCGGGCGCATCTGCGAGCTTCGACCACGTCGTGTTCGCAGGCCACAGCGATCAAATGCTGGAGCTCCTCGCCGACCCGAGTCCAGCCGAACACGACACCCTCGGCGCGATCCGGTACCAACCCAATGTGGCGACCGTGCACACCGACGCCCGCATGTTGCCACGCTCGCGCCGAGCGTGGGCGAGCTGGAACTATCACCGCAGCGCGGCGCCGCGGGCGACCGCGGGCGTGACGTATCTACTGAATCGGCTCCAAGGTGTGCAGTCGAGGCATGCCATCTGCGTCACCCTGAATCGCCAGGACGAGATCGATCCGAACCTCATCCTCGAATCGATCAACTACGCACATCCAGTGCTCGATTCTGGTGCGCTGCACGCCCAGTCGCGCCGGGCGGAGATCAACGGCGCGCGGCGCAGTTGGTACGCGGGTGCATATTGGGGCAACGGGTTCCACGAAGCCGGCGTGCAGAGCGCGTTGCAGGTGTGCCAAGCGTTGGGAGTCGACTGGTGAGAAGCGCGCTGTACTCCGGGTCGCTCACCCACCACCGCATCGGCGACATCGAGCACCGTTTCGGCTACCGCGTCGCGATGCCGCTCATCGATCTCGACGAGGTCGAACAGCTCTGCGCGCTCCATCCGTTGTGGTCCTACGAACACCACAACTTGATGTCGTTCCGTCGACGCGACTACTACGGTGACCCGACGCGGCCGTTGTCGGATGAGATCCGTCGGCTCGTGCACGAACGCCTCGGGGTGCGGCCGACCGGTCCCATCTCGATGCTCGGTCAGGTGCGCACGCTCGGGTGGCTGTTCAACCCGATCGTCTTCTACTACTGCTACGCATCACCCGGCACCGATATCGATGCCGTCGTCATGGATGTGACAAACACGCCGTGGCACGACTCCCACGCCTACGTCGTCGCAGGGACCGGCCACCACCGCTTCGCCAAAGAGCTCCACGTGTCGCCATTTTTCGACATGGACCACGAGTATGACGTCGCGATCGACGCGCCGAGCGACCGCCTCCACGTGCGCTTCTCCAACGAACAGTCCGGGCGGCGAGTATTCGACGCGCACCTGTCGCTCCAGCGACGCGACGCCGACCGGGCCGGCATCACAGAGATGCTGCGCCATCACGCCTTCGCCACCATGGGCGTATCGGCGCGGATCCACACCCAAGCATCGAAGTTGCTCCGCAAGGGCGTGCCGTTCCGACCGAACCCCAAGCGGTACGCGCGCCCCGCGGAGTACACACCCACGACGGAGCGAGAGACCGCAGCGGCGACAGGACCGAAGCCATGAGCACAGCGAGTTCAGTAGGTGTCCGCGTGGAGCGCGCCGCAGTGCTCGGCCTGGCGCGGCGGATCCGCAACGGCACGCTCGTCGTGCACGAACGTGGCCGCACACACACGGTTGGTGCAGGCGCACCAACGCTCCACGTGCGGGTGCTCGACGACCGGGCATGGTCGGCGGTGGCCCGTCACGGGTCGGCGGGTTTGGGCGAGGCCTTCTTCGAGGGTTGGTGGGAATGCGACGACCTCGTGGCAGTCCTGCGGCTGTTGCACGCGAACACGGAGCGTCTGACCAGCGCGCTCGATGCCGCCGCCCGGGCCCTCCGGCCGGTTGTCGAGCCCTTGGGCCGCCAGCGGCGCGCGCGTCGCGACCCGAACCACACCGACGCTCGTGCCAACATTCGTGCGCATTACGACGTGAGCAATCAGTTTTTCGAGTTGATGCTCGACGACACGATGGCGTATTCGTCGGCGTACTTCGAGACACCCGAGATGTCGCTCGCCGACGCGTCGCGCGCCAAGCTCGACCGCATCTGCACCATGCTCGACCTCGGGCCCGGTGACCATGTGGTGGAGATCGGCTCGGGGTGGGGCTCCTTCGCCGTCCATGCTGCGAGCCACTACGGATGTCGAGTCACGACCACCACGATCTCGAACGCGCAGTATCGCTACACGCTCGACCGCGTGCGCGCGGCCGGTCTCGAGGATCACGTCACCGTGCTCGATCGCGACTACCGCGAACTCCAAGGTCCGTTCGACAAGCTCGTGTCGATCGAAATGATCGAAGCCGTGCCGTGGTGGGAGCACGAGACCTTCTTCGCCGCGTGTGCTCGACTTCTACGCCCGGGAGGCCGCATGGCAATGCAGGCCATCGTCATCGACGATCGGAGCTTCGATCGCGCGAAGCGTGCGAACGATTTCATCAAAGCGCACGTGTTCCCCGGCAGTTGCATTCCGTCGCTCGCGGCGATCCGAGATGCAACCAGGTCCGCCGATCTTCGCATCGCACGCATCGACGACTTCGGACCTCACTACGCCGAGACGCTGCGCCGCTGGCGGGCCAACCTCGCGCCGCACGTCTCCGCGCTCGATCACCTCGGGCTGGGCGGCGATCGCTTCCAACGGTTCTGGGCGATGTACCTGGCCTATTGCGAGGTCGGTTTCGACGAGGGCCACATCTCGGTCGTGCAGATCGCGCTCGATGCGCCCGGGCCGCCGGTGCGCCACGTCCCAATTCCTCGACCCGTTGAGCGTCGCGGCGATACGGTCGGGCAATGCGCCTCACACCGGTCTACGACGGACGGTCAGTACTGCACATCGACGGCACACCCGCCGATCAGCGCACACCACTGACGCGTCAGCGACGGCGATTCGAGTCGTTGCTCGCGACCCTCGACGACGACCAGTGGAACACGGCAAGTCGGTGCGACGGATGGACGGTGCACGACGTCATCGCGCACCTCGTCGGGGTGAACGCGTTTTGGGAGGCTTCGGTGCGCGCCGGATTGTCGGGGGCACCCACCCAGGCGCTCGCCACGTTCGACCCGGCGGCGCACCCGCCGTTGATGGTCGCGCCGATGCGCGCGCTCTCGCCCCAGGAATTGCTCGAACAGTTCGTCGCGACGAACGATGGCATCCTTGGCGCGCTCGCCGAGATCGACGACGACGGGTGGAACGCGATCGCCGAGACGCCGGTGGGTCATGTCTCGATCCGGTTGCTCGCGTTCCATGCGTTGTGGGACGCATGGATCCACGAGCACGACGTCGCCATCCCGCTCGGCCTTCCCGCCGTCGAACACGCCGACGAGCTCGCGTCGTGTCTGCGGTACGCGGCGTCGGTCGGACCGACGCTGGCGCTCGACTGGCCGGACCGAATCGTTGGCACGTTTGCTGTGGTTGCCCACGATCCGCCCATCGAGTTCACCGTCGAGGTCGGTGCCGCGGTTGCCGTGCGCGACGTCGCACCCGCGTCGGCACCGACGACTGCATCGGCACCGTGCCTGCGCGGCCGGGCGGTCGAGCTCATCGAAGCGTTGAGCATCCGCGCCCCGTTAGCAGCGGACGCGCCCGCCGAATGGGCGCAACTGCTCGGCAGCCTCGCCACGGTGTTCGACCAAGCTCCCGGCGGCGCCGCGGCTGACGATGCTGGTCAGGCGCGGGCGATGACCTCGTCGCCGTAGCGGGCGAGACCGTCGGCTGTGTCTTTAAAGAACAGAAACGACGGGATGATCACGCGGTCGACGCCGAGGTCGGCGAGCGCGGCGACCTCGTCGAGGGCACCAGCGCCGATCGCACCATTGCCACCAGTGGTGAGCTCGATGGCATCGGGATCGCGGCCGGCCGCGGTCGCGGTCGCGCGGACAAGGTCGAACAACTCGGCGAGGCGTTCATGGGTTCCGCCCGCCGGAAAGAAACCGTCGCCGAGTCGCCCGGCTCGGCGCGCCGCGACATCGGTATGCCCGCCGACGTGCACTGGTATCGCACCGGCACGCGGCTGCGGACGCGAGATGCAGTTCTGGAACGACGTGTACTCGCTGTCGTAGGAGGCCTGGTCGTCGCGCCAGAGCGCTCGCATCGCGAAGACCGCGTCGTCGGTCCGCCGACCGCGTTCCGCGAACGGCACGCCGATGGCATCGAACTCCTCTTCGAGCCAACCCGAACCGATGCCGAGCAGCATGCGGCCGTCGGAGAGATGATCGAGTGTTGCGAGTTCCTTTGCGAGCACGACCGGGTTGCGCTGCGGCAGGATCAACACGCCCGTGGCGAGTTTCAGCGTGGTCGTCGCCGACGCGAGGAAGGCCAACCACACGAGCGGGTCAGGTATCGGGAGGTCTTCGCGGCCAGGCATGCGCCCCGAGCGGTCGTACGGGTAGGGCGAGGTGTAGCCGGCCGGCACCACCACGTGCTCGACCGTCCAAATCGACTCGAACCCCGCGGCCTCCGCCGCCCGCGCGAGCTGGAGTGCGCCCAGCGGATCGGCAAACGGCCCAGTGTTCGCAAAGGCAATCCCGAACTTCATCAACCACCATCCATCGGCCCGCACTGCGCTGCAGTCGTGCCTCGTCCGCGAAGACGTCGACGACGTCGCCCGCACGGTATCGCCACATTCCCGACACCCACGACCGACCCACGCGCGTCAGCGGCGGCTCGTTACCGAGCCGCCGCCGCCCCTCGAACGCGCGTCCTCAGCCGATGGGGCCGACGATGCCCGCGTGCGGAGCTCCCTTGATCCGCACAGTGAACTGATCGCCACTAGCGATCTGCCGACCGAAGAGACTCTGCGGGTCGCGGTACCAATCGCCGAGCGTGAACACAATCTGCGTCGCGGAGTAGGACACGAAGTTGATGCCGATGCAGTCGCCCGGATATCCAGCCTGCCATTGTGCGTCACTGTTCAAGTCCCAGAGCACAACGTTGTTGGCGTAGTCATAGCCGTTGCCAGCAACGTCAGCCTCACCGCACGGGCGCGTCTTGGGGTTCGGGCCTGGGGCCCGAGTCCCGAAACCTGAACCGGTCACCGTGACGATGGGGTTCGCGGCGTCGCCTGCGAACGTCACCGACGTGACCGTGACCCTGGGCTTGGTCATGAGCGCCATCGTCGTGTCGGCTGCGGTCGCGTTCCCCGCAGGAACGATCGCCACCGGTGTGGCGGTCGCATAGTTCGTGCCGCCGTACCACTTTGCGACAAAGTTGCGGTAGTTCGAGCACGACGCGCTCTTGCCGAAGTCAAGCTTGATACCGCCGATATTGTCGGGCAGTTCGCCCAGCAAGTAGTAGCCGTTCTGATCGGTGCACGTTTGCTGCAGCAACGCACTCTTGGTAGCGGAGTATGCCTGTACCGACACCGACGGCGCACCGAGTCCGGGATTACTTGCGTCGTAGAGCATTCCGTCGATACTTCCAGCCGAACCCGACGCGAGGAGCAATTGCAGACCGAGGTTCGTGACACCATCGTCGACGACGCCGAACACCTGCGCCTTTGCCTTGTTGTACGTCGCGCCGTAATAGAAGGGGGCGAATCCAGGCGTTGCTCCACAGTCAGTGAACCGAGCGATGTACGAACCCGCGCCGACATTCGCCTGAGTGATGTGCCCGACGGTTCCGTCAGTACCGCTGGGTGCGGTCGTTGTCACGACGACGTCCGCCGAGTTCTTCTTACCTGGCTGGATGATCTCGAGGCAGACCCCATTCTCGGGCACTGCATGCGCGTCCTCCACCGTCACCTGAACGGTCCCACCCGTTCCGGCGTGCGCGGTACCCGGCGTCACGCCGATCCCGGCGGCGACGATTGCGGTGAACGACGCCGTCAGCCTCCAGCCGAGACGTCGTGGCTGCGTCGGGTGCTCCTTGGCTCTGGTCATGATCATTGCTCCTCGTCGGTTCGAGTTGCTCGCGCACCAACGTCGGCAGCGGCGCACCGATCGTCTTCCAACCGGCCGCGCGATACGAGGGCGCCGATCGCGCGCCCAACGCGAGTTCAGGTCTGCGTGAGCAGCGCGTCGACGGCGAGCAAGCGCCGGTGCGCTTCGGCGCGCAACTCGACGTCGAGTTGGGCTGCGCCGGCATCGAGGGCACGACGCGCTTCGGCGACGGCAGCCGCGATCGTCGCGTGCGCACGGGCACGGCCAGCTTGGTACGCCAGAAGCGTCAGACGTTGGTCGTCGGCCGCGATCGCTCGAGTCACGCCATCGGCTTGCTCGCGGATCGCGTCACGCAATTGCCTCGCCCCGACGACGGTCGCCGCACACCACTGGAGTTCTGCGACAAGGGCGCGCACCGAACGTGGGGCCGGTGCGAGCGCCCAGCCCACGGCCACGATGACGGCGGTACCGAGCGCTGCCACGCGCCGCTCCGAGAGCCCCAGGTGCGGCACCGCGATCGAACGCACCAGTTCGTAACCCTGCAGCGGGAGGGTCCATGGGAATCGCGAGATCGAGCCATCGGCATGCGGATGACGCATCGTCCGGCTCGCCGCGACCGTATACGTGAGCGTTCCTACGAACGACACGGTCAACGCGATGTGGGGGGACGCGACCCCGTCACGATCGGCACGGCGCGCCGACCACACCGTGGCTCCGACACCCATCGCAAGGGGCAGCGCCGTCGCCTTCCACGGCACGGCCTCACGGTGCGCACCCATCGGCTGCAGCAACCAGCCGACGTTCATCAAGAAGGCGGTCGGTATCGCGTCGAACGTCCAGGCTCGCTCGGACACGCTGGCCGGCAGGGCGACCATCGTCCCGTCGATGTCGAGGTCTCGATTGCCGTACGGACGGGCGGCTTCGACCCGGTCGACCGACTCGACGCGCACTCGACCGGCGAGAGCCAACGCGTCAAGTGCGTCGTGGAGCTGAGCCACCTGTTCAGCCGACAAGAGGATCGTGCCGTCGTCCGACGGAAGGTCGATCATCACCGCTCGGCTGAGTTCAGGATGCAGATTGCGCCGTGCTTGCCACACCACCAGAGCGTCGCGCAGATACGTCGCCCGCGAGCGCACGGCATCGGCCACGTCGGCTTTGAACGCGCCGGCAAAATCGCGGCGTCTGGCGGTGACGCCGCCGAGGTCGATCAGTGCAGTGGCCCGTTGTAACACGTCGATCGCGCCCTCGTTGGTCATCACGACATCGTGAAGCCCGGCCAGCTCGGCGCCTTGGAGTCGCGCACGCAGTTCCTGGTCATGTTCGAGTTCCAACGCGTTGCGGCGCCGGCGTGCGAACACGCTCAGCATCCAACCGCCGGCAACGCCCATCACTTGCCACGAGAACTGTTCCAGTCGCAACCGGTGGCCGCGCCGGTACCGGATCCCTGCCGCAACTCCAGCGTTGACCGCCGGCACGATGAAGCCGCCAGGCCCGAGCCGCGCGCCGGCCTCGGCGGCCAGCGCCACGCCGGGGATCACAGCATCTTCGGAAGTATCGGTGTCGTCGCGCGCCGCCATGCACCACAGCGACAGGTCGGCGGCATCGAGCGCAAGCCTCGGTATGAGCCCGAAACGGCTGTCTCGGGTCAAGTACTTCGCCTTCGCAACGTCGACCACACCCGACAGCGCCGCCGCGACGCGCCAACGGTGGCTTCTGGCCGCACCGCGCGGCGACAACGTCTGGTGGATCCGGCTGCCAAGCCCTTCGAGCAGCGTGAGCGTCGACCGAACCCACACGACGGCATCGTGCGGCAGGGGGTGCGCCACCTGGTCGCCCACGCGAGCAGTCTGGATCCAACGCGCGCGATCAGTCCACTTGCGTCGCGCGCCAGTCGAGACCATCATCGTCGCTATGGCTTTCGCCTCGGCAATTCGCCGCGTCGTCATCGTGGACGACGATCTCTGGATCCGCTCCGGCCGAGCGCACGCGCTGGCAGCGGTCGAGGACATCGAGGTGGTCGCCAGCCTCGATCATGCACACGCCATCGACGGGTTCCACTGGAGGGATGTCGACGTCGCTCTCGTGGACGCGTGGGATCACCATGCCGGATTCGATCGATTCCCGGGTGTTGCCGTCGTCGAGGCCATCCGACGTTCGCAGCCGACGGCTGACACCACGATCATCGTGATCACGGGCCATGTGTTGAACGACATGCTGCGGCTCCGCATGGCCGAAGCTGGTGCTGACTACTTCTACGGTCATGACGACGTGGCCAACATCGAGGAGTTGGCTGCCGTGATCCGCGAGCCGGGGCGCGACCATCGGCCCGCCGAGGTCGCGCCCGAGATGCGGCGCCGTCTTGGCATTGGTACGGCCGGACGGCCCAACGCGGCCCTGGCGTGGGTACGCGCACAGCGCTTCGATGAGGCATTTTCCGGTGAATCGCAGAAGGCATTGCCGATCACGCGCCGCGCAATCATGCGCATACGACGCGAGGTCGGCGCGTTGGCGCACCTCGAGCCGCCGCCCGCGACGGGGGCCGAGCACGACGTGCGCTGGCCCGAATGGCAGCACGTCGTGCGGTTCGTGAATCGGGTCCGCGGCGCCGAAGAGCCGCCGACCTGACTGCACTATCAGATCGAGCGAGGGTCGGGCGAGACTGCCCCGGAGAAGGCCGTACCCGACACATCGACGGCGAGTCCGCCGCCGTCGGCGACCAGCGTCGTGCCGGTCACAAACGACGACTCGTCGGACGCGAGGAACACGCAGCACGCGGCGATCTCCTGGGCAGTGGCAGGCCGGCGCAAGGGAACGTGCGAGGTCGCCAACGCGTACGCATCGGCGCGGCTGATGCCGCGGGTCGAGGCCAGCACATCCATGTCGTCGTCGGCCATCGGCGTGACGACCCAGCCCGGACACAGCGCGTTGGAGCGAATCCCGCGTGGCCCGTAGTCGACTGCGACCGACCGGGCGAGGCTGATCACGGCGGCCTTCGACACGTCGTACGCGACGGAATTCGGCGTATTGACGATGCCGTTGACGCTCGCCACCATCACAATCGATCCCCCGCCGCGTGCGAGCAACGCCGGCAACGCAGAGCGCACGAGCACCAGCGCGCCGGTGACGTTGACGTCGAGGGTCTGCTGCCAGTCAGCATCGCTCACGTCACCGGCCGACGCGACCGAACCGATGCCTGCGTTCACAACAACGACGTCGAGTCCGCCGAATGTCTCGACGGCGACACTGACCGCGCCCGCCGTGTGCAGCGGGTCAGTGGTGTCCCCCGCCACCGCCACGCCGCCGACTTCGGCCGCGATCGCGTCAATCGGTTCGCGCCGCCGGCCGGTGAGCACCACCTTGGCGCCCTCGCGAGCACACGCGCGCGCGGCCGCCGCGCCGATCCCCGAACCCCCACCGCTGATGAGCACAACCTTGCCTGCCAGCCGCATACAGGTCGCAAGTCTCGCAGGTCGTGCTCGCGGCGCCGTCGATATCCCCCTCAACACAACGCCCGATGCGTCGTTTGGGGGTCATATATTTCCCCCACACCACCCATAGGGCGGAAATGGGGTGGGGGTCGGCCCCCTACGCGTT
>JBBREP010000002.1:0-139596 GCA_038202885.1 Acidimicrobiia bacterium | reverse complement strand
CGGCGGCCGCGAACAGCACGGCCGCCGACTACGCCAACGCCGTGCATTTCCTGCGGCCGCGTTCGTCGGCGTGGCGGGTGCGAGTGCTGACGTGCTCGGCCCTCGAACGGCGCGGCATCGGCGAAGTGTGGGCGGCGGCCACCGAGCATCGTGGCGTGTTGGTCGATTCCGGCGAGTTCGCCGAGCGCCGGGCCGATCAGGCGAGCCAGTGGATGTGGTCCGAAGTGACCGACGGGATGCTCGACCGACTGCGCGCTGACCGACCGACCCGTGACCGCCTGGCGGCACTCGACGCCGGTGTGCGGGCTGGCACCGTCTCGCCGACGGCGGCGGCGCAGGAAATCCTCGACGGTTTCTTGCGCGCGCAGCGCTGACAGGCGCCGTCAGTTCGCGAGGTGACGCCTGGCCGTCAGCTCGCCTGGCGGTGGCGCTGGCCGAGGGGCTCGGGCGGGGTCACCTGCGACAGGATCGCCTTGGCCTGGGCGACGCCCTCGCGACCAATTGCCTTGGTTCGGGCGTCGAGGCTGAATGTGCGCTTGCGGGCCGAGGCGCGCTGGCCGTCGCGACGCGAGCGCGGCGCCGACGCGAGCGCGCCGTCGATGAGCTGGAGCTGCTGGATCTTGCCTTCGGGGCGGGGTCCGTTACTCATGACATGAGTGTCCCACGGGGTTGCGACAGTGAAACATGGGCCACAGCCAAGAACGGACGCGCCGCCGCCAACATTCCCCGTGGTCCCACGAAAACGCCGAAAAGTGCGCTTTTGATGGGACCACGGGAGGGTGCGGGGCGACGGCTTGGATGGCGGTGTGGGCGCATGGTCCAATGGATGGCATGACTGCGACCCAGATCCCTGTTGCACTGCACCGTGGCGAATCGGAACTGCCCTTCGTCGATCTCGGCGACGGCAGCACGCTCCAACTCCTCCAGGTCGACGTTGACGCCGGACTGTGGGTGATCCGTACCAAGTTCCAGCCCGGGTATCTGGTCCAGACGCACAAGCACACCGGCGAGGTGTTCGCGTTCACGCTCTCGGGCCGCTGGAAGTACGTCGAGTACCCCGAGGTGAACACGGCGGGCTCCTACCTCTACGAACCGGCCGGATCGGTGCACACACTCACGGTGCCGGCCGACAACACCGAAGTCACCGACGTGTGGTTCGCCATCTACGGCGCCAACCTCAACCTCGACGCCGACGGCAACATCACGAGCATCGTCGACGCCTCGGGGATCCGAGACGCCTACTTCGCGCTGTGCGAGATGCAAGGCGTGGCGCGGCCCAACGTCATCGGGGCCTAACCGACCACCGGTCGTAGCCTGGGGCCCATGATCTATCTCGATCATGCGGCCTCGACACCGATGCGGCCCGACGCGGTCGCGGCAATGTTGCCGTTCCTCGCGGAGCATCCCGGGAATCCTTCCGGGAGTCATGGCGCGTCGCGCGTCGCCAAGACGGCGCTCGAAGCCGCGCGCGAAGACGTCGCCGACGTGCTCGGCTGCGAGCCTCGGGAAGTGGTGTTCACCGGCAGCGGGAGTGAGAGCGACAATCTCGCGGTCAAAGCCGCTGCGTGGGCGGCACACGAGCGGCATACCGAACTCGACGGCGTCGTTGTGTCGGCGATCGAGCACAAGGCCGTCCTCGGCGCGGCCCACCGGCTCACCGATTCGGGATGCCGCGTGGCAGAAGTTGCAGCGACACTCGCCGGCACGGTTGACCTCGAACGGCTCGCACGTGCAATCGACGATCGCACGTCGGTCGTGTCGGTCATGACGGTGAACAACGAAACGGGTGTGGTGCAGCCCCTCCAAGTGGTCGCGGCGATCGTGCGCGAGCGAGCCCCCCACGCGCTGCTGCACACCGACGCGGTGCAAGCGCCGCAGTGGCTCGACATCGGCGCGGCCACGCGTGGGTTCGATCTTGTGAGCCTGTCGGGTCACAAGTTCGGTGGGCCGAAGGGTGTCGGTGTGCTCGTGCGGCGCGACGGTGTGCCGTTGACGCCGCTCATCGAGGGCGGGGGTCATGAACACGGTCTGCGGGCCGGTACACAAAACGTTGCGGGGATCGTGGCGTTCGCGAGCGCGTTGCGTTTCACCCACGACAACCGCGACACCGAACGCGCCCGCATCGCAATGCTGCGCGACCGGCTCGAAGCCGCACTTGCCGACAACCTCGGCGGCGTCACGGCGAACGGCGACCCCGACCTGCGCGTCGAGGGTGCGCTCCATGTGGCGATCGACGGTGTCGAAGCCGAGACGTTGCTGGTGGCGCTCGACGGCGTCGGTGTGTGCGCGGCATCGGGCAGCGCGTGTTCTTCGGGCGCGATCGACCCGTCGCACGTGTTGCTCGCAATGGGTGTCGCGCGAGAACGTGCGTTGTCGTCGATCAGGATGAGCCTCGGGTGGGCCAGTACCGACGCCGACATCGACGCAGCCATCGAGCGGATTCCGACCGTCGTGCGTCGTCTGCGCGAGCGCGCGGCGTAACGCGGAGGTTGTTGCACGCGATGTCTCGGATATTGGTGGCGATGAGCGGCGGCGTCGACTCGTCGGTAGCAGCGGCGCTGTTGCGCGCCGACGGCCATGACGTCACCGGAGTGACGCTCAAGCTGTGGGGTGGGCCACAAGATTCGGGTTGCTGCGCGGTCTCCGATGTCGAAGATGCCCGTCGCGTCGCCGCACAACTCGACATTCCGCACTACGTGTTCAACTTCAGCGACGACTTCGAACGGTCCGTGGTCGACCCGTATGTGCTTGCGCACGCGACGGGCTCCACGCCGAACCCCTGCGTCGCGTGCAACCGCACCATGAAGTGGGGCCGACTGCTGGAGCGATCCCGCCAGCTGGGATTCGACTACCTCGCCACCGGACACCACGCGCGCCTGGTGACGACGGCCAATGGGCCGCGCCTTGCGCGCAGCGTGGATGCAGCAAAAGACCAGTCGTACGTGCTCGCGTTGCTCACCGAGTCGCAGCTCTCCGACACGATGTTGCCGCTCGGCGAGCTGACCAAGACCGAGGTGCGGGCCCACGCCGCGCGGCTCGGCCTGCGTACTGCGGCCAAGGCCGAGAGCATGGACGTGTGTTTCATCACCAAGGGCGGCCGCCAGGCGTTCCTCGGTGCTCGTGTGCCGCGCGCGCCCGGGTCGATCGTGACACCCGACGGCGTCGAAGTCGCCACGCACGACGGCGTCGACCGGTTCACGGTGGGTCAGCGACGAGGTGTCGGGGTCGCGCTCGGCGAACGCCGCTTCGTGATCGATGTCAACGCGCACACGCGCACGGTGACGGTCGGCGGTCGCAACGATCTGCTGCGCGACCGCGTCCACCTCACAGACACGACGATCCTGGGAACACCGCCGTCTCGCGATGTCGTGTTGGCGGCGCAGATGAGTGCACACGGCGCTCCCGTCGACTGCACGGTCGAGGGCGATGTCGTGCGGTTCGCGGCGCCGCAACCGCGCGTCGCTCCGGGTCAGGTCGTCGCGATCTACGACGGAGACATCGTGCTCGGTGCGGGCATCGCGCTCAGCGCGGACGCTGCGTAACCGCGCCGAGCCGGCGTTCGGCGGCAGTCGCCAGTACCGATGACGGTCGTTGCGGCGTGCACCACACGCTGGACGCCGTGATCCCGTCCGACACGTTGCGGCCGCGTCGCAACGTGAACGAACCGGGCTCGTTGAGTTCGATGACGATGGCGCCGACCAACGCGCCGAGCCGCGTGTCGATGCCGTCGACGCGCGGCGTGGGCGGCGCGAGGGCGATGGACTGGATCTTCTCGCGTGGCAGCAGCACAGGGTCGAACATCGTCAGCGGATCCGACACGACGAACCCGGCCGGAACGAACACGACGAAGCGCCGGGCGAGCGAGTGCACCGAACGGCACAGGAGCACGGCCAATGGCACCCCGACCACGGTGAGCGCCACACCCGAAGGGATGCGACCGTCGGCCAACAGCAGCGGACCGGTGACGATGCCACCGACGATCAACGGCACGACGAACGCGAGCACGAGGCACATCAACGGCGGCGTCCGCAACGGTCGACGTATTTCGTCGCCGTACGACGCGGCTTGCGTGCACGTTGCCGCGACCGTGCCGTGCAGACAACTCACGCACGCGGCCAGGCCGTGGACGATCGCCAGCGCGGCAATCGCGGCCGACGACGAACGCACACCGAGGATCGCGAGTAGTGCCGCCGACGGCGCCACGACACGCAGCGCGGTGAACGACATCGGGTGCAGCGCAACGAGTGCGACGAGACCCACAAGCCACGCCGCGTAGAGCATGACGGTGACGACGATCAGGGGGGCGTGTGACCATGACGTGAGTGCGTCGCGCAACACGACACCAACACTCAACGGCAACATGAACCACAGCACGCGTGCAGGCCAGAGCAACGTTCTTCGCTTTCGAGCGCAAGGTGAGGGGTCCGTATACTACGGAGCCTCATGGGTCGGGCACCGTTGCGCGGAGGGATCGCCACAGCGATCGGAACCTTGCCGCACACTGATGCGGTCGCGGCCGCGGCCCTTGTGTTGCGAGCGCTCCCTGATCTGCCCTGCGCACCGCAGTTGCCGTGCCGCAGCCCGCTCGAAGGCATGCTGGCGCCGTGGCTGCGCGCCTTGCCCGAAGTCGTTGTCGACGACGACGGCACCGTGCGCCTGCTCCCGATTCCCGTTGGTGCCATCGCCCGCCACGGCGAGATCGAGGCGGTGTTCGACGACCGCAGTCATGGTGGCCTGCTCGCGTTCTTGCAGCTCGCCGCCGCGCAACCGCGTCGGCCGAGCGCCATCAAGGTGCAGGTCATGGGTCCGCTCACGCTTGGGCTCGAACTGCACCGCCTCGGCCTGTCGACCAACACCGCGTTCGCCCGCGGCGCGCAGTGTGCCTCCGCCTGGGCGCGTGCGCTCGTCGAGTTGGCGCGTGCCAGTCTTCCCGACGTCGAGGTCGTGCTGTTCTTCGACGAACCCGGCCTTGTCGAATGGGGTACCGACGGGGTCGCAGCACCCCTCGATGCCGAAGCCGCGAGCGACTTGCTCTCGGCGACGCTTGCCGGCGCCGACTGCGTCGTGGGCGTGCATGTGTGCGGCGCCGGTGCGCTCGAAATCGCGCTCGCGGCCGGTCCCGACGTCGTCGGCATCGAAGCCAAGCCGTGGGTCACCGATCACGCCGTTGCCATCGCTCGGCTCCTCGATCGAGGAGGCTTCGTGGCCTGGGGCGCGGTGCCGACCGACCGTCCACTCGGCGAGCAACCCGCGCCGTTGTGGAAGGCACTCGTCGAGCTGTGGTGCGAGCTCACGCGGCGCGGCTGTGACCCGGCGCGTCTGCGCCAACAAGCCCTGATCACGCCGGCGTGCGGTCTTGCGCGCCACGGCACCACCCAAGCCGAACTCGCGCTGCGTCTCACCGGTGAACTCGCCGAACGAGTCCACGGCCAAGCGGTAGCAACGCGCCTCGGCGTCGGGGCTTGACTCTGTCTATTGCGACGGCTTCGCCTACCGCGGCGAGCTTCCTGCGCACCCATCTCGCTCGTTCCTCGCTCCTGGGCTGCTTCGGTCGCCGCGCGTGCGCAACACCCAGCCTGTCGTAGCCCGTCGGTAGATTCACGCGTGTGGCTGTAGCGAAGAAGGTCGTGGCGCGCGTGTTGGCGCTGCGGGAGCAGATTCAGCACCACAACGACCTGTACTACGGCGACGATGCGCCCGCGGTCAGCGACGCCGAATACGACGCGCTCGTGCGCGAACTCGCTGATCTCGAGCACGCGCATCCCGAACTCGTCGTCGCGGATTCGCCGACGCAAGTACCCGGCGCGGCGGCCGGCAGCACCTTTGCCGAAATCACGCACATCGTACCGATGCTCTCGCTCGACAACGCGTTCTCGCTCGACGACCTCCACGCCTGGCACGAGCGCATCGCCAAGCTTGTCGATGAGCCCGTCACCTATGTGACCGAACCGAAGATGGACGGTCTCGCGATCTCGGTGCTCTACGAAGACGGTCGCTACGTGCGCGCCGCGACCCGCGGCGACGGGCGAGTGGGCGAGGACGTCACCGAGAACGTCCGCACCATCGCCGACGTGCCCGAACGACTGCGCGCCAGCAACGTGCCCGAACGGCTCGAGGTGCGCGGCGAGGTCTAC
This sequence comes from Acidimicrobiia bacterium, assembly GCA_038202885.1. Lineage (GTDB taxonomy): Bacteria > Actinomycetota > Acidimicrobiia > IMCC26256 > PALSA-610 > JBBREP01. The sequence continues at coordinate 133,462 of JBBREP010000002.1, read as the reverse complement.
ATGAGCCTGCGAGCGTTCACCGCGCTCAACGAGGCCCAAGCGGCCGCAGGAAAGCCGCTCGTGGTGAATCCCCGCAACGGCGCGGCCGGGAGCCTGCGCCAGAAGGACGCGTCGATCACTGCGGCGCGCGCACTGTCGCTGTTTTGTTATCAGCTCGGCGCGCTTGAAGGTGGGCCGAAACTGTCGTCACATCGTCAGACCCTCGACTGGCTCATCGAGCTCGGGTTCGCCGTCAACCCCAACATCTTGATGCACGACACGATCGAGTCGGTCCACGCCGAATGCACGTCGCTCGAGGCGCGCCGCCATGCCCTCGGATACGAGATCGACGGTGCGGTCGTGAAGGTGGATCGCCTCGACCTGCGCGCGCAGATGGGCAGTACCAGCAAGGCGCCGCGCTGGGCGATCGCGTACAAGTTTCCGCCCGAGGAGCGCACCACGCTGCTGCTCGACATTCACGTGAGCATCGGGCGCACCGGTCGGGCCACGCCGTTCGCGATGCTGGAACCTGTCTTCGTCGGTGGTGTCACGGTGTCGACCGCGACGTTGCACAACGAGGACGAAGTGGCGCGCCGCGACGTGCGACCGGGCGACACCGTCACAGTGCGCCGCGCTGGTGACGTGATTCCCGAAGTTGTCGGACCGGTGCTGTCGAAACGGCCGAAGAAGAGCACGCAGTGGGTGTTTCCCACCGAGTGCCCGAACTGTGGCCACCCGCTCATACGCGCCGAAGGCGAGGCGAACCATCGATGCATCAACCTCGATTGCCCTGCCCGAAAGTGGTCGCGCATCGTGCACTTCGCCGGACGCGGTGCGATGGACATCGAGGGCATGGGTGATGAACGTGTGGGCCAACTCGTCGACGCCGGACTGATCGTCGACCCGGCCGACATCTACTCGCTCACGACCGAGCAACTCGTGGCGATGCCCCGCCTGGGCGACAAGTCGGCTCGTGCGCTCGTCGACGCGATCGAGGCGTCGAAACAACGTCCGCTGTGGCGCGTGCTCGTGGGCTTGGGGATCAAGCACGTCGGGCCGAGCGCGGCGCAGGCGATGGCGACATCACTGCGTTCGCTCGACGCAATCTTCGCGGCGCCGCTCGATGCGCTCGTCGCCATCGAAGGCGTTGGTCCGATCATCGCCGAGAGCCTGGCGTCGTGGTTCACCGACGAGCGCAACGTCGCGTTCATCGAGAAGCTGCGTGCCGCGGGCGTCAACTTCGATGCGCCGCCCGCAGACGACGACGCGGCTGTCTATCTCGCACCGACGTTGGCCGGGCTCACGTTCGTGCTCACCGGCACGATGGAGCACTACACGCGCGAGCAAGCGACCGCGGCGATCGAGGCGCGCGGCGCCAAGGTCACCGGCAGCGTGTCGAAGAAGACGAGTTACGTCGTGGCCGGCGACAGCCCGGGCACGAAGCTCGCCAAAGCCGAATCACTCGAAGTCGCGATCCTCGACGAAGCAGCCTTCGCCGCGCTCTTAGACGACTGAACAGCAACATCGTCGAAATGGCGGCGACCGCAGCAGCCCGAGAGCGAGGAACGAGCGAGGCGGGTGCGTAGGGAGCTCGCAGCGCCGGGCGAAGCAGGCGCAGGAGTTCAGCCGACTTTGAAGTCCCAGGCGAAGGTGTGGTCGTCGGGACCGCCGGGACCTTGTTCGGTCGGCCAGTAGTGCACCGTCAGCGTGTGCTTGCCGGGCGTGCTCTCACTGAATTCCTTGCCCGGACCGGGACGCCAGAAGATCGAGCCTTGTGCGATGCCGTTCGGTTCGTATTGGTCCTTCGGTAGTGGCGTGTTGTCGAAGGTCAATTCGCCGGTCCACCCGGCGGTGAGTTGGACGCCCATTTGATCCTGCGGTCGAATCAGCCCGCCGCGAATCGGGAACAGCTCGGTGACGCCCGAGGGAAGATCGGGTGTGGACGTGGTGTCTTTCGTCGCGAACACACCGATAACCGCGAAGTTCAACGCGAGGATCACGCCGAACACGATCACAATCGTGCGCTTGATGTCGCGCGGCGGCCGGGAACCGTTGGTGTGCGGGCGGGCAGAGCTTGCGACCTTGGTCACGGAGGCGACCGTACCGCCTCGGTCGACCGTGGCACCGATTCCGCAATGAAGGCCGGTACCGTGGGTGCGATGGCCATGTCGGGTACTACCGACCTCGCGGGCCGCGTCCTCGATGGCCGGTACCGGCTGCGCACTCCGATCGGTTCGGGTGCGAGCGGTCGCGTCTACGCGGCCGACGACATCAAGCTGCGGCGCAGCGTGGCCGTCAAGGTGCTGCACGAAGCGCTCGCAGCCGACGCCGGATTCCTGCGCCGATTCCAAACCGAAGCCCGGGTCGCGGCCTCGTTGCACCATGCGAACATCGTCACGGTGCACGACTGGGGCACCGACGATGGCCTGCCCTACATGGTGCTCGAACTCCTCGAGGGCGGCAGTTTGCGCACGATGCTCGACGCTGGTGCGCGGCTGTCGGTGACACAGGCCGCGCACGTCGGGCGCGACGTTGCCCGCGCGCTCGACTACGCGCACCGGCGCGGGATCGTGCACCGCGACATCAAGCCCGCGAATCTGCTCTTCGACGAACATGGTGTGGTGCGCATCGCCGACTTTGGTCTGGCGCGCGCCCTCGCCGAGGCGAGCTGGACCGAACCAGCCGGCGCGCTGTTCGGCACGGCGCGCTATGCGTCGCCCGAGCAGGCGCTCGGGATCCAGCTCGACGCTCGCAGCGACCTGTATGCGTTCGCGCTCGTGGTCGTGGAGTCGGTGACAGGCGCGATTCCGTTCGCGGCGGACACAACGATCTCGATGCTCAGCATCCGCACCCAACAGCCGCTCGTTGTCGACCCCGCGCTCGGACCGTTGACTGCAGTGCTCGAACGGTGCGGGCGCATCGATCGCGACGACCGCTATCCCGACGCCGCCACGCTCCTCGGCGCGCTCGACGATGCCATCGAAGCGCTGCCCGCGCCGGCACCGTTGCAGCTCGTCGGTTCACGCGACTTCCCCGACGCCGACCCCACTCGCGTGCACGTGGCGGGCAACGGCGTGTTCGACCAAGACGCGTGTGACGCGTCGGGTGAGCGCGCCGTCGTTGCGCCCGTCGAACCGCCGCCCGACTTCGCAATCGGCTTTCCCATTGACTTCCCCCTCGACGACGACATCGAGGTGATCGAGTCGCCCGATCCGGAGCCGGTGGTGATCACGGCTGAGCGCGACGAACACCCGCGCAAGGACCCCAGAGGCCGGGGCCGGCGTGGTCGGGGCTACCGACGAGAGCGCCGGCTCGTACCGTTCTTTGTGGCGCTCGTCGTGTTGCTCGCGCTGGTCGGCGGGGTCGTGGCCGTCATCGGCCTCACAAGCGGGCCATCGGGCTCGGTGGTGCAGCGCTACGAAGGCCTGAGCCAAGCCGCCGCGCTCGCGCTCGCGCATCGCGACCATCTCAGCGTCAGCACCACGACCGCGCACGCCGACGATCCGATCGGCATTGTCATCCATCAGGACCTGGCGCCGGGCAAATTGCTACGCGACGGCCACACGCTGCACCTGGTGGTGTCGTCGGGCCCCGCGAAGATCGCCGTGCCGAAGCTCGTCGGTAGTACCCAGTCGGAGGCCACGACCGCGCTCACGAGCCAGGGCTTCGTCGTGGGCACCGTGACGCCGGTGTTCGACGAGACGCGAGCGACCGGCATTGTGATCGGGGCGAGCCAAGGCGAAGGCGCGCTCGTCCTGCCGCACAGCACGATCGCGTTGACGGTCAGCAAAGGCCACCGACCGCGCGCCGTTCCCGACGTCACCGGCGTGCTTGTCGGCACCGCGAAGGCGCAGCTGGCGAACCTCGGGTTCAAGGTCACGATCGGCAGCGACGTGTTCTCCGACAAGTACGCCAAAGGCAAGGTCGTGTCGAGCAGTCCCGCAGCGTCACCTGCGCGGTTCACGTACGGCTGGACCGTGGTCGTGCACGTGTCGAAGGGGCCCGACCTGGTGACGATGCCTTCGGGGCTCGTCGGCCTCGCGCAGGCCCCGGCATGCCAACGAGTGCGCAACGCCGGGCTCCAGTGCGTGGTGTCGGGCCTGGCCGACGGCCACGTCAACTCGACGAGCACGCCGGCGGGCAGGCTGGTCCGCCGCGGTGCGAAGGTCACCCTCTACCTGGGCTGATTCCGGTACGGATTGCGGGCTCGGCCCGATGCGCCCGTAGCATCGCCGACCGTTCCCGGAATCTTGCGGAGGTATGTCATGGGTGCACTCGACGGTCGCGTCGCCATCATCACGGGTGCCGGTGGCGGCCTCGGCCGTGAACACGCGCTGCTCTTCGCGGCCGAAGGGGCCAAGGTCGTCGTGAACGACCTCGGCGGCGACAGCCACGGTGCCGGCGCGAGCGCGTCACCGGCCCAGGAGACGGTCGCGATGATCAAGGAGATGGGTGGCGAAGCCATCGTCAACGGCGCCAACGTCGCCGACTGGGATGCCGCCCGAGGAATGATCCAGCAGGCCGTCGACACCTTCGGGGACCTCCACATCCTCGTCAACAACGCAGGCATCCTGCGCGACCGCGTGATCGTGAACATGACCGAAGCCGAATGGGACGCGGTGATCACCGTGCACCTCAAAGGCCATTTCGCGCCGACCCAAGCCGCGGCGACCTATTGGCGCGAGCAGACGAAGAAGCTCGTCGAAACCGGTGGTGACGGGCCCGACCGCTCGATCATCCACACGAGTTCGACGTCGGGGATCTTCTCGAACCCCGGACAGGCGAACTATGGCGCGGCCAAGTCGGGCATCGCCACGCTCAGCCAGATCTGCGCCAAGGAGCTCGTGCGCTACAAGGTCCGGTCCAACGCAATCTGTCCGGGCGCCCGCACGCGCCTCACGCTCGAGACTCCCGGACTCGGCGACGCAGTGAAGGCACCGCAGGACCCGGGCGCCTTTGACGTGTGGAACCCGGCGAACGTGTCGCCGTTCGTTGCCTACCTCGCGACGGCCGAGTGCACGATCACCGGCGAGACGTTCATCGTGCAGGGTGGGACGGTGCAGCGCGTGCAGTCGTGGACCGGAGCCGAGAAGCTCGACAAGGACGATCGGTGGACGGTGGCCGAGCTGGCCGCCGCCGCGGGCGCGCTCGCCAAGAAGAAATCCTGACCGCGCCGTCCCGATCATCCCTTTTCTCCCCATATCACGGAACGTGGTAGTGCAGGTGACCTATTGCCACCCTGGGCGGTTGTCTCTACCGTCAGGGGTATGCGACGAACCCCGCACGGTGGCACCCGCCGCCCCCCGCTCGCGCGCCCAGGCAATGGCTACGGCCGCCCGTTGCGACCGGGGCCCGTCACTCGTACGAGCCCGACACCAACCGATGCCGAGCTCGAGCGGCTGGTCGCGTGGTGGTCGGTCGACGTCGATCTCGTGGTCGCGGAGTCGCGCGAACGCTAACCACGGTGCGTGGTGACCGACGGCGTGCCCCCGGGCGGCATCGGCAATACCGAGGACACCCCGGCTGGCGATCCGGCGCTCGACGCCGCGTGGCCCGCCGAATATCCCGGTACCGAAGAGGTCCCGCTGATCGATTGGCCCAGGATCTTTCGGGCTCGACTGGCGGCGCGGGTCCGTAACAGCGACCGCTACCGCTGGTGGGCGCTGTGGGCCGTGCTCGCGGGGCTGTTCGCCTCGGGCTTCACGATCACGATCCTCGGTGTGTCGCTCGCGACGATCGCCGCGGATCTGCACACCGCGCCGTCGACGGCCACATGGATCCTGAACGGCCCGCTGCTCACGCTCGCTGTGGTGATGCCGCTGATGGGCAAACTCGGCGACACCCACGGTCACCGCCGCGTCTACCTCGCGGGGTTCGCCGTGTTCACGCTGCTGGCGATACCGACCGCACTCGCGCCGAGCATGGGTGCACTGATCGCGTTGCGCGTGGTCGGTGCCGCGGGAGGCGCGGCCACGAACCCGGCGTCGATGGCCATCGTGATGCACTCGTTTCCCGAAGAGGATCGGGTCAAAGCACTCGGGTGGTGGCAACTGGTGGGTGCCGGAGCACCGGTGATCGGGCTCGCCGCTGGCGGGCCAATCGTGGACACCATCGGGTGGCGCTGGATCTTCGTCGGCCAGGCCGTCATCAGCCTCGGCGCGTTCGTGGTGGCCTTCGTCGTGTTGCATGAGACGCCGAAACAACCTGCGCAGCGGTTCGATGTCGCGGGCTCCGTGACGCTCGCGTCCACCATCGTGTGCCTGTTGCTCGGGATGCAGCATTTGCAACGAAGCGGCCTCGATGCCGCGGCGGTACTGCTCCTCGCCGCCGCGCCGATCGGCTTGATGCTGTTCGTGCGCGCGGAACGTCATGCCGTCGACCCGCTGTTGCCGTTGCGCTTCTTTCGGGCGCGCAACTTCGCGGCATCGCTCGCGGCCCAGTTCGGATCGAATTTCGCATATATGGGCAGCTTCATCATCACCCCTTTGCTCGTGGGGCAGCGCTTTGGTTTCAGCGACACCCAGAGCGCCGCGGCGATGGCATTGCGGCCGCTCACCTTCAGCATCGTGGCGCCGATCGCGGGGTACCTCGCGGTGCGCACGGGCGAGCGGCTCATGGCGAGCACGGGGACGCTGTTCGTCGGCGCCGCGATGGTGGCGTTCGTCGCCGCGGCCCAGTTGCACGTGCTCGGCCTTGTGTTCGTCGGCCTTGCGCTCGCGGGTGTGGGCATGGGGACGGCGTCGCCGAGCCTCTTGTCGGTCGTCGGCAACACCGTGGAGCGCGCCGAGCTGGGCGTCGCCAACGCGGCACAATCGATGGCCGCGCAGGTGGGTGTCGTGGTGGGGATCGGCGTGCTGTCGACCGTGCAGGCCACCGGCTCGGGCGACGGGCCCTTCGTGATCGCCTACCTGTGCGGTCTCGCGGCCGCACTCTGCGGGACGCTCGCGGCGTCGTCGGTACGCGACGACGCGCGCGCCGCTGTGGCCTGAACTACTCGGTGACGGCCTGGATCGCGGCCGTGAGCTCGGGGCTGGGGCCGCCGCCGGCCTGCTGCATCATGAGCTTGGTCATGTCACCCTGCACCTTGACCTTGCCGGCCATGAATGCCTGCATCCCGGCCTGCGGGTTGTTCGCGACGAAGACCTCTTTGGCCGTGGCGTAATCGGTCGTCATCGTGACGTCGGCGCCCTCGCGGTGGCCGCCGGCCATCAGTGCCTGACCTTCGAGGTTGCCCATGTGCATCGTCTTGTCGATGCCGAACGGCGTGTCGGTGACCACGAGGTTCACCACCACGTTGGCGTGCGGCGCGGCAGCGCCGGCCTCGGCGTGCTGGAGCATGATCCCTTCGACGGCTGCCACCCACTCGTCGGAGAGAAACGGGAACTTGTCGGACACAACGCCTCCTGGAACACCGAACGCTCGATCGGCGCTGGAGCGTAGTGCGGCCACGCCGCCCCTGTCAGGCGGCGGGCCCGGAGGGGCGACCAGTAGCGTGACGCACCGTGCCGGCCGGGTCTCGAGACGAACGCATCGCCGCACACGAGCGCAACTCGAAATGGCGCAACCCGCCGCTGCGAATCGAGATGTCGGAGTGCATCAACTGCGATGCGTGCCTGCGGCATTGCCCGCCACAGTTCGGCGCCATCTTCAATCACGGGCCCGATGTCATCATCGTCACCGAACTCTGCTCGGGCTGCGACAAGTGCCTCCCGGCCTGCCCGGTCGACTGCATCTATCCGGATCCGAACTGGGAGCCCTCGCCCGAAGCCTGGTGGAAACTCCCCAACGGCCCCAGAGACCCGTATTAATTGCGCCTACTTCGTCCGGCGCTGCGAGTGCCCTTTTGGCTGCGAGGGGCGAGTTCTTCGCTTCCTAGACTCGCCTGCATGACCGAACCGACGCCGGGGTTGACGCGCGCCGACGTGGAACATGTGGCGAAGCTGGCCCGGCTCGCGCTCACCGATGCCGAGATCGACGAGCTCACACCGCAGCTCACCGGCATCCTCGCCCACGCCGCGCACATCGCGACGCTCGACACCACCGACGTTCCGCCCACCGCACACCCGTTGGCCCTCGTCAACGTGCTGCGCGCCGACGAGCCCCAGCCGTCGCTCGACCGCGACGAGGTGCTCGCCTGCGCACCGGAAGCCGAAGACGGCCGCTTCCGTGTCCCCAGGATTCTGGGCGAGGCATAGGTGAGCGACACGGCGGTGAAGATCGCGGCGGATGTGCGGGCGGGGCGGCGCCGCGCTCGGGATGTGCTCGAAGAGCACCTGGCCCGGATCGCGGCGGGCGAGCCAGAAATCCACGCGTTCAACGTCGTGACTGCCGACGCAGCTCGCGCGGCCGCCGACGCCGTCGACGCTGGTGTTGTGGCGGGCAACGATCCCGGCCCACTCGCCGGCGTACCGATCGCGCTGAAAGACAACCTCTGCACGCGTGGTGTGGCAACGACGTGCTCGTCACGCATCCTGGAAGGTTGGCGACCTCCGTACAACGCCACGGTGGTCGAGCGGCTTGGCGCAGCCGGCGCCGTGATCGTGGGCAAGACGAACCTTGATGAGTTCGCGATGGGCAGCTCGACCGAGAACTCCGCGTTCGGCCCGACCCACAACCCGCATGATCTCACGCGCGTCCCGGGCGGCTCATCGGGCGGGTCGGCTGCAGCCGTCGCAGCCGAGTTCGCGCCCATCGCACTCGGCTCGGACACGGGAGGTTCGATCCGCCAGCCCGCCGCGCTGTGCGGTGTGGTCGGCATGAAGCCCACCTACGGGTCTGTCTCTCGCTACGGGCTGGTGGCCTTCGCGTCGTCGCTCGACCAGATCGGCCCGTTCGCGCGCGAGACGCGCGATGCCGCGCTCCTGCTCGAAACGATCGCCGGACACGACCCGCGCGACTCGACATCAATCAGTGGACCGAGCGCGCCGATCGTCGCCGACATCGATCGTGGGGTTGCCGGGCTGCGCGTCGGGATCGTCGATGAACTCACCAACATCGATGGCATCGCGCCAGAAGTGCGCGCCGCAGTCGCACTCGCCGCCGCCGCGCTGGAAGCCGCCGGCGCGACCGTCGAACACGCATCGGTGCCGTCGACGATCTACGGGCTCGACGCGTACTACCTGATCGCGCCGGCCGAGGCTTCGAGCAACCTGGCGCGCTACGACGGCGTGCGCTACGGGCTGCGCGTTACCGGCGACGGCGATGTCAGCGACATGAACGCGCGCACCCGCGATGCCGGCTTCGGCGCCGAGGTCAAGCGGCGGATCATGCTCGGCACCTACGCACTGTCGGCTGGGTATTACGACGCCTACTACGGTCAGGCCCAGCGGGCGCGTACGTTGATTGTGCGCGATTTCGCCCGTGCCTACGAGCGTTTCGACGTGTTGCTCTGCCCGACTGCGCCCACGGTCGCATTCGAGATCGGGGCCAAGACGGCCGATCCGTTGGCGATGTACCTGTCCGACGTGTGCACGATCCCGACGAATCTGGCCGGGCACTGTGCGATCAGCGTGCCGTTTGGTGTCGACGCCGAACACGGGCTTCCGATCGGGGTCCAGGTGCTCGGACGCGAGCTCGCCGATGCACTGATCTTTCGCGTCGCGCGCACGCTCGAGGTCAGCCGTGCGTGAGATCCTTGGCGAAGTACGACACCGTGCGGTTGAAGATCTGGGCTTGTTCCCATTGCAGGAAGTGGCCCGAATGCGGCACATACAGCGGCCCGATGCACTCGGTGCATGCGACCGCGGCTTTGGCCGGAAAGCTCGCCGGCACCACGTGGTCGTCAGGTCCGTACAGCAGCAGGGTCGGCACGGGCGTCGGCTCGAACAAGCACGGCAGCTCTTCCATCGGGCGGTTGCCGCCCGCGCCTTCGTACACACCGAAGCTCGCCCGCAGCTTGTCGGCGTCGCCGTAGGGCTCGGTCATGAACGCGACGTCGTCGGGTGCGAACGTGCCCGGCGACGCCCACAGACGATGCGTGTACATACCAGCGATGTAGGCGCGACGGCGCTGCGGAGTGTCGAGCTCGCGCGCCAGTCCGTCGGCGTCGTTACTTTGGCGTACGAAGTAGTCGGCGGTGGCGCGCGTGTGATGGGGTGGATCGGGCGCGATGCCGTGTTCGGTGTACAGCGCGTCGAGCGGGGGTACGAGCGTGTTCCACAGCACCTGGCGGCGCACCCAGCCTGGATATCGCAAACTCAGGTCGAACAACACGACGCCGCCGACGTCGCCGCCCGCGACCATCACCTCGGTGTGACCGAGATGGTCGTGCACGAGCGCGTGCATGTCGAGCGCGAACGCGGCGATGTCGTAGAAACCGTCGGGCGCGAGGCTGCTCTCGCCGTGGCCGCGCAGGTCGGGTGCGATCACCTCGAAACCGGCCTCGGCCAGCGGCGCGATGTTGCGCCACCAGATGCGCATCGTCTCGGGGAACCCGTGCAACAGCAGCAGCGGGTAACCGCCGATGCCTTCGCGCACATACGCGAGCGTCACGCCGTGACGGATCTCGGCGCGGTGCGTCGCGAAACGCGACGGGTCGGGCGCGGGGTCGCGAGCCGGTGCGTCGGTCATCGCAGGAGTCTTTCATGAGCTCGATCATGAGCACGACCGGTCAGGAGTGGGAGATCGTGTGCGGCCTCGAGGTGCACTGCGAGCTCGCCACCGCCACCAAGCTGTTCTGCGGTTGCGCGAACCTCTTTGGCGCCGAGCCGAACACGTTCGTGTGCCCGGTGTGCCTCGGACTACCCGGTTCGCTGCCGGTGCTCAACGAGCGGGCCGTGGAGTTCGCACTCCGAGTGGGCGAGGCGTTCGGGTTCGCGGTGCCGGCGCGATCGATCTTTCATCGCAAGAACTACTTCTATCCCGACATGCCGAAGAACTTCCAGACCACGCAGTACGACGAGCCGATCTGTGTCCACGGCACGCTCGACGTGCACGGCGTGACGATCGGGATCACGCGCGCGCACCTCGAAGAAGACACCGGCAAGTCGACGCACGTGGGCGGCGCCGGCGGGCGCATCCACGGTGCCGTGCACTCGCTCGTGGATTACAACCGGGCTGGCGTTCCGTTGCTCGAGATCGTGAGCGAACCCGACATTCGAGGCGCCGAACAGGCCGCCGCCTACGTCGAGGAGTTGCGGGCGACGCTGAAGGCCGTCGGCGTGAGCGACGTCAAGATGGAAGAGGGGTCGTTGCGCGTCGACGCCAACGTGTCGGTACGACCGATGGGCACGACCGACTTCGGCACCCGCTGCGAGATCAAGAACCTCAACTCGTTGAAGTCGCTACGCGACGCGATCGAGCACGAGGCGCTGCGCCAGATCGAGCTCATCGAGGCCGGCGAACGAGTGATGCAAGAGACGCGGCTCTGGAACGAGAACCTGGGTCACACCGCGTCGATGCGGTCGAAGGAAGAGGCGTACGACTATCGCTACTTCCCCGAGCCCGATCTCGTTCCGATCGCGCCGAGCGACGAGTTACGCGCCCATGTGAAAGCGACGATGCCGGAGCTTCCGTCGGCTCGCCGCAACCGTCTGATGGCGCAATGGGGGATCGGCGAATCCGAGGCCCGCACGCTCGTCGACATTGACGGGCTGGCCGACTATGCCGAGGCCGTCAAGGCGGCAAGCGGTCCCGACGTGTCGGCGCGTGATGTCACGAATTGGGCCACCCAAGACGTGCTCGGCGCGGTCAATGCGCATGGCGTGGCCGTCCACCTGCTCGATCCATCGTCGCTCGCCGAGTTGCTCGCGCTCGTGGCCGACGGCACGCTGTCGCGGAACCAGGCCAAGGATGTGCTGTCGGAGATGGTCGTCGACAACAAGCGCCCCGCCGACATCGTGGCGACGCGGGGCCTCGCACAAGTGAGTGATTCCGGTGCCCTTGCTGGCGTGCTCGACGAGGTCTTTGCGTCGAACCCCGACGCGGTCTCGGAATGGCGCGCCGGCGACGACAAGGCGCGCAAGAAAAAGCGTGGGTTCCTGATGGGCGAGGCCATGAAGGCGCTCAAGGGCCAAGGCAACCCGCAGCTCCTGAACCAACTCCTCGACGCCAAACTCGCCGACGCACCCGCGCCATAAGCTTCGACCCTCGGCGTCCGTCGCTCGCATCCTCCCATCGCAATCGTTCGCGCCTCGCGTTGCCAGTGCATCCATTGGTACTTGCGGCGCAATATTTCGATGGGAAGTACCAATGGACGAATCTTGGAACCGTGTGCTCGCACGCGCGGAATCGCAATACGGCCTGTTCACGGTCACGCAAGCTGGCTCTCTCGGGGTGGCCGAGCACAAGCTCCGACACCTCACGCGCACGGGCCGCCTCGAACTCGTGCATCCGGGAGTGCTTCGCCTCGTCGGGGCTGCGCCGTCATGGGAGCAGCGGGCAAAGGCGGTGGCGCTGTGGCTCCAACCCGACGTCACGATTTCCTACACGAGCGCGGGGAGGTTGCTGCACATCGATGGTGCTCGTAGCGACGATGTGCACGTGTCAGTGCTCGGCGACGAGACACGGGGGCGACGCCATCCGATCGTGACTGTGCATCGCACACGTGTGTTGCCGGGCCGTCATCGCGTGTTCGTCGACGGCATCCCGTGCACGTCTGGGGCGCGCACGATCGCCGATCTCGCTGGTGTGCTGCACGGCGAAGCGTTGGAGGCCGCGGCCGAGAGCGCCCGGCGGCTTGGCCTCATGACGGTCAGCGAACTCGAACGGACCGCGCGTGAGTGCGGCTCGCGGCGCAGCGGGCTTGCGGCGCTGCGCCGCTACATCGAGCTCCACGAGGCCAACCCTGCGCTGGAGAGCCGACTCGAGATCAAGACGGCGGCCCTCTTGCGAGAGGCTCGCCTTGTGGGCTTCGTCCCACAGCACCGCATCCGTCTCGACGATGGCGTCGTGTACCGAGTCGATTTCGCGCGGCCTGACGTCTTCGTAGCCCTTGAGTGCGATGGCTTTCGCTGGCACGGGCAACACATGAGCTGGAAACGGGACCGTCGACGCATCGCTGCCCTCGAGCGTTTGGGATGGCGGGTGATCGTGGTGACATGGGACGACGTCACGCGCCATCGAGCGGAAACGATCGCCCGCATCAAACTCGTGCTCGACGAGGCCGCGTAATCGTCCGTCCATTGGTACTTGCGGCGCAATTATTCGCTCGGAAGTACCAATGGACGCATGGATGTGATGACGTCGCGCCAGCGGTTGTCGTCGACGCCGGCTGGGGGTTCCAGTGAGATGCGGTCGACGAGCGGGCCGTACCGGGCGATGAGACGCGGCCCGATCTCGTCGATACGGCCGCAGGTCACGAACTCGTCGACGACCTCGTCGGTGATCAGCGTCGGGATCGTGGCCCAGTCGCCTGTCTTGGTGAGCCGGTTGAGTTCAGGTTGGAGGTCGCCCCAGCCATGCGCGTCGAGCACGACCTTGTACGCGGGCGTCGATCCATAGAACGCGAGCCGAGCCTTGAACGCCTCGCGCGCCTGCTCGACGTCACCGTCGGTCTCACCGACCGCCACCATCGCGGGGAACGAGACTTCGAAGTCGCTCCTCGCGCCGGCGCGCCCGGCCGCGTCGAGTCCGCGTTCGATGGCAGGCAGCGTCGTGTCCGCCAAGAACCGAGGTGTCGAGAACGGATGCACGATGAAGCCGTCGGCGACCTCGCCGGCCACCTCGGTCATGCGCGGGCCAACGCCCGCGACGACGATGCGCGGCAATCCAAACGGCGACGGCCCGGGACTGAACATCGGCGTCATGAGCGTGTGGGTGTAGAAGTCGCCGCGAAAGTCGAGTGGAGCTCCTTCGTGCCAGCTCGCCCAGATCGCCCTGATCGCGAGCACCATCTCGCGCATGCGCGCCGCGGGCTGCGACCACGGCATTGAGAACCGTTTCGTGATATGCGGCTTGATCTGTGTGCCGAGTCCGAGCACCATCCGGCCCTGCGACGCGAGCTGTAGGTCGTAGGCAATCTGCGCGAGCGTCATCGGGTTACGCGCGAACGCGACGGCGATCGCGGTGGTCAAGTCGATGCGTTCTGTGTGTTCTGCGGCGAGGAGCAGCGGGAAGAACGGCTCGTGGGGCCCCTCGAACGTGAACGTGCCGTCGTAACCCAGCGCCTCGATCCGGCGAGCGGCCGCGGGCACGTCGAACAGTTTCGGCGTCGAGAGCATCGTGTCGATCTTCATGGTGTCGGTGGAATCCTTTGCAGAGCGGCCGTCACGGCGTGATCGTACGGGTCATTGTCTACATTCGTTGCCGTGACCACCTCCGCGCCGCTCGCTCGTGCCCGTGCCGGTGGGGTGCCGCTCGGCCTGCCGCTCGCTGTCGGTCGACACGACGTCGGCCGTCGCGTGAGGATGGTCGTGTGCAACCAGTAGCGACGACGGCGAACGGCATCCTGCACGGCCGCGAGGCCGATGACGGTGTGCGGCGTTGGCTCGGGATCCCGTACGCGGTGGCGACGCGTGGGGCGCGTCCGCAACCGGCACCGGGCTGGACCGGTCCGCGCGACGCGACCCGATTCGGCGCGGCATGCCCGCAGCCGGGTTTCGGCGATCTCGTTCCCGGCGGCGCTCTGGGCGCCGAGGCAAACGAGGTGTGCCAGTTCCTCAACGTGTGGGTGCCACCAGGTGCGGGGCCGTGGCCGGTGCTCGTGTGGATACATGGTGGGTCGTTTCTCACGGGTGCGGCATCGCAGGCGATGTACGACGGCGCCGCGTTGGCGCGTCGGGGCGCGATCGTCGTGTCGATCAACTATCGCGTCGGCCCGTTCGGGTTTCTCGCGGCGACACCGCAGCTCGCGTCCCGCGGGTGGACCGCGAACTGTGGTCTGCACGATGTCGTGATCGCGCTGCAGTGGGTGCGCGCCAACATCGCTGGCTTCGGTGGCGACGACCACAACGTGACGGTGTTCGGCGAATCGGCTGGCGGCGGCGTGATCGTCCACTTGCTGGGCGCACCCGGTCGGGCCGAACTGTTCGACCGCGCGATCATGCAGAGTGCCTCGGCCGGGCGCACGTTCGACACTGCCACCGGCGAGCTCGTCGCGGAGCGGTTCGTCGAGGTCGTGGGCGGCGTCGACGCGCTGTACGACGCGCCGGCCGACCGCCTGCTCGATGGCATCGGCGGGTTGTTCGGCGATCCGGCGGTGTTTGGCGCGGTCGGCATGATGCCGTTTCATCCTGCGAACGATGGCGAACTCGTGCATGACGCGCCGTCTCGGTCGGTCACGACGGGCGCGCATGCCGGTTGCGATCTGGTCGTGAGCGTGACGCGAGACGAGATGAACTTGTTCCTCGAAACGTCGTCGATGACGCCAGAGAAGCTCACCAAGCGGGTGGCGCGCTACGCGACGATCGACGCCGCGCAGGCCGACAGGCTCATCGATCGGTACCGTGCGCTCCTTGGCGCCGAGGGGCTACCGCACGACCCGATCCATGTATGGGGCGCGATCTACTCCGATCACGAGATGACGCTGCCGACCCGCGCCTACATCGACGCCGCGGCGCAACATCACGGCCGAGTATTCGCGGCGTACTTCGACTGGGCCGCGCCGGCTCGGGCCGACGGTCGCCCGGTCGGCGCGTCGCACGCAATGGATCTTCCGTTCACGTTCTCGTCGCTCGATGTCGACGGTTGGCGAGCCTTCGTCGGAGCGGGCGGCGCGCGCGCCACGGCCGGCGACCGTCTGGCCGGCGCGATGGGCGCGGCCTGGGTGGCGTTCGCGCGTGACGGTGATCCGGGTTGGCCACGATGGTCGGAAGGCCACACGATGCTCGAACTGGGCGAACACATCGGGCCGTGCGTCGATTCAATCGGCCGTCGCGCCGCGCTGTGGGACGGGATTGCGTGATGATCGTGGCGGGAATGCGTCGTTGAACGCACGCCCGCGCACCTACCGCTTCCCGAGGATCGACCGCGTCGTGCATGGCGTCGGCGCGGTGGGGCGCGTCCCTCGGATCGTCGACGAGCTGGGGCGGCATCGAGTGTTCGTGATCACCGGCCGCACCTTGGCGACGAGCACGCCGCTCGTGGGTGCACTCGAAGCCGCACTCGGTGCGCGTCACGCGGGCACGTTCGTGGGCATCGGTCAGCATGCGCCGAGGGCCGACGTCGATGCTGCGACGGTGGCGGCGCGCGACAGCGGCGCCGATCTGCTCATTGGATACGGCGGCTCGTCGGTCACCGACGCCACCAAGATCGTGGCCCTCGCACTGCTCGGCGACCAACCTCAAGCGGTACTACCGCAGATTCTCGTGCCGACGACGTTGTCGGCCGGGGAGTACACGCCCGCGTCGGGAATGACCGGCGACGTGCCGGGGGTCAAGACCTATGTCGCCGACCCGAGGATGGCACCGTTCGCGGTCGTGCTCGATCCCGAGGTGACGGTGCCGACACCGATGGACCTGTGGCTGTCGTCGGGGGTCAAGAGCATCGACCATGCGTGCGAAACGGTGTGGGGCCCGCGTGCGCATCCGTTCACCGACACTCTTGCGCTCGAGGCGCTGCGCCGACTCACCGCCGCGCTGCCGGCAGTGCGGGCACGCCCAGACGATCTCGACGCGCGCCTCGAGTGCCAGCTCGCGGCGTGGATGTCGATGGCTGGAGTGGTGAATGTGCAGGTGTATCTGTCGCACACGCTCGGTCACCAGATCGGTGCGCGCTGGGACGTGCCGCACGGCGTCACGGCCGGTATCACGCTGCCGCCGGTGATGCGTTTCGTACACCGCGAAGCGCCCGACGCGGTGGTCGCGGTTGCCGCCGCGCTTGGTGTGGACGTGGACGGCCTGTCGACGCGCGACGCGTGCGATGCCGGCGCCGCCGAACTCGCCGCATTCGTCGGCACGCTTGGTTTGCCGCGACGGCTGCGCGAGGTCGGCGCTGCACGCGAGGAGTTCGGGGCTGTGGCGGCGGCGACGCAAGCGGCCGGCGCCGCGACGGGCTTTGGTGGCGACGTGACGATCGAGGAGTTGACCGGCTTGTTGGAGGAGATGTGGTGAGTGATGTGCTTGCGGTGCAACGCGCGGGCGCGGTCGCAACGTTGACGTTGGATCGGGCCGAACGCAAGAACGCACTGTCGATCGAACTGCGTGACGCAATCAGCGATGCGCTCGACGAACTCGCTGGCGACGAGTCGGTGTCGTGCGTGGTGATCACCGGACGCGGTGATGTGTTCAGCGCTGGCTTCGATCTGCGAGAGTTCGAGCGCGCTGTTGACGATGCGCCGTTCGGTGCCGCGCTCTGGGCGTCGAGTGACCGCTATCACCGCACGGTGCTCGAGTTTCCGCTGCCGACGGTCGCCGCCGTCAACGGGCCTGCAATCGCCGGTGGGATGGACCTCGCGGTTATGTGCGATATGCGCATCGCGGTGGAGGAAGCCTGGTTCGCTCATCCTGAATACACGTTCGGCGATGTGGTGTACGGACCCCTGCACGATCTCGTCGGCGGCGCCGTGGCACGCGAGCTGTGCATGACGGGAAAGCGCATGGATGCTCACGAGGCGCTACACGTTCGCCTTGTGAACCGTGTGGTGCCGCGCTCATCGCTGGAGGCAGCGACGTCAGAGATGACCGACCGCATCTGTGCTGCGCCCCGCCACCTCCTCGCGCGCACCAAAACCAAAGCCCTACGCCGCGCCGGCGTCACCCCCAACGCCACCCTCGACCTCTGACCCCCGATGCGTCGTGTGACCCCTCTATACGGCGGTCAAACGACGCATCAGAGGGTTTTGGCTTGGGCGCGGAGCTGGGCTTTGGCGACCTTGTTACCGCTGCTCCGGGGGAGATCGCCTTCGACGAGCACCAGGTGTTCGGGCCACAACTCCTTGCCGACGCCCCGCGCCGCGAGGTGCGCGCGGAGTTCGTCGAGCGTGAACGAGACCGACGGCGCGACGGCGCAGAACACGCAGACGCGTTCGCCGAACACGTCGTCGGGCGTCGCGACCGCCGCCGCGAGCAACACCCCTGGCATCGTCGAACACTCCTGTTCGATCACTGCGGCCGACAGGTTCTTGCCGCCGCGGATGATGAAATCAGACGTCCGCCCTACCACGAAGAGCACGCCGTGCTCGTCGATCGTGCACAGGTCACCCGTGCGCATCCAACCGTCGTCGGTGTAGAGCTGGACATTCGCCGCAGGATCGTCGTAATACCCGAGGCACGTCACTGCGCCCTTGCACGCGCTGATGCCGGGCCCGCCGCTCTCTGTGACGTCGACCTCAGTGTCGGCGTCGAACAAGCGCACATGCATTTCCGCCAAGACATGACCGGCACTGTGCAGGCGCACCGCTTCGTCGTCGCTCGTCGTTGTCGCACTGAGCGCGCCCGTTTCGTTGCTGCCGTAGAACTGGAGTACTAGTGACCCGGTGCGGGCCTCCCACTCGGCCGCGCGATCGGCTGGCACCATTTCGCCACCGGTGAACAACACCCGCAATGTGGAGAGACCGTGCTCGGCCAACTCGGTCGCGTTCAGCATCATCACGAACTGCGTCGACACCGCGGCGAGCACCGTCACCCGGTACTGCTCGATTGCCCTGATCGCGGCGGTCGGGTCGAACCGTTCCAACAGCACGCACGGTGCGCCGAGGATCGTCGGTGTGCAGTGACCGGTCCACAACCCGAACCCAAACGGCGCTGGCAGCAGGCTCATGAACACATCGTCGGCGGTGAGTTCGCCGCTCGCGACCGCGAGCTCGTGAAACGCGAACCACCGCGCCTGATCGTGCATCACGCATTTCGGCAACCCAGTGGTGCCCGATGTGGAGTTCAAGAACCACAGCTCGTCACGCGCCAGTGAACGCGTGGCATCGAGCGCACCGCCAGCGGTGGTGTCTGGGAGCGACGTGAGCAACACCCGCGCACCGGTCTTGGCCACGAGATGGTCGACCTCGCGCGCGCCGGCACGAGGCCCAATCCCTGCGCCGACGAGCCCGGCCCGTTCACACGCCAGCATCGCCACGTGCACGTCGGGGCCATCGGGCATCTGGATCGCGACGCGCTCGCCCCGGGCATAGCGCTCTGCAAGCACCGCCGCAACCGCCGACGCGCGTTCGTCGTACTCGCGCCACGTGAGGGCGACGTCGTGGGCCGCCTCGGCGAACGCGATTCCGTCGGGGTGTGATCGCGCGTGCGCCGCGACGAGTGCGGAGAGGGTCACCGAAGACCGAACAACGCCGCGGCGTTGCGCGAGCACATCAACTCGGCTTCGTCGTCGCGCACCCCGGCGCTCGCGAACTGTTCCGCGAGCCGCGGTTGGGTGTCGGGCCACGTGGAGTCGGCGTGCGGGTAGTCGCTTTCGACGAGGATGTGCTCCACGCCGATGACGTCGCGTGTGAGGAACCCGGCCGCGTCATCGATGGCGCAGAACCAGAAGTTACGGCGCAACACCTCAGCCGGCGTGAGCTCGACGTCGCGCCACGTGGGCAGGTATCCGAGCTGGTACTTGAAGCAATGGTCGAGCCGGTCGAGTAGCCCGGCGACCCATCCAATACCGCCTTCGGACAGGCAGATCTTGATGTTCGGGAACCGTACGGGCACTTTCGAGTACAACCAATCGACCGCGGCGTACATCCCGTACGCGAAGAAGAGAACGGCGACGGTTTCGGGCGGCGCGTCTGGCGCAGTCATCGGTGATGTGCCCGATGAACCCACATGCAGGCACACGACGGTCTCGGTCTCCTCGCACGCCGCGAACAACGGATCCCAGTAACCACTGTGCAGCGACGGCAGCCCGAGTTTCTCGGGTGCCTCGCTGAACGTCACCGCTTTGAACCCACGGGCCGCATTGCGTCGGATCTCTCCCGCCGCGAGGTGTGGATCGAGCAACCACGCGATCTGGTTCGGGATGAAGCGATCGGGATAGGCGCCACACCACGCCTCGAGGTGCCAGTCGTTGTACGCGCGCATGGCGGCCAACCCGAGTTCAGGATCGCTCGGCCAGGTGCTGAGACGTTGTCCGACGAAGCCGGGAAGGAACGAGGGAAAGCACAACGATCGCTCGACACCATTGATATCCATATCGTGCACACGCGCGTCGATGTCCCACGCGCCGCGTCGCATTTCGTCGAAGCGAGTTGGTTCGAAGCCGTACTCGGACGAGGGCCGTCCGGCGACGGCGTTGAAGCCGACATTCGGTAACAGTTCACCGTTCCACAGCCACGCTTGGCCGCCGTCGTCGGTGGCGACCACCCGCGGCGCGGCATCCGCGAACTTCGCGGGAAAGCGATTGGCGAAGGCATCGGGCGGCTCCACGACGTGGTCGTCGACCGACCAGATGGGTCGAATCCGCTCGCGCGGCTCGGGTTCGGGCAGAAAGGTGACCGCCTCCCGGCGACCCTTGCTGCCACCGAAGGCCTCCGACGCGGCCAGATCCTCCAACGACATGTTCACCACAACACCTCGGGTTCGCGCGCGACGAGTTGGCGGACGGCACCGTGCCAGTAGGCATCCGGTGCGTTACGGATGAGTTCGGCCTTCAATGCGGCACGGCCGCTGCGGGGAAGGTCGCGCAACGTGATCCCCGTCTGCATCGCCTCGACAGTGAAACGACACGCCCGTTCGAAGACCACGGCCCGATAGCACGCGGCACCGAACGACTCGCCGGTGACGATCGCGCCGTGGTTGGCCAGCAGCACCGCGGTTGCGTGGCCCACGCGCGCCGCCAGCCAGGCTCCTGCTTCGGAGGATTCGATGGTGCCGTCGTACTCGTCGACGACGGTAATGTCGCCGTCGAGCAACGCACTGTTCTGGTGCGAGATCACAGGCTCGGCGCCGCAACACGCGAGCAACGTGGCGAACGGCGGATGGTTGTGCACCACCACGTGCGCATCGGGTCGGGCTCGGTGCAATTCGGTGTGCAGAAATACCGCGGGGGTCACGTCCCAACGCCCCTCGATGCGACCGCCGTCGGCCCCAACCCGCACGATGTCGCTCGCCCGCACCTCCGACCACCACAGGCCCCAAGGATTCACGAGCAGCGACGCATCGTCAGCGGTGACGGTGATGTGGCCGGAGAGGTTCTCCTGCCAGCCCTCGGCCGCAAGGATGCGCAGCGCGCACGCCAGTTCCTGCTCGACCGACAGGCGCCGGCCGATCCCAGGCATCGCGACGGGCCATGTGGAGTTCATGCGCGCACGATACGGCTCGCGCCCGGTCGGGCGCACGGCTACGGTCCTGACACGATGACCTCGAGTCGGCGTTCGTCGATTGTGACTGCGCCTCGGGTCTTTGCGTTGGTTGCCGGCGTGCTGGGCCTTGTCCTGGTGCTGGTGACGCCGCCGATCGCCGGCTTCGACGAGACCGCGCACTTCCTGCGGGCCTACCAGGTCGCCGAGCTGCGCCTCGTGCCGCAACGATCGACGGCCGACGCAGGGTTCGACACCTTCCCACAAGGACTCGTCGACGACCTGCAGCGCACCGGCCACGACCTTCTCGCGCCCGGCGGCGACCGGACGGCCTACCGGCACCACATTCGTGACGCCGCGCCGGGTGGCCCGCCGACGCGCGTCCGGATCGGGGCCATCGCCGGCTACGACCCGGTGCCCTACATCCCAGCCGCGATCGCGATCCGGATCGGCCGATGGTTCGGTGCGTCGACGCTCGAGTTGTTGTACCTGGCGCGGTTCGCCGGCCTTTCCGTCTACGTGTTGCTTGCGGCCCTGGCCGTGGCTCGGTGCCGTCGCGCGCAGTGGCTCATCGCCGTGCTCGCGCTGCTCCCAGTTGCGATGTTCGGCGCGGCGACCGTCACGATCGATGGAATCACCTACGCCCTCGCCCTGCTCGTGGTCGCCCTTGCGCTTCGGGGCTGGCTCGACCATGAACGGTGGCGACGGCGCGACACCGTGGTCGCAGTCGCGGCGTCGCTCGCACTCGGCGCAGCGAAGCCGCCGTATGTGTTGCTCGCGCTGACGCTGGTCGTCGCGCTGCGTTGGCGCGCCGGCCTGTCGAGGATCGCCATCAACGGTGGCGCGGCCGCGGCCCTTGCCGTGTCGCTCGTGTGGGCGAAGGTGATGGAGGGTCCGCTCTCGACCCAAGACGTCGCGTTCGGTGCCATCACGAGCGACGACCCATTTCATCCCTACCGACACGTCGACGCGAACAAGCAGTTGACGCAGCACATTCTGCGCGACCCGTTCGGGTTCCTCGGCGTGCTCGGACGAACGGTGCGTGACGGCGGCGTCGACTGGTTGCGCGACGGGGTCGCGCAACTGAAGATCGCGAACGTCACGCCGAACGCTGTCGCGATTCTGGCCGGTCTGGCGATCGTGGTCGCGTGCGCGGGGTCGTCGATTGGGGCTCCGGGACGTCGTAGCCGGCTCGCGCTCGCCGTGGTCGCGCTCGGCACGGCCATCGCCACGCTGGTCGCCGCGTACGTGAGTTGGAACGCGCTGGGGAGTCCCGATATCCGCGCCTATCAGGGCCGGTATCTCGCACCGGTCGTGCCCGTTGTGGCTGCGGCCGTGCTGCGACAACGCTCGCCCGGCCGACCCGGTCATCCCGTGCGGTACGGCGTCGCCGCCTTCGCGATCATGGCGGTGGCAACCTGCTGGTACGCCGTCAGTGTTGCCGGCGCGTTTTGAACCCACCCCACGCTGCGAGCGCGGTGTCGACCGTGAGCGCCGTGGCGATCCACACCACGACGCGACCATGGACCGCGAGCGTGATGGCGTGGCGGCTGACTTCCAGCGCGTCGCCGTGATACACGACGAGGGCGTGGGGCACCACGAGCACGCCGAGGGCGAACACCAGCATGGCGAACCGCTGTTGGCGATCTCGCGCCCGTCGGATGACCCACAACAGGCCGACGACCGACGCCGCGGTCCAATAACCCAGCCATCGCGTCACATCGGGTAGGCCGACCCAACCGATCGCCCGAGTGACAGGATCGGGATCAATGCCGAACAGCTTCCCGATGCCGTCGAGGTGCGGGCGGAACAGAGCGTCGCGCTCGTTGATGGGGCCCGACAGCACGTAGCCCGGGTGCGTGAGCAAGAAGCCGGCGTAGGTCGCCTGACCATGATCTTCTATCCACGCGCGGAACTTCCGAAACGGTGGCGTGTTCGCAGTAAACGCCCGTTGCTCCAAGTAGTAAATCGCGGGCGTTCGCAGGCCCTTCACGACGTTGTCATAGGGCTCGCCATGCTCGATGAAATACGTGCGCGCGTCGTGGTCGTTGTTGATGCGCAGCGCCACGGTCTCGAACAACGGCCAGTACGAGCGGTTGCCGTCGGCTGACAACTTGAGCGCACCGGCACCGGCGATCAGCGACACCAGCGCGATGGCGCCGAACCGTCGCCATTGGTCCCTCGAGCGCACCAGCGCGACCAGCGCCCCAACGCCAATGCCGAGTGCGAAGATCGCATTGGTGTCGCGGGTAAAGGCGGCCGCGGCGACGACGATGAGAAACGCGGCCACATGCCGAGACGTGAGGCTCGTCGCCAACCGTAAGCCGAGGGCGATGAGCAGCACCATCAAGCTGATCGAAAGACTCTCGGTGCCGATTGCGACGTCGTACTGCTGCACCGCAGGCGCAAGCGCGGTGGCCAAGATGCCGATCACCACAATTGTGCGAGCCGCTTGCGAGGCGAGGAATGATTGGATCGTCCGCGCGAGGTACGTCCAGGAAACGACCGAGATCGTGGTTTGCAGGAGCACGACGGCGCGCAGGTTGTGCAACACGAGCTTCATGAGAAGCGGAAAACCCAATGGGTCGGGTCCGGCGAAGAAGTCGCGCGACCACAGCGGCGCCGCCGCGATCGACAGGTACTCCTCGGTATCGGACCCGTAGATCACTCGCGGTCCGAGTAGGCCACTGCCGAACACCGAGCGAAGCGCGTAGTAAAGCTTCAGCCCGACGAAGATCGCAATGATGACGTACTCGGGCCGAACGCGCCGCAGTGCTCGCATCGGCGCGGTGGCAATATGTGACTGCGCCTCCCGCACCTGCATGGCGCCGCCATCCTACGCCGCACCTCGAGGTAGCACCCCTTCTCGCTCTGACGTAGCGTGGCGTCATGAATTCGCGCAATCCGGGCGTGCCTGCGACGCCGCGCGCGCAGCGGCCGCCGGCGCCGCTACCGCGCGACGAGCTCGCCGCGGTGCTCGAACCGGGTGGCAGTGGCTGCATGCTTCCTGCCGCCGCATACACGAATGACGACGTGCTCGCGTGGGAACGCGAGCAGTTCTTCGACCGGGCGTGGGTATGTGCCGGGCGTTCGGGCGACCTTGCCGCTGCCGGTGCCCGGCGGGCGGTGCGAGTCGGCAACGACCGCGCGTTGCTCGTGCGCGGCGACGACGGCACGCTGCGCGCGTTCTACAACGTGTGTCGCCACCGCGGGCACGAGCTCATGGCGTGCGGCGGCCCGGCGGTCACCCGAGGTGCGATCCACTGCCCGTACCACGCGTGGACATACGACCTCGCCGGTGACCTCACTGCCACACCGCGATTCAATGCACCACCGTCGTTCGACCGCACGGACCACGGCCTGGTGCCTATGCGCGTCGAGGAATGGCGCGGCTTTGCGATGGTCAACCCGAGCGGGGACGCGCCGGCGCTGTCGGTGTATCTGGGCGCCTTCGACGAATTACTCGCGCCGTGGGAGCCCGAGCGGCTTGTCGTCGCGGCGTCGCACGAATACGTGTTGCAGGCGAACTGGAAGCTCCCGATCGAGAACTATCAAGAGTGCTACCACTGTGCCGCGATTCACCCTGAGCTATGCGTGGTGAGCCCGCCGGACTCCGGCGACAACTACACGCTGCCCGGCATGTGGGTCGGCGGTGCCATGGCGCTGGCCGACCACGCGCAGACAATGTCGCTCGATGGCCAGAGCCGCGGCGTCGTACTGCCGGGCCTTTCGGCCGAACAGGCGCGCACCGTGCTCTACGTGGGCGTGTTTCCGAACCTGTTGCTCAGCGCGCACCCCGACTACGTGATGACACACCGCATCGAACCCGTGTCGCCCACCGAGACCTGGGTCGAGTGCCAGTGGCTGTTCGACCCCGCTGCCATCTCGCGTGAGGGATTCGATCCGGCCTACGCCGTCGACTTCTGGGACATCACGAACCGTCAGGATTGGGACGCGTGCGAGGGCGTGCAGCGCGGCGTGAGTTCACGCGGCTACCGGCCCGGACCCTTCGGCTTGCAGGAAGACGCGGTGCAACAGTTCGTGCATCTCGTTGCGCGTTCGTATCTCGCAGGAGACTTGGTCGCATGACGAACGTTGACGAGCAGGGTCGTCCCGAACCTCCCCTCGCGGGCGACGAGACGGCCACGCTGCTTGGTTTCCTTGAATTTCAGCGCGCGACGCTGGAGTGGAAATGCGCGGGGCTCGACGCGGCGGGCCTGAATGCCACCGTCGCCGCGTCGTCCATGACCTTGGGCGGGATGCTGAAGCACATGGCGCTGGTCGAGTCGGGTTGGTTCTCCCGTTGGCTGTACGGGCGCGACCGCGAGCCGCCGTGGGACACGGTCGACTGGGACGGCGACCCCGATTGGGAATGGGACTCGGCCGCGGCCGATACCCCCGACCAGCTCCGCACGCTCTGGCACGACACGGTGGCGCGCTCGCGTTCGCTGGTCGCCGACGCGCTGGCCGACGGTGGCCTCGGACGGCTCGCGCAACGCACCTGGCCGAGCGGCGAGGCACCGAGCCTGCGGTGGATACTCGTCCACATGGTCGAGGAGTACGCCCGGCACAACGGCCACGCCGACCTCATTCGCGAGTCGCTCGACGGCGCGACCGGCGAATAGAGCCCCCAAAGCAGTTTTCCTCTGCACCAGACGGCGTGTAGCGCCGTCTGGTGCAATCAGACCGCGGCGGCGATGGCGTCGCCCAGAATCGAGATGGCGAGGTCGGCCTGCTCGGTTGACACGGTGAGCGGCGGCGCCAAGCGCAGCGAACGCACGCCGCACGTGAGCACGAGCAGCCCGCGACGGAAGCACTCCTGTTCGACGGCGTGGGCGATGTCGTGGTCGGCGAAGTCGATGCCGATCATCAGCCCACGGCCGCGCACGGCTTCGATGGCGGGAGCGTCGCCGGCCAGCGTCTGCAGGCGGTCGAGGAGATGTGCCCCGACATCGCGAGCGTTGTCGATCAGACCGCCTTCGACAAGGTCGAGCGTGGCCAACGCGGCGGCGCACGCGACGGGATTGCCGCCGAACGTCGAGCCGTGCGCGCCCTTCTCCCAGTGCATCAACTCAGCGCGTGCGATCAATGCCGCCAGCGGCAGCCCGCTTGCGATGCCTTTGCCCGCGAGGAGCAGGTCGGGTACGACGTTGTCGTGCTCGATGGCCCACATCCGCCCGGTGCGCCCGATTCCCGACTGCACTTCGTCGGCCACGAGCAAGATGCCGTGCTCGTCGCAGAGCGCACGCAATTCCGCGAGCCAACCCGGCGGCGGCACGATGTAGCCACCCTCGCCTTGGATCGGCTCGACGAAGATCGCGGCCACATCGCTGGGAGCCGAGAGGTGCGTAAACACAGTGCGTTCGATAGCGCCGAATTCGCCGTACGGCACGTGGTACACGCCGGCTGCCATCGCTCCGAAGCCGGCGCGGTAGCGGGCCTTGCTCGCGGTGAGCGCAAGGCTGCCGAGCGAGCGACCGTGGAATGCACCGTGGAACGCGATCACGTTCGGACGGCCCGTGTGTTGGCGTACGAGTTTGATCGCGCCTTCGACGGCCTCGGTACCCGAGTTGGCGAGAAATACGCGCGTCGCACCCATGCCGTTCGGCACGCTCGCGGCGAGTCGTTCGCAGAGTGCGACGTACGCGGGGATGTACCAATCGCTCGAGCAGTAGTGCAACAGCGTGCGCGCCTGTTCCTCGATGGCCGCGACCACCTGCGGATGACAATGACCAGTGCTGTTGACGGCAATCCCCGCGTTGAAGTCGAGAAAGCGGTTGCCATCAACGTCTTCGACAACGAGTCCGTCGGCTCGCGCGGGCACGAGCGGATAGACGCGGCCCAGGGATGGGCTTGTGACGGCGGCATCGCGCGCGATCATCGCTTGCGCCTTCGGCCCGGGAAGATCCGTGATGATGTGCGGCACTACGGCGTCGGCCAATGCGACGGCCAAGGAGTTGTCAGCGTGGAGGGGGAGCGTGGAGGTCATGGTGCCTGTGCTTTCATCCATCGACGATCGTGCGCGACTGTTCACGCAGGTATTGCTGGAGGTAGTAGGGGCCGCCACCGGCCACGCCCGCGGTTCCTGAGCCCTTCCAACCGCCGAACGGTTGTACGCCGGGCCACGCTCCGGTCGTCGCGCCGGCGCGACGGTTCACGTACACGACGCCGGCCTCGATGCGATCGAGAAACGTGTCGATCTCATTCTGCGCTTGTGAAAAGAACCCTGCGGTGAGGGCCAAATCGCTGTCGTTGGCTCGTTCGATCGCCAGGCCAAGTTCCTCGAACGGCGCCACCGCCACGAACGGCACGAAGAGTTCCTCGTGCCACGACGAACTCGTGGCCGGAAGCTCGGCGACGGTCGGCGCAACGAAGTAGCCGTGCGCGAGATCGCCGCCGGTGAGTCGTCGGCCGCCGCACAGCACGCGGCCGGTCGCGCGGGCATCGCCCACCGCGGCGCCGTAACGGGCCACGGCATCGTTGTCGATGACCGGACCCATGTAGGTGGTGCGCTCGAGTGGATCGCCCACAACCACGGCCTCGGCCCGCGCACACAGTCGCGCAACAAAGTCGTCGTACACGTCGCGATGCACGTAGGCGCGCGACGCCGCGGAGCACTTCTGACCGCTGAGCCCGAACGCGCTGCGCATCGTGCCTTCGGCAGCGACGTCGAGATCGGCCTGCGCGCTCACGATCACCGGGTTCTTGCCGCCCATCTCGCAGATGGCCGGCTTCGGATGCGTCGTGGCGAAGTCGCGGAAGATCCCCATGCCCACGGCGTGCGATCCCGTGAACGTGACGCCGTCGACGTCGGCGTGGCGCACGAGCGCGCTGCCCACCGTCTCGCCGAGCCCGAACACCACGTTGAGCGCGCGCTTCGGTACGCCCGCGTCCCAGCATGCTTCGGCCATGCGCAACGTGGTGAGCGCACCGATCTCACTCGGCTTCAACACCACCGTGTTGCCAGCACAGAGCGCGGCTCCTATCGGCCCGCCGCTCAGGGCCGCGGGGAAGTTGAACGGAGCGATGACGGCCCACACTCCATACGGGCGCATCACATCGAACGTGGCTTCCGACGGCGAGAGGCGCCCCATGGGTTGCACGAAGCCGTCGTGTTCGCGCATCTGGTGCGTGTAGTAGCGGATCAGATCGGCGGTCTCTTCCACATCGCCGAGCGCCTCGAGACGGTTCTTGCCGACCTCCATAGTGAGCAGCGCCGAGATCTCGTTGCGTCGCTCGCTGATGAGATCGGCGGCGCGGTCGAGGATGGTGCAGCGCTCTTGCCAATGCGTGCCAAGTGCCCAATCGTCACGCGCCCCTTGTGCCGAGGCCACCGCATCGTCGACATCGCTTGCCGTCGCCATGGCGAACGAACCGATCTCGACGCGCCGATCGGTGGGAGAGTGCGTGGTGATCGTCTGGCCGCTGTCGCGTGCCTCGCCACCGATCATGTTGGTGTGGTGCGCGCCGAGCTGACCGCGCGCGACCTCGATGCCGCGGTCGAACGCCGCGTGCAGCGCGTCGTTGTCGGCGCTCAAGGTTGCGTAGGTAACTCGGAACGTCATGGCTGCTCCCGCCTACTTGATCGGCCAGCGCGGGCTGGTCGTGCGCGGTGGATACAGGGTCGCCTTCACGTGCAGCAGTCGCGGGGAGCCGCTCGCCACCGCCCGGCCGAGCGCGGCCTCGTATTCGGCCCCCACACCCGTGACGGTTTCGGCGCTGATCCCAAAACCTTCGGCCACTCGCACGAAGTCGACCGCGCTCAGTTCGCAGCCGGGGAGCGTGTCGTGCGGGTAACGCAACATGCCGTAGCCGCCGTCGTCGACGACCACGACCGTGAGCGGGAGTTGTTCCTGGGCCACGGTCGCCAACTCGCCGACGGCGAAGAGCATGCCGCCATCGCCGACGACCGCGACGCTCGGGATACCTGCCGCGGCCGCGCCGATGCTGGCCGGGAAGGCCCAACCGAGCGTGCCCCAACCCATCGGGTAGTGCAGCCCGCGCTCGCGGTGCACTGCCATGTGACCGGCGAGCCAATAGCCGGCGATGCACATGTCGGCGAACACCATGGGGTCGCCGTGAGTGTGCAGGGCGTGCTCGGTGCGTTCGAGGAACTCGATGCTCTCGGTGGTGTTGGCGTCGGCGCGCAGTTCGTTACGGATCTCCCGGCCGAGCGCGCCAAGATCGCCGAACCAGGGCGCCCGGTTCGCGTACTGCGCGAACGCAGCCGCGAGCGTGACGGCGTCGAAGACCAACACCTCGTCCATCGCGTAATTCTTCATGGCGTCGTTGTGGTCGAGGTTGATCGCGACGCGTGGGGCCGGGAGCGGCAGCTTCCACGCCATCGTGTTCATGGCGTCGAGGTCGGAACCGATCACGACCGTGCTCGTCGCGTGCTCGATGAGCTTGGTCACCTGGGGCTCGTGGGCCGGCGCCGGCACCAAATGCGGGTGTCCGGCGGCGAGCACGCCGCGCGCTGAATATGTAGTGACGACGGGTGCTCCGAGTCGGCGTGCCACTTCGTCGATGGCTCCGCCGGCGAACCGTGCGCCGCCGCCGACCCAGATGAGCGGCCGAGCGCCGAGTCCGGTGCGCAGCGAAGACGCCCCGTGCGCCGTCACAGCAACGCTCGGCGCCGGCACATGCACTGCTGGGCCGCGGAGCAGGTCAGTCGGTATTTCGAAATACGCCGGCCCGCGCACGCCGAGGCGCGTCGCGATCAGGGCCTCAGCGAGATCGCGTGTCTGCACCTTGGTGACCGGACCGAACATGGCGGCCTGGTCGGTGCATTCGTGCAACACACCGCGATACGTACCGGCGCGCCGTTGCGTGCTCGGAATGTCGGTGGCGATCACCAGCACCGGGCTTTTGCTGGCCCACGCCTCGCCGACGGCGCCCAGTGTGTTTGCTGCGCCCGGACCAGTGGTGACCAACGCCACGCCGATCTTGCCCGTGCTGCGCGCGTAACCGTCGGCCGCATACGCGCAACCTTGTTCGTGGCGCGCACCCACGATGTGAATCCCCGCGGCCTCGAACGCGGGCCACAACGCCATGTTGTGCACGCCCGGCAGCCCGAACGCGATGTCGATTCCGGCGGCGCGCAGCGCGGCCGCGATGGCCTCGGCGCCCGTCGGCTGACTCATGCGATCGCGTCGCGGTTGTCGATCTGGGCCTTCTGGAGACGGCCAGAGAAATCGATGTACACCGACTTCGTCTCCGAGAACTGTTCCAACCCGCGCGTGCCGGCCTCGCGATACCCGTTGCCGGTGTGCTTCGTACCGCCGAACGGGAGGTGGATCTCGGCGCCGATCGTCGGCGCGTTCACGTAGACGATCCCAGTGTTGAGTTCGTGCACGGCACGCATCGCGGCGTTGACGTCGCGTGTGTAGATCGACGAAGACAGCCCGTATTCACAGTCGTTCACGGTGTCGATGGCGTCTTCGAGTGAGTCGATCTCGACGACTGCGAGCACCGGACCGAAGACCTCGTTGCGGGTGATGAACGACGAGCGCGTCGCGCCGCGCAAGATCGTCGGTGCGAAGTACGCGCCACCGTCGCAACCGTCGACGGTGACGGGCGCACCGCCGGTGACGACCTCGTTGCCTTCACCCACGGCGCGGTCCACCATCGACGCGATGCGCGCCAGCGCGTCGGCGGTGATCACTGGCCCGACGTCGGTGCCCGCCTCTAGCGGATCGCCCAACACAAGTTGTTCGGCTCGTTGCGCGAGCGCGCCGACGAGTTCGTCGGCGACCGCGCGGTGTACGACGAGGCGCGAGGTCGACGTGCATCGCTGGCCCGATGTGCCGAACGCGCCAAAGAGCGCGCCGTCGACCACGAGTTCGATGTCGGCGTCGTCCATCACGATCATGGCGTTCTTGCCGCCGAGTTCGAGCGACACAAGCTTGGGCCCAACCTCCATCGCTGCCGCCGCGACCTTGCGGCCGGTGGCCACCGAACCGGTGAACGACACCGCCCGGACCCCTGGGTGGACGGTGAGCGCCGCGCCAACGTCGCCGTAGCCGTGGACGACATTGATCAGGCCTGTGGGGACGCCCGCATCCCCACAGGCCCGAACGAACGCGTCGCAGCACGCGGGTGCGAGCTCCGACGGCTTGATCACCACACCGTTACCTGCGAGCAACGCGGGGAAGATCTTCCAGGAGGGGATCGCTACCGGGAAGTTCCACGGTGTGATCATCCCGGCCACGCCGATCGGGTGGCGCATGGTGAAGCCGAGTTTGTTCGGCATTTCGCATGGGTGCACCGTGCCCCACGAATTGCGACCCTGACCCGCCACGAAGCCAGCCATGTCGATGGCTTCCTGCACGTCGCCGCCCGCCTCAACGAGGATCTTGCCGGCCTCGCGCGACACCAGCGCGGCAAGCTCAGCCTTGCGCTGCGTGAGCACGCGCCCGATCTCGGTGATCACTTCGGCGCGCGCTGGTATCGGAACGCGGGCCCACGCGCGCTGCGCGTCGGCGGCTCGCGCAACGGCCGCGTCGACTGATGTGGCGTCGTCGATCGGGAAGGTTGCGACGACCTCGCCGGGTCGGGCCGGGTTCGTGCTCTGAAGGGTGTCGGTCACGGAAGTCCTCTGGGAGAGATCGGAACGTCCACGTCGCCCGTCGAGGGCTGCGCAGGCACGGCGAGCGGTGACGGGTGGATGAACCATCTGTTCCGACTGTTCAGAACAGTGTAACGTGTATTCCGTGGTCGTGGAGCGGTCGGTACTCGAGCTCATTGGCGATGCTGCGGTGCGCCTCACGACGTCGGAGCGCCGGGTCGGCCAGGCGGTCGCCGACGACCCCAAGATCGTCGCGTTCGGCACCGTCGCCCAACTCGCTGACCGGTCCGGAACGAGTGGCCCCACCGTGTTGCGCTTCGCGGCGAAGCTCGGTTTCGCCGGCTTCGTGGAGCTCCAGGCTGCGGTGCAGGAGGAGATTGCCGATCAGCTCCGGCCCGCGACCCAGCGCATCCGCGAGCGGCGCTCGGGCGATGTGCTCGGCCAGGCGATGCAGGCCGATCTCGAAAACGTGCGCCGCACGATGGAGTCCATCGACGCCAAGGATTTCACCGAGACGGTGGAGCTGATCGCCGACCGTCGTCACCGCGTGTTCGTGCTCGCGAGCGAGTTGAGCGGCGCGCCCGGGCAATTGCTCGCCCAGCAGCTCGACTTGTTGCGTGATGGTGTGCAGCTCATCGAAGGTGCCGGCCCCCGCGTATCGCGCCGGCTCGTCGACCTCGAAGTCGGCGACGTGTTGGTGGTCACCGACCTGCGGCGCTACGAGCGCTGGATTCTGGATGTCGTTGCGCGCGCCGACGAACGCGGTGCGCTCGTGATTGCGCTCACCGACAGCCGACTGTCGCCGCTGGCCGAGCACGCGCGTTTCGTGTTCACGCTCGAGGCGCGTGGGGTCGGCCCGTTCGATTCGTCCGCGGGTGCGATGGCGCTGGTGCACGCCCTCGGTGCCGCGATCGCGGTGCGACTACGGCGCAGCGCCACCGGCCGCCTCGACGAGATCGAAGCCTCCTGGGCCGCGGCGGGCGACCTCGTCGACCGCTAAGTCGCCGTGCGCCGGATGGATCGTTGCACTGGTGCGGCGGCGAAGTCAGCCCGGGAGCGAGGGACGAGCGACCCGGGTGGCGAGACGCTCGCCCGCGCCGGACGAAGTAGGCGCAATATTCAGATATTCGTGATGGCGCCGGTTTCCGCGCCCTGGGCAAGCCGTGCGTACTTGGCGAGGAAGCCGCTCGTGTAGCGCGGCTCGGGCAGCTTCCAGTCGGCTCGCCGCCGGGCGAGTTCGGCCTCGTCGATCTCGACGTCGATCGTGTGCGCCGCGGCGTCGATCACGATGCGGTCGCCGTCGGCGACGAACGCGATCGGGCCACCATCGACGGCTTCGGGAGCGACGTGCCCGACGCAAAAGCCGTGTGTCCCTCCCGAGAAGCGACCGTCGGTGATGAGCGCTGTGTCGGCACCGCGGCCGACACCCTTCAGCGCGCCCGTGACTGCGAGCATCTCGCGCATGCCAGGGCCGCCCTTGGGGCCTTCATAACGGATCACGAGCACATCGCCGGGCTCGATCGATTCGGCGAGAATCGCCTCCATGGCTGCGGCCTCGCCGTCGAACACTCGGGCGCGGCCGTCGAAGTACAGGTCGTCGATGCCGGCAACCTTCACGACCGCACCTTGGGGTGCAAGCGAACCACGCAGAATCGCGATCCCGCCTTGGGCGTGGATGGGCGCGGAGAAGGGATGCACCACGTCGCCGTCGGGTGCGGGTGGGTGCAACGCAGCCAGGTTCTCGGCAACCGTGGCCCCAGTGACCGTGAGGCAGTCGCCGTGCAGGATCCCCTCGTCGAGGAGCATCTGCATCACGACCGCGACGCCGCCGACGCGATCGAGGTCGGTCATGTGGTACTTGCCGTGGGGCTTCATGTCGGCGACGTGCGCGACGCGAGCACCGATGCGGTTGAAGTCGTCGAGTTCGAGTTCGACGCGCGCTTCGTTGGCGATGGCGAGAAGGTGCAACACCGCATTCGTCGAACCGCCGAGCGCCATGACGACGGCGATGGCGTTCTCGAACGCCTCCTTCGTCATGATCTGGCGAGCACGCAGGTCGAGTTCGAGGAGCCGCATCACGGCGCGGCCCGATTCGTAGGCGAAATCATCGCGGCGCCGGTCGACGGCAGGCGGGCATGACGACCCGGGCAGGCTCATCCCGATGGCTTCGGCCACCGACGCCATCGTGTTCGCGGTGAACATCCCGGCACACGATCCCTCGGTGGGACACGCGCGCTTTTCGATCTCGCCGAGTTCGTTCACGCTCAGGGTGCCCGCGGCGCACGCGCCAACGGCCTCAAACACGCTCACGATGTCGAGCGCGACGCCGTTGTGGTGACCGGGCAAGATCGAGCCGCCGTAGAGGAACACGCTCGGCAGGTTGATGCGCGCCGCGGCCATCAGCATGCCGGGGAGGCTCTTGTCGCAACCCGCGAACGTCACGAGCGCGTCGAACCGCTCGGCGTGCATCACGCACTCCACCGAGTCAGCGATGATTTCGCGGCTGACGAGCGAACCGCGCATGCCCTCGTGGCCCATCGAGATGCCGTCGCTCACGGCGATCGTCACGAATTCGAGTGGAAACCCACCGGCGTCGCGCACGCCGACCTTCGCCCGCTTGGCGAGTCGGTCGAGGGGCATGTTGCACGGCGTGACTTCGTTCCAGCTCGACGCCACGCCCACCTGCGCCTTGCCGAAGTCGGCGTCGGTCATGCCGACCGCACGCAGCATCGCCCGCGCCGGCGCCCGCTCGTTGCCGTCGGTGACTTCGTGGCTGCGGATCTTGTTGTCGGCTCGCGGTCCGGCCGGCGGTTCGGTGTGTGGCGTCGTCATGGTCGCCAGGGTAGCGGCGCGCTACGCGAGGCCACCGGGCGATTGCGCGCGGGCGCGTCCTGGGATGCCAGCCACGGCGACCCGACGCGCGCGTCAGCGCTGCTGGAGATGACGTCCGAAGAAGTCGAGGATGATCTCTGTGCGCTGCACCC
The DNA here is from genome assembly GCA_038202885.1 of Acidimicrobiia bacterium. Classification (GTDB taxonomy): domain Bacteria; phylum Actinomycetota; class Acidimicrobiia; order IMCC26256; family PALSA-610; genus JBBREP01. Next base: position 98,823 of record JBBREP010000002.1, on the reverse strand, counting down.
GGTGCTTCGGTGCGCCGCTGCGTGACAATTCGTGACTCTCGCCGGGAAACCGCCAGAACTCGGGGGTCCGACCCAGCAGGCGCAGGGCGACGAACAGCTCCTCGGCTTGGTTGATCGGGCAGCGAAGATCTTGTTCGCTGTGCAGGATCAACAACGGCGTGTGCATCTCGCGCACGTACGTCACGGGAGAAGCGCGCACGTACGGGGCCGGATCGTCGACGATCGACACGCCGACGTAATCACGGAACACCGTGGCGATGTCGGAGTTGTGTTCCTCGGTGACGAGGTTGTTCACCGAACGCTCCGAGCACGCGGCCTTGAATCGTTGGGTATGCCCGATGATCCACGACGTGAGGTAGCCGCCGTAGCTCCCACCGAGCGTGCCGAGCCGATCGCCGTCGATCCAGTCGAACGTGGCCATGGCTGTGTCGACGCACGCCAACACGTCGTCGTAGTCGATACCGCCCCAACCGGTGCCAGGATCGCTGGCACATTCGGGCCACCGCACCGCGCGCCCCCAGGCCTCGCTGTAACCCGACGAGCCTCTCGGGTTGCAGCACACGACGGCGAATCCCGCGCCGACCTGCAGTTGGAATTCGTCGAAGAACTTGTAGCCGTACTGCGTGAACGGGCCGCCGTGGATGTTGAGCAGGGTCGGGAACGGACCATCGCCCTCAGGTTGGAACGCCCAGCACTCGACCTCGGCGCCGTCACTGCTTCGAGCGGTGAAACGCATCGACAACGCCGGCTCGCTGCCGGTTGCGGCACGGAAACGCGCAGTGGCGTCGGTGAGGCATCGCAGCTCCGGGCCTGTTGCGGTGGTGCGGACGTGCAGCTCGGGCAGGGATGACGGTGTCGCGATCACGACCGCAAGCGTGCCGTCGCACTGATCGAAACCGGTGACGCAACGGTCGCCGTCGACGATCGGTGTGATGTCCCCGGCCTGTTCTGTGGCACCAACCGCCACGCGCGCCAGCGTGACGCGACCCTCGTCCTCATAGGTAAACAGGAGGTGCTCGGTGCCGTCCCACACCGGCGAGCGCACCGCGGGAAACACCGCGCAGTTGCGATCGAGCGCTTCGGTGAGTGTCCGACGTGCACCGCTACTCGCGTCGAGAACCGCGACGCGACCATGGCGCGGACCGTCGAACGGGCTCGGGTCCCACACTGTCGCGATCTGGCTGCCGTCGGGTGACCACGCGAGCCGCGTGTAGGAATGACGCGTCTCGGTGAGCTGGCGCGGCGGTCCACCGTCGGCGCTCACGACCCATACGTCGGTGGCGAGATCGAGATCCCAATTGTCATGGCGCGCCGCGCAGAACGCGATCGACGCGCTGTCCGGTGACCAGGCCATCGCGTTCGTCCCGACACCATCGCTGATCACGACGGGCTCGGCGCCTTCGGCCGCAGCGACGACGAAGACGCGGGTGGGTCGGTCGAAGGTGAAGTCTTCGCCGTCCTCCCGGCTGAAGAAGTGCGTGATGTTGCGCGCCGGTGTGTCCTTGGCCTTGCGGGTCTCGCCGGGCGCCGGGTAGTAGGCGGGGTCGGGGTCGCGCGCCACGAAGGCAAGCCGGGTGCCGTCCGGCGCCCATTCGAGTTCGGCAGGCGCTTCGCGCGGTGTGCAGACGGTGACCGAGGTACCGGCCGCGATGTCGTGCAGTTCGATCGTCGTGGGTGCGTCGTCGGTGCGCTCGTGTTGCACGAACGCGATACGCGTGCCGTCGGGCGACCAGCGCGCCATCGACGCGTCGACGTTGTCGGACGCGAGCGACCGCCGAGACCCGGCCAGGTCGGTGAGCCACACCGCCGTGACATACCGGTTCTGGTCGGCTTCGATCTGCTGTTCGGTGTAGACGATCCGATCGCCGCCGGGTGCCACCCGCGGGTCGCCGATCGAAATCAGTGCACCGATATGGTCTGGTCGCATGCCCCTCACGCGGCGGTCACCCTACTGCCGCCCGGCCATCGGCGCCGGTTGCTCCGGGCGACCGGTCGCGAGCGACCGATATGCGGCATCGATGAGGGTGTGCACGTCGAGCAGACGGCGTGCCGACGCCTCGTGGACGCCGCCCGTGCGTGCAATTGCGGCGAATTCGGCGCGGACGGTCGCCATCGTCAACTCCGGATCACCGCGGCGAGCGTCAAGGGCGAGACGATGCTGGCGCCCGAAGAGTTCGACTTCGGTGCGGCTCTCACCAGCGGTCGAACAGCAGATGTCGATGCTGCTCGACACGCCGCGCTCGTGGTGAAACTGCACCGTGACGAAGTCGCCCGACGACCGCCGCGCGAGTACCGCAGCGACCGGGCCTACTGCGGCCTCGACCAGATCGAAGATGTGCGGCCCGACGTCGAGCAACGCTCCATATTCGTGGCGCCATTCGCTGGTGGCGAACGGACCGCCGAGGAACGCGCTGGACAAGAAACAGGCGCGAGCGCCGACGACGTCGAAGTCACGCGCCGCGGCGAGGAATTCGCGGACGGGTTCGGAGAATCGGTTGGTGAGCATGGCGAGGTTGGCGACGCCGGATGCCTCGATGGCGTCGACGGCCGGCGCGCCCGCGTGCGCGTCGAGTGCGATTGGTTTTTCGAGGAGCATCGGCCGACCCCGTTGTGCGGCCGCGATCGCGAGCTCGGGCTGGGCCGAGGGCGGTACGCACAGCACCACGGCATCGCATTGCTCGAGTAACGCGTCGTACGTCGCCACCGCGGTGGTGCCGAGCGTGTCGGCCAACGCCGCTGCGCTCGTCGGCGTGCGCGACCACACGCCCGCGAGCGCCGTCTGTGGTCCAGCCGCGAACAGCGGGCCGTGCACGAGACGCGCCCATGGTCCGGCGCCAGCCAGGCCGATGCGGATCGGCGGTGGGTGTACAGAACTCATTGCCCAGAAGTCATTGCAGTATGGCGTCGACGCGTACCGTTCCGGCGCGAGCGTGCGATGCGGCCACCCGCAACGTCGTGCCGGCATCGGCCTCGACGAACCACTCCGCGACGGCCCGATCCGGCGTGGCGTCGGAATAGGTGCCGAAGTCGCCGACCATGGTCGTGACCCGAGACCGTCCCGCGAGATGACCGAGCTCGATGAGGGCAGGGCCGTGGTGCAACCTCGCTCCGTCGGCTAGGTCGATCGTGGCAATGACGGGTTGCGCGATCTTCTTGTCGAGCGCGCGCTGGGTGACGTTCGTGGGGAGCCAGCCGTCGTTCTCGACGACCAGCCGCACACGCCAGGTCCGCGGCCCGACGTTGTCGACGAGTACTTCTCGCATCCGCAGAATTGGTGATGCGAGTGCGCAGAACACTTCCCAATCCGCGTGGGGCGCGACCTCTCGTTCGAGCAGCTCGTCGGGCGGGTTCGTCCAAAAGCGAAACCAGTGCCAGCCGCCGAGTTCGACCGGTCCGAGCTGCGGATGTTCGAACGGGTACCAGTCGACGAAGCCGCGGCCCCCGAGTTCGTTGTCGCTGTAGCGAAGCAACGCGACGTCGTCGTCGATCGGGTGCGCGTCGAACCATTCGATGAGATGGTGACCCTCGATCCCCGCACGAGGAATCGGGCTCCAGAACTCGGTTGTCCACGCGAACACACCGAGATGGTCGTAGGCCCACGTGTCGGCGCCGCCCGTGATGACATCCTTCGGGTCGTAGCGAAAGTCGTGGTACACGCTGACGTGGGGGTAGCCGGTGAGCTCAGCGCCGCGAGCGCCCAACTGCTTGTAGCGGCGAAGGTCGCTCGTGGGGAACTCGTCGTCGGGGCGGTCGTCGAAGGGTCGCAGCAGTGCCGCGCTGAACGTGTGGTGCGCGAAGTAGCAGCACACGTTGGGTCGGGCGACGAGCGCGTCGGCGAGCGCACGCGTCTCGGGCTCCGAAAGCGGGAAGGCACCGGCACCAACCTGTTCGCCGTGAGTGCGCCAACCGGCGGGGAACTGGCGGTTGAGGTCGAGGTTGCGCCGTTCCGGTGCGATCGGGATCGTTGCGCCGTCGTAGTCGGTGATCGAGCCTTCGTAGAGCAGGCGGAAGTAGGGGCCGGGCCCGAATTCGTCGGGCGCTCGCGCCACCATGATGCGTGGGTCGGCGTCGCTCGCCTTCCACGCGCCGTTGCGGTCGGGGACACGCATCGTGAGGAGGCGCCCGTCGCCGTCGACGTCGTGTTCGACGAGGCCGGGCGCGTCATCGACGCGAGGCCAACGTCGCACCGAGCTGCGGAGGTACGTCGGCGGCGTGGCGAGGGCGAGTTCAGCGCCATCGGGATTGACGCGGGGCATCACGTAGAACGTGCGCGTATCGACCGCACGCGTGACCTGCGGATCGGAGCCGTGCGTCGTGACGAGTTTGTGCAACAGGTACAGGGCCGCGACGGCACCTGTGTGTTCCACCGAGTGGATGTTGGCATCGACCCAGATCGCCGGCTTTTCGTCGTGGGGACCGGTTGCGGTGTTCGTGACGGTCGCGAGCCAGATGTCGCGCCCTTCGTGCGAGGTACCGACGCTCTCCAGCGTCATCAGGGTGGGGTAGGTCGCGGCGAGCGCGTCCAAGGCCGCCGTGAGCTGTCCGTAATCGAAGAGATGATCGAACGTGATCGGATCCACGGTTGGGCACGCTATCGGGACGCCGTCCTACGGTTCTTGCGTGCCCGAATGTCTGGAAGTCGAAACCGCTCGCGTCGTCATCGCCGACCATGCCGTCGGGCGCACGATCGCGAAGGTCGTGGCCGACGATGCGTGGTACTTGAAGCGCGGCGCTACGAAGGCGGCGCTGCGGGCGATACTTGGCGGTTCGAAGATCGTGGCTGCACGCCGGCGGGGCAAGCAGCTCCTCGTTGACACAACCACAGCCACGCTCGGCTTGCACCTCGGCATGAGCGGGCGGGTCCTCATCGACGGGCACGAAGCCGGCGACCCGCTGCTCTACGCGAGCAACCGCGACGTACCCGAATGGCGCCGCTTCGGGTTGCGCTTCGCCGACGGTGGATCGCTGTGGCTGCGGGACCCGCGCCGCCTCGGAGGCGTCGAGCTCGATCCTGACGAAACCAGGCTGGGCCCCGACGTGATGACGTTGACCGCCAAGCAGCTCACCGTCGCGCTGGGCAAATCTCGGGCACCGCTCAAAGCGGTGCTACTCGACCAGGCGCGCCTTGCCGGTCTCGGGAACCTGCTCGCCGACGAGGCGCTCTGGCGCGCCGGTCTCGACCCGGCGCGCGATGCCGGGTCGCTCGACGGCGTGGAACGAACGACCCTGCACCGATCGATCCGCACCACGCTGCGCGTCTGTGGTCGGCGCGGCGGCTCGCACACCGGCGACCTCCACCCCGAACGCGTGCGCGAAGGGCATTGTCCGCGCGACGGCGCTGAGCTTCTCCGGCGCACCGTCGGCGGGCGCACCACCTACTCCTGCCCACTCCACCAGCACTAACCCTTCGTTGTCACGAGGCCACAACGCGCTTGTGCGTCCCGTGGCCTCGTGAAAAACGCTGGTAACCGATCAGGCGGCGGTGTCGTCGACGAGGTCGATGGCGTCGTTGGCGGCCAGCTTGATCTGATCGCGACCGGTCCGCTTGGCGTCGAGGAGGGCATCGTCGGCCACGCCGAGCACCGTCGACAAGCTGCGCCCGGCCGTGGAGTCGGCGACACCGAACGAGGCCGTTGCCTCCGGGAGCCGGGCGGCCGCGAGTTGACGGGCGAAGTCGCGCCGCACCCGCTCGATGACGGTGGCAGCTTGGTTGGAGTCACAGCCGCCGATGAGCATCACGAACTCGTCGCCGCCAATGCGGGCCACGAGGTCGTCGGGACGTAATGACTGACGCATGGCTTCGGCGAACGCTCGCAGTGTGCGATCGCCGATTCCGTGGCCGTGTTCGTCGTTGATGAGTTTGAAGTGGTCGAGGTCGGCGATCACCACGGCATGCTCGATGCCCAATTGCGTGAGGTTGCGAGCGTGGGCGTCGAGTGCCCGCCGGTTCGCGGCACCGGTGAGCGGATCGGTCGCGGCTTGGGAAGTCGCGTGTTCCACCGCTCGCAACAGTGAGATGCGCGCCGCGGCCTGGGTCGCGAGCTCCTCGAAGCGCACGATCTCATCCGGTGTCGAGGGGGCCTCCGGCGGCGATGTCACGTGTACTACGCCGACATTGCGGCCCGCGACGGTCACTGGCGCACACACTGCGCCGATGTCGCCGCATGGGCGGCCGCGCAAGTGCGCGCACGCGTCGATGGTCTGCGACGACTCGAAGACTTCGGTGCGGCCACGCTGGACCGCGCGACATCCGGCTGCCGTAGCGACCGGACATCCCTCAGCGGGCCCGAGCGAAGTGGTGCGCGTGGCGCTGCGCAACACGTCGGTGCTGTCGTCGCTGACGAGCAGCATCTCGCCCGGCCGGGCCGGAGCGATCGACTCGATGGCTCGCCCGACCAGCGCGATGACCTCGCGTTCGTTCGTGGTTGCCTCCATGGCGCGACTGAGGTTCACGTCGAACGTGCGGCGCGCCAGCGCGGCTTCCATGAAGGCGTGGCGGTCTCGAGCCTGCCCGAGTGCGGCGTCGGCCGTGCTGCGCATCGGGTTCACCAACACGATCCGGGTGATGGCTGACACCATCACCGTGGCCATCACCGCGGCGAGGAGCGATTCGAGCGGCCGAGTCGCGGTGACCGAGGCCGCCAATTCGCCGAGGGCCACACCAACAAGTGCCACGACGACGACCCCGAAACCGGCGCCCCACCGAACGTGCCGGAGGCGCGATCCGCCGTCGTCACCCCGACGCGCAGCCGTCCTCATCCCCTCCCACTCGGCCACCCCACCCCCATGTTGAGTATTTGCATCCCCCAAGCACACGAGGTGGGGCGGGTCGGCGAGGCCGCCGACGGTAGGAGCGCCAGCGAGGCGTCAGCCGAGTGGAGCGTGACGTGTCGGCGGACCGCCGAACTGCACCGCCGACAACCTCGCAAAACACATCGTTGGTGTACAGCGCCCCCGCGATGACGTATAGTCTCGCCATGATGCGTCCCGCCTTCGCGCCCATCATTGTAGTAGTCACTTTGCGCACGGCCATTCCCCGCGTCCGTGCGCCTTCGCCCCTCCGAACCGGAGGGGTTTTTGTTTGCCCGTTCGCCCTTGCCCACTCGGGAGGAACACCATGAAGCTCACCGGAGCCCAAGCCCTCATCAAAAGCCTCGAGATGGAAGACACCGAGGTCATGTTCGGCCTTCCCGGCGGGGCGATCCTCCCGGTGTACGACCCGCTGATCGACAGCTCGATCCGTCACATCCTCGTGCGCCACGAGCAGGGTGCCGGCCACATGGCGAGCGGTTATGCGCATGCCACCGGCCGTCCGGGCGTGGCGATGGTGACGAGTGGGCCCGCGGCGACGAACATCGTGACGCCGTTGGCCGACGCCTACATGGACAGCGTGCCGATGGTCGTCGTCACGGGCCAGGTTCCGTACGCCGTGATCGGCACTGACGCCTTCCAGGAGTGCGACACGGTGGGCATCACGATGCCGATCACGAAGCACAATTGGCTCGTCACCGACGCGCGCGATGTGCCCACGATCATCCGGGAAGCGTTCCACGTCGCAACCACGGGCCGCCCCGGGCCCGTGCTCGTCGATTTTCCCAAGGACGTCGCGAATCAGACGATGGACTGGTACTGGCCTGACGGGGTCGATCTGCCCGGCTACAAACCGACTACGAAGGGTCACCCGAAGCAGATCAAGGATGCGGCTCGGCTTGTGAACGAGGCCAAGCGCCCAGTGATCTATGCCGGCGGCGGCATCCTGAAGGCGCGCGCAGCCGAGGCGTTGCGCGCGTTCGCGGAGCTCACCGGCGCTCCGGTGGTCACCACGTTGATGGCGCGCGGGGCGTTCCCCGACGAGCACCCACTGTGTCTCGGTATGCCGGGCATGCACGGTAATTACACCGCGATCACCGCGATGCAGAAGGCCGATCTGCTCATCGCGCTTGGTGCGCGATTCGACGACCGCGTGACCGGCAAGGTCGGTGCATTCGCGCCCGACGCCAAGATCATCCACGTTGACATCGACCCGGCCGAGCAGGGCAAGGTCCGGCGTCCCGACGTGCCGATCGTGGGCGACTGCCGACTCGTCATCGAAGAGCTGGTGAAGGCCGTGCGCGCCGAGCACAACAAGCGCAAAGCGCCTGATCTCAGTCCATGGATGACGCTGATCCGCGAGTGGCAACACGACTTCCCGTTGCACTTCGAACAGTTCGAGGATGGCCCGCTCAAGCCCCAGTTCGTGATCGAAAAGCTGCGTGAAAACACGCCTGACGACTGCATCCTTGCGTCGGGTGTCGGCCAGCATCAGATGTGGGCGAGCCAGCATTGGAAGTTCCACCATCCCTATACGTGGGTGAACTCTGGCGGGCTCGGCACGATGGGGTATGCGGTGCCGGCCGCGATCGGCGCCAAGGTCGGTCGACCCGATCGGATGGTGTGGGCGGTCGACGGCGATGGCTGTTTCCAGATGACGGCGCAAGAGTTGGTGACGGCGGCCGCGGAGCGCATTCCAGTGAAGATCGCCATCCTCAACAATGCGTACCTCGGTATGGTGCGCCAATGGCAGGAGCTGTTCTATGAGGAGCGCTACAGCGAGGTGTACCTCTCGCCTGACCTGCCCGACTACGTCAAGTGGGCCGAAGCGATGGGTTGTGTCGGGATGCGCGTCGACAATGCCGACGATGTGGTGACCACGATCGAAAAGGCGAACGAGATCGACGATCGTCCGGTGGTGATCGACTTCCGCACCGACTACCGCGAAAAGGTGTATCCGATGGTGGCCGCGGGGACGTCGAACGACGAAGTCATCCTCGACCCGAGCATGGACCGCCCGGGAGGTCGTTGAGCCCGGCGTACTGAGCCAGGCGTAGTGAAGCCAGGCGGTCGCGCTACACCCGTTGCCCGGAGGGATCGAGCCGGGCGGATTTGGAGCCGAAATAGAAATGCCGTTCAATTCGCGTCATCACATTCTTTCTGTCCTCGTTGAGAACAAGGCCGGCGTGCTCACGCGCGTTGCCGCGCTCTTCTCTCGCCGCGGGTTCAACATCGTGTCGCTCGCGGTGAGTCCCACCGAGGAGGAGCGGTTCAGCCGCATGACGATCGTCGTCGATGCTGACGAAAGTCCGCTGGAGCAGATCGTCAAGCAGCTCAACAAGCTCATCCCGGTGATCAAAATCAGCGAGATCGCGCACGATGCGGGTGTCGAGCGCGAGATGATGCTCGTGACGGTGAAGGCCGCTACCGAGGCACGTTCGCAGGTCACCGAACTCACAGCGATTTTCGAGGCCAAGATTGTCGACGTCGGCTACGAAGCACTCACGATCATGGTTGCCGGCGACCCCGACAAACTCGATGCCTTCAGCGACATTGTGCGGCCGTTCGGCATCGTGGAGTTGCAGCGCACCGGCCGTATAGCCATGCCGAAATTGGCGAGGGAACCCGTGAAGCTGCGGGCGGTCAGGGCTGCTCGCGCCTGACCCGAATCGGGGCCTGCCACACTGAACTGACATGAACCTTGCCGAGCTCTCATTCGGCCTGTAACTTGCGGTTCGCCTGGACTCCAGGCATGAATCGGGGGTGGCAGAAATGGCGCGTCGTCTTGCGGCAGTGGTCGGCATCTGTGCGTTGACGTCTGCGGTGTGCGCAGTCGGTGGCGGGCTGCGCGCGGGCGCAGGTGCCACGGCGCAACGCGGTCTGAGCGTGGGCGACGTGCGCGTCTACGAAGGCGACGTCGGTCCGGCGAAACTGAGAGTGCCCGTCGACCTTTCCGGCCCTGTCGCCACGATCGTGAAAGTGCCGTGGTCGTTGCAACCGGTGAATGCAACGCCGGGCAGCGACTACACCGCGGCGCATGGCACGCTCACGTTTGGTCGCAACGTCGTCGCCAAAGCGTTGAGTGTGACGATCTGGGGAGATCGCGACGGTGAGCCGGACGAGTCGTTCAAGGTGGTGCTCGGCGCGCCGATCGGCGATGCATACCTCGAGCGCGGGGCCGGGACCGTCACGATCCGCAACGACGACGCGCCCGCACCCGCGTTGGGCGCGCGTGCGTCGGTCACTCCGCACGCCGACACGATTGATGTCACCATTGGCGACGCCACCGTGGTTGAGGGCGATAGTGGCGTGCATCTGCTGTACCTGCCGGTGACGTTGTCGGAACCAGCGCCCGCAAAGATCAGGGTCGACGTGTCGACGATCTGTGGGGCGGCGACCGTCGGCACCGACTACCTGCCGTCTGCGAAGAGCCTCACGTTCAACTTTGGGCAGCGCTCGAAGGATTTGGTATTCCGCATTATTGCGAACACGACTCCTGAGCAGCTCAAGAGCTTCGTCGACAAGATCACGTTGCACCTCGGCAGCGCCGATGTGACGGTCCCCGATGGATCGGTGACAATCATCGACAACGACAACGGATCTGGTCCGCCGCCGGCCGTTGACCGTGTCAGCGTGGCAAACGACGGATCAGAAGCGGTGTCGTACGCCAACGCGAGCGAGTGCCGGCCAGCCGTGTTCGGTTCACGCCTTCTGGCCATCAGCAGCAATGGCACCAAGGTGTTGTTCGACTCGGATGCGATCAACCTTGCGCCCGGCGCGAACGACGGCCGGCTGCACATCTACCTCCGCGACCGCACGGCTGGCACCACCGAGGAAGTCGATCTTGCGAACGACGGCAGCGTCGCGGGTCTGAGCAACGGCAACGCGTGGATGAACGCCAACGGTCGCTACGTGCTCTTCCCGTCGCGGGTCGGCAGCGCACCGACCCAGTTGCTGCTCCGTGACCGCGTGGCGCATACCACCAAGGTCGCGAGCCTGATGGCGAGTGGCGCGCCGAGCACAAGCTCGTACGTCGGCGCGATCAGTGGCGACGGCAACGTGGTGGTATTCCTCCAGGACTCCGATCAAGGCATATACGAACGCGACCTGTCGGCGGGGACGACGACGTTCATAGCGTCTGCCTCGGTGATCAGCACGACCCCGGCACTGAGTTACAACGGAAGGTATCTCGCCTTCGTGTCCGCAGACAGCACCCTGGTGCCGGGCGACACGAACAACTATCCGGACGTGTTCGTCGAGGATGTCGTGACCGGTTCGTTCGATCGCATCAACGTGACGACGGCAGGCACCCAGGAATCGCCGAACACGTACTGGCCGAGTATTAATCCGACTACCGTCGCGATCAGCGGTGATGGCCGGTACGTGACCTTCACGTCGTACTCGCCGACGTTGAAGGTGCATGACGCCGACGTGTTCGTACGAGATCGCGTGGCGCACACCACGAAGATCGCGAGCACGGGCTTCACGGTCCCCGCCGGTGCGCCGAGTTGCCACGGGCAGTATGGCTCGGCGAGTAACGACGGTAGGTACGTTGTCTTCGAACTGCATTGCGAGGGAAGCGACGGCATTTTCCGGGCGGGTGACCCGCTAGGCCCGTACATGCGCGACATGGTCGCGGGCACCCTGTCTCGCGTCGACACGCTTCCCGATGGCACGCTGGCCGACAGCAACGGGCTTGACAACCTCGGCCCCGAGGGGATCTCCGGCGACGGGTCGACGATTGCGTTCAGCTCGCTCGCCACGAACCTCGTCGCCAACGACACCAACGATCAGATGGATGTGTTCGTCAGGTCCAACCCCTGACGCGCCAGCTGATCTCCTGAGCCGACCTCGACGGCATCCCGCGGGAGCGCGGCATGCCGTCGAACGCGTTCGCCGTCGGGCACCAACTCCGGCGATAATGACGACTTCGCGCCGCGCTGACGAGGAGCCCACGATGCCCGCGACCGTGTACTACGACACCGATGCCAACCCAGCCCTGCTGGTCGACAAGAAGGTGGCGATCCTCGGCTACGGCAGCCAGGGCCACGCCCACGCGTTGAACCTGAAGGAGTCGGGCGTCGATGTGCGCGTCGGACTGCGCGAGGGATCGAGTTCGAAGGCCAAGGCCGAAGCCGCGGGCTTGAAGGTGTTGGGGACCGCGGCCGCGGTCGCTGAGGCCGACATCATCATGGTGTTGCTGCCCGATACCGAACAGCGTCACGTGTACTCGGCCGACATCGAGCCGAACCTGCAACCGGGCAACTCACTCGCGTTCGCACACGGTCTCAACATCAACTTCGATTTGATCAAGCCGCCAGCCGGCGTCGACGTGTGGATGATCGCGCCGAAGGGTCCGGGTCACCTCGTGCGGCGCACCTACGAAGAAGGCGGCGGCGTGCCGTGTCTCGTGGCGGTTGCCCAGGACGCGACGGGCAAGGCCAAGGACATCGCGCTCGCGTACGCGCAGGCAATCGGCGGTACGCGCGCAGGCGTGCTCGACACGACGTTCAAGGAAGAGACCGAGACCGACCTGTTCGGTGAGCAGGTCGTGCTCTGCGGTGGTCTGGTGGAGCTCATCAAGAATGGTTTCGAGACGCTTGTGGAGGCCGGTTACCAACCCGAATCGGCGTACTTCGAGACGCTGCACGAGGTGAAGCTGATCGTCGACCTCATCTACGAAGGCGGCATCGGAGCAATGCACTACTCGATCTCCGACACCGCCGAGTACGGCGACTACACCCGCGGTCCGCGTGTGATCACGAAGCAGACCAAGGACGAGATGCGCAAGATCCTCGGCGAGATCCAGAGCGGCGAGTTCGCGCGTGAATGGATTGCCGAGAACGACAACGGCCGGCCGAACTTCAACCGTTATCGCGAGGAGACGGCGAAGCACCCGATCGAAAAGGTCGGTGCCGAGCTACGCGCCATGATGCCGTGGATCTCCGCGGGCAAACAGCGCGTGCAAGACGCCAGCGGCGGCTGATCAGCCCGCTGGGGTTGTGCTCGGCGTTGCCACGCGGGTGACGGGCTCGATTACGAGCGCGGGACTTGGCTCCACGGCGGGGCTTTGTCGACGCGGGGTTCGCCGGGAAGGCCGAGCACGCGCTCGCCGAGGATGTTGCGCATGATCTCGCTCGTGCCACCTTCGATCGAGTTCGCTCGGGTTCGCAGGAACATGTGCCGCCCTGCGCCCGGTGCGCCTTCCAGGCCCACCTCGGTCGGGCGCCGGAACGTGTAATCGAAGCCTTCGAGCGCTTTGGTGCCGAGCAGATTCATGCAGAGTTCGAAGATCTTCTGCTGGTTGATCGCGATCGCGAGCTTCGCGATCGAACCTTCTGGGCCGGGATTGCCAACGCGAGCCGCCGCGCTCGCGCGCAGGTTCGTGAGCCGCAGTGCTTCGGAGTCACACCACAACTTCATCAGCGCGTCGCGGCGCGCCGGTGTGCGGTCGTTGCATTCGTCGTTCCAGATGCGCACGGCTTCGGCGATTGCACCCGAGCCGCGCTTGGGGCCTGACGATCCGCCACCTCCGCCGCCGATCGTGACGCGCTCGTTGGCCAGCGTGGTGAGCGATACCCGCCAGCCTTCGCCGACCTCGCCGATGCGATAGCTGTCGGGGATGCGAGCGTCGGTGAGGTACACCTCGTTGAACTCGGCTTCGCCGGTGATCTGGCGCAACGGCCGAACTTCCACTCCGGGCTGGTGCATGTCGACCGCGAAGTAGGTGAGGCCCTTGTGTTTGGGCACGTCGGGATCGGTGCGCGTCACGAGCATCCCAAGGTCGGCGATGTGCGCCAGGGTGTTCCACACCTTCTGACCGTTCACGACCCACTCGTCGCCGTCGCGCACCGCGCGCGTTGCCAGCGACGCGAGGTCCGAACCCGCGCCGGGTTCGCTGAACAACTGGCACCACGAGTCTTCGCCAGTGAAGATGGGTTTGAGGAAACGCTGCTTGGCCCACTCGCTGCCGTGCGTCACGATCGTGGGGGCCACGAGGTACATGCCGAAGAACAAGCGCGCCGTCGACGCGGCAGCGCCTGCGGCTCGGACCCGACGATCCACCTCACGCTGGTATGACGGTCGCAGCCCGAGCCCGCCGTAGCCGACAGGGAAATTGATCCACGCGAGACCGGCGTCGTATTGCGCGCCGCGAAGGACGCGCTCGTCGGTCGTGCTCGGATCGTGCGTGGCGATGAGATCCTCGACGAGCGCGACGACGCGCTCGAGGTCGGGATCGGTCTTGTCGGTCGTGGCGGTGGCGGTGGTCGGCGCAGTGGTCATCGACCACGAGCGTACGCTCGACGGCTGCACCCACGCTCAGCGCGAGGGTCAGGTTGGCGGCGGTGGGGAGCGGCGTACGCTGGCGAGTGATCCAGCAGCCCCGGCACGGCGAATAGCTTGCGATGGACCTCACCATGCCCACCGAGTGGGAACGTTCGATCCGCGTACGCCTCCTCGCCGGCGACTGCGCTGCGCTCGAAGAGCTGTATGACCAGTTCGGCGCGTTCGTATATGGGCTCGCCGCCCGTGTGATCGGCGACCGGACGGCCGCCGAAGACGTCACCCAAGAAGTGTTCGTCACGATCTGGGAGAAGCCCGAACAGTTCGACCCCGATCGGGGTCGCCTGCGCACGTTCCTTGGCACGATTGCGCACCGTCGATCGGTCGATTGGGTGCGGCGCGAGGAGGCGAAGCGGCGGCGGGCTGAGCGCGAGGCCGGCTATGCCATCTCGATCCCAGATGTCGACGAGATGGCGATGGCGGTCGTCGCGGCGGAACGCCTGCGCGACGCCGTCGATCAACTCCCACCTGACCAGCGAGATGCAATCAAGCTCGCGTACTTCGGCGGCCGGACGTACCGTCAGGTCGCACAAGAGCTGGGGATCCCAGAGGGAACGGCGAAATCACGATTGAGGCTCGGGCTCCGTCGCATCGCCGACGTATTGGAAGCTCACGGAATCGAGCTGTACTCATGACTGCATCACTCACCCCCGAGGAATTCGACGACATCGTCGCGGCGTACGCGCTCGACGCTGTCGAACCGCACGAAGCCTCCAAGGTCGAGGCGTATATCGCCTCGCGACCCGACGCCATGGCCGACGTCGATCGACTGCGCGCGGCGGCGGTCTGGTACGGCGCGACCGACTCGCTCACGCCGCCACCGCGGTTGCGAGCGACCGTGGTCGGCCGGTTGCGCGCCGCCCGTATCGCCGTCGCCGCGGCGTCGCCTGCGGTTGCGACGCATGTCGAAGCATGCGATTACCTGCGTGAAGCGCTGGCGAGGGTGACGCCTGGGCATCTCGACGACGTCACGCCCAACGGTCTCACCGTCCGCGAACTGGCCGCTCATCTCGCGGGTATGGAGAGCCAGGTGACCGATTCGATCGACAGCGAGCGTTTTGCTGCGATCACCGAGGTCGATAACGACGAGCGCACGCGGAGCATCCTCGACGCAACACGCGAGTGGGACTTCGATGACATCGTTGCCGAGTGGGAGAACGCGACCGCAGCAACCCGGCGCGCCGCCAACGAGCGCGACACGATGCGCTGGTTCCACAACCAGGTGGCGAGCGACGTTGTGACAACGTTTCGCTCGTTCGAGACGTGGGTGCACGCGGGCGACATCGATGTGGCTATGGGACGCGATCGGCGCATGCTGTCCGACATTGCGTTCGCCACCATGGCCGAGCTGTCGATGACGTTGATTCCCGGGTGCCTCCAGATTTGCGGCACCACGCGCCCAGGAGCAACCGCGAAGTTCGTGCTCACGGGCCCGGGTGCGGGTGAGTTCGTCATCGCGCTCGCGCCGGGCGGCGACACGTCGACCGAGCCGTGCGTGACGATTGTCGCCCCGGTCCACGAGTGGTGCATGCGCATCGCCGACCGCATCGACGTCGACGATTTCCCCATGACAGTGACCGGCGATGCTGCGGTGGCAGCCGACGTCGTCGCCGCGGCGAACTCACTCGCGATGCTGTAACCCCAACCGTGTGCCGATCTGACCGTCACCGGTGTCGCTGGCGCGGCACACGGTCGGTCAGGTTCGCAGCACGAGGCCGCGGTAACTGTCTTTGAAGCCCGCGGCTCGCAACTGTTCGGCCACTGGCGACTCGCGTACCGGACTGGCGTCGATGGTCTGGAGTTCGAGCGACGAACCGAGGCGGCCCGACCGCTGCGCGCCGACGAGGGCTGCGATCCACACGTCGGGTGTGTCGCGTTCATCAGCCGCGAACGTGAGCACGCCGTGGCCGCGATCGAGGTAGGCGACGAGGCGGCCGTCGCTCACGACGGCGTACGCGCCGACGACCCGGGTCGGTCGCGCCGCGGCGTGTTCGGGCCACGGCACGACCGACCCGAATGGTTGGGCCGGATCGGCCGCGGCCAGCACGAGCGCGCTGGCCACACCCGGGTCATCAGGGCCGGCATCATCACCAACATCGGGGCGTTCGCGATGTGAACGCAGCCGCTCAATCGCGCCCGCGGATGCGAACTGCGCGGCGCCGAGCTCGGCCACGAACCAGCCCCTCCGAACCTTGCCGGCATCCTCGAGCGCCCGCAGCACGGGGTACATCGCCGCGAAACCGCCGGGGACACCTTCGGCGTTGACGGCCTCGCGCGTCACGATGCCCTGGCGATCGAGCACCGTGAGCGCGGTCGCGTGCGCCCACTCCGTCGGTGCCGGTCGCGGTTCGAGCAACGGCGCGACGAGCGACCACCGACCCGCGCCGGCCGCCGGACCGAGGCGCGTCAAACGGCCCACGTTCGGCCGTCGGGTTGCCGTGCGACGCGATGGGCGCCGTGACGCGCGCACAGGGGCGAAGGTGTCGTTCGTGACTTCGCCGTTCCACACGAGATCCCACAGCGCGCCGAGCAAATCGCGCTCGGGCGGGTTGTCGGTGGCGACGAGCAGGTCGTACCAAAACGCCGCGCCCCGCGCGAGCTGTTCGCGTAATCGCGCGTGCATCGTGTCGTCGCCGCTGCTCGTGTCGTCGCGCGCCGCAACCAGCCCTGTGTGTGATGCGAGCAGGCGGATCCGATCGCGGAAGTAGAGCCGGACGCGTCCCGAATCGCCCAATGGTCCGGCCCCGGTCCATACGAGCTCGCCCGCGGCGCAGAGTTCGTCGAGCATGCCGGAGCGGTAGTCCGAGACGCGTGCGGTCAGCACGTCGCGCTCAAGGATCGCGGCGGGGATCGCGAGCCCTTGGAGCTGTTCGATCGCGCCCACGAGTGCATCGATGCCACGCCTCGGGTGTGCGAGGCCTTGCCACGCCGGCAGGAACCGTACGAACGTTTCGGGGTCGACGGGTTCGACGTCGCGGCGCAGCCGCGCCAGCGACCGCCGACGCACCACGCGCAACACGCCGTCGTCGCACCACTCGAGCGCGTCGGCCGACTCGCCTCCCTCCGGTCGGAACTGACCGGTGACGACGCGCCCTGCGGTGGCAAGCCGCCCGAGCGCCTCGCGCACTCGGTCGTGGCTCGCGCCGAGTCGCTGCACCACATCGTGGAGATGGAACGGTCCGTGCGTACGCGCGAAACGCGACACCAATTCGTCGAGCGGAGCGTCGACGGGGTCGGTGAAGGCTGCGGGAAGACCCTGCGGCAGCGCGCAACCGAGCGCATCGCGCAGGCGTGCCGCATCTTCGGCGGCCGCGTAGCGTTCTTCTCCCGCGATGCGCACGACGATCGCCCGCCTGGCATCAACCAATTGCCCGAGCCACGTCATCACGTCGCCATCGGCGCGCGCGACGACCTCGTCGGCGCGCAGGTCGCCGAGACCGCGCAGCAGGTCGGCGACGCCGTCGAGCGAGCGGGCGTGGCGATCGGGGGCGAGTCGTTGCAGTTCGAGTTCGAGCTCGGCGATGGCCGCAGGGTCGAGCAGCTCACGAAGGTCTTCGGAGCCGAGTAGCTCGCGCAGCAGCCCGCGATCGAGCGACAGCGCCGCGGCGCGTCGTTCGGCGATGGGCGCATCGCCTTCGTACATGTAGACGGCGATCCAACCGAACAGCAGCGACTGCGCGAACGGCGACGCTCGCGGTGTGTCGGATTCGACCACCCGCACCTTGCGCGTCGAGACGTCGCGCAACACCTCGCGCAACGCGGGGAGGTCGAACACGTCGCGCAGACACTCGCGCGTGGTTTCGAGCAGCATGGGGAATGACGGATACTGGATGGCGACTTCGAGGAGATCGCCCGCGCGTTGGCGCTGCATCCACAGTGGTGTGCGCTTGCGCGGATCGCGGCGGGGGAGCAGGAGTGCGCGAGCGGCATTCTCGCGAAAGCGCGACGCGAACATCGAGGTCGATGGGAGCCGATCAACGACGAGCTGTTCCACCTCTTCGGGATCGAGCATCAGCGCATCGAGCGCCACGGAATCGACGGCTTCGGGGAGGCGCAAGACGATGCCGTCGTCGCTCCACATCGCAGGCACCTCGATGCCCGATCGCGACAGCCGCTCTTCGATGGCAAAGGCCCACGGGGCGTGGACGCGCGCGCCGAACGGCGTGAGGATGCACACCCGCCAATCACCGATCTCGTCGGCGAAGCGCTCCACCACGATGGTGCGGTCGTCGGGCACCGTGCCAGTCGCCTCATGTTGCTCGTCGAGATACGCCAGCAGGTTGCTTGCGGCGCGCTCGTCGAAGCCGTCGGCGCGCAGGCGTGCCGCGGCCGTCGGCGTATCGAGCGCACGTAGCTCGCGCACGAGTGCGCCGACGGCGCGACCGAGTTCGAGCGGCCGGCCGGGCTTGTCGCCCTTCCAGAACGGCAGTTTGGCTGGCTGACCTGGCGCCGGCGTGACGACCACTCGCTCGTGCGTGATCTCCTCGATCCGCCAAGCTGTCGCGCCAAGCGCGAACACCTCGCCGGGGCGGCTCTCGTACACCATCTCCTCGTCGAGTTCACCCACGCGCACGCCGTCGGGCAGGAACACGCCGAACAACCCGCGGTCGGGGATCGTCCCGCCGTTCGTGACGGCCACGCGCTGCGATCCTGCTCGTGCTTCGATGCGTCCGCCGATGCGGTCCCACACGATGCGCGGCTGGAGTCCCGCGAACTGATCGGACGGGTAGCGGCCTGCGAGCAGGTCGAGCGTGTTGTCGAACAGATCGTCGGTGAGTCCGACGAAGTTCGCACTGCCGCGCACGAGCGTGCGCAGTGCGTCCACGTCCCATTCGTCGACGGCACACGCCGCAACGATCTGCTGCGCGAGCACATCGAGGGGTTGATGGGTGATCTGGAGTTCTTCGACGAGGCCGGCGCGCATGCGGCGCACCACTGCTGCAGTCTCGAGCAGGTCACCACGCCACTTTGGAAAGATCCGCCCTGAGCTCGGCGCGCCCACCTGATGACCAGCGCGGCCCACTCGTTGCAGACCACGCGCCACCGACCCAGGTGACTCCACGAGCACGACGAGATCGACGGTACCCATGTCGATGCCCAACTCGAGGCTGCTCGTCGCAACGATGCCGCGCAGCCGTCCCGACTTGAGATCGTCCTCCACCTGGAGGCGCTGTTCACGCGCCAGCGAACCGTGGTGCGCGCGTACGAGTTCCTCGCCCGCGAGTTCGTTCAGCCGGGCCGCGAGTCGTTCGGCCAGGCGCCGCGCGTTGGTGAACACAATCGTCGTGCGGTGGGCTCGCACGAGTTCGAGCAGCAGCGGGTGTACGTGGGGCCAAATGCTCGTGCGCGCCTCGGGGGAGTCGGTGACCGATTCGTCTCGCACGGCCTCGACGTTGGCCATGTCGTCGACCGGCACGATGACTTCGAGATCGAGTTCCTTTCGCGTACCCGTGTCGATGATGGTCACCGGCCGGGGCTGGCCCTGTTCGTAGCCGCCGAGGAACTTGGCGACTTCGTCGAGCGGCCTGACTGTGGCCGACAACCCAATGCGTTGCGGCGGTGTCGCGGCGATCGCCACAAGCCGTTCGAGCGACAGCGCGAGGTGGGCGCCGCGTTTGGTGGAAGCAAGCGCGTGGATCTCGTCGATGATCACGTAGCGCACGGACCGCAACATGTCGCGGGCGCGCGAGGTGAGCATGAGGTAGAGCGATTCGGGAGTCGTGATGAGGATGTCAGGTGGCGTGCGCAGCATCGCGGCGCGCGCTGAACTCTCGGTGTCGCCGGTGCGCACGGCCACGGTGGGCGCGTGCAGCGTGTGGCCGAGCCGTTCGGCCGCGAACTCCACGCCGCGCAGCGGCGCCCGCAGGTTCTTGTCGATGTCGACGGCGAGCGCGCGCAACGGCGACACGTACAGCACGCGGCATCGCTCGAGCTTCGGGGGAACGGGTTCGGTGGTCAAGCGGTCGATGGCCGCGAGGAACGCCGCGAGCGTCTTGCCCGAACCGGTGGGCGCGACGATCAGCGTGTGGTCGCCGCGTGCAATGACCGGCCACCCTTCGACCTGTGGCGGTGTCATGTCAGCGAACGTGGTGGAGAACCACGCCCGCATGGCCGGGCTGAACAGGTCGAGCGTCACGAAGCTCGACCGGCTTGCCGACGGGCTCGGCGGGCGGGTGCCGCGGTGGCGAGCGTGGCGAGGCCTTCGACGAAGCGCTGCTCGTGTTCGGCGCGCGTCAAGTGCGCTTCGACGATCCGGCGCGGTCCCGCGGCCGCACAGCGCGCGTACAGCGCGTCGTCGTCGAGCAGGTTGTCGATGGCCTGCTGGAGTGCCGCGGCATCGTGTGGCGCGACGAGTACACCGGCATCGCCGAGCACTTCGACGATTCCACCGTGTTCGGTACCGACGATGGGCACGCCGACGCTCATGGCTTCGAGTGCGCTCAGCGGCCCGGCCTCGGGGTCGACGCTCGCGACGACGGCGACCGTCCAGGTCCGCATCTGCGCGAGCGGTGTCGCGACGTGGCCCAGGAAATGCACGCGACCGCGCAGGTCGTCGGCCGCGGCCCGGCTGCGCAGCGCGGCAGCGTGGTCGGCGTCTTTGGGCGCGGTGGCGCCCATGATGTCGAGCTCGGCGTCACGATGCCTCAGCCCCGCCATGGCCTCCAGCAACACAGCGTGACCCTTCCAGGGCGTGATTACCGCGGCGATCCCGATACGGGGCGGTGCGCGCCGTTCGGCGGGCGGCGCCGCCGCGTCGACCGGCCACTCGGTTCCCTGGCGCACCACGATCGTGGTGATTCCCAGCGCGCGCAGTGGTGCACCAGCCGCGTCGGACACCGCGAGGGCACCGGCGATGGCGCGGCGCGCGAGGCGGGCGAGCAGGAGCCGGTCGCGTCGCACGAGCACATCGTGCGCGTAGTAGACGACCGGTGCCCGCCTCGCCGCGCCCAGCACGGCAGCAGGCAGAGCGTTCACGCCGTTGACCAACCACACCTCGTCGGTGCGTCGCGCTCGCCGCAGTGCCCGCGCTGCGCCGATCGTGGCGCGTGCGAGCGAGCCGCCCGCACGCCAGCGTGACCCACTGCCGAGGCGCAGCTCGGGAATCGTGACGTGCTCCATGCCGTCGGCGTGGAGCCGCGCGACGAGTGGACCCTCCGCGCACGCCACCCGAACGCCCCACCCCGCCGCTCGGGCTGCGGCGAGATCGCGAAGGAGCAGTAGCTCGGCGCCCGAGACAAAGCTCCCGGGCACGACCGCGAGGATCGACCTGGCCCGCGGCGTGGTGGAATCACGATCAGGGCCCATCGGCCGATGCTAGAGACGAACGACCGCGCGCCGCAGTCCTGATCGGCCCGACCGACCTGACCTACGATTCGCGGCGCTCGCGACCACGGGAGGCCTGATCGCAGTGTCGCAGCCGGCGCGTGCAGACGGCGCCGCGCGCGGGCCGCGCCGGGCCGGTTCGCTGCTCGGCGGGACGGCGGTGCTCCTGACGAGCCGGGGCGTCGCGGGGTTGTTGAGTCTGGTCGGCACGGTGCTGATCTTTCACCAGCTCGACGTGGGCACGTACGGATCGTTCGCCTTCGTCTTCACGTTGCTCGGGCTCTTGGGCCTGATCGCCGACTTCGAGACCACGCGGGTGGTGCTCGTTGAGCTCGGCCGCGAAGGCGAGGACCGGCTCGAGTCGATCGCGGGTCGGTTCCTGGTGTTTCGCGTCGGGCTCGGCACGCTGGGTTATGCGCTCGCAATGCTCGTCGTGATCGTCGGGCCGTACACCCACACCGAAATCCAAGGCGTCGCGATCGGCGGGATCTCGTTCTTCGTCGGGTCGGCGCTGTGGTCGATCATCAGCGTGTGCCAGGCGAAGCTCTGGCTGCGCGTCGTCGGCGGCGCGATCGTGGTGGGGGCTGCGGTGCAACTTGGTGTGGTGCTGGCGCTCTGGGCGAGTGGCTACGGGACGCTGTTGCGGTACATCGGCGCGTACGTTGCCAGCGACGCAGTCGCGCTTGTGGTGTTGCTGATCGCGCTGCGTGGCACGTTCCGGCTCCGACCCCAAGTCGATGTGGCGAGTTGGCGACGCTGGATCGTGCAGGCCGCACCGCTCGCGGTCGGCAGCGCGCTCGCCACGCTCTACTTCCGCGTCGATGCGCTCATGCTCACGCTGCGCTTGTCGGGCGAGACGGGCCGCGTCGCGATCGCGCTCTATCAGATCGGCTACAAGTTCTCCGACCTCCTTGCCTTTCTCGCTCCCGCGTTGATGGGTGCGGTGTTACCGCTGCTCACGCGCTCGTGGCCCGACGATCGAGCGCGCTTCCATCAGGTGATTCGCCAAGCAATGATGCTGGTACTGATCGTCGCGGCCTTCGCCACGACGGTCTTCGCTGTGCTCGCGCAGCCGCTGATCCATACCATTTTCGGCTCGGGTGGCGACGCGGCGGCGCCGTCAGCGCGCTGGCTCGTTGCCGGCCAGGCCCTGAACTTCCTCACCCAGCTCGTGTACGTGACGCTCGTCAGCGTGGATCGGCGCCGCCGCTACCCGTTCGTGACGTTGGTGGGCCTCGTGGTCAACGTGGGGCTCAACTGGTGGCTCATCCCGGCGCACGGCGTGATGGGTGCGGCGATTGCCACGGTGGTCACCGAGGTCGTCGTGCTCGCTCTGCTCGTCGATGCGGTCCGTGATCTGCCCGTGTGGCCACTTCCGGGGCGTGCAGTCGCGGTCATCGCGGTCGCTGTGAGCGTTGCCGGTGCCGTCGCGCACCTGGTCGAACCGGTCGGCGGCTGGGCGACGGCCGGACTCGCGGCGGCGGTCGTGTACCTCGGCGGGCTGCACATTCTCGGCGTGGCCGGACCCGGCGGGCTGGCCACATTGCTGCACGAGAGCCGCCTGGTCGTGGTCGAATCACCGGACTGACCTCAAGGTTTCGCCGGTTCTGTCGACCGACGCAGTAATGGACGATGATCCCGGGGCGACCGGTTCCCCCAGCACGGCCCCGAAACCCAGCCGGGAGGAAGCGCTTGATCGCCTGAGCAGCCAGATCGGCATCGTGCTCGGCCAGAGCGGGCGGGTCCAGGCTTTGACGCCCGAGGCCGAGCGGGTGTTCGAGGGCCGACTCGTGGCCGGCGCCGACTTTGTCGACCTTGTCTGCTCGGACGATCGGGCCCGTGCACTCACGCTGCTCACCACCGCGCCGCTCGAATCGGAGAGCATCACGCTGCGTTGCGGCCACAGCGACGGTTCGTGGCGCATGCTGACCTTTTCGAGCCTCGCCGCGGCCGATGACGAACTCGTCCTCGCGGCGCGCGACGTCACCGACGGTCACGCGGCGCGAGCAGAGATCGCCGCGCATCAAATGCTGCTGGAGCTGTTGAAGGGTCGGGTCACGCTCGATGTAGTGCTCGAAGCGGCCGTGCGGATGGCGTATGCCGGCGCGGCCGGACCGCGCTGCGCGCTCTACCGCGTACGCGACGCGGAGCTTGAGCTGGTCGCGTCGCCAGGTCTTCCCCCGGCGTGGATACGGGCCGCATCGCGGGTCGCGATTGGCGATGTCGGAACGTTGTCCGGTGCCGCCATCGAGCCAGTATCGGGACGTCTGGGCGAGCTCGGCGCCGAACACGGACTCGGGTTCGGATGGCTGGTTCTCGGCCCCTCGGCCAACCGTTCGGCCAGCGATTCGGCCAACCATTCGGCCGGCGATGATGAGGCTGCGCCGTTGGTCGGATTGTGTGTGTTTGTAGGCGCGAAACGCTTCCTGACGGCTTCGGAACGAAGCGCGCTCATGCGGGCGGCCGACCTGGCGACGACCGCCATCGAACTCGACGCGACGGCAACGTCGGCGCACGACCACGAGTCGCTCGACGCCCTCACCGGCGTGCTGGCGCGCCCTGGGTTCTTCGGCGCGCTCGAGGTCGCGATGCGACCGGTCACGCTGATGCTCGTGCGCGTCGGCGACATCGCAGAGGTGAACGCACATCATGGATACGACGCCGGAGACGCGACGCTGCGCGCCGTCGCGCTAGCGCTGCAGGGAGTTATCCGCCAACGCGATGTCGTGGGGCGCCTCAGCGGGGCGACGTTCGCGGTGGCGGGCCCAGCGCGTCGCGCGGAACGTGAGATCGAAGCCTGGACCGATCGCGTGCGCGACGCCGTGCAGACCCGTCTCGTTGCGGGAGGTCGCGTGCTCGAACCGACCAGCCGGGTGACGCATGTGGTGGGCCTGGAGGGCGAATCGGCGTCCGACATCGTGGTGCGCGCCGAGGCCCAGCTTCGGGGAACGGCCTCGGACCTCGCCACCGCCGAAAACCGGACCTCAGGTAGTAGCTCCCGAGACCGATAACACACTGCAACGGTTCGCCGCGCCGGCGATGAGGAGAAGTGATGGCCAGCACGGACACCAACGATCTCGTAGCCGAGATCACCCAGCTTCCGGTCCAGCCCGGTGCTGCGATGCGGCTGCTCTGGATGCTCGAGGACCCGCGTACGTCTGCGGCCGACCTCGGTCATCTCATCGAGAGCGACCCCGCGCTCAGCACGCAGGCGATCAGGCTCGCGAACACCGCGTTCTACGGCTTGTCGGGCAAGGTGTCGAGCGCATGGCGCGCTGTGACTGTGCTCGGACTCGCAACGGTGCGTGCGCTGGCCACGACTGCGGCGTTCGACCTCTTCTCCGAAAAGGGTCGCTCGGTGCCCGACGAATTCTGGCCGCACTGTGTGCTCACTGCGGCGTCGGCATCCGCCGTCGCACGCCGCGTCGGCCTTCCCGGTAACGACGCCTTCTCGGTTGGGCTGCTGCACGACCTCGGGAGTGCGCTCGTGTTCCGCCGCGCGCCGCGACGTTACGACGCCATCGTCGAGCGCCTCGAGCACGAAGGAGGGCTCACGCTCGTCGAAGCCGAGCGCCAGGAGTTCGGCATCACCCACGCTGAAGTTGGCGCCGCGGCACTTGGCGTCATGAAGTTCCCGGCCGAGTTCGTCAATGCCGTCGGCACGCACCACATGGCGCCGCACACCGTCGAATCGCTCCTCGGTCGTGTGATCGTCGCGGCCGACAGCATCGCGTGTGAGCTCGAGCCGGTGACCGAGAACAACTGCGACGTCGAAACCGCGCTCGCGGCCCTCGGCCTGCCGCCCGACTCGGGCCAATCGCTGATGGACGAAGTACGCCAGGACGAAGAGAACCTCGCCGGTTTTCTGACCGTAGGAAATTAGCTCTCCCTGCGCCTTCCGTCCGGCGCTGCGAGCGATCGCGTATGCCGGTCTTACCGCGGCTGGGATGTGCGATCGCCGCGCCAGGCGCTGACTACGCGTGGATCGTTGGGGTGCGCTGCGCCCACGGCGCCGCGGTCTCGATCTGCGACGCGACTCTGACGAGCAGATCCTCGCGGCCATAGGCGGCCACCAGGTGGACGCCCATCGGTAGGCCGTCGTCGCTCGTACCGAGCGGCAACGAGATCGCGGGCTGTCCGGTGATGTTGAACCCGGCGCAGAACGGCGCAAACGCTGCGGCACGAAGGAACCCGAGAATCGGCGTCTCGTCGTCGACAAAGGTGCCGAGCCGTACCGGCGGTTCGGCGAGCGTCGGCGTGAGCAACAGGTCGAAGTCGTCCCACCACGGCGCAACCGAGTAACCCACCGACTCGAGCGCGTGTACGGCGTCGAGCAACGCCTGCGCGCTGACGTCGCGGCCGTCTTCGGCCATCGCGAGCGTGAGTGGTTCGAGATCGCCCTCGCCGGCACGCTTACCGATGGCCCGTTCGTGGCGCGTGATGGTGTCGACGAGACCGGCACCCCAGAGTGCAGTGAAATGCGCGAGCAGGGAGGGATCTTCGAGTTGCTTGGGATAGTCCTGCTGCACCGAGTGGCCGAGCGACTCGAGCAGCCGGGCCGCGGCTTCGGTCTCACGCACGGCCTGTGCATCGACCTCGCCGGTGCCGAGCGGGTTGTGGGTGAGCAGCCCGATGCGCAGATGTCCAGGCGCGGCACCGAGTTCCTCAACGAACGGCCGTGTCGGCGCGGGCGCGATGAGCGGCTGACCGGGAAACGGTGGACTGAGCGCGTCGAGCATCGCCGCGGCGTCGCGCACCGACCGCGTGACTGCGAGTTCTACCGTCAAGGGGCTCGTGAGATGACCGCTGTCCGGTCCCTGCGAAGTCCGGCCTCGGCTGGGCTTGAGACCGACGAGGCCGTTGCACGACGCGGGAATACGGATCGACCCGCCGCCGTCGTTCGCGTGGGCAATCGGCACCATCCCGCTGGCGACCGCCGCCGCCGAACCACCGCTCGACCCACCCGTGGTGTATTCGGGGTTCCACGGATTGTGTGCCGCGCCATAGGCGTCGGGTTCGGTTGTCGGAACGAGACCGAACTCGGGTGTGTTCGTCCGTCCGAGGTACACGAAACCGGCTTCGAAGTACCGCTGCGCGAGGTGATCGGTGTGCTGGGCGCGATAGCCGTTGCGCTTGAGCAGGTTCGAACCCTCGTGGTACGGGTCGCCCTCCAC
Organism: Acidimicrobiia bacterium; assembly: GCA_038202885.1. Lineage (GTDB taxonomy): Bacteria > Actinomycetota > Acidimicrobiia > IMCC26256 > PALSA-610 > JBBREP01. The sequence continues at coordinate 72,172 of JBBREP010000002.1, read as the reverse complement.
GGCACACATCAAGTCCTTGAACAACACCGGCACGCCCCGGAACGGTCCATCGGGGAGCACGCCTGCGGCCTGCTCGCGGGCGCGCTCGAACCGCTCATGGATCACCGCGTTGAGCTGAGGGTTGAGCGCTTCGATGCGAGCGATGGCGGCGTCGACGAGCTCGAGCGGCGACGCCGCGCCGGTGCGTACGAGCTCGGCCTGAGCGGTGGCGTCGAGCGTGGCCAGTTCGTCGGTCATAGGAGCCCCTTACTCGGTGAATGCTCTCGAACGGTACGCGTTCGAGCGTCGCGGGTACAACCGCGCCGTTTCTTTGCCGGCGCAGGGGCCCTAGCATCGGTGGCGTGTTGGGGCTTGCGCACACCATCCACTGGGCGGTCACCCACATCGGATCGCTCGCGTCGAGTGACGGCCGATGGATGACCTGGAATCTCTTACTCGCGCTGATCCCCATTGCGATGGCCCGACCGGTGCTCGACCACATCGAGCCGCAGCGCCTCGGCTGGTGGCTGCGCTTTGGTGCCTTCGCGATCATGTTGCCGAACTCCGCCTACGTCGTGAGCGACGTGGTGCATCTGTTCGATCACGTGCGCAACGGCGCGACCAACCTCGAGCTCGCCGCGGTCATCGTGCCGGGTTACCTCGCGTACATGGCGGTCGGCTTCGGCGGCTACGTGTATTGCGTCGATCGGATCCGTGCCGCGGTGCGCGAGCGCCGGCCGCAGCTCGAGTTCCGCGCCGTGCTCCTCACGCACGCGCTGTGCGCCTTCGGGATCTATCTCGGGCGCGTGGTGCGCATCAACAGCTGGGATGTCGTCGCCGCACCGGGCACGGTTGCTGCGGGGCTGCGCGACACGATGCACAAGGCGCCGTTCATGTTCATATCGTTCATGTTCGTTGCCATCGCGGTGATGTCCACGCTCGTCGAGCTCACCGTCGACGGCTACCGAGCCCGGCTCACGCGGGTCCGCGCGCGCTGACCACCTGCGCGTCGCGCGGACTGTGTCGGCGTCACCAGCCGCGCAGGTCGATCGCCCATTCGTCGATCACATGCGCATCGAGACCCGGTCCATCGGCGATGTGGAAGCATGGGTGGTACGCCGCCGTCGGGTCGACGTGGGCGGGCGTTACCAGCACCTTGTCGCCGACCGTGACGGCGTTCGGTGCCGCTCCAAACGTGATGTGCTCGTCCGAACAGAACCAGACGTCGCCGTGATCGACTGTCGGATTTCCATGATCCATGCCGAGCGCCTTGAGCCCGCAATCGGCGACGGCGAACTTCGGGGCCACTGAGATCACGGTGCTCACAACGTGGAGCGCGGCGCCGAACGGCAACCCGAGCTTGGCGTAGGCGGTGTCCATCAGGGCGTAGGAACCAGCCTGGATCTCGGTGGGGATCGGGCTGACGTCGAACGTGCCTGTGCCGCCGCCCGACACGACGTCGCCGCCGACGAGGCCGTGCGCGTGCGTGAGTAATTCCATGCTCGTCGTGCACAGGTCGATGCGCTTCGCGGTGTCGGGGATGCCCACGGCGTGGCCTTCGTAGCCCATCACGCCGCGCACGTGCAGCCCGCGGTCGCGGGCGAGATCGGCGATTCGACCCGCGTCGTCGGGGGCACAGCCGCACCGCGGCATGCCGACGTTGACGTCGATCATCACCTCGCGGATACCGGCCGCAGCCGCCGCGTTGATCGTCGCCTCGCTGTCGACCGCGACGGTGATGCGCGCGTCGAGATCGGCCAGCGCGCGCAACCGCTGCGGGTCGACGCATTCGTTCGCGAGCAAGAGGTCATCGCCGAGATCAGCGCGAGCCATACCGACCAGCTCGCGCGTCGTCGCCGCGCAGAACGACGTGTGGCCGTGACGGCGCTGGGCGCGCGCCAGCGCGGTCGACTTGTGCGCTTTCACATGGGGCCGCAGGGCCGTGCCGGGCCGCGCCCTGGCCATGGTCGCGAGATTGTGGTCGAGCATTTTTGCATCGATGACCAACGCTGGCGTCTGGAGGTCACCAACCCTCATGCTGTCCATCACCTTCACCCCGTGCCCCGGCGGCTTTCGTCGCCGCGACTATGGCACGCTTGCCGTGTGGCCGCCGAAGACCGTCCCCCTACCGACCGCGACTGGCATACCGAAGACCTGCCGCCCACGCCGCAGCGCGACTTCCTGATCCCGTCGACGCGCTGGTGCGAGGCACCACAGTGGCTGCACGATCTCGGCGCGGACATCGGGGTGGAACTCGTCGCGTACAAGCGTCGGATCGGGCGTTACTTGTTGTGGCGCGCCGGGCCGGCTCGGGGCGCGGACGCGCGCTATGGCGCGATTGGCGCGGACGACCTCGACGAGCGCTACACGTTCACGCTGACCCCCGCAGGCCGCGGTGAAGGCGTCGGCCCCGACGGCGTCACCCACGCCCGCTTCCGCACCTGGAAAGAAGCGCTCCTCGCCGCCAGCCCCACCTAAGCCACCCCACCGTGTGCCGCGGTAGCGGCACGGGCGACGGGTAGATCGGCACACGGTGGGTGCGCCCCGGCCCTATGTGAGGAGGCGGCGGAGGGCTTTGCCGGCGGGCGAGCGGGGGATCTGGTCGACGATGCGGAGTTCCTTGGGCGCCTTGGGCGCGCCGAGCCGCTCGCGTACGAACGATCGAATGTCGGTGAGCGACGGTGGCGACGCCGCGTCGTGGGCCACGACGCAGACGACGACGCGCTCGCCCCACTCGTCGTCGGGCACGCCGATCACGCACGCGTCGGCCACATCAGGATGCTGAGCCACGACGCCTTCGACCTCAGTGGGCGACACGTTCACGCCGCCGGTGATGATCAGGTCCTTGATGCGATCGACGATCGCGAGGCGGCCGTCCGGCGAGAACACGCCGACGTCGCCGGTGCGGAACCAGCCATCGCTGGTGAACGCCTCGTTGGTGAGCGCGGTGTCGTTGCGATAGTGGCGCATCACGGGCGCGCCGCGGAGCAGTACCTCGCCGTCGTCGGATAGCCGCACGGCGACGGCATCGTTGGCAACACCGTTGGTGACGCATCCGCCCCACGTCTCGGTGAGACCGTAGGCGTCGAACACCTCGAGCCCCACGGCCTGCGCCTCGATCCGCAATGGTCCCGGCAGCGGTGCGCCACCGACGACGACGGCTCGGAACTGCGCGAGCGTTCCCGCGCGCAGCAGCCGGCGCAGCGTCGTCGGCACGAGCGACACGATCGTGACGCCATCGTCGGCGGGGGCGGCGCCGACCCGTTCGAGTTCGAAGCCGTCGTGCACGGTGACCGGCACGCCGGTCACCCATGAACGGCCGATGATGGCCAAGCCGGCCACGAAGAACAGGGGATGGCACGCGAGCCATCGATCGGCCGACCCTGCGCCGACCGCGTGCGACACGCCGGCGCCCATCGAGGTGAGACCGCTACGCGTCAGCTCGACGGCCTTCGGCGCGCCGGTCGTGCCCGACGTACACACGACGGCGGCGGTGTCGGAGCCGACCGGCACGCCGCGTGGGTGCGCCGAGCGCATGCCGTCGGCATCGACCACATGCGTGGGTCGGGCCAACGCCACCAAGCGGTCCAACTCGGCCGCGGGCAGGGCGGGGTTGAGCGGCAGGACCGCGTCGCCCGCGTCCCATGCGGCGACGATGAGCGGCGCGAGTTCGCGGTTCGGCAGGGCCGCGGCGATCAGTGAGGTTTCGTCGGTGGCTGGCATCGTTCCGTAGTGTGTGATCGTGGGAGTGAATACTCCCACGATCCGCTGCTCCGGTTCGAGTCGACACGCCCGAAACCGGGCGTCCGAAACGGGGCGCCCAACCGGCAATCGAGGGAGTCCGCCAATGTCCGCAGCGTCTTTCGCGCCCGTGATCACGCCGGGCGCCGACTGGAAGCCCGGCGACCGCACGTTCGGCGACATCCGCTACGAGACGGCGGAGGGTATCGCCAAGATCACGATCTGTCGGCCTGAGGTCCGCAATGCGTTTCGGCCCCAGACCCTCAACGAGTTACGCGACGCGTTCGAGATCGCGCGTGACGATCCGACGATCGGCGTGATCGTGCTCACCGGCGACGGTCACGAAGCGTTCTGTTCGGGCGGCGATCAGCGCGTGCGTGGTGATGACGGCTACCGCGACGAACACGGCATCGGCCGGCTGAACGTGCTCGACCTGCAGATCCAGATCCGCCGTTTGCCCAAGCCGGTCGTGGCCATGGTGGCGGGTTACGCGATCGGCGGAGGACACGTCTTGCACATCGTGTGCGACCTCACGATCGCGGGTGACAACGCGCGGTTCGGTCAGACGGGTCCGAAGGTCGGCAGCTTCGACGGCGGTTTCGGTTCGGGTTTGTTGGCGCGTTCCGTTGGCCAGAAGAAGGCGCGCGAGATCTGGTTCCTCTGCCGGCAGTACGACGCGGAACAGGCGCTCGCGATGGGTCTGATCAACACCGTCGTGCCGCTGGCCGACCTCGAGATCGAAACCGTGGCGTGGTGTCGCGAGATGCTCATGCACTCGCCGCTCGCGATGCGCATGCTGAAGGCTTCGATGAACGCGGCCGATGACGGTCTGGCCGGAATCCAGCAGCTCGCGGGCGACGCGACGCTCCTGTACTACATGACCGAAGAGGCCCAAGAGGGCAAGCAGGCCTACCTCGACAAGCGCCGCCCCGAGTTCGAACGTTTCCCGAAGCGTCCATGACGAGCTGGCCCTGGGGGTGGAGACTCCCATGACGTCGGCCGCGCATTGGGTTGCGGGGGCACGTCCGCGCACGCTTGGTGTTGCAATCGCGCCCGTGATCGTGGGCACTGCTGCGGTCACGTTTGGTGACAACGTGCGGTGGTGGCGCTTTGCCGGCGCGTTGGCGGTGTCGCTCGCGATCCAGGTGGGCGTCAACTACGCGAACGACTACTCCGACGGTGTGCGCGGCACTGACGCGAACCGGCGCGGTCCGATCCGACTCACGGCCAGCGGCATCGCGTCGCCAAAGGCCGTGCGCACCGCGGCGATGCTCGCGTTCGGTGTTGCCGCGCTGATTGGCGCGTGGTTGTCGCTCGTCGTCGATGCACGCCTGCTCGTGTTGGGCGCCGCGTGCATGGTGGCTGCGGTTGGCTACACCGGTGGCCCGAAGCCCTACGGCTACCTCGGTCTCGGCGAAGTGATGGTGCTCGCGTGTTTCGGCTTCGCGGCCTGCGCCGGAAGTGCCTACGTGCAACACCGCCACGTGAATGCGACGGCGTGGATCGGTTGCCTCGTCGTCGGCCTGCCTGCAGTGGCCATCCTGTTGTGCAACAACATCCGCGACATCCCCACCGATCGTGTTGCAGGCAAGCGCACACTTGCGGTGCGGATCGGCGACCGGCCGGCGCGCGTGCTCTATGTCGCCGCGATGGTCGGCACATTGCTGGCCGTGAGCGCGATCGCGTTCGAATCCCCATGGGCGTTGGTTGCGCTGGCGGCGGCGCCGCTCGCCGTGCGTCCGGTGCAGCTCGTGTGGGTCGCCGTCGATCCGCCGTCGCTGGTGCGAGCGCTCGTGGCGACGGTGAGTTTTCAACTCGCCGTGTCGGTATTGCTCGCCGGTGCGTTGGTGAAATCGTGAAGCAGCGCCGCCAATTCGCTCGGGCGTTCAAGTGGGACGGCGTGCCCGCAGGCGAGACGGCCGCGTCGCGCACCAGCGATCTGGCGCGCCATGGCATCGCCGATCGCAGTGAACTTCTCGTCGAGGTCACCCGTCACGATCAACACCGGCATCGTCAGCTCGTGCAACCGCGCCCACATCGGATTCATGGTGCCGGTGCCGAGCGTGCGCAACGTGGCGGCAAGTTGCGCCGCGGTCCACGTCGTTCGCTCGGCGACACCCGGCGCGTCGTGCGCCACGTTCACGAACATCGGCTGTGCGAGCCAGCGGTCGAGGAATGGGGTCGTGCCGTCGCGCTCGATGCTGGCAGCAAGTTCGTCGTCGGCCGCGACACGCGCGTCGCGCTCGACGGCATCGTCGATGCCTGGCGTCGCGCTCACGAGCACGAGGGCCGTCACCAAATCCGGTCGGTCCAAGGCGAGGCGAAGCGCGAGGCGGCCGCCCATCGAGTAGCCGCACCACGCTCCGCGCCCGCCACGTTCGGCGAGCGCCGCGGCGGTCGCCACGAACGATGCAGCCACGGGCAGCGCGAGCGCGTGCACGTCCGTCGTCGGGTCGAGATGTGTGCGTACACCGTCCCAACTCGCCGGCGTCTGCGTGAATCCGGGAACGAGCAGTAGGCGCACACAGCGATGATGCCAGCATGAACGTCGCCGCGCGGAACGCGAGCTATTGCGCCACGCTCGTCGACGAATGGGTGCACCAGGGTCTCACGCACGCGGTAGTCGCTCCCGGGTCGCGATCGGCGCCGCTCGCGCTGGCGCTGGAACGCGACCACAGGGTGGCGACGCAGGTGGTGCTCGACGAGCGCGGTGCGGCGTTCATGGCGCTCGGCATCGGTCGGGCCACCCAGCGGCCCGCACTCGTCCTGTGCACCTCGGGAACCGCGGCCACCCACTTCCACGCAGCCGTGGTCGAAGCGAACCACAGCCGCGTCCCGCTTCTTGTTGTCACGGCCGACCGCCCACCGGAATTGCACGGCATCGGGGCGGCACAAACCATCGACCAACAACACCTGTACGGCTCGGCGGTGCGTTGGTACGGCGATCCGGGTCCACCCGAAGGCGATTCTGTCGATCGTGATGTCGTTGCGGAGCGCTGGCGGTCGATTGCGGCGCAGGCGTACCGCGAGACGACCGGGCGCACTCCCGGACCGGTGCAGCTCAACCTCGCGCTGCGCGAACCACTCGTCGGTTCCGACGGCGCGGCGATCGGAACACCCGGATCATGCGCGCGCCCCGACCCGGAGCGACTTGACGCCGCAACGGTTACCGACCTCGCGCGGCGCGCCGGGGCGATTGCCCGTGGTGTGATCGTTGCCGGCTGGGGCGCGGATGTGTCGGCGGGCGCGCTCGACGCGCTCTCGCGCGCGACCGGTTGGCCTGTGCTCGCCGACGCCATCTCGAACTCGCGCCACGGCCCGCACGCGGTCTACGCGTACGAGGCGCTGGTGCGCGTGCCGGCGTTGGCCACAGCGCTGCGCCCCGAAACGGTGCTGCGATTCGGTGCCGCGCTGACCTCGAAAGTGGTCACCCAGTGGCTCGCCGACGTTCCGCAGCACATCGTCGTCAACACGCACCACGTCCGCATCGATCCGACGCGCTCGGCAACGGAATGGTTCGACTGTGACGGCGACTGGTTCGCCACCGCCCTCGCCGACGCGCGGTCGGCCGTCGCGCCGCCTGATACAGCATGGTCCACCCGCTGGCACTCGCTCGACGAACAGGCCCGCTCGGCCATCGACAAGGAACTTGATGCTGCGATCTCACCCACGGGTCCGCGAGTGGCTCGCGACGCAGCCGCAGTAACAGCGGCGTCACCCGGAACGCACCTCGTGGTGGCGTCGAGTATGCCGGTGCGCGATCTGGAGTGGTGCGCGGGTTCGCTCGAGGGGGTCGTTGTGCACGCGAACCGAGGCGCGAATGGCATCGACGGGTTGATCGCAACGTCGGTCGGTGTGGCGCTCGCAAGCCGCGCCCCGACCGTCGTGCTGCTCGGTGACCTCGCGTTTCTCCACGACGCCGGGTCGCTGCTCGGTATCGTCGAGCGTGGTGTCGGTCTCACGATCGTCGTCGCCGACAACGATGGTGGCGGCATCTTTTCGTTCCTCGCGCAGCACGAACACAGTCCACGGCCTGAGTTCGAGCGCCTGTTCGGCACACCGCACGGCGTTGATCTCGTCGCGATCGCTTGCGCGTACGGCGTGGATGCCAACCGCGTGCACGCGCCGTCAGCGGTGCGCGACGCCGTGACGAGGTCGATCGCGTCGGGTGGCGTGCATGTGATCGTCGTGCCGGTGCTCGATCGCGATGCCGACATCGAGTTTCACCGCTCGCTCTGGTCGGCCGCTGAAGCTGCGGTCGTCGCAGTATGACCAGTCGCTCCATGGCGGAAAAAGCGCGATCGATGTGCAAGGCTGCGCTGGCGCAAGCGCAGCGATACGGGAGGTAATGCGATGGAGCGCGGTCTCGCGGATCGCACGTATGTCGTCACCGGCGCGGGCAGCGGCATCGGCCGGGCCACTGCACTGCGACTCGGGCGCGAGGGTGCCAATGTCGCGCTCATCGACCTCGACGCCACGCGCGCCGCAGCGGTCGTGGCGGAGATCGGCGATGCATCGCGCACGCTGGTACACGCCGGCGATGTCGCCGATGTGGCCGTGATCGACGGTGCGGTCGAGGCCGCGGTCGAGCGCTTCGGTGGTGTGCACGGTGCCGTGACGAGCGCCGGCATCTTCGACCCCGGTGATTTCACCGACCTCACGCAGGTCGATCCGGCGGTCTTCGATCGAGTGATCGACGTGAACTTGAAGGGCACGTTCCTCGTGCTGCGCGCCGTGCTCCCGCATCTCGGTCCTGGCGGCTCAATCGTGACGGTCGCATCGACGGCCGGACTGCGTGGCCATGGCTTTGGTGCGTCGTACACGTCGAGCAAGGGCGGCGTGATCGCGCTCACGCGTTTGGCAGCGTTCCAACACGGTCCGCGGGGTGTGCGTGTCAACTGCGTGTGTCCTGGGGCGACCGCGGGTGAGGGCATGGGGGCGAACTTCACGAACGCCGATGCGGCGGCTCGCGTATCGAAAGGTGTGCCGTTGCGACGGGTTGGGACTGCGAGCGAACTGGGCGACACGATTGTGACGTTGCTCAGCGACGACACGTCATACGTGAACGGGCAGATCATCGCGGTCGATGGCGGTGCCACCGTCGTGTGATCGCTGCGGCTGCGGCTGCGGCTGCGGCATGCGTCTACGGCCGGACGAGCGCTCGCAGCATCGGCTCCAATTTGGTTTGGGTCTCGGCCCACTCGTCATCGGGGTCGGAACCGGCGACGATCCCCGCGCCCGCGAGTAGGCGGGCGCGCGGCCCGTCGAGTTCGGCACACCGCAGCGCCACGGCGAACTCGCCGTCGCCGTGCGCGTCGACCCAACCGACGGGCGCGGCGTAGCAACCTCGGTCGAAGGCTTCCAGTTCCGTGATGGCGTCGCGTGCGGCCGTCGCTGGGGTGCCACCAACCGCGGGTGTCGGGTGCAGTGCGAGCGCGATGTCGAGTGCGCTCGAACCGTCACGGACAACCCCGCGGATCCGTGTGGCGAGATGCGTGAGCGCGGTGAGCCGCACGGCTTCGGGCGCGTCCGCGACGACGGCGTCGCAGTGGTGCGTGAGGGCGTCGATCACCGCGTCGACCACGAGCTGGTGTTCGGCGCGTTGCTTGGGCGACGTGTCGAGCGTCTCGATGGCAAGCGCGTCGGCCGCTTCGGTGGCCCCTCGTGCGACGGTTCCCGCCATCGGGCGCGACTCGACGAGATCACCGCAACGGCGCACCAGGAGTTCTGGGCTGGCGCCGACAAACCATTGCTGGGTGTCGCGGCTGGCGGCGAAGACAAAACAGCCGGCCTGTGTGGTGTGCAGCCGCGCGAGGACGTCGACGGGCGACAACGCGGTATCGGCCTCCACGAGCACCTCGCGCGCGAGTACGACCTTCGACAGTGCTCCGTCGTCGATGCGGGCCAGCGCCGCGGCGACCGCGCTGTCCCAGGCCGCGAGGTCTTGCAACGCCTCGACGACGAAACGTCGAGGCACATGCGACCAAGGTGGTGGTGCCGACGCTCGCGCGCCCTCGATCTCGGTGAGCGTGGCGCGATCGCCGTCAATACGCAACACGCGGGCCGGGATCGCGAGCGGTGCGTCGCGCGTGTTGTCGAACGTGAGCGCACCGCATGCGATCGGTCCGGTTCCAGTTGGGCTCGACGCCGCGCCCGAATCGGTGTCTGTGTCGGTGTCGGGCGTGTCGATGGCTCGCAACGCCTCGGACGCGAGCGCGGCGGGCACGCGTACCGCCGTGCCGCTCGTGATGATCGCTCGGTCGCCATCGATCCACGCGAAACCGTCGGTGCCGAGTTGTGCGAGCGCGTCGCGCACATCGTGGGGCGCGTCGACGCGCCGAGTGCGGGCCACGAGGCGGGCCGAAACCCCGGTCGTCATCAGCTCACCGTCGCGTTCCCGTGAGGAGTTGCGCCGCCCCGAGGCCAAGGCTCGTGTGGCGCACATCGACAAACCCGGCGGCGGTGATGCGCCGGACAAGCTCTGCCGGCTCGGGGAGATAGGTGGTCGAGGCCGGCAGGTACGAGTAGGCCGCCCGGTCGCTGAGCAGCCCACCGATGAACGGCACGACGCGACGGAAGTACAGCGTGTGGCCGAAGCGCAGCACCTTCGAGCGCGGCGCACCAACGTCGAGCAGCGCGACGCGCCCGCCGGCCCGCAATGTGCGCGTACACTCGGCAAAGAACGGCTCGAGCTCGGCCAGGTTGCGCAGTGCGAATCCGCACGTGATGCCGTCGACGGTGTGATCGGGGAGCGGAAGGCGCAACGCGTCGGCGCGTACCAGCGGCGCTGTTGTCGTCGCCGCGGCCAGCATGCCGGCCGAGAAATCGACACCAACCGGCGTGAGCCCCGCACGCAGCAACTCGTTGCACAGATCGCCGGTGCCGCAGGCCACGTCGACGACAGTCGCGCCGCGCTGGAGCCCGAGCGATGTGACCGTGTGGCGCCGCCAACCCACGTCGAGGCGGAACGTCAGCAGCCGGTTCATGCGGTCGTAGCGAGGCGCGATGCGATCGAACATCGCCTCAACGGTCGCCGCCTTCGCGGTGGGTTCGGGAAGAACCGCGCGCGTCATAGCGCACCTTCGATGCTGCCCATCACCGCGCACCTTCGATGCGACGCGTCGCTTCGACTGCGACGGCAGCGATCTCGCTCGCGTCGCCGACCGCTTCGAGGTGTTCCTGCGCGACGGCAAGCAACACGTGGCGGAAGTGGTGCTCGACGAGACCGGTGACGGCAGGCAACATCACGCGGAACGCATCGACGAGGCGCTGGGCCTTGTCATCATCGGTGAGTTCGGTGTCACGCAGGGGCACGCGGATGTGCGCGTCGAACATCGCTACCGCTTCTTCGGCGGTGGCTCGCGTGCGCGCGTGATGGTCGCGAGCCAGCGCGAGCACATCGGATATCGGCAGACCGGTCCCGAGCAGCGCAAGGCCCGCGGCCACGACCTGCGCGTCGCTCGCGGTGTAGCGGTCTTCGCCCTCGTGCACCCGCGCCACGAGCAGGCCCTCGGCGGCGACGGTCTGCAACAGCGCTTCGGGCATGTTCGTGCGCACCGCGAGTTCGGCGAGCGACAGGAATTCCTCGGTGTCGTCGCCAGCGTCGGCCGCCGCCACCGCCGCCGCGAGCGGCGCGTCGGTGGGATCGAGTTCGCCGCGCACGAGCCGTCCGATCAACGCGAGCGTGAGGCCTCGCAGACGGAGCTCTCGGATTCTGGCCAAACGCTCGCGGTGTTGCGCGCCGTACCAAGCAATGCGCCCGTCGCGGCGCGGCGGGTCGAGGAGCCGTCGCTTTTGGTAAAAGCGAATCGTGTCGACCGACGTCCCGGTCAGCTCGGCCAGCTCCTCCACGCGCAGCTCTTTGGCGCCTACTTCGTCCGGCGCGGGCGAGCTTCCTTCGCCCCCATTTCGCTCGTTCCTCGCTCCTGGGCCGCTTCGGTCGCCGCGCAGCGCCTTGGCGCCTACTTCGTCGGGCGCGGGAGGCATCGCCTGATTGTAGGAGTGATCACTCCCACGATTCGCAGCGGGGGCTCTCCACGCGCGGTCTGATTGCACCCGACGGCGCTACACGCCGCGTGGTGCAGAGGAAAACCGGTTGTGGGGGGTTACGTGGACTTCCAGGTGGGCGTGCGCTTTTCGGCAAAGGCCATCGAACCTTCGACGGCGTCGCCGCTGCCGAAGACCTCGAGGGCATAGGTATTGGTGAGCCGCCAGCCCTCGGCCTCGTTGACCTCGGCAGCCTCCCGCACGAGCTTGCGGGACAGCCGCACGGCGATCGGGGAGTTCTCGCCGATGCGCTCGGCCAGCGCCACGGCGGCGTCGAGTACCTCAGCCTTGGGCACGAGGCGGTTCACGAGGCCCAACTCGTGGGCCCGCTTCGCGGTGATGGGGTCGCCGGTCATCGCCAACTCGAGCGCCAGCGCCAGCGGCACCCGCTTGGGCAGTCGGATCAGCCCGCCGGCGGCGGCGATGAGGCCTCGTGTGGCCTCGGGGATCCCGAAACGGGCGTCGTCGGCGGCCACGACGAGGTCGCAGGCCAGCACCAGCTCGAACCCGCCGGCCAGCGCCGGGCCCTGCACCGCCGCGATGACGGGCTTGGGAAAGTCACGGGTGACCAGGCCGCCAAATCCGCCCTTGGCCTTGGCGATGTCGCCGCCGCGCCCGGCTGCGACCACCTTGAGGTCGGCCCCGGCGCAGAACACGTCGCCCGTGCCGGTGACGACGACGGCCCGCACGTCGGCGTCGCCCTCGACGGCATCGAGGGCCTCGGCCATCGCCACGCTCAGCTCAGGGCTGACTGCGTTTTTGGCCTCCGGGCGGTTCAGCCGGAGGATCTCCACGTGCCCGCGCCGTTCTCGCTCGACGATCGCCATCGGGCCCATCCCTTCGTCACATTTCCTGGTTCGTGACGCCCAGGCGGGCGCGCACTGCGGACAGCGACGGTATCCGCGCGAGCCCCTGGGGGCGCGAGCCGAAGGCGAGCGGGGGCGGAGACGCCCTCAACCTTTGGCTCCAGGTGGGTGCGGTTGTGCTCGACAACACAGTGTGGCGGCCGACCATCACCACCGATCGCGTGTGCGAGCGCTGACGTTGCCGCTTCGTCGCGCCGACGAGCAATCGCCCAGCGTCCGTGCCGTTGCCGAGCGGGTCGAACACTCCCGCGAGCGCGCCCGGCCGGGCCAGGCCGAGGTCCCGACCGATGTCGCGTTGACGGTGGTCGTCGGTGCGATCGTCTGCTGCACAGTCGGTTGGCTGGTGGCACCGGTGGGTCGACGACCGGATCTCGATACGAGTTGGTACGCACAGATCGTCGGGACCGTGTTTTGGGCTGCGGCCCTCGTTGCTGTGGTGGGCCTCTACCTGCGGCTGCGGCGCGGGCTACTCGCGGCGTTGGTGTGCTCGATGAGTTTCCTGGCCGCGGTCGCAATCGACGCCGTGCTCGACCCGACGGTGCTCGGGGTGCGCTGGGGCGTCGAGGTCGCGTGCGCCACCCTGTTTTGGGCCGGTGCCGCGGCGGCGCTCGTGGTCACCGATCGAGAGCGCTCGGCGCGACGATCACGCGAGGGTCGAGCGGCGCGTCGATCGCATTGGTGAAACCTGGGCTGCGCACGCGCACGAGCGCGTACACCACGAGCGCGATCGCGGCGCCGCCGATGGTGACGCTGCGTACGTTGAGCCGGTCGGCGAGCGCGCCCTGGGCAATGATGCCGATCGGGTAGAGCGTGCCCAGCACGACGTTGTTCACCGACAGCACCCGGCCGCGGTATTCCCTTGGCGCGCGCAAGTTCGCGACGGTTGTGAAGCTCGTGAGCGCGGCGAAGTAGAGCAGACCGACGACGAACAGTGCGACCGCCGCGAACACGAGGTTCGGCGTCGATGCGTACGCGGCGACTGCGAACGGCAGCGCCACCATCGCGCGCACCATCAGCTTGTGCACACCGACGCGCGCGCTCAACCATCCGAACGACATGCCAGTGACGACCGCACCGAGCCCTTGGGCAAAGATCAACCAGCCGACGGCGCCGCTCTTTTCGTGCAGTACTTTCACCACGAACGCGGGGATGAGCCCGATGAACGGTGCGATCAGCACGGTATTGAGGCACAGCGCCGACACGCTGACCCGCAGACCAGGGTCGCCGCGCACGAAACGGAAACCCTGTGCGATCGACGCCCGGATCGACATCGTGACGACCGCCGGCGGCGGCACCGTCACGGTGGTGAGGGCCAACAGCACGGCCAGAAAGGTGGCGGCGTTCGTGGCGAGCACCCACAGCGGCGTGTCGCCGGTGGTCGCGTAGATCGTGGTGCCGATGACCGGCCCGATGACCCGGCCCAGGTTCCATTGCGCGGCGCTGAGGCCGATCGCCGCGGGCAGTTCTTCTGGTTCGACAAGCTCGGGGAGGATTGCCTGAAACGACGGAAATGCGAGCGCCCACGTGCTCCCGTTGATCAGGGCGTACACCGCGATGACCGGCGCGCCCGGGTGGCGACCACCCATGAACAGAATCGCCAGCACCATGGCGAACGTGCCCTGCACGGCCGTGCCGGTCATGAACAGGGCGCGACGCGACATGCGGTCGGCGAGGGCGCCGCCAATCGGCGCGAGCAACGCGGTCGGCGCGAATTCGGCCGCCGCGATCAGCGCGGGCCAGATTGCCGATGAGGTGCGGTCGGCGACGTAGTAGCCGAGCGCGGCCGTCTGCATCCATGTGCCGACGTTCGACACGAGTGAGCCGGTCCACACGAACGCGAACACGCGATGGTGCAGTGGCGCGAACGACGAAACATGAGCCACGGGGGCATCGGAGCCGCCAGTGGTGGTTCGCGTGTCAGGCGCGGTCACGCCGATGCCGACGGCCAGCGCGGCGCGCGCTTCTCCAGGAACGCGTCGATCCCTTCACGCGCATCGTCGAGCATCGCGTTGCCCACCATCACGGGGGCAGTCTGCGCATAGGCGTCACGCTCCGAAGCGTCGAGCTGCTGCCAAAAGGCGCGCTTGCCGAGCGCCACCACGTCGGGGCTCGCCTGCGCGATGCGCGCCGCGAGCGTGCGCACTGCACCGTCGAGTTCGGCGGGCGGAACCACCTGGTTGACGAGGCCCCAGTCGAGCGCCGCGTGCGCATCGATCATTTCGCCCGTGAGGAGCATTTCCATGCTGCGTTTGCGCCCGATCGCGCGCGTGAGTGGCACCATCGGAGTGCTGCAGAACAAACCGATGTTCACGCCCGGTGTGGCGAAGCGCGCCGTGTCGGCGCACACCGCAAGGTCGCAACCGGCCACGAGTTGACACCCGGCCGCGGTCGCGACGCCGTGGACGCTCGCGATGACAGGCTGGCGGATCTCGTGAATCGTGGCCATCAACTCGACGCATGTGGCAAACAGCGTCGTGTAGAAGTACTCGTTGCGATGCGCGGCGATCTCGCTGAGGTCGTGGCCGGCGCTGAACGCCGGCCCGTTGCCGCCCAGCACGACGACTCGGGCATCGGTGCCGTCGACGTGACGCAACGCGTCGATGAGCGCGCGCATCATCTCTGACGAGAGCGGGTTGCGCCGACTCGGGTCGTTCAGCGCCACGCGCACGACTGGCGTCGAACCGTTCGCTACTTCGCCGTCCGTGGAGTTGTCGGTGACTGTAACGAGTGCGTCGTTCACACCCACACAGTAGAGGGCGACAGTCGATGGCTGATCCGGTGCAAGCTGCGCAGGATCGGCGCACCGAGCGCCAGCACGAGTATCACGTTGACGAGCGCGCCAGCGGCGTCCCAGGCGAACGAGGTTGCGACGTAGAACGACCAGTAGTGGCGCAACGTGGTGGCAACGCCAAGGCCGGGCGCGTACGACAGTGGGCTGCCGTCGCGGAACAACGGCCATGTCCACAGGTTCATCAGCGCGCCATAGCCGAACGCGGCGCACCAGGAGAACGCGGCGAGCGCGAGGACTTGGGTGCGGATCGAGCGCTGCCGCAGTGCGCTGCCGACCGCGCCCGCGGCGGCGCCCATCGCGCCGAGGCCCAACATCTGATAGGGCAACCAAGGGCCGATGCCTGCGGTGATGACCGCCGACGCTGCCATCGCAGTGATCCCGAGCAACAGGCCACGCCGGGGGCCGAGCGCCGCGCCCGCGAGCACCGTGAGAAAGAACATGGCGTTGCCGCCGTTGGGCAGGTCGAGGAGGCGGAGCAGGCCGTTCATGCTGGCGAGCACCCCGAGCACCGCGATCGTGGCCCCGTTCATGGTGCCCTGCGCGACTTCGAGGAGCACGGCGCCCACCACGACGATGCCGAGCAGGCTGGCCCAGAGCCACGCGTCACCCGCGTGGTCGTGACCCACGAGCGCGTCGTTGTGCAACCAGAACGGCCACGCGAACGCGACGCAGCCGATGATCGCCGTGAGCGAATACACGGCCTTCGTGCGCAGCTGTACTCCCGGCCGTCGGGCCGCATCAGCGAACGTCGCGCTCATCGCACGACCTCGACCGCGGCCCACGCCGCGGCCTCTTCGACGGTCAGCAGCGGTGGCAGCACGCGTAGCGTCTGGGGGGCGAACAACGAACCGGCGAGCACGCTGCGGGCCGGGCCGTCGGCCACCACCTCGCCGTCACCAAGTACCACCACGCGGGTGGCCACCCGGGCGGCCAGTTCGACGTCGTGCGTCGCGAGCATGACTGCGCCACCCTGCGCCGCGTGTTCGCGCACGGCACGTTCGAGGGCGCGGCGCGACGTTGCGTCCATCCCACGCGTCGGTTCGTCGAGCAAGAGCACCTGCGCACCGCTGACCGCGACCGCCGCAATGGCGAGCCGTTGGCGCTCGCCGCCCGACAGGGAACGGGGGTGGCGCTCGGCGAGATCGTGGAGTTGGAGTCGGTCGATCCACAGCGCCGCGGCTTCGATGCCACCGGCGGCACGGGCCGTGGCGCGGTCGAGCAGGCGGAGCGTGGCGTGCACTTCGGCGCGCACCGTCGGCGCCGACAAGAGCGCGTTCGGATCCTGGGGCACATACGCGACGCGCACGCCGGGAGCGGACTCGAGCCGACCGGTGCTGCGTTGGAGCCCGCCGAGCACGCGTAGCAGCGTGCTCTTGCCCGATCCGTTGCGCCCGAGCAGCGCGACGACCTCGCCCGCGGCGAGGCCCGCGTCGACGTCGCGTAGCGCGTTGCGGGCGCCGTACTGCACCCCGACGCCGCTGGCGTGCACGAGCGTGGGGCCGGGCGCCGATCCGAGCGCGGCATCGACCGCGCTCGGAATGCTCCGTGTGGCCAGGACGTCGGCCGCGAGTTGGCGGGCGTGCTTCACCGTGAGCGGGAGGCTCGACCATCCGAGCGCCCGCGCGAGTTGGAGCACCGTCGGCGCGCCGTCGTAGTCGGCGAGTGCGACCTCGGGCGTGTTGTCGACACGGAGCCGACCCTGTTCCAACACGACACAGCGATCGGCGAGCGGCGCGGTCCGATCGAGGCGGTGCTCGGCGACCATCACCGTCGTGCCGAGGTCGGCGTTGAGGCGCGCGAGCGCGCCGAGCACGTCGTCGGCACCCTGCGGATCGAGTTGGCTCGTCGGCTCGTCGAGCACAAGCAGCGACGGCGCGGCCGCGAGCGCGCCCGCGATCGCGACGCGCTGGCGCTCGCCACCCGACAGGGTGCTCGGCTCGCGGTCGCGCAGGTGTGCGATGGCGAGCGCGTCGAGCGCCTCTTCGACTCGGCGGCGCATCGTTGCGGCATCGAAGCCGAGGTTTTCGACCACGAACGCGATGTCGGTCTCGACGTGGTCGACGACGAACTGCGACTCGGGGTCTTGATGAACAAAGCCGACGACGTCGGCCAGCATCCGCGGCGCGTGCTCTCGCGTCGATCGCCCGCCGACAGTGACAGTGCCTGCGAACGTCCCTCCGGTGAGATGCGGGACGATGCCGTTCGCGGCCCGCAGGAGCGTGCTTTTGCCCGAGCCCGAGCCACCAACGACGAGCACGAACTCACCGTGGCCAATGTGCAGATCGATGCCGTTGAGCGCGTCAGCCGGCGCGTCGCCATAGGCGTAACGAACCGACTCGTAGTTCAGCGTTCCCATGCGGGGCCTCCGACATGACCACCGACGACCCCGCTGGTCGCCATCGTGGTGCGGGCCGACACGGCCGTGATCGCCGGGAGCGCCAGGGTGGCCAGCATGGCGACCAGCAGGAAGTCGACCGTCGGCGCGTGTAGCGGTGCGAACGACGTCCAGTGCAAGGTCGCCTGTCGATGGGCGGCGACGAACGCAGTTGCGCTGACGGTCGCGACCGAGCCGAGCATCATCACGACGTCGGTCGTCGTGATCCTCCGGGGCCGGTAGCGCACGCGCCGGTGGGCGCGTGAGGCGACGGCGATGGCGGCAACGAACGCAGCAAAACCGGCGGCGAACGCGATTGCGGCCGCGCCGCTCGCATTGCTCACGAGCGCGACGAAGCCGCCGGAGAACGCGACGAGCGCCGCAAACGTGCACCACCCGGCGGCGGTCTCGGCCCGCCCGGCGCGTCCGTGCCCGAGCCCGCGCGAGTCCATCGATTCAGCAAGCGCGATGGCGCGTTCGATCCCGCCTTCGAAGACCGGCAGCACGAGCCGTCGAAGCTGGCCCCGTCGTCGGGGGGCGGTGCCGCAGCGTGCTCGTTCGGCGAGGCGCACGTCGCGTACCGCACTGATCGTCGATGGCACAAAGGCGATCGCGACGGTCACGACAAGTGCCGGTTCGTGGAACGCGCGCGGGACCGAGCGCAGCACCTCATGGTGCGACACGACCGCGTTCCATGCCGCGAACACCGTGACGAAGCCGACGACCGCGTAGGCATCGGCGAGCGACTGCAACACCGGTCCGCGCTCGATCGTGCCGCCCACCGTGAAGCCACCGAGCCAGTCGGGGAGCGTGCCTCGCAGCGGCACCGTCAGCAGCACGACGTCGCCAGTGCCATGCGTGCTGAGGGCGGTGATGAGCACCCGCACGATGCCGAATGCGCTGGCGAGCGCGATCATCAACGGAAACGCACGCGCGAGCGCGGTGCGACGCCCGTGGAGTTCGACGAGCAAGACTGCGACGAGGATCACGACGGTGACGTACACGGGGCTCGGCGCGAGCTGCACGCACACGGCCGCGCTGATCATCCAGACCGTCCACGTGAGCGCGTGCAGCCGGGGCGTGCCCATCAGTCTCAGCATCTCCTCCGGCAGATGCGACGACCAGCACCCTCGATCAGCGCGGGACGGCGCGTCGATCAGGATAGGTGCGACCTCGGCGATGTCGACGAAGGCGCACTGGCCGCCAAAGCTGGGTTGACGGCCGTATAACGGTGTTATACGGTGACGGTATGATGATGACAGCATCGAATCCGTTCCTCGCCGGCAACTACGCACCCGTCGCCGATGAGATCACCGCCACCGACCTTGCGGTTATCGGCCGGCTGCCCGAAGCGCTCACCGGCCGCTACTTGCGCACTGGCCCGAATCCGCATGGCACGCCCCAGTTGCCGTACCACTGGTTCCTGGGCGACGGCATGATCCACGGCGTCGAGCTGCGCGACGGTCGGGCGAGTTGGTATCGCAACCGCTGGGTGCGCACCGATGCAGTCGCCGACGCAATGGGCGAGCCGAGGGTGGGCGGTCCGGCGCAGCCGATGTATGACGCGAGCAACACGAACGTCGTGGGCTGGGCCGGCAAGATCCTGTCGCTCACCGAGGGCTGTCACCCCTACGAGTTGTCGCCCGAACTCGAGACGCTTGGCCGCTTTACTGGCGGGCGCCTCGAACACGGGATGACTGCGCATCCGAAGATCGATCCACGCACGAACGAGCTGGTCGCCTTCTCGTATTGGTTCGACACGCCCTTCGTGTACTTCCACACCATCGACGCGCACGGCACGGTCACGCGCAGTGTGCCGATCGACTTGCCGCGCGCCGTGTCGATGCACGACTTCGCGATTACCGAGCACTACGCGTTGTTCTTCGACCAGCCGTACGTGTTCGACCTCGAACTCGTGGCCACGCGCGGCTTTCCGTTCCGCTGGGCGCCGGAGTTCCCAGCGCGCGTCGGCGTGCTGCCCCGCGACGGTTCGGGCGCCGATATCCGGTGGTTCGAAACCGAGACCTGTTACTGCTTCCACCCGATGAACGCGTACGAGACCGGCGACGGATCGATCATCGTCGACGTGCCGAAGATGAACGCGCTCGGTTCGGGCGCCGCGCCCAAGCCCGATCGGCTCACGCTCGAGCGTTGGACGATCGATTTGACCGCCGGCGTCGTCAAGCAGGAGATGCTCGACGACGCGCCACAGGAGTTCTGCCGCGTGAACGAGTCGTTGCTCGGAACGATGCACCGTTACGGCTACACGGTCGCGTCGGGGGTCGGTGACTCGATGCCATACGCGGCCACGACACTGTTCAAGCACGACTTCGTCAACGGTCAGCGCGCCGACCACGACTTTGGTGCCGGGCGCCATCCGGGCGAGTTCGTGTTCATCGCCGATCCCGACCGCAGCACGATCGAAGACGGTGGATGGTGCATGGGTCTCGTGCACGACGACTCGAGTGATCACACGAACCTCGTCGTGCTCGACGCACAGGATTTCAGCAGCGATGCCGTCGCCGAGGTCGTCCTGCCACGGCGTGTCCCGTACGGCTTCCACGGTAACTGGATCGTCTAACGCGCACGCTGCCATAGGCGACCACGGGGTGGCCCGGTACGGTCGTGCGTCGTGAACGGACCGCGCTCCATCACGAGGTCGCTCGTGGTCGTCGCGGTCGTCGCGGTCGTCGCGACCATGGTGGCGGCGTCGCCGCCGTTGACCGTCAACATCGCGGTCGCCGCGCCTTCGACGCCCAGGCCCACGCCCCTCGTGAGCGTGCACGGGGTGTTCACTCCTGTGACGGGTGACTTCGATTGCGACGGGCGCGACGACGTGTTCTGGTACGCGGCCGGTCGGTCGCAGGATTTCGTCTGGTACAGCACCGCGACGCGCGGCTTCGTGAGCCACCAGTACACGGTGTTCGGCGCGTATCGACCGCTAGGCGGTGACTTCAACGGCGACGGGTGCGGCGACATCTTCTGGTACGCGCCCGGTGCCGGGACCGACTCGATGTGGTACGGCAGCGCGTCGAAGGTCTTCACCTCGGCGGATGTCCACGTGTACGGCAACTACACGCCGCTTGCTGGTGATTTCGATGCCGACGGGAGTTCCGACATCTGGTGGTTCGATCGCGACGGCGGGGCAACGACGAACTCAATCTGGTACGGATCGCCATCGAAGGCGTTCACGACGGTTGCCACCAACCTCGGCGCGCTCATGACGTCGATCGGCGCCGGGCCGACGCGACCGGTTGTGGGCGACTTCGACGGCAACGGTCACAGCGACGTGCTGTTCTATCGACCAGGATCTGTCAGCGCCGCCTACGTGTACGGCACCGACCATCGCGGCATCTGGTCACCGCACGTACATACGACCCCTGGCGACGACCTCGTGCCGGTGGTCGGCGACTTCGACGCGGGCGGCAGCTCCGACATTCTCTGGTACGGGCGCGCCGGCGCGCCCGACTACGCCTGGTTCACAGTCCCTGGCTCGTCGCCGCAACTGTCGGTGGTCCGGCGCCGCACCAACATTGTGTCGCCCGGCTATGTGCCGTTCGCGGCGGATTTCGATGGCAACGCCACGTCGGACCTGTTCTGGTACGCGCCCGGCTCGGGCATCGACGTGGTGTGGCAGAACGTCGACCATGACCTTCCGCATGCTCCGCCACCCGCGCCGTCGGCGATCGGCGCGGGCGGTGAACACGCATGCGCGATCACGAACGGCGCGCTCAAGTGTTGGGGCGATAATCGCTACGGCGAGCTCGGCGCCGGCACGTACTCGAAGCAGAGCTTCGTCCCAGTGGCCGTGCGAGGGCTTTCGAGTGGCGTGACCGCCGTTGCAGTCGGATTCGGCTTCACCTGTGCGATCGCACACGGCGGCGCGTGGTGTTGGGGACTCAATCAAGACGGTGAACTCGGCGACGGCACGACGACGCGGAGCAGCGTCCCGGTGCGAGTGGTCGGACTCGCGAGTGGCGTGACGTCGATCAGCGCCAGCGTGCTCTATAGCGGCGAGGCCCATACCTGCGCCGTCGTGGGCGGCGCCGCGAAGTGTTGGGGCTTCAACCGCGACGGTGAACTCGGCGACGGCACGACGACATCGCGGTCGACGCCGGTGCAGGTTGTGGGGTTGACGGGCGGCGTGACGTCGATCAGCGCGGGTGATTTCTCATCGTGCGCGATTGTCGCGGGATCGGCGAAGTGTTGGGGCCGCAACGAAAGCGGGCAGCTCGGCGACGCGTCGACGGCAACGAGCTTGCGACCGGTACAGGTCGCAGGGCTGACGAGCGGCGTGACCCATCTCGACGCGGCTCGCCGGTATGCGTGTGCCCTCGTCGTTGGCGCGGCGAAGTGCTGGGGGATCAACGACGAAGGCGAACTCGGCGACGGCACCACCACATCGAGCGCCATACCCGTGCAAGTCGTCGGGCTCGCGAGCGGCACCACCTCACTCAGTGCACGCGAGCGCAGCGCGTGCGTGATTGCGAGCGGCGCCGTGCGGTGTTGGGGACTCGCATTCAAATCTGTTCCCTCGGTGGTCCTCGGGCTCACGAGCGGCGCCACCGCGGTGAGCGCCGGCGCCGTCATGTGCGCGATCGTCTCGGGCACCGCCGAGTGCTGGGGTCTGGACGACCACGGTCAGCGGGGCGACGGCGTGATCGTGAGCGCGGCCGACAGCTCGCGCGACACCGTCCCGGCGATCGTGTTGCACCCCTAGGCATCGCGCCGAGTTCTCTACGGTCTTGGGTGCGCCGAGAGCCACGCCGCTTCGAGCTCACCGAGTGCGGTCGACGGCGCCCCGCCGGCAAACGGCCAGAGCTCCTCGGCGATGCGCCGCCAGTTGGCCGTCGCGTGGAGTTGCGCGAGCACCGCGTGCAACCCGAGGTTGATGCGTTGCGTCACCACGAACGCGCTGGGCACGTTCGACACCTTCGCAACCGCGGCGTTCGGACTCGACAGATCGAACATCTGGCGTACGGTTCCCGACGCGTATTCGGCGTCGAACGTGACGTCGTGGTCGTCGAGGACGAACTCGTAGAAGTGTCCGAAATACGCCTGCACCTGCTCGTCGGTCACGGGCGCGCCCGGTTGCAGCACGCCAGCATCTTCAATCATGCGGCGGAAGCGCACGATGTCGTGCTCGAAGCACATCGCGATGATCAGATCGGAGAACAGTGTGACTTCGGCCGGGCTGTAGCGCTTCACGAGCCCGAAGTCGAGGAACGTCACCCGCCCGCCGGGTGAGAACAGATAGTTCCCAGGATGGGGGTCACCGTTGAATGCGGCGATTCGATAAATGCTGCGGAACACAAAGCGAAAGATCGTCTCGGCGGCGAGGTCGCGCTCGGCCTGCGACCACGCCAGGACTTCGTCGAAGCGTGCACCCGTGGCGAGTTCGGTCGTGAGCACGCGTGCCGTCGAAAGCTCGTCGAGCACCGCGGGGATGTGGATGAACGGATGCTCGGCGTACCACGCTGCGAACAGTCGCTGGTTCGCCGCTTCGATGGTGTAGTCGAGCTCCTCGGTGAGACGGGCGCGCAGTTCGTCGACGACGGCTTTGGCATCGAGTCCAGGAAAAGCCAGTCCGATCATGCGGAACAGCACGTCGGTGTTGTCGAGGTCAGCGCGGATCGCGTCGTCGACGCCCGGATACTGCACCTTCACAGCGACGGCACGGCCATCGCGCGTCATCGCTCGATGCACCTGGCCGATCGACGCCGCGGCGATCGGTATCGGATCCCACCGTTCGAAGATCTCGTTCGGGAGCCCGCCGAGTTCGTCGCGCACCACGCTTGCCGCGAGCTCGGCGCTCATCGGCGGTGCGTCTTGTTGCAGCGACGCGAGTGCTTCGCGCATCGGTGCCGGCATCGTCTCGTCGAGGTAGCTGGCCATCTGTCCGAGCTTGAGCAACGCTCCCTTCATCTCGCCGAGGACCGCGGCAACATCGGCCGCAGTCCGGAGTTGGTGCGCGGCGTCGAGCTCCGCGCGTCGCGGCGCCGATGCAAACGTGCGTCGGGCCTGATGCAGCGCGCTCGACGAGGCACGCCGTGCGCCGAGCCGGGCGACGACGGCCGTGCGGACACCGCGCGATCGGTGCACATGGCGGGCCGCGGCCGAACGCTGTGCGTGGCGTCGACCGAGCAATCCCGCGGTGGCAGCCACGCTCGCGGCCGTCGCGAGAGCGAGGCGAGTGCGTGCACGCATTGCGCCGAGCATGCCAGGTGGTCGCTCGACCGGACTCACCGGGCGACGATCGGTAGCATGCCCAGTTTGGACAGGGTTGGGGTGTTCGGGCGAGGAGCGCGCGTGAGCGACGAACAACGTGTAGTCGAACTATGCGATGAACTGTTGGCCGAACACGACCCGAAGTCGACGACGCCCGAGGTCTTCTGTGGCGCGCAGTTCGACAAGGGCCTGGCCTGGGTGCATTTCCCGGAGGGCAACGGCGGGCTCGGTCTCACACCCAAACTGCAGAACACGATTAACACTCGGCTTGGTCGCGCGGGCGCACCGATTCCCTACGCGCGCAATCCGATCGGGTACGGCATGTGTGCGCCCACGATCGTCGCGCACGGTTCCGACGCACTGAAGCACGCGTACCTTCGCCGGCTGTTCACCGCCGAGGACGTGTGGTGCCAAATGTTCTCCGAGCCCGGCGCCGGATCCGATGTCGCCGGACTGTCGACGCGCGCAGAGCGCGATGGTGACGAGTGGGTGCTCAACGGCCAAAAGGTCTGGACGACGCTCGCGCACACGTCGAACTTCGGGATCGTGATCGTGCGTACAAATCCGGAAGTGCCCAAGCACAAGGGCATGACGATGTTTGTCCTCGACATGCACGCACCGGGCGTGGAGGTGCGGCCGCTCGTGCAGATCACGGGCGAGGCCGAGTTCAACGAGGTCTACATGACCGACGTACGGGTCGCCGACGATCATCGGCTCGGCGACGTTGGTGACGGCTGGCGCGTCGCGATCACAACGCTGATGAACGAGCGCGTGTCGATCGGCGGACAGGTTGCGCCACGCGGTGGCGGGATGATCACGTTGGCGCTGCAACAGTGGAAGAAGACCGACGACGCGACGCGCGCCAATCCGGTGCACCGTGACGCGTTGGCGAAGTTGTGGTGCGAGGCCGAACTGTTGCGGCTCACCAACATCCGGGCTGCGAACAACCGCAAGGTGGGCACGCCCGGTCCGGAAGGCTCCACCGGCAAGCTCGTGATGGCCGAACTCAACCAGCGCATCGCGAACTTCTCGGTCAACCTGATGGGCATGGACGCCACATTGTTCGATGGGTACACATTCGAACGTCCCACGCGTGCGCTCGACATGTCGACACCGCAGAAGGCCTTCTTGCGCGTGCAGGCGAACTCGATCGAGGGCGGCACGTCGAACGTGATGCGCAACATCCTCGGCGAGCGTGTCCTCGGGCTGCCGGGCGAACCCCGTAACGACCGCGAAATTCCATGGAGCCAGGTTCCGAGGAGCTGACTGTGTCTTTCCTTTCTGAGCTGGGCTTGGCCCACACCCACGATCCGTTGCGCCGGTCGCGAGGCCGCGCCACGGCGACGCGCACGACGCGCATCCGCCGCGCGAGTGCCGGTGCGCTCGTGGCCGTCACCGCCGGTGGTGCGCTGCTCATGCTCCCGAGCGACGCCGCTCGCGTCAAGCCGAGCGATGGTGCCGCGATCGCTCGGGTCACCCACGCGGTGCGCCACGCCGCAAAGGTCGCCTACATCGATCTCGTGCACCAGCGGGCGCGTGGCGCCAAGCTCGTGCGGAGTCGTTTTGCCTCGCAGGGCACAGCCGACTTCGAGGCGAGCCGCCGCAATGTGCGCGTGCTGGCGGCCAAGGATCTCGCGACACTGCGCCGGGCGTCGACAATCCTCAAGTCGCTCGGCAGCCTGCGCGACGAGTGGTTGCACCTCTACGGCGGTTCGGCCGACAGCCCGATTCTCGGTCCGGCCAAGCTGAGCGCGGAGCAAATGGCGGCGTTCGTGAAGGCGAGCCGCGTCACGGTGCACACGACCGTGCCGATCCTCACGCTCGCGCGTATCTATCTCGAGGAGGGCGAGCTCGAAGGTGTGCGTGGCGACGTCGCGTTCGCCCAGGGGATCCTGGAGACGGGGAGCTTCGGCTTCGCGGGTTCACGAGTCGCGGGTACCGACAACAATTTCGCCGGCCTCGGCGCGTGCTCGGCCTGCCCCCATGGCGACCGGTTCGCCACCGCTCGCGCCGGCGTGCGCGCGCAACTCCAGTTCCTGCGCTGGCTCGCCGACCCGACCGTCCACCACAGCGTCGACTTCGCGTCGCAGCCGGCCACCGTGCCAGTGCACTTCCTCCGCAACGCGCATACGCATCCCACATGGGCGAGCCTCGGCGGTCTCTGGGCCCCGAACCCGCTCTACGGCTCCAACGTCTACGCGCTCTACCTCCGCATGCGCACGTACACCAACAACCAATATCGCCAGGCCCACCCCTGATCGTACGAACAAGCGCGTTGTAGGGTCCGCCGATGCAATTCTCCATCGGTCTGCCGACGTCGCACCTCGAACACGCTGATGAGCTGCTCACCGGCACCGCGATCGCGACGATGGCGCGCCACGCCGAATCACTCGGATTCGGTGCGGTCCACGTCACCGATCATCCTGCCGGGGACCAACGGTGGCTCGACACCGGCGGCCATCATGCACTCGACCCGTTCGTCGCGCTGTCGTTCGCGGCCGCCGGCACCACATCGATCGGCCTGCACACGCACATCCTCGTGCTTGCCTACCGCAACCCGTTTCTGTCGGCGAAGAGCATTTTGACGCTCGACGTGTTGTCGGGAGGGCGCGTGATTCTGGGCGTCGCGGCGGGCTACCTCCGCAGCGAGTTCAACGCGCTTGGTGTGGACTACGACGAGCGCAACGAGCTCACCGACGAGGCCATCGAGGTCATCAAGCTCGCGCTCACGCAGGATGCCGTCGCCTACGAAGGCCGCCACTTCCGATCGCGAGGCACGACGATGCTGCCCCGGCCCGTCCAGCGGCCGCACCCGCCGTTCTGGATCGGCGGCAACTCGATGCGCGCCATCCGGCGCGCCGTCGACCATGCGCAGGGCTGGAGCCCGTTCCCGAACCCGCACGCAACGTCGGCGGCCACTCGGACGCCGTCGCTGGCGACGTTCGACGACCTCGCGCAACGGATCGAGGCAATGCGTGCGCTCGCCGATGCCGCCGGCCGTACCGAGCCGCTCGACATCTGCGTGGCCCCGATGAGCGGCGCGGCCGGCGCAACGACCGTGCCCGGATCGCGCGGGCACGACGCGGGCGCGCTGCGCGACGATGTCGACATGCTGGCGTCGCTTGGCGTGACGTGGATGACTGTCGGCGTGCCGGCCACGACGCTGGCCGAATGGTGCACCAACGCCGACGCGCTCGCCGACGACCTCGCCCTCGTGCCGATGGTCCGCTGAGCCGAGGAGGCGACGATGTGGTGCCCGATGTGCCGATCGGAGTACGTCGATGGCGTCGCGGCGTGCGCCGACTGCGGCGCGCTGCTCGTTGCGGCGCTGCCACCTGTGGAACATCTGGAACATCGCCGTTCGTTGCACGACCTCGACGGCCAGTTCGGCGTCGACGACAATGTCGTCGAATTGTGCCGGATCCCGTCGTCGTTCCAAGCGCAGGTGCTCGCGGCCCGGTTGCGTGATCTCGGGATGCCCACCACGGTGCTCGAAGGTGATGTCGGCGGCGGTGCGCTGCGCGGTGCGTATTCGACCGCCCGTATCTTCGTACGCGATTGCGATGTCGAAGCGGCCGGCGCCATCGTGCAGCAGACGTATACCGATACGCCGCTGGAGGCACCGGTCGACGAGATGGAACTCGCGCGGCTCGCCGAGGAGTCCGAAGGTTGGTCCGACCCTGATACCGGCGCGGTGGTCTGAACCGATCGCGGTCGCCGCGCCGCCCGCTAGTGCGTGGCGGTGAGGGACGCGAACAGTGCGAGGTGTTCGGGGCGGTGGCGCAGCAACTCGGGGTGCCACTGCACGCCGAGCACGTTCGATGCACCGTCGACCTCGACGGCTTCGGCGTGACCGTCGGGATTGCGCGCCACGACGCGCACGCCCGTGCCAAGTTCGTCGAGCACCTGGTGGTGCAGCGTGTTGACACCGAGTTCGTGGGTGCCGACGACTGATGCCAGGCGCGAGCCGCGGTCAATCGCGACGGGGTGGACATCGAGGTTGTAGGCATCGAGGCGCATGTGTTCGTCGACGTGTTGCACGAGCGTGCCGCCGAGCGCGACGTTCAGCACCTGGATCCCGCGGCACACCGCAAGGGTCGGCTGATTGCGTGCCACGACCGCGCGTGCAACGGCGAGGTCGGCGGCATCACGATCAGCGTCGATCGTGCCGAGCCTCGGTTCGGGCGTGCTGCCGTAGCTCG
Source organism: Acidimicrobiia bacterium (assembly GCA_038202885.1). GTDB lineage: Bacteria > Actinomycetota > Acidimicrobiia > IMCC26256 > PALSA-610 > JBBREP01. Next base: position 43,945 of record JBBREP010000002.1, on the reverse strand, counting down.
CCGGGTCGACATCGCAGCCTCCGGTGATCACGACGGCGTCGACGGTGTCGAGCAAGGCGTCGATATCGGACACGTCGACGACGGGCAGCACGATTGGGATCGCGCCGGTCTTGTACACGGCCTTCACGTAGGGCGCCGCGGCGACGAAATGCAGCAGGGAATCGCCGTCGTCGGGATCGTGCACGAGCTGCATGTGGGCGATGATCCCGACTCGTTGGCGCACGGTCACACCAACTCGAAGTAGCGGTCGAGCTCCCATTGCGTGACCGACGCGGCCATCGGATCGCCGCCGGTCGTGTGGTACATCAACCATTCCCACCGGCGCGTGTTGACGAAGTAATCGCAAAAACCCGCGCCGAGCACGCCACGAAGTTGGGCGTCGTCAGCGAGCGCGTCTGCTGCCTTGGTGATCGATGTGGGCAGGTGCGGCCAGCCGCCGGGCAGGCCCCATCCGGCCACGGTGAGCGCCGGTGGCGGATCGATCGCGCCTTCGAGGCCGGCGATCCCGCCCGCGAGCACTGCGGCCAACACGAGGTAGGGGTTGGCGTCGCCGCCGGCGACGCGATGCTCGATGCGGGCCGACTTCGGTGCTCGTGACAGCACGCGGATCGCAGTCGACTTGTTGTCTTCGGCCCAGCTGGCCACGGTCGGCGCCGCCGCGAAGCCGACCATGCGCCGGAACGAGTTGATCGTGGGGCACAACATCGAGGTGGCCGCAGGCATGGTCGCCATCAACCCGCCGATCCAGTGTTGCGACGTGGTCGACAGGCCGTCGCCGTCGGGCGCGTAGAACACGGGTGCGCCGTCGCGCGACAGCGAGTGGTGTACGTGCAGACCGTTGCCGTAGTGCTCGTTCGCCTTGGCCATGAACGTGACCGTGCAACCCTGATCCGCGGCGACCTCGCGCAGTACGTGTTTCACGCGCACGACACGGTCGCACGCCGTCACGGCGTCGCTCGGCGTCATGTTGAGCTCGAACTGGCCTGGCCCGGCTTCGTCGTGCCAGCCCTCGACGGGGATCCCGAGCGCTTCCAGCCGGCGTAACACTTCATCGAGGAAGGCAAGCTGTTCGTGCGAGTTGTAGTGCAGATAGCCGAGCGCGGTCGGATGTGACATTGGGGTGAGGTCGCGAAATCCCTTGCGCCGCGCCTCGGTCACCGGCTCGCGGAACACCATGGCCTCGACCTCGAATGCGGCCTGCGCTTGCATCCCGTGGCCCACCAGCCGTTCGACGACGCCTTGCAGGACCGTGCGCGGACAGACTGGGAGTGCGTTGCCGTCGAGGTCGACGGTGTTGCACAGCACCTGTGCAGTATTCGGGCGATCGGGCGACACCACGAGCGTGTTGAGATCGGGACGCTGGTGGAAGTCGCCGAGCGCGTCGCGCCGCCAATCGTCCCACCACGCCAAGTACGGGGTGCCTCCGAGGTCGTAGCCAAGCACCAACTCGGTGATGGCGTTACCGAGTGGGAGGGCGTGCACGAACTTCGATCGGTGAAGGTGCTTACCGATGACCGCGCCGTCGATCGAGATGCCGTCGGTGCGCACCCACACGATGCCGCGTTCTTCGAGCCACGCTGCGACGTCCGCCTGTTCCACCGTCAGCCTCCGAGCATCCATGCAATCGAGCGGCCCGTGAGTTCGGCCGTGTGGCGCAACGCTCCGACGGCCTGCACCTTGCCGTCGAGCAAGTCTTGACCGAGCACCGTGTTGCCGCAAAAGACGTTCAGCAGCGCATGGGCACTGCCGTGCAACTCGTATTCGACAACGCCGGTTCCAAGGGTCAGGTCGGCCCCGTCGTCGATACACACCACCCGCATTGCGGCCGGACTGCCGGGGTGGGACGCACAAAAGGCCCAGAACGCCGCCGCTTCTTGTTGCCAGGTGCCGTGGGGCGGCTCGAGTAACTTGTTGACCGCGAGCGCCAACTTTGGGTGACGGGCCACACCCGTGACCTTCGGCTTCGGTGGGTGCTCGTCGGCCATGGCGTTCACGTCGGTGGCGATCGTGAGGTCGGCATCGCGCGCCGCACCCCGCTCCACTCGCGCGACGCCGTCAGCAAAGCGGATCGTGGCGGCCTGAGGGTCGACCGTGGATTGCAGGGTCACGCTGCCTTTGGCGCTGCGCAGGGTGTCGGCAAGCTTGGGGGTGCGAATCGCTTTTCTGAGCGTGGCGGCGAGGATCAAGACCATCGGCGTCGGGTCGTCTTCTACCTCGATGCGCACGGTATCGGTCACGGGCGGCGACGATACTGGACTGCGTCGCTCGACGGGCCTCGACCCTGCGGCTTAGCCTCTGCGGATGACTTCTGTGGCGCATCCACCGGCTGGGGCGGCGACCGACTCCGACGCGGCGAGTCGTCGCGGGAGCTTGTTGCACAACTGGCGCTACGTGCTCGCCACGACGAACCCACCGGCGGGCCGACTCGACCCGGTGTCGAAGTGGCTCTACCTGACGCGTGCGGGCGTACTGCCGATGACGATTGTGTCGGCCATGGTGGCTGGCCTGCTTGCCGCCTTTCGCGACGCGCACGTGGCGTGGGGGTGGTTCGCGTTGTCGGCCGTGGGCATTGTGCTCGCGCACATGGCGAACAACCTCATGAACGACCTGTTCGACGTGGCCGTGGGCACCGACCGCGCCGACTATCCGCGCAACTTGTACTCGCCGCATCCGGTGCTTTCCGGGGTGATCACCAAGCGCGGTCTCGCCGCCCTGTCCATCGGCGTGAACGCGATATGCCTCGCGATCATGATCGTGCTCACAATCGCTCAGGGTTGGCCGATTGTCGGCTTCGCGGTTGGTGGCTTCGTGCTCTCGGCCGCGTACACCGCGCCGCCGCTGCGCTTGAAAAAGCGCGGTCTCGGCGAGCCCACAGTGATCGCGGTGTGGGGTCCGTTGATGGTGGGCGGGTGTTACTACGCGGCGACGGGCACGATCCCCGGCGCGATCGTGTTGGCATCGTTGCCGTACGCGATCTTGTGCACGACGGTGCTGATGGGCAAGCACATCGACAAGATCGCGTGGGATGCGCCCGACGGCACCAAGACGTTGCCGGTGCTCCTCGGCGAGCGCGCCGCTCGTCGAGTCACCCAGGGCATGTTCGTCGTGTTCTACGCGTCGGTCGCTGCGCTTGCGATTGCGCGCGTGTTGCCATGGGCCTCGCTGCTCGTGTTCTTGGCCTTTCCCGTGCAACTCCGTTCCTGGCGAGCGTTCAACGAGCCCAAGCCAGCCGAGTCGCCTGTACCGAACCCGGTATGGCCGCTGTGGTTCGCGCCCAACGCTTTTCTCGTCACGAGACGCGCCGGCGGGTTGCTCGCGCTCGGACTCGCGGTCGGCGCCATCGTGAAGGTCTGATGTCGCATCGACGGCGAGCCTTGCGCGTCGGCGTGATTGTCGTGCTGACGACGGTCCTCGGCGGCTGCGACTGGCTTGGGTTCCTCGGCGGTCCGAGCCACCATTCGGCCTCGGCCGACGGCGGAATCGAGATGAGCGACATCGCGCACCTCTCCGCACAATGGCGCTGGAAGCTTCCTGCGATCACGGGTCGCCCGGGCTCGATCTTCGCGACACCGGCGACCTGGCGCGGCCGCGTGTTCCTCGCGGCCAACAGCGGCGTGCTGTACGCACTCGACGAGTCGACCGGCAACGAGCTGTGGCACCGCGACTTCGGGATCCAACCCGCACTGACCTGTCTGGAGTCACAGGGCCTCGTGGGTTCACCCGCGGTACGCGACGACGGCCACGGCAACCCGCTCGTGTACATCAATGCGCCCGACGGGTACCTGTACGAGATCAATGGGCTCACCGGCGCGACGGTGTGGCGCAGCGTCGTGCAGATCCCGTCAACGGTCGTCAACGACGAGTTCCCGTGGTCGAGCCCGACGTTGTTCGACGGGCGCGTGTACGTAGGTATCTCTTCGAGTTGCGACAGTCCGTTCACCCGCGGCGCGGTCAAGTCGTACGACGCGATCACCGGAACACCGATCGCCACGGGTTGGACAATCCCGGCCGGCTACGTCGGCGCGGGTGTATGGACGAGCGTCGCCGCCGACGCGAGCGGTGTGTACATCACGACCGGTTCCACCACCGACGCAACGCAGGCCGCGCACCCACCGACGCCTACGAACGATTTCGACCAGTACTCGATCGTGAAGCTCGATCCGGTCACGCTCGCTCGAACTGGTAAGTGGATTGCGCCTCCCACCTCGGTCATCGACCCAGACTTCGCGTCGAGCCCGATCCTGTTCGAAGCGACGCTCGGCGGCCACGTCACACCGATGGTGGGTGGCTGCAACAAAGACGGGTACTTCTACGCGCTGCGGTCCGACAGGATGCAGCTCGTGTGGAAGCGCGCCGTCGGCGAGGGCACGCCGCTGGGCCAATCGAATTGTCTGGCCGGCGGAGTGTGGGACGGGACGAGACTGTTCGTCGCCGCGCACGCCACCACGATCAAGAAGGTGCACTACAGCGGATCGGTCCGCCAACTCGATCCCGCGACCGGCGCGATCATCTGGCAGCTCGGGTTGCCTGCGAACCCGCTCGGCTCGGGCACGGTCAACCCGAACGGGATCCTCGCCTACGCGGGGACGGATTGGTTCGGTGGGCCGGGCAACGGCGTGTTCGTCATCGATGCCGCTACGGGCAGCATGGTTCGTGTGCTGCACGACATCGGCAATTTCCCCGAATACGCGCAACCGATCTGGGTCGACGGGCGTCTGCTGACCGCGAATTTCGACGGACTCGTGGCGTGGGCGCCCTAACCGAGCGTGATCCGTTTGGGGCCGGTGCGGCGAATCGCGACGTCGCGTACGCTCCGACCAGCGAACCCGACAACACGATGGCGAGGCCACGATGACACTGTCGACGATGCAGGACTTTCCGCTCACGATCACGTCGATCTTGCGCCACGGGCGCGCGGTCTACGGCGAGTCCGAGGTTGTCACGTGGATGGGCGACCACTCGAGGCGAGCGACGTTCGCGCAGGTGGGCGACAATGCCGACCGGCTCGCCGCGGCGCTGCGCGACCTCGGCGTGCAGCAAGGCGATCGCGTCGCCACGTTCATGTGGAACTCGCAGGAACATCTCGAGGCCTACTTCGCCATCCCGTGCCTCGGCGCGGTGTTGCACACGCTCAACATCAGGCTGTTCCCTGAGCAACTCGCGTACGTGGCGAATCACGCGGCCGACAAGGTCGTGATCGTCGACGACAGCCTCATCCCGCTGCTCGCGAAGGTCGTGGGCGAACTGAGTACCGTCGAGCAGTACATCGTGGTGGGTGACGGAGATGCCAGCGCGCTGGGTGACGTGCCGATCGTGCGTTACCACGAGCTCCTCGCGAAATATGCACCTGGCTTCGACTACCCCGAGGTCGACGAACGCAGTGCATCGGCCATGTGTTACACGAGCGGCACCACGGGCAACCCAAAGGGTGTCGCGTACTCCCACCGTTCGTCGTATCTGCACTCGCTCGCAGCGACCTCGGCGACCGCGCTCGCCATCGGCGACCGCGACCGGGTGTTGCTGATCGTGCCGCAGTTCCACGCCAACGCGTGGGGGTTGCCCTATGCCGCATTCCTTGCGGGCTCGGCGTTGCTGATGCCGTCGAAGTACCTCCAGCCCGAGCCCCTGGCGGCGTTCATCGCCGCGGAACGTCCGACGTTTTCGGGCGCAGTCCCAACGATCTGGAACGAGGTGCTGCGCTACAGCGACGAGCACCCCTGTGATCTCTCCTCGATCCACACCATCGTGTGCGGCGGCTCGGCCGTGCCGCGATCGCTGATGGAACGTTTCGAGCAGCAGCACGGTGTGCGAATCATCCAGGCATGGGGCATGACCGAAACCTCACCGCTTGCGGCCGTTGCCCACCCGCCGGCCAGTGTTGCGCTCGGCGGGCCCGACGAGATGGATTGGCGAGCCAAGACCGGTCGGGTCGTCGGTGGTGTCGAGGTGCGCATCGTGGGCGACGACGGCGTCGTGCTCCCATGGGACGGCGAGGCCGTCGGCGAAATTCAGATCCGCGGGCTGTGGATCACCGCGTCGTACTACCTCGATCCGTCGCCCGAGAAGTTCGACAACGGCTGGCTACGCACCGGCGATGTCGGCAGCATCACGCACAACGGCTTCATTCAGATCACCGACCGGGCCAAGGACGTCATCAAGTCGGGCGGTGAGTGGATCAGTTCCGTCGACCTCGAGAACCGCCTGGCGGCCCATCCGGCCGTGCTCGAGGCCAGCGTCATCGGCATCCCCGATCCCCGCTGGGACGAGCGCCCGCTGGCCTGCGTGGTGCTCGATGCGAACGTGGCCGTGAGCCCTGCCGAACTGAAGGCCTTCCTCGGCGAGGCCGTCGCGAAATGGCAGCTGCCGGAGTACTGGGCCTTCATCGACGAGGTGCCCAAGACCTCCGTCGGCAAGTTCGACAAGAAGGTGTTGCGCGCCCGCCATGAGCAGGGCGAGTTGACGGTGCAGCGCGTGGAGTGATCTATTCGCGTCCATGAAGAAATGGACCGATGAGGTTCGCGCGGCCGGCGCCGTGCCAACTGGTGCGCCGATCCGACCCGCCGCCACCGTTGCCCTGCTTCGCGATGGCGTCGAGGGTCTCGAGGTGCTGATGGGACAGCGCGCCACCAAAATGGACTTCCACGGTGGCGCGTGGGTGTTCCCCGGCGGTCGTATCGACCCCGAAGATTACGCCGGCACGGGCGACATCATGCTCGCGGCGCGTAACGCCGCAGCACGCGAGGCGATGGAGGAAGCGGGTGTGCGGGTCGACGCCGACGCGCTCGTGCACTTCGCGAACTGGACCACGCCCGAGATCTCACCCAAGCGTTTCGCCACGTGGTTCTTCGCGGGTGCCGCCGGCGACGATCACGAGTCGGCCAAGGCCGACGGCGTGGAGAGCGACGCGGTGCGTTGGATCAGTCCGCATCAAGCGATGGCCGAACGCGCCGCCGGCGAGATCGAGCTGGCGCCACCGCAGTTCGTGTCGATGTTGACGCTCTCGCGCTTCGATACCGTTGTCGACGCGCTTGGGACCATGTCCGTGGAAGACGCCATCGAGTTCGAGCCGCGCTTCCACTTCCTCGACGGTGGTGGGGCCATCGTGTTCTACGACGGCGACATCGCGTACGACGACGTCGAGCTGCGCTCCGAACCCGGCCCGCGCCACCGCCTCCTGATGGGCCGGGAGGGCTGGGTCTACGAGCGCGCCTGACCGTGTGCCGATCTAGCCCTCACCGGTGCCGCTGGCGCGGCACACGGTCGGAGGGCCCCGTCAGTGCTGCTTATGAATTCTGCAGGTCGACGACGGCATCGGCGCCCGCGTGGAGTTCCGCGGTCCAGTCGGTGACGGCGCCGAACGGCACGAGCACAAGTTTGGTGAAACCAACGGCCACGTACTGCTCGCAGCGTGTGCGCACCGCGTCCCATCCGCACGGCACGAGTTCGTGTGGATCGACGTCGGGCGTGCGGATGGCGAGCAGTTGGGCGAGTGCGTCCGGGATCGGTTCGTGTGTGTAGAAGACCATGGCGCCGTAGTGCTCGGGGTCGATGCTGCGGCGGGCCTCAGCGGCAGCCTGGTCGATGACGGGCTTCGATGTCGCGCACTGCTCGGGCGTCGCGAAGCTCGCCAGCCAGCCGTCGCCCATCCGACCCACACGACGCAGTTCCGACGGTGCCTTGCCGCCGAGCCACACGTCGAGTGGCTTGGTGGGTTTGGGTTCGACCCGTAGTGCGTTGTACGTGAAGAACTCGCCCGTGTGGTCGACCGACTCCTCAGCCCAGATGCGCCGCACGAGCGGCAGCATTTCGTCGAAGCGCGCCGCTCGTTCGCTGCGCTGCACGCCGAACGCCTGCTGTTCATTCGGATGCACGACGCCGAGGCCGAACGCGGGCAGCGCACGGCCCGCGGAGAGCACGTCGAGGGTGGCCCAGATCTTGGCGAGCTCCGCGGGGTTACGCCCCGGGAGCACGCTGACGCTCGTGCCGAGCTTGATCCGTTGTGTGCGGCCGGCCGCAAAGGCCAGCGCGGTGACCGGATCGAAGCTGGGTGCGCCGATGCGTTCCGACAGCCACAGCGAGTCGTAGCCGAGCGCTTCGAGGCCGTCGACGACCGTGGCGAACACATCGGCGCCGACCGGGTTGGCCCCCGAGATCCCATACCCGATGCGCACCTTCACGGCGGCGAGCGTACCCACACCGTGTGCCGATCTAGCCGTCGCCGGTGCCGCTGGAGCGGCACACGGTTGGTCAGACTCGTAGGGACGCCCACTTGCCGAGTTCGGTGCGGGCGATGCCGCGGAGGTGCACCTCGTCGGGGCCGTCGACGAGATGCAACGTGCGCGCGTGCGCGTACATCGCCGCCAGGGGGAAGTCGTCGGTGACGCCGGCGCCGCCGAACATCTGGATCGCACGGTCGATGACCGTCGTTGCGAGGCGCGCCGCCACCACCTTGATCGCCGCGATCTCGGTGCGCGCGGCCTTCTTGCCGACGGTGTCCATCATCCAGGCCGCCTTCATCGTGAGCAGGCGGGCCTGTTCGATCTCGATACGACTCTCGGCGATGCGCTCGCGGATCACACCCTGATCGGCGAGGGGCCCACCGAACGCCACGCGTTGCTGCACGCGCATGCACATGAGTTCGAGCGCCTTTTCCGCCATGCCGATCGCGCGCATGCAGTGGTGGATGCGTCCGGGCCCGAGCCGAGCCTGGGCAATCGCAAAGCCGTCGCCCTCGTTGCCGAGCAGCATCTCCTTGGGCACCTTCACGTTCTCCCACAACGTTTCGGCGTGTCCGGGACCTTCGTCGTGGCCGAACACGGTGAGCCCGCGCCGCACCTGGACGCCGGGCGTGTCCATCGGCACGAGGATCATCGATTGACGGCGGTAGCCCTCGCCCTCGGGATCGGTCACGCCCATGAACACCGCAACTTTGCAGCGCGGATCGAGCGCACCGCTCGTGAACCACTTCTGCCCGTTGATCACGTAGTGGTCGCCGTCACGCTCGATCTTGCTCGAGATATTCGACGCGTCGGAGCTCGCGACCCACGGCTCGGTCATCGCGAAGCACGATCGGATCTTTCCTTCGAGCAATGGGTGCAGGAACCGTTCTTGCTGCAGCGGCGTACCGAATTGGGCGAGGATCTCCATGTTGCCGGTGTCGGGCGCCGAACAGTTCGTGGCCTCGCCGAGCAACGAGGAACGCCCCATCACCTCGCACAGGGGTGCGTAGTCGGTGTTGGACAGACCCGGCCCGTGTCCGGCCTCGGGAAGGAACAAGTTCCACAGCCCGCGCTCGCGCGCCGCGGCCTTGAGGTCCTCCATGATCGCGGGTGCGTGACGGATGTCGCCTGAGTCGTCGCGCTGGCGGTGGTATTCGGGTTCGGCCGGGCTCACGACCTCGGTGTCGAACGCGATGAGTTGGTCGAGATAGTCGCGGCTGCGTGCACTGAGGTCAAAGTCCATCGGGCCACCCTATGCAGTTGCCTCGAAGAACTCGACGGGAGGTGGCACGAGGTCGAGCTCGGGCTCGGTTGCGGCGAGCAGGCGCCGGGCTTCGTCATGGTCGTCGGCGGTGAAGGCACGCGTGGTGGTGCAGAACTCGACCATGACGCCGTTCGGGTCGTCGGCATAGATCGACGTGCACCAACCGTGATCGATCTGCGCGACGTCGTGACCGTGCGCGATCCAACGGTCCCGGCGCCGCGCGAGGTCGTCGAGATCGTTTGATGCGAACGCGATGTGGTTGGCCCAGTGGGGGAGCCCGAGCCCATTGGAGATCGCGCTCGACCAATGTTCGGGCAGCGCGTCGGAGTGGATGTCCCAGACGGCGAACAGTTCCCCGTTGCCGGTGTCGTAGAACACGTGGCGAGCCCAGCCGCCTTCCGGGGTCGGTGCGGCGACAACCTTGACGAGTTCGAAGCCGCACGCTTCGGTGTAGAAGCGATTCGTGGTGTCGAGGTCGCGGGTGGCAAGGGCAACGTGATGGAAGGCCATGGCCACAGTCTGCCGAACATCTGTGGGCCACCGCTACCCTCGACCGTCGGCCGAGTTGTCACAGGGGAACCATGAACGCCACTACAGCTGTGTTGCTCGTGCTCGCCGGGTGTTTCGCGGGCGCGAACTGGTGGTCGCAGCTGCGTACGGCAACGGTGCTGGAGTACTGCACCAAGCCGACGGTGACTGCGCTGCTCGTCGCGGCGGCGATGACGCTCGATCCGCGGTCGGCGTCGGCTCGTCCGTGGTTCGTGGCTGCGCTGGTGCTGTCGCTGGTCGGCGACGTGCTGCTGATGCTGCCGCGCCAGCAGTTCGTTGGCGGGTTGGGATCGTTCCTGCTGGCCCACGTGCTCTACGTCGTGGGTTTCGTCGTGGCTGGCGTGGCGCTGCTCGGTGCGGCCATCGGTGCGGTGGTCGTGCTCGTCGTGATCGTTCCGCTCGGACGCATCATTGTGCGGTCGGCTCGCAAGGTCGATCCGACGGTGGTCGGCGCGGTGGTTACCTACATGGTGGTGATCTCCTGCATGGTGATCGCGGCGTCGGGCTCGCACCGTTGGACGGCCGTTGTCGGTGCCGCACTGTTCGCAGGTTCCGACTCGTTGATTGCGTGGAATCGGTTCGTGGGCTCGACGCCCGCCGCTCCGGTGAGCATCATGGTCACCTACCACCTCGGCCAACTCGGACTGCTGCTGTCGCTCATCCGCTGACCGACGGTTCCGTTTCGTTGCCCGCGTTGGCCGCTCCCGAGGAGATTCCGTGCGCCGTTCGATCGACGATGCCATCGATGACCACCCCGCCGACGACGTGGAGCGCCAGCCCGTGTCGTGGGCCGTCGCGCTCAGCGACGACTGCGAGGGTTGCGATGAACCGCGGGTCGTGCTCACCGTCGAGGAGTCGGGCCGCGCTGGCTACGGGCTTGTCGCACATCTGGCGCCCGCAACGGCGCGCCGCCTGCGAGCCGCACTCGCCGCGGCACTGCGTGAACTCGGCGAGGCCGTGGGCGACTAACCCAAACGGCCCGTTCAGGACGCAGATCGAGTGGCCGATCCACTTTGGGTCGACTCGTCGATCCAGTTTGGGTCGACCCGTCGCGGACGCGACTGCGAAGGATCCTGATGATCGACCTCGATGAGATCACGCACGCAGCGTCGTGTCTGGAACCGCTACCGGCAAGCGCACTCCAGCTCGCTCGCTTGATGTGCTTGGAGGAGCCCGACCTCGCTGCGATCGTCAAGGTGGTGGAACTCGACCAGGCGATCACGGCGGTGGTGCTGCGTGCCGCCAACTCGTCGTGGAGCGCCAGTCGTACGCCGATCACGACGGTGCGCGACGCGGTGGTCCGCCTCGGTGCTGGACCGGTCACGGCCATGGCGTTCGGCACCAACGTGCGAAGCCGTGTGGCGCGGGCGATCCCCGAGTACGGCCTCGCCGAAGGCGAACTCTGGGAGCATTCCGTTGCCGCGACGGTGGCCGCCGAATTGTTGGTGCGGCGCGCGCCCGCGGTGTTGCCAGCCGAAACCGTCACCGCCGCACTCCTGCACGACGTCGGCAAGCTTGTGATGAGTCGCTTCCTTTCCGACGACCTGCTCGCCGCGCTCGCCGAACGGAGCGCTCAAGGCCGCACCCGTTTGGACGTCGAGGCCGAAGTCCTCGGGGTACAGCACGCTGAACTCGGCGGTTTGATCCTCCAGTGTTGGACGTTGCCCGACTCGCTCGTGCGCGGCGTCACCTATCACCACACACCCGGAATCTCGCTGGCACCGATTGCCTATGGCGTCCATCTCGCCGACGTGATCGCCAAGCTCGTGCGCGGTGGCGACGACGACAACAGCGACGTGGAGACCTTTGCGCACGCCATGGCCGAGCTCTCGCTCAGCTCGGACGCCTTCGACGAGATCTGCGCCCTGACCGAGGGCCGTCGAGCCGAGGTGCTCGCCACCTTCACCCCCTAAGCCGCCCCGGCCCCCACTCCCGGTTTTCCTCTGCACCACACGGCGCTATGCGCCGCGTGGTGCAATCAGACGCGCCAATTGGCTCAAATGCACTACGCAGCGCGCGATTCTTCGCTCAGGAATGTCGCGGAGCGTGTCGAAATTGGAGGTATGGGAGGCGAGCACCGCGGGCTGCGTAGGTGGGCACCGCGCTGCGTGGTGGCCGCGGCCATGGTGGCGGGTCTGGCGACCGGCGTGGTTGCCGTGCAGCCGCTGCCGCGGGCTGAGGCCATGGCCACTCCCCGAGGCGCGCACTTCTGGCGCGTGGTGCACGACGGCCCCCGGTTGCGGGTCGAGCGGTTCTCAGTGGCGCCGTTCACCAAAGCTCCTGACGGTGCCGAGATCGACAGCACGGTCACAAGCCTCGACGACCCCAACGAAGCCGCACAGTGGGGGCTCGACGCAGCCTCGTACAAGGCGGCGTGGCCGACCACCACCGGCGCGGGTGTCACGGTGGCCGTCGTCGACTCTGGCGTGCGCGCCACGCACCAGGATCTCGCCGGCGCGGTGCTGCACGGCACCGATTTCGTCAGCGCCGGTGGTGACGGCATGAGCGATCCCAACGGCCACGGCACCCACGTGGCCGGCATCATTGCTGCGCGCAGCAACGGGGTTGGTGGTCTTGGTGGCGCGCCGAGCGTGCGCATCCTGCCGGTGCGCGTGCTCGATGCGTCGGGCTCGGGTTACACGAGCGACGTCGCGTCGGGGATCATCTACGCCGCCGACCACGGCGCACGCGTCGTCAACCTCAGCCTCGGCGGCCCCACGGCGTCACCGTCGCTGGAACAGGCGATGCAATACGCGAACAGCAAGGGCGCGGTCGTGGTCGCGGCGGCCGGCAACGATGCCGAATCGGGTAACGCACCGCTGTATCCGGCGGCCTACCCCGAAGCCATCGCCGTCGCCGCGGTCGACAGCAGCCTGGCGCGAGCTTCCTTCTCGCAGTACGGCGCGTACGTCGACTTGGCCGCGCCCGGCGTCAACATCTTGTCGAGTTGGTCGAGCAGCGACGCGTCGTATGCGTACGCGTCCGGTACCTCGATGGCCGCACCGTTCGTGTCGGCCGCGGCGGCACTCGTGTACGCGCACGAACCAAAGTTCCACGCCGGTGACGTGACACGGCGCCTCGAGGCGACCGCGACCGATCTCGGCACACCCGGCTGGGACGCGTACTACGGACACGGCTTCGTCAATCCCTCGAGCGCGGTGCTCGGCGGCACCGAAGGCACTGGCTACTGGGCCGTCGCGGCCAACGGACGGGTGCAGGGCCACGGTGGTGCTCACTGGTACGGCGACCTGTCGCGCGCGGCACTCAGCTCGCCTGTCGTCGGGTCGGCCGCGACAGTCACGGGTCGCGGCTATTGGCTCGCGACCGCCGACGGGCACGTGCACACGTTCGGCGACGCGCGGCCCTACGGCGATATTCATCGCGTGCACCTCAACGGCGCGATCGTCGCGATCGCACGGACCGCAACCGGTCGCGGCTATTGGCTCCTCGGGTCAGACGGTGGCGTGTTCAGTTTCGGTGACGCGCACTTCTACGGCTCGACGGGCGCGATGCGTCTCAATGCTCCGGTGCTCGATCTCACGCCGACCGCGTCGGGCCACGGCTATTGGTTCGTGGCCGCCGATGGTGGCGTGTTCAGTTTCGGTGACGCACATTTCCATGGCTCGACGGGCGCGATGCACCTCTGGCAGCCGGTGGCGTCGATGACGGCATCGGCCGACGGCAAGGGCTATTGGCTCGTGGCCCGCGATGGCGGCATCTTCGCATTCGGCGTGCCGTTCCGCGGCAGCCTCGCGTTTGCTCGTCCGCCCGCGGTATCGGGTTCGAGTCTGCGAATTCGGGCCGTGGCGAGTGGCCTGGGCTACTACATCCTCACCGACGGCGGCACCGTGCGGCCCTTCGGCACCGCCGAGAATCTCGGCAACGCCAACGGCCTCGGCGCCGCGGCCGTCGACCTCATGTTGGATTAGTGCACCCGTGCGTCGTTTGACCCACATATAGAGGGGTAAAACGACGCATCTGAGGATCGTGTTGGCTTGCCAGGGATGTTCGGGCCAGCCGCCTTTGCCACGCATGCGGTGGAGCGCGTCGAAGTAGTCGACGACGCTGACCGGATCGAGGCCGAGTTGTACGAGCGCGACGCCGAGCACGGTGCCGGCTCGTCCCCGTCCGCCGCGACAATGCACGGCCACGCCCTCGCCGCGTCCGACGGCCTCGACAACGATGTGTGCCGCGCGCATGACGCGCTCCAGCTCGGCGACGGGATCATCGGGGCCGTCGGTTCGCGCGAACAGATCCTGGAGCGCCACACCGTGCGCGCGAACCGGTGACGCGTCGTACGGCGGAACGTCGTGTGTGAGACACACCACGTGGGCGACACCTGCGGCGGCGAGCAACGTCCAATCGACACGACCCGGATAACCCATCCCCACGAGCACGACGGGAACGCGCGTTACGAAGTACAGCTCCGCCGGGATCGCCGTCGCACCGAGGAATCCGACCTCTCCGCCGGGCGCCAAGAGTTGCGGTCGCAGCGTCGGGTGTCGGGTCAATTGGCGAAGCGTTCGCGGTACGCCACGAGGTCGGCATCGGGTTCGTAGGCGACGCCGCTGCGCATCAGGTCGTCGATCTCGCCCGTGCTGTAGCCCGCCGCGTCGAGGATCTCGCGCGAGTGCTGACCAACGAGCGGCGGCGGTCCGGCAATGCGCGACGGCGTGTCGGAAAGTCCGATCAGCATGCCGTTCTGGCGCATCGCGCCGAGCACGGGATGGGTGTATTCGGCGACGAGGCCAAGCGCCACGTTGTCGGCGTCGGAAAGCACGGTGCGCCCGTCGAACGAGTCGATCGGTACCTCGTTCGGTACTCCCGCGTCGTCGAGCAGGCGAGACCAGTAGCGCGCCGTCTTGGTGCGAAAGATCGGCTCGAGCGCCGACTCGATCTGGCGGCGATGCTGCGTACGCGAACTCGCAGTTACCAAGCGCGGGTCGTCGGCGAGGTCGGCGACCCCGAGCGTCGCGCACAGCGCGCGCCACGCGTCGTCGCGCCCGGCCGCGATGCACAGCCAGCCGTCGTCCTGAGTGCGGTACAGGCGGTACAGCGCGTCGGTCCCGAGGAGTTCAGCGTCGAGCCGGGGACGGTCCCACGGCGTGCCGTCGGCCGCGAGCCACACGTCGCTGGAGAAGACGAGGCCACCGTCGTGGAGCGATGTCCACAGCGCTTGGCCTTCGCCGGTGCGCGCCCGATGCGCGAGAGCGAGCAACACGCCGACAACCGAGAGCAGCGCGTTCGAGGCGTCGCACATGCCGAATCGGTAGTAGAGCGGTGCGTTGCCTTCGGCGACCGCGCCGGCCTCGTACTCGAGTCCGGCCGACGCCTGATACAGCGGATCGAGACCGCCGAATCGTCCGAGCGGATCGGGCAGTCCGTAGGCGTAGGTGTTGCAGTAGATGATGTCGGATCGCAGTGCACGGCACGCCGCATCGTCGATGCCGAGCTTTGTCGCCACGCCGCGGGTCATGTTGTGGTGCACCACGTCGGCCGACGCGATCAGGCGCTGCGCCACTGCGAGCCCGGCCGCATCCTTGAGGTTCAGCGCGAGCGAACGCTTGCCGCGCTGGCAACCGAAGAACGGTTTCGATGCGAGTCGCATGCTGTCGCCGCCGACGGGCTCGATCTTGATGACGTCGGCGCCGAGGTCGCCGAGGATCATGGGCCCGAACGGGCCCGCGAGATATTGCCCGAAGTCGAGCACGCGCAGGCCCGAAAGTGCATTGCCGGCGCTCCCGGCATCGACTCGCACTCGTGTCGGTCGTGTGACTGTCGTGGGCACGGGTTCTGCACGCTTTGTCGCGGTGGCCGACGATGGTTCCGCCGCGCACGCTCCGTTCGTTAGGCTCGCGATCGCCTCAGCCGAGTAACCGAGTTCACCGAGAATCTCGGCGGTGTGTGCGCCGACGCTCGGTTGCGGCCCTTGAATCGCGCCCGGGGTGCCGAGCAAATGGATCGGGATCCCCAACTGGGTGGTGCTGCCGTGCGCGGGATCAACCAGTGTCGCGACCATGTCGTTCGCGATCGTCTGCGGGTGCGACAACATCTCGTGCGGCGCGATCACCGGCTCGACCGCGTGGTTGTGCTCACGCAACTCGGCCACGAGCGCGTCGCGATCACATTCGACGAATCGCTCGCGCCTGCGCACGTTGATCTGCTCGCGCTCTTCGGCCGGCATCGCCATGAACGTGAATGGGTCGGGCGCGTCGGCGAGCCCGAGAATGTCGTCGAGGCTCTTGGTGGGCGTGAGTCCGCTCATCACCGAGAGGTGCAGGAACTGGTGGTTCGCGCATTCGAAGATCATCTGCTGATGGATGCCCGGCGGATAGCTCTTGCCCATCAACTCATGAAATTGCGCGTCGGCGTGTTCGACCTCCTGCCAGATCTGCGTCGTGTACAGCAGCGCGCCCTGGAACAGGCTCGTGGTCACATGTTGCCCACGACCGGTGCGTTCGCGTGCGAGCAACGCCGTCGTGATCCCGATCGGCACGAGATATGCGGCGCCCATCGACGGCATCGGCATGTGCAGGAAGATCGGACCCATCCGCCAGCCCGGTTGCTCCCACATCTGGCCTGAGCTGGCTTGCACGAGCGCGTCGTAGCCCGGACGTTGCGCGAGCCGATGCCCGTCGGGATATGCCGGGATCGACAGCAGCACCGCGCGTTCGTTGATCTTGGCGAGGCGGTCGTATCCAAAGCCGAGACGATCCATGACCCCGGGTCGGAAGCTCTCCACCACCACGTCGGCACTGCGCACGAGACGCTCGAACACGTCGGCGCCATCGGCGTGTTTCAGATCGACGTTGATCGAACGTCGGCTGCGGTTCCACACGGTGTAGCCGTCGTAGGCGCGGAAGGGATCGCCGCCCGGTGGTTCCACCTTGAGCACGTCGGCGCCGTGCTCGGCGAGCATCAGCACGCCGAGCGGCCCGGCGATGCCCCACGAAAGATCGAGAATGCGAATGCCGTCAAGCGCTTGAGCCACGGCCGCGCAAACTACAACGCAACTGACGCCCCCGTCAGGCCAGAGACGCGCTACCTCGTGCGCCTACTTCGTCCGGCGCTGGCGAGCTGCCTGCGCACCGATCTCACTCGTCCCTCGCTCCTCGGCTGCTTCGGTCGCCGCATGTCGGCGGCTAGGCCAGAGACGATCCGCCGCGCGAGATGGCGATGGTGAAGACGGCGCGGTACGAGTCGACCGAGGCGCACAGCGGTGCGGTGCCGTCGACGAGTGCGTTCGTCGGCGCCGTCATTGGCTCGATGCAGATGAAGTCGCCGGTGAGCGATGCATTGGGGCCGGGCAGGTAGATCTGCGCATGTGGGTAGCCGCGGTCGAACGCGATTTCGATTGTGCGGCGACTGTCGCTGATCACGAAGCGACGATCGCGGCCCAGCGCGAAATGATCGTCGTAGGTGCGTTTCCCGATCGGCGAGGAGCCGCGCGGCTGGGTCGTTGTGGCGCCGGTCGGCAGGAGGTGATCGTCGAGGATGTGGCGCTCGCACGACGGCAACCGCAGCTGCCACTTTGCTCGCGGTGTGCCGGGGAGCGTGAGAAACGGATGCCATCCGAACGAGATCGGAACCGCTCGGCGCGCGGTCGGCGTGACCGTCGTTGCCACAGTGAGCGCATGCGGTGCGATGCGCACGTCGATGCGAAGTCGGTGCGGGAACGGGAACGCGCGCAGGAGCTCGCGGTCGCGGCTGACGTCGAGTTCGGCGGTGCAGCGACTGGGTTCGATGCGCACGATGTCGAAGGGCCGCGCGTGCAGGAGGCCATGAATCGGCAGGCCGTTGGGGTCGGTAGGAAGGTCGAGGCCGTCGAGATCGACCTTGGTCGTGCCCACTCGGTAGGCGCGCTCGCCGAGTCGATTCGCCCACGGGTACAGCAGCGGCATGCCCGTTGAGCTCCCCGTCCGAAACCCCTCGATCGGTCGGGGGAGCGCGAGCACCTCGTCGCCGCGGTGGCGTAACGAGACGCCGAGCATCCCGAACGACGGCAGCACCGTGGCGTCGAGGTCTCCTGCTCGCAGCGTGACCGCAGCTTCACCGTCGACTACTGAGAGCATCGGCGGCATCGTACGTGCGCCCCGCGCACCCCACGCGCCCGTGGTCCCATCGGGAGGGCAGAAAACTGCGTGCTGATGGGACCACGGAGTTGGGGTGTTACTGGTTCGGGGTGGTGCCGGTCTCCTTGGCGAGCTTGGCTGCGGCCTCGCGCTCGGCGAGGGCGGCGAGCAGGCCCATCGGCTCTTGACCGATCTCGTCGAAGTGCTCGGCGATCCCGTCGATGGTCCAGCGGCCTTCGGTGCGCATCTCGCGTACCTCGACGGGCTGGTTCCACACCGCGATCTTGCTGCCGTTCGCGGTGTACACCTGGCCGGTGACACCTTCGGAGCGGTCGCTGAGTAAGAAACCCACCATCGGCGCGACGTCTTCGGGCTCGCCCATCTCGATGCCGAACGGCACGTTGCCCGACATACGGCTCTTCGCGACTGGCGCGATCACGTTGGAGCGCACGCCGTACTTGAACATGCCCGCGGCGACCGAGCGCGCCAGCGACACGATGCCGCCCTTGGCCGCGCTGTAGTTCGCCTGCGCGACCGAGCCGGCGTACGCACCCGAGGTGAACGCCACGTACGCGCCCGACTTCTGCTCGCGAAATACCGGGGCGGCGGCACGGAACACGGTGAACGTGCCCTTCAGGTGCGTCTCGATGACCGGGTCGAACTCCTCTTCGCTCATGTTGAAGAACATGCGCTCACGCAGGATCCCGGCGACGGCCACGACACCGTCGAGGCGCCCGAACGTATCGATGGCGCTCTGCACGATCGAGGCCCCGCCTGCCATCGTGGTGACCGAGCTGGCGTTGGCGACGGCTTTGCCGCCCGCGTCCTTGATCGCCTGCACGACCTCGTCGGCGACCTCACTCGTGGGTTCCTGGCCGTCGATCGACACGCCGTAGTCGTTCACGACGACCGCGGCTCCCTCCGACGCGCAGAACTCGGCGACGGCGCGGCCGATGCCGCGACCCGATCCGGTGATGGCGATGACTTTTCCGTCGAGCGCGCCCATGCGCGTGCCTCCTATCGAGGTCGACGTGGGGTCGACCGAGCCATACGTGCGGGCGGAACCTATTCGGCGCGGCGGTAGTACACGAAGTCGTCGCCATCGAGCGTCACGTAGCGCAGGCCCGCGGCTTCTAGCGTGAGCTGTCCGGCAATGTGGTCTTTGTGGGTGAACGCGACAACCCTCGCCATACCGAGCCGCTCGAACAGGAACTCGCTCATGGCCCGGAGCGCCTCGGCCGCGTAGCCGTTGCCCTGGTGGGCCGGTGCGATCGTCATGCCGAGTTCGGCCGTGGGTTCCTCGGGTTCGAGGCGGATCCCGAGATCGCCGATGAGGCCGTCGGGGTCGTCGTGCCGCGCGAGCGCGACCTGGGTCCACGCACCATTGCGCCACATGTCGTCGTGCGCGAACTCGTGCACGAGATGTTCGGCTCGCTCGCGTGGGAACGGCACGCTCCAACCTTGGAACTGGGCCACGCGTGGATCATCGCGGTACGCGTGGAACGCGTCGACGTCGTCGTCGGTGAAGCGTCGCACCACGAGGCGTTCGGTCCGAAGAATCACGCTCACCTGAGGAACGCTTCCATCGGGTCGGGGCGTTCGTAGTCGCGTCGTGCGAGGTCGGCGGTGGCGTGGGCAACCTCGACGCGGCGTACTGCCTGGGCGTCGCGCAGGTAGACGAACGCAGCTGCGCTGTAGTCGTCGACGCGCTCGAACAAGCCGACCCACGCGCCGCGCTCGCGCCGCGGGTGCCATCCATTACCGGCGATCGGGTTGGTGGCAACGTACCCGTCGCGCGCGTCGAGGTCGTCCGGACCGAACGCGTGCATGCCAATTTGCTGGATGGTGACGCGTAGCCCGTCGTGGAACACGATCGGATCGGGCACATGCCAACGGTAGAACCCCACGAAGTCGGCGAGCGCGAGCATGCCGCCGTCGGCATTGCCCGCGACGAGTGGCGCGCCCGCGTACAGGCCATGGTGCGCACCCATGCCCCACGCCGAGCCGACGTAATCCTCGAGCCCGGTGCCGCAGATCGTCGGGAGTGCCTCGTCGCCGTCGCGGTACACCTTGACTTCACCCTCGCCGTACCAACTTCCCGCGTCGATCGGCCGTACGCCGACGACGCAACCGAGGAAGCGCCCGGGCCCGTGCCAGCCGTCGGTGATCGTGAAGTCGTGGCGCAGCGCGGTGGGGTTCTCGCGCCGGAACTCGGCGTGCAGCATGCCCACGTCCGGCGCAAGCGATCGCTGGAGCGTGTAGTCGATCTGGAAATAGAGAACGCACGGTCGCGCCGCGCCGTTCACGAACTCGACGCGCACCTGCTCATGGAATGGCATCGGAAAGTACGCGTTGAAGCCGCGGCCTTCGTGCGCGCTCGTCAGCGCCGACGTGTACGCCCGCGGTCGACCGCACGCGACGCCGAAGAAGTCGAGCAAGGGCACGCTGATCGACGGTTCGTCGCGGCCGTTGTAGAAGACCTCAACGGTGAGCGCACGCATCTGCTCGGGTGCCATGGGCGGCACCGTGCACCAGATGTGGCGAATCGTTCCCGGACCGGCGATGTCGGCCAGCGTGATTCGTTCGCCGGGGGCGACGACCCGCGACGGCGCGCCCTTGCGGCCGCCGGCCGCGACTCCGCCGGCGCCGCGCGCTCCCGTGGGGTTTTCGAACGAGATCGAGCGCGCGTCGAGCGTGACGTCGATCGAAGACGGGTCAGCGAACATTGGCCGAACGTAGCGCCCTTCGGCCGGCAACGGCGCCGTGCCAGACTGTGCGTCATGGAACTTGCTGGTGTGCACCATGTGGCGATCTGCGTCGACGATGTGGACGTGGCGCGGAGCTTCTACGTCGACGTGCTCGGGTGTCGGGTGCGTGAGGACCGGCCCGACTTCGGCTTCCCCGGATACTGGCTCGACGCGGGCTCGCAACAGATCCACCTGATGCAGTTCGGAGCACCCGAACGATCCATGTCGCACTACGCGCTGCACATCGACGATGTCGAGCAATGGTGTGAGCACCTCACGGCCAAAGGCGTCGAGCACCAGCGCTCCGATCACATCCAGGGCGCCGGGCAGCAGGTATTCCTGCACGACCCCGCCGGCAATCAGATCGAGCTCAACCAGCCCGACCACTGACGGCGCGGGCGCGTCAGCCCGGCCACGTGAAGGCCATGAACGACTCGCCCACCCAGACCGGTGGCAGGTCGTTGATCGACGGCCCGCCCCAATCTTCGTACGTCGCGTCGCGCTCGGGACTGCGCACGAAGCCGAGTCGTGGGTACAGGCGCTGCGCCGCCTCCATCCACCGCGTGGTGTGGATGCAGATCGTCAGCCCGTCGGACGCGGCGCGTTCCATGCACGCGCGCGCCAGGAGTTCGCCGATGCCGCGACCGCGCGCCTCGACGGCAACAGCGAGCAGGCGGAACTGGGCCTCGCCCGGTGCGGTCCATTCCACCCAGCCGCTTTCGGGATCGGTGGCATACGTGACCGCGCCGAGGATGCGGTCGCCGTCGGCAGCCACGAGGACCTGCGTGAGCTCAGCCCGTTCGCGCACCGCGAGGATCTCGTCGTCGTACCCACCCCACAAGTGATCGACGGGCAACGCGCGGTACGCCGCAATCGTGAGCTCGCCGACGGCGTCGTATTCGGTCGGCACGGCCCGGCGCACCACAACGTTGCTCACCCGATCGACGCTACGTGATTCAGAAAACGTGTATCTCATTCGATTCGGTGGCCGTGTCGGTCGCGGCGTCGAGCGCTTCTTGGATGGTGGCCACGCTGAGCGCGTCGCGGCCGCCGCGACAGGGTGTACAAACGTTCGCTGTCAAGGGTGAAGCGGTGAGAATGTTGGATTTTCTTGGTCCCTCAGAGCCGGCCGGCTTCGATGATGCTGCGCAGGAACTGGCGGGTGCGGTCGCTCGTGGGGTTGCTGAAGATCTTGTCGGGCGGGCCCGACTCCTCGATCCGACCTTGGTAGAGGAAGCACACCTTGCTCGACACCTCTCGAGCGAAACCCATCTCATGGGTGGCGAGCAGCATCGTCATTCCCTCACCTGCGAGGTCGCGCACGATGTTGAGTACCTCCGACACGAGTTCGGGGTCGAGCGCGCTCGTGATCTCGTCAAGCAGTAGCAACCGTGGCTGCATCGCGAGCGCTCGCACGATCGCAACGCGCTGCTGTTGGCCACCGGAAAGGCGATCCGGGTATTCGCGCGCTTTGTCAGCGAGCCCGATCCGCTCGAGCAGGGCCATCGCGCGTTCCTCGGCGGCATCCTTGGAAAGACCCAACGTCTTGACCGGCGCGAGCGTGATGTTGCGCAGCACCGACATATGCGGGAACAAGTTGAAGCTCTGGAACACGATGCCGACGTCTTGGCGCAGCGCGTTGACGTCGACACCGCGGCCCGAGGCCCGCTCGCCGTCGATACGGATCTCGCCGTCTTGGATTGGTTCGAGCGCATTGATGCATCGCAGCAGCGTGCTCTTGCCGCACCCGGACGGCCCGATCAAACACACGACCTGGTGCTCTTCGACCGACAAGTCGATGCCCCGCAACACATGGTTGTCGCCGAACCATTTGTGCACGCCGTCGATTTCGAGGAACGACATCGTCAACCCGCCGTTGTGCGCTGCTGCTCGCGGCGGACCATGAAGTCGACGAAACGAGTGAGGGGGATCGTCAGGGCGAGGAAGAGGAGCGCCGCGGCGGTGACCGGCGTGAGGTTGAAGTAGTGGCTGTTCAGCAAGCTGGACTCGTTCAGCACTTCGATCAGCCCGACAAACCCGACGAGTGCCGTGTCTTTCTGGAGTGCGACAAAATCGTTCAACAGCGGGGGGATGATGCGGCGGACCGCCTGCGGCACCACCACGTAGCGGTACGTCTGCCATTGCGACAGACCGAGCGAACGCGCCGCGGCCGTCTGGCTCCAGTGGATGCTCTCGATGCCCGCGCGGTACACCTCGGCGACGTAGGCGCCGTAGACAATCGTGAGCGCGAGTACGCCAAGCCAGAAGGTGCGCGCGGTGTAGTGCAGGTGTGTGAACGGCCAGACCTTGCCGAGGGGCAGCCCGAGCCCGACGAGATAGATCACGATGATTGCCGGTACCCCTCGGAACACGTCGGTATACGCAATCGCGAGCCAGCGGATCGGTCGGGTCGGCCGGCCGGGGAGCTGACGTACGACGGCGATCACGAGGGCCCAGACGAGCACCAGGATTTCGGTCACTACGAACAGGCCGATGTTCCAACCGAACGCCTTGAGCAACGCGCTCCACGACCCGAGCGGATACTTCCAGTTCGATAGCACCGTGCGTACCGCACCGTCGGAACCGCCGAACAGCACAGCGACGAACGCGAGGACCGCAAGCGTGAGCCCGAAACCAACGACGTACCACACCGCATCACG
Organism: Acidimicrobiia bacterium; assembly: GCA_038202885.1. Classification (GTDB taxonomy): domain Bacteria; phylum Actinomycetota; class Acidimicrobiia; order IMCC26256; family PALSA-610; genus JBBREP01. The sequence goes on along the minus strand of JBBREP010000002.1, from coordinate 20,434 downwards.
TGAGTCCTCAGCTGCGATGCGCGCCTCGTTGAGCGATCCCTCGGCGGCGAGCCGGCGGCTGCGCAGCGCGCGCAGCAGGGCGAGCAATCCATATGCGGGAGCGACGAATCCGCCGAGTCCGAGCAGCAACTCGATGAGGTGGGTCGCGACGAGGCCCGCGCCCGCGACGCCGCAGTCGACGTGGCGGACCACCGCCGACCCGTGTGTCGGGCGCGACACGCCGAGCCCGGGAACGCCCGGCACCGTGTTCGCGGTCGGGCCGGTCGTCGTGGTGGCGCCGGCCACGGTCGTGGTGGTGACGACATAGGACGTCGGCGGACATGTCGTTGCGCCCGGGGCGTGGTGGCGCAGACTCCCGTTGAAGAACAGCAGCGCACCGACGAATGCACCCTGCACGAGGATGGCGAGCACGAACGCAATCGTGGCGCCGCGGACATTCGTCGCGACGCGCGAACCCGCCCGGCGTGCGCCGGGCGGGTTCACAGACGTCGGAACGACGCGCACAGCTCGGTTCGTGCGCTCAGCTGGTTGCTATGACAGGGATGTTGCCCGGGTCGGCGGTGAGGTCTTTCGTAGCGAGCGACGAGAGCTGTCCGCTGGAGGTGAGTTCTTTGAATACGCCATTGATAGCGGCCGTGTTCGCCGAGCCCTTCGGGATGATCGCGCCGTATTGATCAGGCCCGCCGTCCTGATTGAACTGCGCAACCACTTCGAGCTTGCCGTTCGAACGAGCGGCCTCACCGAGGTTGATCGCGGTGTCGATCAAGAACGCGTCGACCGTTCCGGCCTGCAACGCGGTGTACCCGGTCGGCAGGTCCTTGAACGACTGCACATTCGTTGCGCCGATCTTGTTGAGCAAATCGACTGCCGTCGTTGAGGTTTGCACACCCCAGTGCAGTGCTTTCGCGGCGGCGAGATCGGCCACCTTGGTGCCGGCTCGCACGAGGATGCCCTGGTTCGACTGGAAATAGGGCACTGAGAAGTCGACGACCTTCGCACGATCACACGTGATCGAGATTTGCGAGAGGGCGACGTCGTAGTCGTTGGCGGTCACCTGACCGGCGACGATCGTGTCGAAGGGCTTGTTCTGCACGACGAGTTTGTGCAGACCGAACGAGGACTCCATCGCCTTGGCGATGTCGTATTCGAAGCCGCTCGTGATCTTGGTGGGGTCGCTGTCGCTGCCCTCCCAGAATCCCGGCCCAGGAAGGCTCGTGACCACCGTGAGCGTGTCGGCCGTGACGGGTGTGAACGTCTTCGGGTCGCCGATCGTCTTGACGTAGGCGTCCGACGGCCCCGTGCAGCCGGTCGGTGCAGCGGTGGTCGTCTCGGGAGCGACGCTGGTGGTTGCGCCGCCCGTCGTTTCGGCGGCTTTGGTGCCGCTGCTGCCACACGCTGCGAGCCCCGTGAGGGCGACGACGGCGACGAATAACGGAGTGATGCGATACCTGTGCACGATGACCCCTTCGCTTTTGAATGCTGCCCGACAGTATTGCGCGAGAAGCATTGCCGCACACCGGGTCCGTCAGATTTCGGCCTGATGAAAACCTGCGGCGGCGAGGTCGGCGATGATCCTCGCCCCGTGTTCGGCGTCGCGCGTCTCCACCGACACCTCGAGCACGGCCTCGCGCAATGGCACGCCGAGACGATCGCGGTGATGATCGACGTCGACGATGTTGCCGCCGGCGGCGCCGATCACTGCCGCTACAGCCCCGAGTGCACCCGGGCGATCGGCGACCTCGACACGCAGACGGACCAACCGACCACTACGGGCGAGTGCCCGGACGATCACCGATGACAGCACCCGGAGGTCGATGTTGGCGCCGCTGACGATGAGAGCACAGCGCCGACCTGCGAAATGGTCTCGGTGTGCGAGCAGCGCGGCGAGACTCGCGGCGCCGGCCCCTTCGACGACGTACTTCTCGATTTCGAGATAGAGCCCGACGGCGCGTTCGAGATCGCCTTCGTCGACCGTCACGATCTCATCGACGAGTTCGCGAGCGATCGCCGTCGTCAGCGCGCCCGGTTCGACGACCGCGATTCCTTCGGCGATCGTCATGCCACCCGTCGGAGCGCCGGCCATCCCGAGCGCGTACGCCATACCTGCGTAGGTCGCGACCTGTACGCCCACGACGCGCACATCTGGGCGGAGCGCCTTGACCGCGATCGCGCAACCGGCGATCAGGCCGCCGCCGCCGACGGGCACGACGATCGTGTCGATCTCGGGCGCTTGGGTGAGCACTTCGAGTGCCACCGTTGCCTGCCCCGCGATCACGAAAGGATCATCGAAGGCCGGTACGAACGTCGCCCCCGTCTCGGCGGCGAGTTGCAGCGCCGCGGCGAGCGCATCGGCGAAACCGGCGCCCGTCGTCACGACGCGCGCACCGAGTACTTCGGTGCGCGTCACCTTGGTGAACGGCGTGGCGTGCGGCATCACGATCGTGGCGGGAATCCCGAGCAGCGCAGCGTGGTGTGCCACGCCCTGGGCGTGGTTTCCGGCCGATGCCGCGACGACGCCGCGGCTTCGCTCCTCGGCGCTCAGCTGGTCGAGGAACCAGCGTGCGCCGCGCTCTTTGAACGAGGCCGTGTATTGAAACGCTTCGAGCTTGCACCACACCTGTGCCCCGGTGATGGCCGAGAGCGTCATCGACTCGGGGCACGGCGTCGCCGCGATCGAACCGGCCAATCCGGCCGCCGCGGCCATCACTTGCTCGATGCCGACCGGGGTGGCAGAGGGGTCCATGCGGGGTTCACTTTGTCACGTTGGTCGAGGCGGCGGTACCGTCGGCGCGCACCCGGGCCTCCAGGCTCGATCGCGAGGCTCGACCGCGAGCTTCGCCGGACACCACGACACAGGAGCCCACCGCAACTCATGGCAGCACTGAACGAAGGACGCGTCGTCATCGTCACCGGCGCCGGACGCGGTATCGGTCGCGAGCACGCGCTTGCGTACGCCGCGACTGGCGCGCATGTGGTCGTCAACGACCTCGGCGGCGACGCCCGCGGCGATGGCGCCGACATTCATCCCGCCCAAGAGACGGCCGCGATGATCCGCGAGATGGGCGTCGACGCGATTGTCAATGGCGACAACGTCGCCGACTTCGCGGGCGCGGGCCGGATGGTGCAGCAGGCCATCGACCACTTCGGCCGCCTCGACGTCGTCGTGAACAACGCCGGCATCCTGCGCGACCGCATGCTTGCGAACATGGAAGAGGCCGAATGGGACGCCGTGATCGCGGTGCACTTGAAGGGCACGTTCGCCCCGTCGCGTCACGCAGTCGAGTACTGGCGGAATCTCTCGAAGGCTGGCAACCAGCCCGACGCCCGCATCGTCAATACCAGCTCGCCGTCGGGGATCTTCGGCAACGCGGGTCAGACGAACTACGGCGCGGCCAAGGCAGGCATTGCCGCGTTCACGGTGATCGCGGCGATGGAGCTCGGGCGCTACGGCGTGAACGTGAACGCAATCGCGCCCGTGGCGCGCACGCGCATGACCGAGAACCTCGGTATGGGCAAGCCCGACGACCCGACGAAGTTCGACGCGCTCGACCCGGCGAATATTTCGCCGCTCGTGTGCTGGCTCGGTTCACCGGAGAGCAAAGACGTGACGGGTCAGGTGTTCATCGTGGCCGGTGACCGCATTGGCGTGGCCGAAGGGTGGCACCGCGGGCCGTCGGCCGACAACGACGGTGAGCGTTGGGACCCCAACACGCTCGGCGCCATCGTGCCCGACCTCGTCAAGCAGGCACGCGTCCCCGCAACAATGTTCGAGTAGTTCGAAGCGATCGTCAGGAGACTGCAATGCCCTTGATCCTCGACAACGTCGGCAAGGCGAGCGACCCGGGTCGCAACTCGTGGACGTCGAAGGACGCGTTGCTCTACGCGCTCGGTGTCGGCGCCGGACAGACCGATCCCACCGGCTTCGAGCTGGAGTTCACGACCGAGAACTCGGGTGGTATCGACCAGAAGGTGCTGCCGACATTGCCGGTGATCGTCGCGATGGGCGGCGGCGCGAACGCACCGGCCTGGGGCACCTACGACTTCACCAAGCTCCTGCACGCCGAGCAGGGCGTCACGTTGCACGGCCCGATCCCGCCCGACGGCGAGATCGAGACGGTGCAGCGGCTCGTCGGCATCTACGACAAGACCAAGGCTGCGGTCGTGCGACTCGAGAACGTGTCGACCTACGTCGACACGGGCAAGCCGGCATTCACGACGCGCTTCGCGGCGTATATCCGCGACGCGGGCGGTTGCGGTACGGCGGGCGACGACGTTGTGGATCCGCCGAAGGCGCCCGAGCGCGCGCCCGACCACGAGACGTCGTATGTGACGCGGCGCGACCAGGCACTGCTGTACCGCCTGTCCGGTGACCGCAACCCGCTGCACAGTGACCCTGGCCACCCGGCATTGCCCTTCATGGGCGTCGACCGGCCGATTCTGCACGGACTCTGCACGTACGGGTTCACGGGGCGGGCGCTGTTGCACACGCTCTGTGGTTCGGATGTCGAGAAGTTTGTGAGCATGGACAATCGCTTCTCCAAGCCGGTACTGCCAGGCGACACGCTCACGGTCCGTATGTGGGTGCTCGAACCGGGCAAGGCGCAGTACCAGACGGTGAACCAGGACGGCGTCGTGGTGATCGACGGCGGTCGCTTCGTCTATCGCTGAACGGTTGTTGACGCCACGTCACTAGCGCTGCACACTGGCCATTCGGTACCACCTATGCGTGGAGGCAAGTGTGGACAGCGTCCGGCTCGATTTTCAACACGGCTATGAGGTTGATCGCTGGCGGGTGATCGGCAACATGTTTCTCGCCATTCCGCATTTCGTCGTGATGTATCTGCTCCAGATCGTGCGCAATGCCCTCACGTTCGTGGCCTTTCTCACGATCCTGTTCACGAAGCAGATCCCCGAAGGCATCTTCAACTTCATCATGATGACGAACCGCTACCAATGGCGGGTCGAGACCTACGTGTTGTTCATGCGTAACGAATACCCGAAGTTCGAGTTCGACACCGCGGCCACAGATTCTCGTACGGATCCGGCGTTCCTCGAGATCGATCGTCAAGACGAGTACGGACGTTGGAAGCCGCTCTACAAGTGGTTCCTGGCGATTCCGCACTACGTCGTGCTGTTCTTCCTCTTCATCGGTGCGTTCTTCGTGATGCTCGGTGCGTTCTTCGCCGTGCTCTTCACCGGAACGTGGCCTGAAGGTCTGCGCGACTACATCATCAAGCTGTCGCGGTACGGCACGCGCGTGGCTGCCTACGTTGGGTTGCTGCGCGACGAGTACCCGGCGTTCGGCCTGCAGTAGCGCTCAGGGAGCACCGAGCGGCGCGAGCGCAGCGAACGCGACGCGCGCGGCGCCGATGAGCGGGCCGCGCTCTCCGAGACCGGCCGGGACGATGGTGGTGCCCCGAGCGAAGTCGAGCTGGCACCGGGCGTCGAGTTCGCGCTGCGCGGCTGCGAAGAACGGCGCGCCGTACCCCAGCGCGACCGACCCGGCCACGACCGCGAGTTGCAGGTCGAGGAGATTCGCGACGCTGGCGACGGCGCGCCCCACCAACATGCCCGTGCGTTCGACAACCGCCGCGGGTGCGTCCTTGGGCGGCGCGCCGGTGATGGCCGCGATCGCGGTTCCGCTTGCTTCGGCTTCGAGGCAACCGCGCGCGCCGCAGGCGCACAGGCGGCCATCGGGCTCGACCATCATGTGCCCGACGTGACCGGCGTTGCCGTCGTTGCCATCGAGCAGATGTCCGTCGAGCACGATCCCACCGCCGATGCCGGTGCTCACCACCATCGCCATGAAGTTCGCGCTGTGTTGCGCGGCGCCGAGCCAGCCTTCGCCGAGCGCGAGTGCTTTGGCGTCGTTGTCGACGAACGTTGCCAGCCCGGTGTGCGCCGCGAGACGCGCCCGCAACGGGAACTGGCGCCACGCCACGATGTTCAGCGGCGACACGTGCACGCCGCCCCGCGCCATCGGGCCGCCCGTGCCGACGCCCACGGCGATCTCGTCACCGACCCGAACGTCGTCGATCAGGTGCGCGAGCGTCTGCCACAATCCTTCGGCGTCGTGGGTGGCCGGTGTGGGCACGGCCGAGCGGGCCACGAGCGTGCCATCTGCGCCCACGACCCCGGCCGCGAGTTTCGTGCCGCCGATGTCGACCGCGACGACGTTGCCCGGCACCGTGGCCGTCACGGCGTGAGGGCCCGCTTGACAATCTTGCCAGTGGCATTGCGGGGCAGCACGTCGACGAAGGTCACGTCGCGCGGCACCTTGTAGCGAGCGAGGCGGTCGCGCACGAACGTACGAACTTCGTCGGCATCGACCTCGGCACCATGCGCTCGCACGACATGGGCGTGCAAGCGTGCGCCGAATTCCGGATCGGGCACTGCAGTGACCGCGGCTTCCATGATGGCGGGATGCGTCGCGAGAAGGTCTTCGACCTCCAATGGGAACACGTTCTCGCCGCCGCTCACGATCATGTCATCGTCGCGGCCCTCGACGAACAATCGACCGTGCTCGTCGAGGTGCCCGACATCGCCGGTGGCCATATAGCCATCGACGACGGCCTTGTTGGTGCCATCGGTGTAGCCGCCGAACGTGAGCGGACTGTGGACCATGATGCGGCCCCTGACGCCGACGCCCACCGACTTGTCGTCATCATCGATGATGCGCAGCGTGATCCCTGGCGTGGGGTGACCGGCCGTGCCCGGCGCGGCCCGCAGATCGGCCGGCGTCGCCACGGTGACCGATCCGACTTCGGTGGATCCGTAGAGGTTGTACACGACGTCGCCGAACGCATCCATGAACGCCTCGGCCAATCCCCACGGCAGCGACGAGCCCGACAGGGGTACGACGCGGAGCGTGCTCGTGTCGTAGCGCGCTCGCACTGACGGATCGAGTTCGAGCATGCGCCGCAACATCACCGGTACGGCCACCAACGTGTCGACGCGGTGTGTCGCGATGGCGTCGAGCGTCGCCTCAGGATCGAAGCGCGGTTGCAGCACCGTCGTGCCGCCGAGCGCGAGCGAGATCGTGAGGTTCGCGAATCCCCACGCGTGGAACAGCGGCGCGGCAACGAGCATTGGCCGACTGCCCCGGTAGGCGATGAGGTCGAGGAGTCCGATCGTGGCGGCCGCCGCGACGCTCGGCGTGTCGCGGTTCGCGCCTTTCGGCGTTCCGGTGGTGCCCGACGTCAGGATGATCGTTCGGCCCGGCGCCACCGGCACCCGAGGCGCCGCGCTCGTGTGGTCGGCCACCAGTGCATCGATGCTCGACATGGAGATGTGCTCGACGTCCGGCACCGATTCCGCGAGGTGGGCCAGATCGTCGTCGACGAGGATCGTCGCGACGCCTTCGCGCGCACAGATGTCGTGGAGCTGCGGGCCGGCCATCTGCGTGTTGAGCAACAACATGTGTGCGCCCGTCTTGGCGACGCCCGCGATTGCCTCGACGAAGCCAACCCGGTTGCGCGCGAGGATTGCGGTGACGCTGCCGGTGGTCACCCCGCGATTGGCGAGCGCATGCGCGAGCGCGTTGCTGCGGGCGTCGAGTTCGGTGAAGGTGAGATGGCGCTCGTGATCGATCAGCGCGATGTCGCGCCCGTGCAGCGATGAGGCGCTGCTGATGATGCCGGCGAGCCCGGGACCGAAGCGGTGGATGGCGAGCGCGACGCCGAGCCACCGGTCGGGGCGTCGCGGGCGCCACAGCCCGGATCGCTCCACGACCCGCGCGAGGCGCAAGGCGTCGGCGGGCCGCATGATCTTCATCGACCGCAGGCTACGACGCTGCTCCGAGCGCGCCCGTTGACGGTGCTCAGCTGGGCTGGACCAAATTCGATGCACTGGCCCGGTCAGTGCGGCGATGATGTGTGTATGCGTGTGCGCCAGGCGGTGTTGGGCGACGAGCGGACGATCCGCGATGTGCGCCTGCGGGCGCTCGCGGACGCGCCGGACGCGTTCGCGTCGACGCTGGCCCGCGAGCTCGAACGCACCGACGCCGACTGGCAACGGTGGACCACCTCGGGAGCGACGTTCCTCTGCGAAGATGCCTCCGGTGTCGCGATGGGCGTCGCCGCCGCTCGCCCTGACTTCGGTGGCGCCGCGATTGTGTGGCTGCAATCGATGTGGGTCGACCCGGCGGCGCGCGGCGTGGGCGTCGGCGACACCCTCGTGCAGGCCGTGTTGTCATGGGCGCAGGACTCGGGGTATCCCGAGCTTCGTTTGCATGTGCGCGACGGGAATGTCCCCGCGGAGCGGCTCTACGCGCGCAACGGCTTCGTCGCGATGGGCGACGTCATCATCGAAGGTGAGTGCGCAGGCGAGGTCGAGATGCGCGCGCTGCCGCGGCAGCGCGATAGCTGATCGGCGAAGCCGGCGCGTTCAGACGGCGACGGTGGTGGTGTCGCGGCCCGAACGCAGCACGGTGCCGGGGATCGCTCCGGTTGCCGCTCCCGCGCGGACGGTTTCCACGCCGTTGACGAAGACGTGCTCGACGCCGATCGATCCGGCGGTGAGTCGGGCCGTGCCTCCGGGCAGGTCGGCCACGAGGCGAGCGTGCTCGCTCGCGATCGTCTCGGGGTCGAACAACACGAGGTCGGCGTAGGCCCCTTCGACGACGCGGCCGCGATCGACGAGCCCGAACAGTTTGGCCGGTGCATCGGTGATCAGCTGCACGGCGCGCTCGAGCGACACGAGCTTGCGGCCCCGCAACATGTCGCCGAGGAAGCGAGTGGTGTACGGCGCGCCGCACATGCGATCGAGATGCGCGCCCGCGTCGGAGCCGCCGAGCATCACGCGCTCGTCGTCCCACGCCTCGGCGCGCAGCGTCCACGACGCGTCGTCGCCATCGCTCGCGATTGGCCACAGGATCGTTCGCAGGTCGTCGTTGATCACGATGTCGAGCAGGCAGTCGAAGTTCGTCTGGCCACGCTCCTTGGCGATGTCGCTCACTCGGCGCGTAGTCAGGCCTTCATTGGCCGGCGAATACGTGTCGCCGAGCACGTACGCGCCCCACGACGCGAGCCGCCGGAACACGCCGGCTTCGGGGCTGTTCGCCTTGGCGTCGAGATCGGCTCGTACCGCAGGATCGCGCAGCTTGGCGATGCGCTCCGCCAACGGCAGGCTCATCACGTCGCCCCAACCTGGAATCATGAACAGCGCGCAGTACGTACCGAAGCTCATGTTCATGGGCACGATCGTGGGCATCGTGAGCGCGATCACGCGACCGCCGAGCTCGGCGGCGCGTGTGCCAGCCTCGAGCTGCCGGGGTACGCGTTCGGGGACACGCGAGTCGATCGTGAGCACGTTCCAGTTGAGCGGGCGTTGTCCCGCGGCACTCATCCTGGCGAGCAACTCGATCTCGTCGTCGCTGAACTTGTCGAGACAGCCGCTCACAATCGCCTCGAGCGACGTGCCGTCGTGGTCGCGCACCGCTCCCGACAGCGCGAGTACTTCGTCGTGGGTGGCCCAGCGAGACGGCACGGGCTTACCGTCGCCGTCGGAATGGGTGTGCGAGAGCGTGGTGGAGAACCCGAGTCCGCCCGCGTCGATCGATTCGTGCAGCAGTGCCACCATCGCGTCGATCTGTTCCGGCGTGGCCTCGTTGCCCACCGAATCGGCGCCCATCACGTAGCGGCGGATCGCGCAATGGCCCACGAGGAACCCAGCATTCACGGCGATCTTGTCGTCGAAGGAGCCGAGAAACTCGGCGAAGGTGTGCCAGTTCCAATCGATGCCGTGCTCGAGCGCGGCGAGCGGCATGCCTTCGACCTTCGCCATCATCTTGCGCGTGTAGTCGGCCGCGTCGTCCCTGATCGGTGCGAGCGTGAAACCGCAGTTGCCGCCGATCACGGTGGTGACGCCGTGCACGTTCGAGGGTGTTGCGAACGGATCCCAGTGCAACTGCGCGTCGTAGTGGGTGTGCGGGTCGACAAACCCCGGCGTGAGGATCAGGCCGGTGCCGTCGATCGTGGTGACGGCCGCCTCGTCTTCGAGCGCGCCGGGCGCAGTGATCGCGCTGATGCGGTCGCCGGTGATGCCGACGTCGGCCAGGCGTGCCGGCGCGCCGGTGCCGTCGACGAGCGTCGCTCCGATGATCTTCACGTCGAGCATCCCTGCGCCTCCCATGCACGAACCAAATCTGACTACCCGTCAGATCCTACTGACCGCTCCCGGCACCGTCGTGGGCCTCGTGCATGCCGTACTTGGGGAACGGACCGAAGAAACCGTGTTCGTGCAGGCCGTAGCCCACGACGCCGTTGCTCTGGGTGAAGCGTGCGACCTGATCGACGATCGTGAAATGGGCCCAGGGCTCGATCTCGGCGATCTTGAACTCGCGCCCTTGCACCACGAGCGGGCCTTGATACATGCCGTGGCGCCAGTCGTCTTCGACGCCGTACCCGGTGCCGATCGCGATGTAGCTCGGCAGGAGCGGTTCCACGTCGATCGTCAGCGCACCCTCGGGCGCGTTCGGGAACGAGATCGTCGAGTGCGTGACGAAACGCGTGCCCGGCTTCAGTTCGTGGTCGTACTCCGGACGGCCGAGCCACTCGGGTTCTCGCGACGGGTCGTGCCAGATGCGCATGGCTTCTTCGAGCACGCGCCGCCCGGTGGGTTCCTCGTGCAGCATGTAGAGGATCGAATGGTCGTCGAACTGCATCGGGTCGTAGTTCCACATGCCTTGCATGGATCCGGTGCCGGCGTGAATGCCCTCGGGCTCCTTCTCGCCGTGCGGGCGCACACCCCACGAGCGGTCGCGCGTGCCCCACCAACGGTCGGGTGTCACGTCGAAATGCTCGCCCGCAACCTCGAGCGTGCCGCTCCAGCAACCCGTCTGCGCGAACCGCATTGTGTCGAACAGGACGCGGCCGTGGCGGCGGACGTACTGGCGCGGTTCCTCGAATGCCTCCATGGCGCCTTCCCACATGAGGTCGCACGCGATCTGCAGCGCACCGCTGTCGGCCTCGGTCGTGGAATGCGACGATGGATCGCAGATGAAACGGACCTTGCGCAGCGGCTCGATCACCTCGACTCGGAACGGCCCGACGCTCGTGTCCATGCGGTCACCGAGCTCGCGCGACGCCCGAACGACGTGCTGGACCTCGCCACGGCGTACCGATGCGAAGCAGTCTTGGGTACCGAGGTTCGGGTACTGGCCCATACCCATCACCATGAACAGCTCGTCGCTACTGCCGTGCATGTTGAAGTAGTAGCGGTCGTAGAAGTTGCGGTCGCTCGTCGCGACGTTGCGGATGGTGTCGGCCTGCTGGTGCACCGGGTAGTCGTCCCATGACGACAACGAAGACTGGTAATCGCGCATCTGCTGACCGTAGTGTCGTGAGCGTCGAGCGGGCCAACGACCGACCGGCAGGGGAGTCTGCAATGGGCGCAACCACTCCGTCCATTGGTACTTGGGATGCAATTATTGCGACGGAAGTACCAATGGAGGCGCGCCCGGGTGCGCGGCGGCGGCCGACGGTAGCGTCGCCGACCGTGGCGATGATCGCCGCGCGAGACCATCCCTGGAACCCCTCTTTCACTCCGGGAGCGAAAACGTGAACAACATGGTCGGTCCGGTCACCGCAGCCGACGAACGCTTCTGCCACCAAGTCGCCGAGACGTTCGCCACCGTCGCCACGTCCGACCTCGCCTGGACCGAGAAGGTCTGTGCGATGGCGGCCAAGCGCGACGGCTCGCTCCAGATCGGGTTCGGGCTCGGCAAGTACACGAACCGCAACGTGATGGATGCCTATGCAGGCGTGTCGCGCGGGCTCGAACAGATCACCGTGCGCGCCAGCAGGCGGCTGTTCCCCGAGCTCGACGAGACTGCGATCGGGCCGATCTACTACGAGGTGCTCGAGCCATTGCAGGCCGTGCGCTTCGCGCTCGACGCAAACGAGTGCCAGCCGATCTCGTTCGACTTCACGTTCCAGGCGTCGGTGCCGTGCAACACCGAAGATCGCACGCACGGTCGCAGTCCCGATGGCCGGCGCGTCAACGCCGAGCTCGTGCGCTACCACCAGATCGGCACCGCGCACGGCTGGGTCGACATCGACGGCGCGCGTCACGACATGACGTCCGATGAGTGGGTGAGTACGCGCGATCACAGTTGGGGTGTCCGCTACGACGTCGGCGCGGCGCTGACCGACCTCGAGCCGGCGCCGACGATGATCGACGGTGTGGCGTTCTCGATGATCTGGTGCCCGTTGCTGTTCGAACGGCCCGACGGTTCGCACTATGCGGTGTTCCTGCACACCACGAAGATCGAGGGCTTCGGTCGCGTGTTGCAGAAGATGATCACGGGCGGTGTCGAGCACCCCGACGGCCGAGTCGAGCCGTTCAGCGACATCGAACTCGAACTCGATTTCGATCCCGTCACCCGGCGTCTGCGCGGCGGGATGGTGCACACGCACATGGCGGACGGACGCGAACGCCCCTTCACGTTCACGGTGCCGACCGACACCGGGTTCCATCTCGGCGCCGGCCTGTATTTCGGGTGGAACGGGCATCATCACGGGGAGTGGCGTGGGCCGATGCACGTGGAGGGCGAGCGGATCGCCGACTGCACTGGACCCGAGGTGTTCCAAGCCCTCCACCAGATTCGTGACACGTTCGTGCTCGTCGATGACCCCGTCGGCGGTGGCCGCGGCTGGGGGAACTGCCAGCCGATCGTGACGGGCGAGCATGCAGGCCGAGGGCTGACGGCGGAGACCTCGTTCATCTGAGCGGGTCGCGGCGGGTTGGCCGTCGTGGGTCTCGTTGGCTCAACTGTGCGCCGGGTTCGGCCGACAAGACAGTGTGATCGTCGCGACTGCCCTCCTCGCCCTCGCCGCCGCCCTCAGCGCGCAATACGCGGTGCATCTCCATGGCGCCGCCTCCAGGGCGACTGACCGCACCTAATCCCGAGGGACGAGTTCCACCGATGTGGTGAAGGCGCGTAGCGCGTCGGTGCGCGGTGACACGCCAAGCCCCGGTCCGGTGGGTACCGCGAGTTGGCCGTTGTCGAGCACGAACGGCTCGGTGAGATCCTCGGCGAAGTAGCGCGCCGACGCTGACGTGTCGCCGGGAAGCGTGAAGTTCGGCAGCGCCGCGAGCGCGACGTTGGCGGCCCGTCCGAGGCCGGTCTCCAGCATGCCGCCGCACCACACGGGCACACCGTGTGCCGCACACACGTCGTGCACGCGCACAGCCTCGAGGTAGCCGCCAACGCGCCCGGCCTTCACGTTCACGATCGTGCACGCGCCGAGCGCGATCGCGAGTTCAGCGGCGCGCGCGGAGGTGATCGATTCGTCGAGACACACCGGTGTGCTGATACGGCGCGCGAGCTCGGCATGACCCGCGAGGTCGTCGGGCGCGAGTGGCTGTTCGAGCAACAACAGCGCGAACCGGTCCAAGGCCTGGAGTGCGGCGAGGTGGCCCGCGCCCAACGTGTACGCCGCGTTGGCGTCGACTTGGAGCGCGATGTCGCCGAATCGCTCGCGCACCGCCGACACCGGCTCGACATCGTGACCAGGCTCGATCTTCAGTTTGATGCGGCGGTAACCGTCGGCGAGATATCCGGCGACGGTGTCGAGGAGCGCGTCGATCGAAGGTTGGATACCGACCGACACTCCGCAGTCGACGCGGTCGCGGACGGCGCCGAGCCGCGCACCGAACGACGTACCGTCTCGGCGCAGTGCCGCGTCGAGCACGGCCATCTCGACGGCTCCCTTGGCCATCGGGTGGCCCTGCACGCGTGCGAGCAGCGGGGCGACGGCATCGGCAGAGATACCGCTCGCCGCGGTCTGATGCGCGTACAGCCGAGGTACGAGGTAGCGCCGGATTACCTCGGCCGAGCCGTCGACGTATTCGGACGAGTACAGCGGCTCGATGTCGGCCCCGCACTCGCCCCAACCCTCGCCGCCACCGGCGAGCATCACGCGCACGAGCAGGGCGTCGCGCACGTCGTCGGTGCCGAACGAGGTGCGAAACGGTGTGACCAAGGGAATCCGAACCCGGCGCAGCTCGATGGCGTCGATCGTCACGGCGGTGTCGGGCACGGTCATGGGCGTTCCAGTGTGTACCAGCCGTCGCGTGTCATCGCGGTCGCGTTCCAACCGTCGCGGACCCGCGCGCCGAGTTCTTCGCGCACGCGGATGCGCAACGCCCGCGCCGCAACAGGGTCGGATTGTCGCAGCGCGACGACGTCATCGGGGATCCAGACCCGCTCGGTGTCGCTGGTTGCGGTCGTGGTCCTGGTCGTGCAAGCCCGCTCGGGGTGCGCCGCGTCGTCGACCGACCAGACGACGATGGCCCGGTCGGTCTCGTCGCCGGCGTTCGTCGCGTCGCGCAGCGGACCGTAGAAGTCGACCTCGTATCCGACGACACGAGCGCCGAGCTTGGCGAGGTTGAAATACGCGTTGCGCCGCAGCAGCGGGTCGAACGTCCATGTGATCGTGGCAAGGGACTGTTCGGTCGCCCATGATCGTTGATGTTGCTTGATCTGAAAGCCGATGCCGTGGTGTTCGAGGCCCGGGGCAACGCACACCACATGCGAGTGCAGCACGCTTTCGCCGCGAAAGCGTCCGAGGAAACCGAAACCGCCGCCGACCATCACGCCGTCGATGAACGCGCCGGCCACGTACCCGCCGACGTGCGCCGCGGCGACGAAGACTTCGTGCTCGATCGGCGGTGAGCCTGAGGGGTCGACCCACACGCGAGCGAGGAGGGCGGCGAATGCCGCGTGGTCGCTCGGTGTGTCGAGGAGCCGCACCGTCGCGGCCGGAGTGTGCACGACGAAGGACGCTACGCCGCGTACCGATAGCCGCGTTTGCCCAGTGGCCGGCCGAACTCGGCGCGCAGTTCGCGGCAGTACGCCGCTCCTTGTTGGTGGACGCACCTCTCAGCCCGCTGCGTATCGGTCGCCAACCCGAAGCGTCAGATCGCCGGCCGATCGAAGACCTCTGAACCGGACCTCGGTGCGGCGCTATTGCTCGACGGCGTGCGCCCGGCGGTCGTAGTCGATACGCGCGAGGTCGATGGTCGAGGCGTTGACCTCGGCCCACGCGACCAGCGCACCGACCGGTTCGGACAGGCTTCGGCCCAGGTCGGTGAGCGCGTAGTCGACGCGAGGGGGTACCACGGGAAACACGGTGCGCGTGACAAGGCCGTCGCGCTCGAGGTGGCGCAGCGTGACGGTGAGCATGCGTTGGCTGATGCCGTCGATGCTGTTGCGCAGCTCACTGAAGCGGCGGGTGGCGTCGCCCAGAAGGTAGAGCACGAGTACCGACCACTTGTCGCCGATGCGGTCGAGTACCTCGCGCACGGGGCAGTTCTCGACGTCGATCGGGAGTGTGGGGGGCGCGCTGGTGGTCGATTGCTGCTGCATGGTTCCTCGCGGGTGCCTGAGGCAGTTGAAAGTGCCGTCTTCCGCTGCCTTCCATGATGACGCATGATGGGGTCACATACAAGTAGTAACTGACTTACTACAGATAAGAGACTCCTCAGGAGGAACCATGGCCACCACAGACACGACCACCAGCGCCACGGCGGCGGGTGCGGCCGTCTCGATCCCCGGCTACGTCGCCGGCACCTGGACGATCGACCCGACCCACACCGACATTGCCTTCTCGGTGCGCCACCTCATGGTGAGCAAGGTCCGCGGCAACTTCACGCGCTTCACCGGCACTGTGGTGACTGCCGCCGACCCGTTGGACTCGACCGCGGAACTCACGGTCGAGCTCGATTCGATCGACACCCGCAACGAGGACCGCGACAAGCACCTGCGTGGGAGCGACTTCTTCGAGTCGGACACGAACCCGACGATGTCGTACCGCAGCACGGGTCTGCGTGCCGACGGCGACGACTACGTGGTCGACGGCGAGCTCACGATCAAGGGCGTGACCCGGCCGGTCGTGCTCAAGGCTGAACTCAACGGTTTCTCGCCCGACCCGTGGGGCGGCAAGCGCCTCGGTCTGTCGGCGACCGGTGAGATCAACCGCTCCGACTTCGGGATCTCGTTCAACATGCCGCTCGACGGCGGCGGCGTCGTGGTCAGCGAGCGCGTGCAATTGATTCTCGAGGTCGAAGCCGTCCTCAACGCCTGAGCGACCGCGATCGCGCTTTGATTGCACCGGGCGGCGTTACACGCCGCCCGGTGCAGAGCAAAACCGTTGGTGGGGGTGCGCGGGGGTGGCGCGGTGTGGTGTGGTGGCAGACTGTTGGGTGTCCGCGCCGTCGGTGTGCTGCTGCCGGGTGTTGCCATTGTTGCTGAGGAGGGTGACGGGTGGGTTTTCTCCTGTTGCTCCCCGCGATTCTGATTGGTGCAGCCGCACTGGCGGCGATCATGTCGGTGCGCCGCAGTTCGCTGCGTATCACCGCCGCTGGTGTTCAGATCCACAACTACCGGTCGGTCCCCCAGGTGATTCCGATGGCGCAGGTCGACCGCTTCGTGGAACCCGAACGTGTGGGCCACTTCGCGGGGTTGCGCCCAGCAACCGCGGTGCTACTGCTCACCGACGGCACGCGTGTCACGGTGCGTGCCATCGCCGAACCCGACGCGGGTTATGGCATCGAAGCGCTCAATCGTCGCGTCGCCGCGTTGCGCAACGCTCGCTGAAACGCCGCGCTCGTCGGCGTCTGCCACGAACGGTTGTACCTGCGAAGCGAGCCCGCAACGCTGTGACCTGGACCCTCTGCGCCCTCGGCAGGACTCGAACCTGCGGCCTTGTCATTAGAAGTGACTTGCTCTATCCGCCTGAGCTACGAGGGCAACGGCCGCGAGCCTAGGCACGCGGTCGTCGGCGTCAGGTCGTCTTGTTCGTGACGAGCCCGAGCTGCGCGAGCGCGGTGACGAGCGACTTGAGCGCCGGCTGTGTGCTCGCCTTGCCGGTCACCGTCGGCTTGGCTGCGGGTGCCGCACCGAAGAACCCGACTTTGCCGCCGGCTGCGTGGCTGAGGTCGCCGCCGCCGATGTCGAGGTTGCCGCGCACGATCCGGAAGTCGGGCGTGCCCGGCTCGTGCTCGACGATGAGCAGCTTCGACGACGAGCTCGCGGGAGGCAGCTGGTAACGCCCGAGCTTGCCGCCGCTGTTGTAGACGCCCAGCACCGCGATGTTCGAGACGATGTTGGAAGCGAAGCTCATCCCATAGGTCTCCGAGGTCGTCCTCGTCGGGTAGGGATCGCCCCACGTGCTCACGTGCACCGGCCCGCACGCGACGCCCGTGACGACCGTGTGGTCGGAGATGCCGTAGGTGATGACGCCGCCGTCCCAGAACACGTCGGCGCCCGCGATCCTCTGCCCGTTGTTGTGGGCGTTCCAGCCCGAACCGACGCTGTCGATGAGGGCGAGGAGCGCGATGCCGTGCCGGCCGTTCAAGTCGGCGGTCACGCCGTGCACCTGCATCGAGTAGTCGCTGTTGATACGGAAGCCGTCGACCGCGTTGCGGTTGCACTGCACACCGTTGATGACGCCTTCGGAGTGCCCGAGGTCGAACCCGTTGTTGCCGTTGAGGTCGCACGTGAGGTTCGTGTAGATCATCTCGCGCATCGCGTGGTACGCGTTGATGCCGTCGTAGCCGTTGTTGTGCGAGTACAGGTTCGACACGCGACCGACTCGTGTGATCACGCCTTCGCCGGTGAGCGCACACCCGGTTCTGACGCAGTCGTGGGTCTCGAGGTCGTCGAGCACGACGGTCGAGCACCTGGTCAGGTAGATGCCGTCGATGTTGCGCGCGGCGCCTTGTTGCGCGCGGTTGCCGTCGATCGTGAGGCTCTGCACGGTGATGTTCGGGTTGCCGTTGGCAACGTCGGCGTTCACGACGACGTGCGCGCCCGCCGACGGCGCGAGTTGCAGGATGGTGCCGCTGCGGCTCGCACCGACGAGTGTGCAGCCCGACCGCAGCACGACGCTCGTGCCGATCACGTACGTGCCGTCGACGAGCTGGACCGTCCCGCCGGCCGGCGGCAGGCCGTCGATCGCAGCCTGGATCGCCTCACCCGTGAGGTCGGTGACGACAAGCGTCGGCTCCGGGCGCGGCCCGGTGGCCGCCATGGCCGGGTGCGCGCCGGTGAGCATCGTCGCGGCGGCGGCGCCGCCGAGCGCGAGCCCTCCGCCGAGCAGTGACCGCCGGTCGAGGTCCCATTCGTTTCGTGCGTGCGTTGTCATGTTGTTCCCTTCGGGGTGGTGACCGAAGCCCCAGACGTCGTTGCATATGGGTCGCTGGATCCAGACTGCAACAGGCGGGCCGGCCGGCGATACCGACGTGTGTCAGTGGCCGGTGTGACCTTTGGCCCTGCTGGGGAGGGATCCGCGCGGCAGAGCGTGTACATGAGGGTGACTGCGCATTCGAGGCATACGGAGACGCGCACGTTCGACCCCGGATTGGATCGATGACATGAACGACAACCCGCCAATCGTGGGACGCCGAGCGGTGTTGCTCGGCTCGGGGCTGCTCGCGGGCGGAGCGGTCGCCGGCGAGCTGTTGGGAGCGAGTGCCGCCGCTGGGGCCAAGCTCGGCGGCCCGACCGTGGTCGCCGATGTGTTCACGAGCGCCGCGATCAACGACGCGATCAAGAGCCTGCCGCCCACGGGTGGCGTCATCGAGCTGCTGGCCGGCACCTACGCGATCAGCACCACGGTGCTCGTGCCCGACAACGTCGCGCTGATCGGCGCTGGGCGCGGCGTGTCGATCCTGCGCCTCGTCCCCGGCGCCAACGTGCGCGTGGTCGGAAACGCGAACCTGGTGTCGGGCAACACGAACATCACGCTGCGCGGGTTCACCGTCGACGGCAACCGGACCGCGCAGCGGCCCGGCGCGTTGCAGGGCATCGAGATGCACCAATGTGCCTTCGCACACCTCGACGACCTCGAGATCCACGACTGCTCCGGCACCGGGTTGTGGTTCTCGGGCGACGGCAAGGTCGTGCGGGTGGCCGTCTTATCGAACATCGAGTGCCATGACAACACGCTCGACGGGATGAACGTCACGTGGGCCGCGCGCGAGGTGCACTACACCGCGATCACCTGTGATCTCAACGGACGCGACGGGTGCCTCATCGACCATTCCGACAGCGTCGTCACCGGGATCACCGCCACGCGCAACGTCCGGGACGGCATCCGGATCCACAACGTCTTCAACGACTCCTTCGTCGGCTTCAACGCGAACCTCAACGGGCGCAACGGCATCCGGGTATCGGGATGCGTCGACAGCACGGGTGCAGCCTGGAACGCGCACAGCAACGGCCAGCGCGAGGCCGCGAGCGACGTGTACTTCGACGGCATGACCAGCACGTACGGGCTCACGAACCAGGTCGTCATCACCGGCATCGAGTGCGGTCCAGTGTCGAAGAGCACGTGGGGCACGCCGTGGCCGCCGCCGTCGACGGCGACGATGACCTACGGCCTCCAGGTCGATCCGCTGATCGTCGGCTCGCTCGCGCTGCTCGGCGTCCGCAGCTCGGGTGGCAAGTTCGGCCCGTACTCGCTCCCGCCCGCCTCGGCGGCGAGCAAGCTGGTCGTGCTCGCGCTCCCGGTCGGCGCAGGCGAGCTCCAGCTCGTGCGCGGAAACCTCGCCGTCACCACCGGGAACCTCACGCACGCGGCCAAGTCGGCCAAGGTCGGCTTCTACGGCGCTCCTGCGGTGACCCGACCCGTGGTGAACGGCTCGAGGGCCAACGGCGCGGCGCTGCAGTCGCTGCTGAAGGCGCTCGCCGCGCTCGGACTCGTCACCGACAAGACGACCTGATCCCCGCGCAGTGCTCGGCGTTCGCCGGCACGCCCGGCGCGATGCTCACTCCTCTTCGAAGAGGTGCTCGCCGCGGCGCAGGCGGGCCGCGATCGAGATCGTCTTGGGCAGCTCACGGCGTGTCGGTGTGTGCGCCGACAGGAACCGGGCGAAGGCGCACAGCACGATCGTCGACTCGTGCGACGTCTCCGGCCACAGCTCGGATTGGCGCACGGCCGCTTCGTAGACCTGGTACCAGTGGAACCCGGCGTCCTCGTCGAGCAACGCGTGGCCGAGCGCGGCGACGACCTGGGCACGCGGCACGCCGTCGGCGATGCAGCCGGCCACGATGTTGCCGGCCTGATCGACCTCGCCCTGCACCTCGAAGCACTCGGCCAACGCGTCGAGCCCACCGGGCTGCGGCTTCGGCGGGCGCGCCGGCGGGATGTTGAGGAAGCGGTCGAGATACACGCGCAGCGCGCTGTGCACGATGCCGCGCCGCCCTCCGCTCGACGGTGCGCGCTGCACCGAATGATGCAGCGCGTTCGCCGTCGTGAAGCCGTGATGAACGGTGTTCCAGTCGGCGTGGTCGTTTTGCACGTGGAAGCGAGCGATGCGCAACGCGGCCGCGAACGCGACGGCGTGCGCGAGTTGCTCATCGGTGGCACCAGCGTTGTGCGCCTCGACGAGCGCGGCCGCCACCCGTTCTGGATCGTCGTCGAAGAAC
>JBBREP010000001.1:0-205298 GCA_038202885.1 Acidimicrobiia bacterium | reverse complement strand
GTGGTCGAGCACCTCTGGATGCTCGTTTCCGGTGATCGTCGTCATGAGTCGCTCCTTGTTGGCGGTGAAGACGTCGGCGTGTACCAACTGTTCGCCGGCGACGGCCGGGAGTTCGCGCAATTTCGTGCGGGCCCGGTTGATGCGTGACCGCACGGTGCCAACGGGCACGCCGAGGGCCAGGGCGACGTCGTTGTACGGGAGCGCGTTGATGGCCCCGACGACGCTGGGGAGCAGGTTGGAGGCGGCGACCGCGTCCACCACGCGGTCGCTGCTGTCCGCGGTCGTGGCGTCGGCAACATCGAGGCGTGCCATCGCCCGGCGCCGGCGAGCCTCGGTGCGGTGATGACGAGCGAGGAGATTCGTCGCGATTCCGTACAGCCAGGGTCGGGCAACGGGCCTCGCCACGTCGAACGTGGCGCGTCGCTCGAACGCGATCCGGAACGTGTCTGCCATCAACGCCTCGGCATCACCCGACCCGACGCGCCGCGTGATGTAGCGGTAGATCGTCGTCGCGTAGCGCTCGTAGATGACTGCGAGCGCGGCCGGATCATCGAGCGAGAGCGCGACCATCTCGGCGTCGGTGCGCTGGTCCATCCGCAATTGTTGCCCGCGGACAGGCCCCGGTTCGCGACAATGCGCGTGGCGGCGCGGACCCGGCGCCGATTGTTCGCGCGTCAGGCCTGGAACAGCACCTTCATATGGCGTCACTCGCAACACGGTGCGTTGCTGTTGTTCGAGCGCGATGCCCGCTCGACCATCGCGCCAAGAGGAACTGCGTCGGCGTGGTAGCTGAAGATTTGCGATGCCGCACCTGCTGCTCACGCATCTCATCCCGCCACCGTCGGACGCAGCTGGCGCGGCCGCGTTCGCCGACGACGTCCGCCAAGGTGGCTACACCGGCACGATCACCGTGGGCGAAAACCTGACCACGGTGACCATCGAGTCCGACCGAGCCGAACGAAGGGTGCGGGTGGACTGAGCCCGACGCGTCAACGCGGCGCGATCAACAGGCGTGGTTCGAGCATCACTGCGCTCGACGCCGTACACGATGACCCGCAGTCGGGAACAAACCCGACCCGGATCGTGACGTGGTGGCCCGCCCAACCCCGGAGGTCCGCGGCGATGCGCGACGAGAAGGCCGCGCCGGTTCCCGCGTCTTCGTGGACCGATGCCACGGGCACCGTCCGATTGCCATCGTCGACGACCAATGTCCACGACCCGCCTGGATGCGCTCCCGTCGCGCCGATGTTCGCCTCGAATGTCGCGCGCGCGGGCACGCTGACCGACAGCGCGGATTGACCCGTACCCGGGCGCGTGCGGGGAGCGAACGCAACGACATTCTGCAGACGAAGTAGGTCGCCGGCACTCGCCAACGCGGCGCGCGGCATGCGCGCAGTCACCGTGCCGGCGATCAGGGCGTGGTCGATCCGCAGCGGCTCGGGGATAGCTCGATCGAGCGACACGGCGTCGGTGATACGGGCACGGCGCTGATACAACAGAGCGCTGGCGTGGGCCTTGCGTCGAAGGCTCAGCGTGAGGTCGTACGCGAACATGCGCGCATCGGGCGCGTAGATGCGATCGCCGGCGAGCACAACGCACAAGCATCGGCCCGACAAGAACACGATGAACGTCGGCTTCCGAGCGAAGACATAGTCGGGGTCGCCCTTGCGCCCAGGCTTGCCGGGAAGGGCCGCGATGTGCGCGTCGCCGAGGCCCCACATATCGAGGACACCGACGTTCCCGTGGAACGACACGATCCCGACCTCGTCGAGGGCAACGACATCACGTCGCGACGCGTGGGTCTCGAGCCAGCGGGCAAGTTCGGGCCGGTAGTCGTCGGCCGCCATCTGCGGAAAATGCTCCTCGGCAAGGTCGCCGAGGCGACCGACCGCCCGGACCGCGTCGAAGCGGTGCGGCAGTGGCAGGTTCGATTGCTGATGCCACAACAGGCTCGTCGCGAGCAGCGCCGCGACCGCGAGCACCGCCGCGGCCGTCGTCATGCGCCGCCTTGAGCGCGCACCGCACACGTGCACGATGCTCGCACCGCCGGCCGCGGCGCACGCGAACACGATCGGCACGACCGGGTAGTAGTAACGCAGCCCTGCGTAGCCATCGCGCAGCTGCACCAAGGCGCCGAACGCGACCGTGAACACGATGCTGGCGCCGACGATCCGATACCGGCGCAACCCGAACATCACCGTGAGCATCGCCGCGGCCAGAAGAATGCCGTATTGGGCGTAGAAGGTGCGCGTGTGGCCCGCCGAGATCGTGAGCATTTCGCGCAGCGTCCAACCCGACTTGGCGCGCACCGAGTTCGGCACCACGGCACCGAAATAGGCGACCCGAAGCACCTCCAGCACCCCGAACGGCACCACGAACCAGGCCGCCCAGCGCGCCACTCGCCGCACCGAGAATTCTGCGACCAACAACGCGGCCCAGATCGCGAACAGCACCGCGCCTTCAGGGCGGAGCAGTGCGTACGCAAGCGCGAACAGCGCCGAAGCACGGGTCAGGTGCCCGGCGTGTACGTCGCGCGTCAGCATCGCGACCGCGACCGTGAGCGCGAGGCCAGCAGGAACCGTCTCCAGTCCCGACACCGCGTGCACCAGCGTCGCGGGCAACAGGACAAGGAGCACACCGCCAACGACCGCAGCGGTGGGCGGAGCTCGTGGCGCCATCACTCGAGCGAGCCGGTAGGTGGCATACCCGAGCGCCAGCGCGCAGAGCAGACCGATCCAGATTGCCGCGAGCGGGATCGACACTCCGACCGCGCCAACGCCAGCCAACGCAACGACGAGAAGCGGATTCGAGTAGGCCTCGACCGCGGTCGCCTCGGGAGTCAAGCGCAGGCCGTGGCCGTCAGCAAGATTCTGTGCGTAGGCGAACGAGATGTAGGCGTCGTCGTAGGGAAAGAGCGTTCGGTCTTCTTTGACGTTCGCGGCGCCGACCAAGAACACGAACGCCACGACGGCTGCGATCGCCAGCGACACAAGCCGCGACGCTCGCCGGCCGACGAAGCCACACCGCGCCGTTTCCACCGAAGCTTCGGGCGGCGAGGCAACCGTAGGAACCGGCAGCCGCTCCCCCAGCGTCAGCCGCTCCACAACGCGACAACGTAACCCGCACGCCGCACGCCGCACGCCGCACGCCGCACGCCGCACGCCGCACGATTTCACGGTCTGCCGACGCGGAGCCGGAATGTGATGGTGGAGTTGTGCATGCGAGCGGTGATCTCCCAGCAGCCCGGCTTCGAGAAGTGGAGTCCCGACGCGACCCAGGTGCCGCTGCTGTTGGTCGCCGGGTCGGTCTCAGCACGGAACGTGCCCGGCCCGTCGAGGCGCCGATCACGGCGATAGACGTCCAACGATTCGTTGAACGCCACCCGTGCGACCCAGGCCTCGCGGTACGCCAGCGCCTGCACTCTCGGCCACCGGGCGAACGTCCGGCCCATGACCTCGGCGGCGATGTCTTCGGCCGCACTCGGGCCTGCGACGCGGCGAGCCACACGCTCGGCGACCGCGAACAAGACATCGAACGCCTCGTCGAATGACCGGTCGCGTGCAATCACCATCAACCCTTCAACCCCGCGAGCATCGGACGAGGACGACACGCGGTGCGAATTGCCGACCCAGCGACCCGCGACGACTCCCAGGCGTCGCCTGGGTAGGTTGGGCTCATCGAGTCTGTGGGTGAGATACAGCAGTCAGCCCGATTCCGGCCCGACATCGAGGGGCTGCGCGCCGTCGCCGTCGTGCTCGTCGTGGCCTTCCACGCCGGGGTCGGTGCAGTGGGCGGAGGCTTCGTCGGCGTCGACGTGTTCTTCGTGGTCTCGGGCTTCCTCATCACGGGTCTGCTCGTGCGCGAACTCGAAGCGAACGGCACCGTCAGCCTGCGGACCTTCTACGCCCGGCGCGCACGCCGATTACTCCCGCTTGCGGCAGCGACGCTGGTGGTCACGGCCGTGGTGGTGCGGTTCGTGATGTCCCCAGTCGACATCACACCGATCCGCGGTGACATCTCGGCCGCGTCGTTCTACTTCGCGAACTGGCACTTTGCTGCGGCGCAGACGAACTACATGAACGCCGAGGCGGCCACGAGCCCGCTGTTGCACTTCTGGTCGCTCGCCGTCGAAGAGCAGTTTTACGTGATCTGGCCGCTGCTGCTGCTCGTGGTCGCGAGCCGCCGTGGCATCGTGGCTCGCATTGGCGCGCGCGCGTCGGTGCGCATGCGAGTCGGCGTGCTCGCCGCCGCGGTGCTGATCGTGTCGTTCTACGTGTCGGTCGTGTCGTCGGCGACGCAGGGACCCGTCGCGTACTACGGCCTGCATACTCGAGCATTCGAGCTGGCCGCCGGAGCGATCCTGGCCGCGGCCAGCCCCGCGCTCGCACGCATCCCGCGCCGAGTCGCCGCGGTCGTGGGATGGATCGGCGTCGGCCTCATCGTGGCGTCGGCGCTCCTGATGACGCGTGCGACGGTGTTCCCGGGCAGTGCGGCGGCCGTCCCCGTGGTGGCGACAATGCTCGTGATCGTGGCGGGGTTCGGCAGCGCCGCCAGCGACGCCGGTGGACGTGGACATGTGGCCCGCGTACTTGGCGTGTGGCCGTTGCGCTATGTCGGTCGGATCTCCTACGCCTGGTATCTCACGCACTGGCCCGCACTCATCCTCGTGTCGTACGCGGTGTCGAATGGCGGCACTCACGCGTCATGGCCGTGGACAGTGGCCGCGGTCGTCGGCTCGTTCGCGCTGGCCGCGCTCGCCCATCGGATCGTCGAGATGCCGGTGCGCCACTCGCCACGACTGTCGCGGCGCGCGTGGCGCTCGCTCGCGATGGGCGTGAGTGCTTCAGTTGTGGCGGCCACCGTCGGCGTCGTGATGGCATCGGGCATCGGCGACTCCGCCGTGGCGGCCGCCGTCAGCCCGATGCAGCACCACACGCCATGCAACCTCGTGCACGACGAAACGCGGCTCGCCACGTGCACGCTCGGCGACCGCAATGGTGCGAGCACCGTTGCGTTTTTCGGCGACTCGCACGCTGCGATGTGGGCTGCTGCACTTGACCGGCTCGGCAAGGATCGTCACATGCGGGTGGTGCAGCTCACCAAGGAGGGTTGCGAGTTTTCCGACGTGACGATGATCCACCCCTTCTTCCCCAAGGTGGCCTACACGCAATGCTCAGTGTGGCGCGACAAGGCGTACGCGTATCTGCGTTCGCACCCTGTGCAATCGCTGATCGTGGTTCGGTCGGCCAGCGTGATCGGGCGCATCTGGGGCGACGGCAAGGCCCTCGACACCGCCCACGGCGCCGTCGAATACGCAGCTGGCTTCCAGCGGGCGCTGACCAAGACGAACGCGGCTGCCGGCCGCGTCGTCGTGATTGAAGACACGCCGTTCGCGCCGTTCAACGTGCTGCGTTGCGTCGCCAATCGGCTCGAATCGCGCTCGGCGTGCGACTTCCCCCGCGCCGCGGCCGTGCACCGAGATGTGCCGCTGCTCACCGCCGAGGCTTCGGTCGGTCGAGGTCGCGTCGACTTCGCCGACATCACACCGACCGTGTGCCCCGACCCGATGTGCCACGCCCGGATGCCCGACGGCAACGTCCTGTACTGGGATTCCAACCACCTGACCGACCACTACACACGCAGCATCGCGGGCCAGTTCGGCAACGCGCTCGATACCGCGGTGCCCGCCGAGCAGTTCCACGTTCCCAGTTCGGCGGCAGCGGGTTCGGCATCGGCCGCCGCGCCACCGTCGACATAGCGCCGTGTCTGCTGCGGGCCGCCTCGGAAATGCAGACGCCGCAGGGTTCGCCGCGTGGAGTTGACTGACCGCCGTGCCTGACATCCGTGCGGTCCTGTTTGATTGGCGTGGGACGATCGCAGTCGATCCGCCGCATGAATGGTGGATCGGCCAGGCGCTCGCTCGCGTCGGACGGACACCGACCAGCGGCGACGTCGCATCGATCGCCGCCGCGCTACGCAACGCCGAGCAACACCCCGACTCGATCGCCGACGACCAACAGCTCGATTGCGCGGCACCGTTTCACCGGGAGGCAACGATGCGGCTCTTCACGCGCGCCGGCCTCGACACCGATCTCGCCGAGGCGTTGTATGCGCTCGATTTCGAACCCGAATGCCACCCGCTCTACCCCGACACGATTGGCGTGCTGCGTGCGCTGCGCGAGAGCGGTGTGGCACTCGCGCTCGTGAGCGACATCCACTTCGACCTGCGCGCCGACCTCGCCGCCCAGGGCGCCGGCGGTCTGTTCGATGCGTACGTCTTGTCGTTCGAACACGGCGTGCAGAAGCCGCATCCACGCATGTTCGAGTTGGCGCTGGAAGGCGTTGACGCGTCGGCATCGGAGGCGTTGATGGTCGGCGACCGGGCCTCGCACGACGGCGGCGCGGCCGCGCTCGGGATCCTCACGCTGGTGTTCCCACCCCTGCACACCGTCGCGCCACGCGGCCTCGACCAAGTACTCGGCCTCGTCGTCGATTGAGCACGCTACGAGCGTCAGGCGGGCGCCATGCCGTAGGCGCGTTCGGGGCGCAACCGCACCACCAGACGGTGGTCGGCGACCATGGCCGCGCGGTACTCGTCCCAGTCGGAATGCTCGCCCTGCAACGCGCGGTACAGCGCCACGAGTTCGTCGACGGTCGCGTCATCGGGCGCCGTCGCGGTCGGTGTGAGCTCGGCCGTGCCATCGATCACGACGTAGGCCCAGAAGTCGTCCTTGCTTACATAGAGCGACGCGCGCGGATCGCGGGCCAGGTTCTTCGTCTTGGCGCGGTCCGCCGTGACCGAGATACGAATGATGCCGTCGGCGCCGACGTCATACATGATGTTCGAAAGCTGTGGCCGGCCGTCACGGCGCAGCGTGACGAGCACACCCTGGTGACGTTGACCGGCGAAGGCGAGCGCAGCTTCAAGATCCATGGCCACAGCCTACGAGCGCGTTGCCGCTACGAGGCCGCCAGATTCACTCGGGCAGGGCCGGCGCAGTCCGCGTGGCGACCACGCTGTAGAACTGGACCGGTTCGAAGGCAAGATCGACGTCGTGGCGCGGACGGATGTATTGCACGTGGCGCCGCAATTCGACGTCGGCGAAACCCATCGTGGCCAACATGCGCACGATCCGTTGCGGCGACAGACGCCACCACGACGACTGGTCGCCGAAGATGGGGTTGAACTCAGCCCAGTCGGCGTCCCAGTCGACGAGCCCGGCGGGAACGGCGTCGGTGACGACGATCTGTTCGCGGGTACGCCGCGCCACCTGGGCCAGCGCAGCGTACGGGTCGCGCAGGTGCAGGAGGATGGCTGCGAACACCGAGAGGTCGAAGTCGCCGAGGTCGCCCGGCAGGTCGTAGATGTTGCCGTAGACGGCGGGGACATCGACGCCCCATTGGCCGGTGAGCCACCACCAACTGTTCTGCACTTGACCGATCAAACGCATCGCTACGGCGCGCGGCCCGTCGAGATCGATGGCGTCGTAGGGCAACAGATCGATGCAGTGGTCGAGTCCGGCGTCGAACACGACGAGGTCGGCGCCCTGCATCTCGAGCCAGACCGACAAGTGCCCCGTCGCCGGTCCAAGTTCGAGCACCCGTCGGCCCGCAACCTCGACGCCGCCGAGATACTCATGTTCGCGATCGATCAGGTTCCACGCGCCGCGTACATGACGGCCGTCGGGCAACGCCGACTCGTGGTACCAGTGCCCATCCTCGGGACGGATGTCGCGGCGCAACGCACGCTGCTGCGCTTGCCATTGCGCGCTCAGCTGCCCGAGGTAGCCAACGGGCGCAGTCATTGGCCACGGCGGCACTCGCCGATCGGGCTCGGCGACGGCGCCGAGCTCGAGATACGAGGAGTGCACCGCCGGAGGAACGAGGCTCGGCTCGCCCGCACGCTCAGCGCCAGGCTCGGTCCCCCGCCGGCCGAGTCGCAAAAGTTGCACGATCGAACGCTACGCGCCCCGCGACGCTCGAAGGTGCATGATCGCGCCGGCTCGGCGAACCGGCGATGCGCAGGGTCAGCCAGCTGGCGCCGGTGATGGCGCCGCGAGCGTGCGCGGCACGAGCCCGAGCGCATCGAGCAGGAGCCGATCGGTGGCCGGCTCGTCGCACGGCACGGCCTCGGTGAGCATCATCCCCTGCTCGCTCGTGAAGAACGAGCTCGCGCCGGCGAGGAAGCACAACGCTTGATCGGAAAAGCTCATCAGGTGGCGCCCGGCCGCGATACGCACGCTCGATGTGGGCATCAGGATCCGAGCCGCCGCGATCATGCGCACCGTCTCATCGATCGCGACGTCGGGCGCGTGTTCGAGCGGCGTGCCGGGCACCTTCGACAGCACGTTGATCGGCACCGACTCCGGATGGGGGTCGAGCGTGGCCAGCGTGTGCAGCATCCCGATGCGATCTTCGACCGTCTCGCCCATCCCGATGATGCCGCCGCAGCACAACGTGATGTTGGTGGTGCGCACGTTGGCGATGGTGTCGAGGCGGTCCTGGTAGGTGCGCGTGGTGATGATCGAGGAATAGAACTCCTCGGACGTGTCGAGATTGTGGTTGTAGGCGTACAGCCCGGCCTCCTCGAGACGCTGGGCCTGGTCGGCGGTCAGCATCCCGAGCGTGGTGCACACTTCGAGACCCATGTCGGAGACGTCGCGCACCATGGCGAGCACTCGCTCGAACTGCGCGTTGTCCTTCACCTCGCGCCACGCCGCGCCAAGACAGATGCGCGTGACACCCTGTTCTTTGGCGCGGGCCGCGGTCGCAACGACATCGTCGTTCGCAAGCATCGGTGTGGCCTTGATCCCCGATGGGTTGTGCACTGACTGCGAGCAGTAGCCGCAATCCTCAGGGCAACCACCCGTCTTGATCGAGATCAGCTGGTTCACCTGCACCTTCGACGGATCGTGGTGCTCGCGGTGCACCTGGGCGGCGCGAAAGACGAGGTCGAGCAGCGGCATCTCGAACAGCTCGCGAATCTCCTCGCGGCTCCAGTCGTAGCGGATCGCGGTCGTCACGAGAACTCCAGACGTCGGTAGGACAGCGCGGGTGATGCTACTGGCCGACCCCATAACCGAGCCGTGCCGCGGCGCGCCTCGGGCGTGCCGGGCCGCGCCCGGCTTGGTGCCACGGGCGCAACGATGGTTGGCTGATGGGGTCCTGACGAGAGGCCGGATGACCCCGCGCGACGGCACCGAGACATCGATCACCGCCACCGAAGCTCCGCCCGCGCAGACACGCGGCTGGGTGTGCACGCTGGTGTCGTGGATGGCGCCCCACAAAGCACACGCCGCCGTCGCGTTCGGCGTCGCCGTGGCCGGCACCACCATCGCGGCGTTCGAACCACTCGTGCAGAAGGTGATCGTCGACGACGTGATCCTGCACCATCGCCGGGGCCTCGCTCCGTGGCTGTGCGTGCTCGCCGCCATCGGCATCGCCCGTTTCGTGCTCGCCTATGTGCGCAGGTACCGCGGCGGGCGGATCTCGCTCGACGTACAGCACGACCTGCGCACCGCGATCTTCCGGCAACTCCAACGACTCGATTTCCAAAGCCACGACGAGCTGTCGACCGGCCAACTCGTGTCGCGCGCGAGTTCGGATGTCGGGCTCGTACAGGGTCTGTTGATGTTCCTTCCGATCGGCATGGCCAACATCATCATGTTCGTGGTGTCGATCGTGATCATGCTCACGCTGTCGCCGCTACTCACGCTCGTGCTGCTCGCCGTCGGGCCGTTGCTGCTCTTCGCGTCGTTGCGGTTGCGCACCACCGTGTTCCCTGCAAGTTGGGACGCACAACAACGCACCGGCGAAGTCGCCGGCGTCGTCGAGGAATCGGTGACGGGCGTACGCGTGGTGAAGGGATTCGGTCAGGAACAGCAGCAGCTCGATCGCTTGATGCACGACGCGGAGATGCTCTACGGGTCGCGGGTCCGGCTCGTGAACGTCCAGGCCCGGCTGTCTCCGGTGCTGCAGGTCATCCCGGCCCTCGGCCAGGTGGTCGGGCTCCTCATCGGCGGCATGCTGGCGATCCACAACTCGATCGGCCTCGGCACGTTCCTCGCGTTCGCGTCGTACATGGTCGCCCTCGCCGCGCCCGTGCGGATGCTCGCGGCGATGCTCACCGTCGGCCAGCTCGCACGCGCGGGCGTGGAGCGCATCGCCGATCTGCTCGATTGCACCCCGCTCGTCGAGGATCGCCCCGACGCGCGCACGCTGGCCACCGTCACCGGCGAACTCCACTTCGACGCCGTGCGGTTCGGGTACACAAGCACCGAACCCGTGCTCGACGGCTTCTCGCTCACCGTGGCCCCGGGCGAGACGGTGGCGCTCGTGGGCGCATCGGGATCGGGCAAGTCAACCGTCGCGCTGCTGTTGCCCCGCTTCTACGACGTGCAACACGGCACGGTGAGCATCGACGGCATCGACGTCCGCAGCGTCACGCTCGAAAGCCTGCGTCGCCAGATCGGCGTTGTGTTCGAGGAGAGCTTCCTGTTCTCCGACACGATCCGCGCCAACATCGCGTTCGGCAAATCCGGCGCCGACGATGCAACGGTGGAGGCAGCCGCGCGCGCCGCTGAGGCACACGAGTTCATCGAAGCGCTCCCGAACGGGTACGCGACGGTCGTCGGCGAGAACGGGCTCACGCTGTCGGGTGGGCAACGCCAACGCATCGCGCTCGCGCGCGCCCTCATCAGCGACCCGAAGGTGCTCGTGCTCGACGACGCCACGTCGTCGATCGACGCATCGGTGGAAGAAGAAATTCACACGACCCTGCGCCGTCTCCTTGCCGGCCGCACCACGTTGCTGATCGCACACCGTCGTTCGACGCTCGCACTCGCCGATCGCATCGTCGTGGTCGACCACGGCAAGGTGCTCGACATGGGCGCACACGACGAGCTGTGGACGCGCTGCACGGCGTACCGGCAATTGCTCTCGGGGCCCGGCGACGACGCCGAGGGGCGCGATGTGCCCGGCGCGCAGGACGACCCGCGCAATGGGCACGCCAATGGCGACGCCTGGTCCGAGGGGGCCACGACCGCGTCGGCGTGGCGCGAGCCCGACCCGAGCGATCTCGCGCTCGTCTACCGCGGCATCGACATGCCGACACCCTCACGGATCGGCCCGCCTGGCGGCATGGGCGGACGGGGCGGCCTGGCCGGTGGCGGCGTGGGCCAACTCGCGGGCCAACTCGAGGCGACACCCGAGTTGCTCGCCAAGGTCGCGGCGCTCGAACCGATCGACGACGACTCCGGCGTCGACCTCGACGCCGAAGCGCAGCCCGACCCCGCCTTCAACTTCGGGCGTTTTCTCGCTCGATTCCGAGTTGGTCTGGCCATCGGCCTCGGCCTCGTCGCGCTCGACGCGGTCGCGACGCTCACCGGACCGGGGTTCATCCGCCACGCCATCGATCAGGGCGTGCGCCCGCGCGACACCAGCGTGTTGTGGGTCGTCGCGGCGCTGTTCCTGGTAGTCACGTTGCTCGACTGGTGGATCATGTGGGGCGAGCAGCGCGTGGTGGGACGCACCTCCGAAAAGATGTTGCTCGCGCTGCGTGTGAAGGTGTTCGCGCAGCTCCAACGGCTCGGCGTCGACTACTACGAACACGAGATGGCCGGGCGCATCATGACGCGCATGACCACCGACATCGACGCGCTGTCGCAACTCCTCCAGAACGGCCTCGTGACCGCGCTCGTGAACTTCGTGACCTTCGTGGGTGTCGGTATCGCGCTCACGGTCATGAACCCACGGCTCGCGCTCGTGACGTCCGCCGCGCTCCCGCCGCTCGTCATCGCGACGCTGTGGTTCCGACGCCGATCGGCGCGCGCGTACGAAATGGCGCGCGAGCGCATCGCGGTGGTGAACGCGAACCTGCAGGAGGGCCTGTCCGGCGTGCGCGTGTCGCAGGCCTTCGTGCGCGAGGAACGCAACGAAGCCGACTTCGAGGAGGTGTCGCGCAGCTATCTCGATGCCCGGCTCAGCGCGCAGCGGCTGGTCGCCATCTTCTTTCCGTTCATAGAAATGCTGTCCGACCTGACGTCGGTGATCGTGCTCGGTGCCGGCAGTGTGTTCGTTGCCCACGGGTCGCTTACGAGCGGCGCGCTGATCGCCTTCTTGCTGTTCCTCGATCTGTTCTTCGCTCCAATTCAACAACTGTCACAGGTGTTCGACGCGTGGCAGCAGGCGCGCGTCTCGCTCGATCGCATTGGCGAGTTGCTTGCCACGACCTCCTCAGTGCCGCCTCCCGACGACGGTGTACGACCGACCTCGCTTCGTGGGCACGTGGAGTTACGCGACGTGTCGTTCCGCTACCCAAGCACCGTCGACGACGCACTGCGCAACGTGTCGCTCGTGATCCCTCCCGGTGAATCGGTCGCCCTCGTAGGCGAGACCGGAGCAGGCAAGTCGACAATCCTCAAGCTCGTAGCCCGCTTCTACGACGTGCGCGAGGGTGCGGTGCTCGTCGACGGTGTCGATGTCCGCGACTACGACCCCGTCGCGTATCACTCGCACCTCGGGATCGTGCCGCAGGAAGCGTTCTTGTTCGCGGGCACGATCCGCGACAACATCGCCTACGGGCGCCGCGATGCCTCGAACGCCGACGTGGAAGCGGCGGCGCGTGCCGTCGGCGCGCACGAATTCATCGCCACGTTGCCCCACGGCTACTACACGCCGGTGAGCGAGCGAGGTCGCTCGCTTTCGAGCGGCCAACGCCAACTCATCGCGCTGGCCCGCGCGCATCTCGTCGACCCGGGGATCCTCTTGCTCGACGAGGCCACGTCGAACCTCGACCTCCACACCGAATCTGCCGTCACCGAAGCAATGGGCGTCGCCGCGCAGGGACGCACGACCATTCTGATCGCCCACCGCTTGCAGACAGCGCGCCTCGCGGATCGGATCGTCGTGGTCGACGACGGCCGCATCGTCGAAGACGGCACGCACGACGCGCTCGTGATGCTCGACGGCGTGTACGGGCGACTCTGGCGCGCGAGCAGTGGCGAAGCGGTCGCGCCGTCGGCGCACTGAGCAACGCCCTCGATAGTGTGCCGCGCCAGAACCCGCCGCACCCAGGAGCACACCGTGAACGCCGCTGAAAGCCCAACAACGACCGGGTCCCACGGCGGTCACGATGCTGAACACGACGCTGGCCCCGGCGGGGACCGAGTGTGGTGGCGCGACGGCGTGCTCTACCAGATCTACCCCCGCTCCTACGCCGACAGCAACGGTGACGGCGTGGGTGATCTGCGCGGGATCACGAGCAAGCTCGACCATCTTGGCTGGCTCGGTATCGACGGGATTTGGCTGAACCCGATCAACGACGGACCCAACGACGACTGGGGTTACGACGTCGCCGATTACTGCTCGGTCCACCCGGAGCTCGGCACGTTGGAAGATCTCGACGAGCTCGTGCGCGAGGCCGGCGCTCGGGGCATCCGCGTGATGCTCGACCTCGTACCGAACCACTCGAGCGACCGCCACGCATGGTTCGTCGACGCTCGTTCCTCGCGCGATTCGCACCACCGTGACTACTACGTGTGGGCCGATCCTGGCCCCGACGGAGGCCCGCCCAACAACTGGGTCAACACGTTCAATCCCGGCCGTAGTGCCTGGACGTTCGACGAGGCCAGCGGCCAGTACTACCTGAATCAGTTTCTCGCATCGCAACCCGACCTCAACTGGTGGGACGATCGGGTGCGCGACGAATTCGACGCCATCTACCGCTTCTGGTTCGACCGTGGCATCGCCGGTTTTCGCATCGATGTGTGCCATGCCGTCGTCAAAGACCGCGAGTTGCGCGACAACCCGCCCACCGACGACACCGACCACTGGTACACCAAGATGTACGGGCAGCGCTTCGAGTTCAACACCAACCGCCCCGAAGTGCACGAGGTGCTGCGACGGTGGCGGGCCGTCGCCGAGTCGTACTCGCCGCCGTCGATACTCGTGGGCGAAACCTACGTGCTCGACCCGAACGCGTTCGCCGCGTTCTACGGAAAGGGCGACGAGCTGAACCTCGCGTTCAACTTCATGCTGCTCCACGCCGAGTTCGACGCGCCAGCACTGCGAACCGCGGTCGAGAACGCCGAGCAGCTCCTGCCGGCAGTCGGTTGGCCCACGTGGACCGGCGGCAACCACGACAATCACCGTTGGATGACACGGTGGTGCCAGGGCGACGAGCGAAAAGCCCGCACCGCGATGGTGATGCTGATGGGGCTGCGCGGCACACCATTCCTGTACTACGGCGACGAGATCGGCATGCCCGACACCGATGTGCCAACCGAGCAGATCCTCGATCCGGTCGGCAAGATGTTCGGTGCCCGCATGGGCCGCGACAACGAGCGCACGCCGATGCACTGGAGCGCCGACGCCGGGGCAGGTTTTAGCGCGCCCGGCGTGGAGCCGTGGCTCCCCTATGGGAACTATTCGGTGTGCAACGTCACCGACCAGCGCGCCGACGTGACGTCAATGCTGCACCTCACGCGTGACCTCATCGCGCTGCGGAGCGCGTCGGCCGACTTGCGACGAGGCGCGTATCGCACCCACGCGGCAAGCGGTGACCACCTCTGGGTGTGGGAGCGCGGCGAGGCGACGGTGGTGGCGTTGAATCTCGGCGACGACGACGCCACGATCGACGGTGTGAGCGGCACGATCAGCATCGCCACCGACCGCACCCGCGACGGCCACAAGGCAACCGGCGCGCTCACCCTCGCCCCGTGGTCCGCCGCCATCCTCACCCACTAACAAGCCAACCGCCCCACCCGATGCGTCGTTTGACCCACATATAGACGTGGCAAACGACGCATCGGTGCAACGTTGGGGTGTGGCGCTCGGTGTGGGTCAGGCCGCGATCTGTTCGTGCGACGCGCACCATTGGAGCAACTCGGGCAGCGGCCAGGAATTCACGACCGACGCGACCGCGACGCCGCATTCGACGGCCCGATTGCATCCGTAGAACTGCCACTGCAACTGCGACGTGGCGTGCGCGTCGGTGTCGATCGAAACCTTGACGTCGAACTCAACGACCCGTCGCAACAAGCGTTTCGGCGGGTCGAGGCGTTCGGGCCGGCAGTTGATCTCGACGGCCTTGTCGAACTGTCGGCAGGCCGCGAACACGACGTCGGCATCGAACTCTGACTCGGGCCGGCCCCGACCGGTCACGAGCCGGCCGGTGCAGTGCCCAAGGATGTCGGCGAGCGGGTTCGCCATGGCCGCGACCATGCGGTACGTCATCTCGGGCCGCTCCATACGCAGCTTCGAATGCACGCTGGCGATGACGATGTCGATGCGTGACAGCACCTCGGGGTCGCCGTCGAGCGCCCCGTCGTCGAGGATGTCGGCTTCGATACCCGTCAACAGTCGGAAGGGCGCGACCTCCTGGTTGATCGCAGCCACCTCGTCGAGTTGGCGCGCGAGGCGTTCGGCGTCGAGACCGTGTGCGACCGTCAGGCGCGGCGAGTGGTCGGTGAGCGCGAGGTAGTCGTGACCGATGGTGCGCGCCTTGTCGACCATCGCGCGGATGGTGTCGCCGCCATCGGACCAGTCGGAGTGCAAATGCAGGTCGCCCCGCAGCGCCTGCTGTAGCAAGCGCCCTTCGGGCGTCGCGGTCTCGGTCACGGCATCGCCACGGAGCTGCACGAGGTACGCGGGCACCACTCCGGTGAGTGCTTCTGCGATCACGGTCGCCGTCGTGTCGCCGACGCCCGGGACTGCGCGTAGGCGATTCGATGCCACCAACGCGTCGAGCTCGTCGCGCGACAAACCGCGGATGGCCTTGGCGGCGTTCGAAAAGGCGCGCGACCGATACCCACCGTCGCGCCGACGCGACAGGAGGTCGACGATCTCGGCCAGCGCGTCGGTGGGCTCCACGCCGAGCCACGGTAGCGGCGTCATCTCCGCCGATCACACCGTGGGGCCACGATCGACCGGAGAGCGCTCGACAGGCCTCTCGTATACTGCGAGGCGGAGGGCTGACCGAGTGGCCGAAGGTGCTCGCCTGCTAAGCGAGTAGGGGGTGATAAACCCCCTCGAGGGTTCAAATCCCTCGCCCTCCGCGGAGGATTGCTGTTGTGAACGACGTGGCGGCCGCGCTCGGCGAGCTTGGCTCGGCAACGCTCGGTGAAGCTGGTGGCCGCGCGATGCGCGACCGGATCCGCGCGGCCTGGCCCGGCGCGGTACTTGCCGCGAGCGCCACGCCGGTGGTGTGCACACCCGGCGACAATCTCGCCATTCACGCCGCCGTCGCGTCGGCGCCCGCGGGCAGCGCGCTCGTCGTATCGGTCGGCGACGTGCCCGAACTCGGCTATTGGGGTGAGGTGCTCACGACCGCGGCGCAGGCTCGCGGTATCGCCGGCCTCGTCATCGACGGGGGCGTGCGTGATATCGCGGCGCTCGAACGGCTCGGCTTCCCGGTCTTCTCGGCGACGATCGCACTACGCGGTGCGACGAAGATGCGCGAGGGAACCGTCGGCGGGCCAGCCCTCGTCGGTGATGTCGACGTCGAACTCGGCGACTGGATCGTCGGTGATGCCGACGGCGTGACGGTCGTGCCGGGCGCGCTCCTCGACGATGTGCTGGCGGCGGGCCGAGCTCGCGCCCAGAAGGAATCGCGCATGTTCGAACAACTGCGCGCCGGGAGCACAACCGTCGAACTCCTCGAACTCGACACCAGCCCCGTCACCGTCACCCTCTGAGCAGCGCGCTCAGTTGTCAGACGACGAGGTTCGGCGGCGTTTCGCCCGCGAGGACGGCCACGACGGCCAGCGACGCGAGTTGGGCCATGGCGCGCCGGGTCGCGATCGATGCCGAGCCGACGTGGGGCAACAACACGGTGTTCGGCGCGAGCAGCAGATCGGGGTCGATCGCGGGTTCGCGCTCGTAGACATCGAGACCAGCCGCGAAGATCCGACGCTCGCGCAACGCCGCCGCCAGCGCAGCTTCGTCGATCACAGTTCCCCGCGCGGTGTTGACCACCACCGCGTGCGGCTGCAGCAAGGCCAACCGACGGGCATCGAGCAGGTGATGTGTATCGGCACCGCCCGGTGTGTGCACCGACACAATGTCGACCGCGCCCAGAAGTTCGTCGAGGTCGGCGACGAAACCGGGCTCGCCTGAGTTGTGTCGGCAGTGGTGCAACACGCGCATACCGAAGCCCGTTGCGCGATGGGCGACGGCCTTGGCGATACGGCCGTAGCCGACAAGGCCCAGGGTCGCACCGTGTACATCGTTGCCGAGGTACTGGTTGATTCCCCAGCCGTGCCACTGCCCTGCGCGCAGGTCGGCCTCTGCCGTGGAGGCAAGGCGCGACGCGGCCAGGATGAGCAAGAACGCAGTGTCGGCGGTGGTTTCGTCGAGCACACCAGGCGTATTGGCCACCCGCACGCCGAGTCGCTTCGCCGCACGCCAGTCGATGTTGTCGTAGCCGACCGCAACATTGGCGACGATGCGAAGTCGCGCCGCCGCGCCGGCCGCGAGCACCGACTCATCGATGCGGTCGGTCAACAGGCAGACGATGGCGTCGACCTCGCCGGCCGACCACAGCAGCGCCTCAGTGCCATACCGCGAGTCGTCGGGCCGTGGACCGATCAGCTCATGGCCGGCGGCGCGCAGCGGGTCGAGCCCGCCGGGCGGAAGTGCACGGGTGACGAGGACGCGCGCCACGCGCGCGCTCAATGCTCGGTGTAGTTGATCGCTTCGGCGTCGGGTGTGGCGACCGCGAAGCAAAAGCAATGGATGGGCGCGTGGGCGCTGACCGGGCGGAGGCTGTGCACCGCGTCGGGCGGAATGTGCACGAGGTCGCCCTGGGCGATCTCGCGGGTTTCGCCTTCGATCGTCATGAGGCCGCGACCACTCGTGACGTAATAGAACTCGTGCGTCGGGTGGTGGTGCGGGTCGACGAGACCCCCGCCGGCAACCTCGAATTCGCTCACTAACTCGAGATGACCGCCTTTGGTGATATCGAACATCTCGCGCGGGTTCACGAGCCACCACACGGGCACCGTCCCGTTGTGCTCCACGACCGGTTCGACGTCTTCGATCGACCGCACGTCCATCGTCGCCTCCCTAGACTCCGCGCCGCAGCGTAGAGCAAAGGTGCGGTATGGACCACCGTCGGCTTCGACTCGAGCAGGTCACGCACGCATCGTGGGCGCCGTTCGGCACGCTGCCGTCCGACGAGCAGACCGAACATGACACGACCGACCTCGAATTCCTCTGGAACGACGGCCATGTCAACTTCATCGGGCACACAAATGACGAGCTGACGTTCTCGTCTAAGGGTGACGCGCAGTGCGAGTTGCTGAACCGCCACGACACCCACACGCAGACGTTGATGGCGATGAGCGCCGACGCCTACGCCGTCGTCGCACCGGGCGAGCTCGACTTCTCGCAGCCCGAGCACTTCGACGCCGTGCGCGCCTTCTTCCTGCCCCGCCTCGCGGTGGTCCACTTGGCGCGCGGCACGTGGCATTGGGGTCCCTACCCGATCGGCGCAGACCGCGTCCGCATCTTCAACATCCAAGGCCGCGGCTACGCGAACGACAACGGGATCGCCTGGCTCGCGCGTGACCACGACGTCACCTTCGACGTGGACACGACGCGACCGAACCAATAGGCGAACCCAGAGGCGAACCCAGAGGCGAACCAAGAGGCGAACCAATAGGGATGCGGCCACGACCGGGCGGATAGGTTCGGTGGCGATGGCTGGTATCGATGTCGGACAGTTCTCGGGTCGCGGCGCAATCGTCACGGGTGCTGCATCAGGAATCGGCGCGGCCACAGCCCGGCTCTTGGCGAACGCTGGTGCGATGGTCGCGGTCGTCGACCGCAACGAACAGGGCGCGAACGACGTCGCCGCGACGATTCCCGGCGCGCTCGCGTGCACGTGCGACGTACGCGACGGTTCGCTCGTCACGCACGTGGTCGCCGAAGCCGCGGCCGCGTTCGGCGATGTGTCGATCCTCGTGAGCAACGCCGGCGTCGGTGACCTGCGTCCGCTCGACACAGTCGACGACAAGTTGTGGCATCGGCTCGTCGACGTGAACCTCACCGGCACGTTCAACGCCATCCGAGCGGTGGTGCCGCACATGCTCACTGCCGGTCGCGGCGTGATCGTCACCAACGCGTCGCTGTCCGGCCTGATGCCCACGCGCAACGAAGCCGCGTATTCGGCGGCCAAGGCCGGCGTGATCGCGCTCACGAAGAGCACCGCGCTCGAGTACGGCCCGACGATCCGCGTCAACTGCGTGGCACCGGGCTTCGTCGCCACGCCGCTGACCTCGGTGTTCCAAGACGTCCCCGACGTGTTCGAGCCGATCCGCACGTCGATCCCGCTCCAACGCATGGGAACCGCTGCGGAGGTCGCCGAAGTGATCGGCTTTCTGTGCTCCGACGCCTCGAGCTACGTCACTGGGCAAACCATTGTGATCGACGGCGGGCTCGGGCTCCCCCAAGCGGGCACCGACGCCGCGCTCGCTGCGCTCTACAGCCACTTTTCAGCCGGCGGCGCGTAGCGGCACACCGCCCCAAAGGCGGCGGAATTCACTCGCAGGAATCGGACGGCCATAGCGGTAGCCCTGCGCCAGGTCGGCGCCGAGTGCTGCGAGCGCGTCGTGCTGCGCGTCGGTCTCGACACCCTCGGCGACGACAGTCATGCCAGCAGCATGTGCGAGCGCGACGACCGCGGCAACGATCCCGTGATCGATGGCATCGGTGTGCATTCCCGAGACGAAGCTGCGGTCAATCTTCAGTACGTCGGCTGGCAGTTCGCGTACGTGCACCAAGCTCGAGTACCCGGTGCCGAAGTCGTCGATCGCCGCGCGCACGCCAGCGGCCTTGAAGCGCTCAAGTGTCGCGACCGCCGGAAGCAGGCTGCCGCGACCGGCCCCCTCGAGCATGGTGGTCTCGGTCACCTCCACACACAGACGATCCGGTGTCAGTCCTTCGCGGTCGAGCGCATCGAACACCATGTCGACGATGGAACCGTCGGCGAGCTGCGCGGCGGACAGATTGACCGCGATCTCGAGGCGCGCGGCCCACGTCGATGCTTCGGCGATCGCAGTACGCAGGATCCACCGTCCGAGGGCCAGGTCGAGGCCAGCATCTTCGGCGATCGCAAGGAAGTCGTGCGGGCCCAATAAGCCGAGGTCGCGGTGCTGCCAACGCACGAGCGCCTCGGCGCCGACCACCTGACCGTCGGGCAAACCCACCACCGGTTGGTAGTACATCCGCAGGCCCGCCGCGGCCGGGTCGGTCTCGACGGCGCGAGCAAGATCGTCAGCCAGATCGCGACGCTGCGCGACCCGCAACGTCGTCGGCATCTCGCGACCACGCCGGCGCTGCTTCACGCGATACATCGCGGCATCGGCTTCGGCGAGTAATCCTTCGGCCGACGTGGCCGCGGTGCCGTCGGCATACCCCACGCTCGCGAACACCTGCACGGTGGATGTGCCCACCACGATCGGTTCTGCGATCGCGCTCTCGATCCGCGACGCGACGCGCGCGGCTGCGGCCGGGTTCGGTACCTCGTCGCACACGAGCACGAACTGGTCGCCACCGAGGCGGGCGATGACGTCGTGATCACGGGCCACGAAGCGCAGCCGATCGGCCAGTACCGAGAGCACGACGTCGCCGGTGTCGTGGCCGTGCAGGTCGTTGACCGGCTTAAAGCGATCGAGGTCGACGAAGTACACGACGAGTGATTCGGGCAGCGCGGTGGGAACGCCGAGGCGACGCACGAGAGCGTCAACGAGCGCCGACCGGTTCGCGAGCCCGGTGAGCGCATCCGTCGTGGCCATGTGCGTGAGGCGCACCTCGAGCGCACGGCGCGCCGAGATGTCGCTCGCCGACACGATGAGGCCCTGCACCACCGGATCGTCGAGCAGGTTCGCCACCGAGAATTGATACGGGATCACGCGTCCGTCGGTGTGGACCAACGCGGCCTCGAACACGCTCGTGTGCGGTTG
The DNA here is from genome assembly GCA_038202885.1 of Acidimicrobiia bacterium. GTDB lineage: Bacteria > Actinomycetota > Acidimicrobiia > IMCC26256 > PALSA-610 > JBBREP01. Next base: position 184,335 of record JBBREP010000001.1, on the reverse strand, counting down.
GGCCACCGCGCCGGCCAGGTCGACTGCGAACACGTGTCGTCCGCCGTCGGCGACCCAATCCACGATGTTGCTGCCGACGATGTACGAGAGATCGTGACCAAGCTGGCGGTTCCAGGTGCCCGAGGCCGAGTCGATCCTGCCGTCGGCATCGATCAAGGCGAGCAGCACCGTCGCGTGCTCGACCACAGTACGGAACAGCTCGGGGCTACCAGCCGCGAGCTCCCACTGTCGACGCTGCGTGAGGTCACGCATGGAAATGACAACGATGTGGCCGTCGCCGCGCGGGTGGGTCGCACCGACGAGTTCCATCAACCGCCAGGTGCCGTCACCGTCTTTGATTCGCACCTCGATGGGCGTGCCGTAGTCCTTCTCCGAGATCGTGGTGAACGACGACAACACGATGGGAAGGTCGTCGGGATGCACCAACTCGAGCGGCACCCGTCCGATCCATTCGGCGACATCGGCTCGGATCAGTCGCTCGCAGGCCTGGTTCGCGGCCACCACGCACAGGTCCTGGTCAATGACCAGCGTCGGATCGGGAAGGAGGTCCAAGCCTGCGAACGCGTCAAGGTCTGCGGCGGTCGCCTCGGTCGGCCTTGTCGAGTCCACGCTCGTCCATCCTGCTCCGCGCCCAGGCTCGACGAGCCGTACGACGCCAATTTCGACCCGTCCTTTCGATTCGGTCCGTCACGATCGGGCCTTGATCGCCAAATCATGCATTTGCGTGACCGGTTGCCATCAATTCCGCGTAGGCCCGACGGCCCAAGCGCCAGACTTGCTGGCTCATCCACCACCGCGAGTGAGAGCGAATACCTCCCGTGGCAATGTCGATCGAGAAGTTCCAGGAACAAGGTGGGCGCCTCGAAACGGGCGACCTCGACTTCGAGAGCTTCCGCGGCCAACCCCTCGACAGCAGGGTGCTGCGGTGCCTCGCGTACATGCACGACATCGAGTACCACACCGCGCTGTACACGCGCGAGTTGCTCGTGACCCCGGCGTGGAAGGACCCGCAGATCACCGCGTTCCTCACGATCTGGAACTACGAGGAGTATTGGCACGGCCAGGCGCTCGGTCGCGTGCTCGCGATGCACGACCAGGCGGCGCACGACACGCGCCTCATCGCGATGCGGCAGTTCAAACGCCGGAGCCTCACGTGGAGCCCCGCCATCTTTTGGGCCCTCGGCCATGGCGTGCGCCGGTTCCCCGCGGTGCACATGACGTTCGGCACGATCAACGAGTGGACGGCCAACGCGGCCTATAACCGTCTCGCCCAGCTGAGCGACCATCCGGTACTCAGCGAATTACTCGGACGGATCATGCGCCAAGAGGGCCGCCACGCCGCGTTTTACGCCAGTTGGGCCCGTGATCTGCTGTCCGAAGGTCGGCGCGCACAACGGGTGACGAAGTGGTTTCTTGAACACCAGTGGGGCATCGTCGGCAGCGGCGACGTGCCGAGCATCGAGACCGACTTCGTCGCGGCCTACCTGTTCGGGTCGGGCGAGGGCCACGAACTCGTCGAGCGGGTCGAGCAGCGCATCGACACCTTGCCCGGCCTGGCCGGGCTCAACCTCGTGCGCAACGCGATCAGCGAGGCGGTGACGCGCGTGCGCGCCGTCGAAGGCTTCCCGCCGCAGATGCCACTCGTGCGCAATCCGGCGTGAGCGTCGCGCCCGACTGAACAGACTGATCGTCAACCAGCTGTAGGAGCGGCTTCAGACGCCGGATGCGTTCACCACGTGGAAGTCGATCTGGTACACGAGCGTGTCGTCGTGCACGGGTCCAGCGTGCGCGGTGATCGCGCGCAGCGATTCGATGTCGGCCGAACCGGCACGCCGGGCGTCGGCGAGCGAGATCGTCCCGAACGGCACCAGCTCGATCGCGTCGACCTCGATCGTGGCCGGCCCTTCGGCGTACCGGCCACCGACCTTGACCTTCGGCCGCGTCCACAGCCGGAACGTCACGGTGAGTTCCCCCGCCGCGATCGCGTCGTGCAACCGCTTGGCGAACAGCATGCAAGGAACGTAGGCCGTGGTTGCGGTCAGCAGTAGGTGCCGCCCCGAGATACAGCCGGCACGGGTCGAACCGACATGGTCAGGTTGGTTGCGGTCACCACGGTTGGCAGCCCGGAGGTGGCGCAGCAGGCTCGGAAGGTGTGACCCGAGGTCCCATATACTTAGCGGCTGCACGGTCTCGACCACGACCGGATCATCTGCTGCAGCATGTTCATGCCCGCACGCAGACCCGGCCGAAAGGACGCAAGTCCGTTCAGAGGCACAGCAAGCGCTCGTAGCTCAATGGATAGAGCATCTGACTACGGATCAGAAGGTTGTGGGTTCGACTCCCGCCGAGCGCGCTGATGTGATGTCTCAGGACATCGAGGACACCCTGAACCCTCAAGTGGGTTCGAGGTGTTGTCGGTGGGGGCGTGTTGGTCCTTTTGCTCGGCCGGTGGGTTGGTAGTCGTGGGTGGGGTCGATGGTGAGGTCGCGTAGGAGTTCGCCGGTGCGGGCGTTGACGACGCGGACGTGGAGGTAGTCGATGAGCAGGATGACGGGGGTTCGGCCGATGCCGATGTGGTGGAGCCGGCCGTTGACGCGCAGGGTGATCTTGCCGTTGTTGTCGATGCGGTCGCGACGGACTCGGTGGTGGCTGTTGTCGCGGCCGGCGGGTTCGGCTTTGGGCCGGGTGGTGTAGATCGTGGCGGGGGTGGCTTGGTGTGGGAGTGACCGGTGGGGGCGTTGTTCGTTGTAGATCGTTCGGAACTCGTCGAGGAGTGCTCGTAGCTGTGCGATCGTGTGGGGTTGTGGTTGGCCACGGAGCCAGTTCTTGAGGGTTTGTTGGAAGCGTTCGACTTTGCCGCACGTGGTCGGGTGGTTCGGCCTGCTGTTCTTCTGGCGGATGCCGAGGCGGACAAGTTCGGCTTCGAGACCCGTGCGTCCACCGTGGCCGGTCGCGAACCGGACCGTGTACACCATTGGCGTTATCGGTCAGTGTTGATCGGGGTGTTCCGTCTCGGTGATCGCAGCGCGGAACTCGGCGAGGACGATCTTCGCCGTGACGGGCTGATGTGCGGTGATGCGGAGCGCGTAGCGGGAATGGTCGTCGAGCCATGACAGGATCTCGACGTCGGTGCGGTCCGCGAGGCGGTAGTGGGTGAAGTCGGACTGCCAGGTCTCGTTCGGCTGTTCGGCTTCGAAACGGATGTAGGAACTCTTTGGTCGTTTCTTCGGTTCGGGTTCGACGAGTTTGTTTTCGGACCAGGATGCGGTAGATCGTGGCTGGGTGGACCGTGACCTTGTGGTGGTGTTCGAGATGCCAGCCAATCGTGTCCGGGCCCGCATCGAACCCCGCAGCAACCAGCTCTTCACGGAGCTTGATGATCAGTGCGACCGTGGCCGGGTCGGTCGCTGACGGTGATCGTTTCGGGCGCCGGGATCGTGGCTCGAACGCGCTATCGCCCTCCGATCGATATCGAGCAACGAGCGCGTAGACCCACGAACGGGCAACTCCGTACGCGTTCGCGACCTCCGACGGCGAGCGGCCCTCGATGACAACGGCAGTAACGACAAGACGTGCTTGGCTGACATCCCGCCAGCGCCACGGACTTTCCTCTATGACTCGCGACACCCGTCCTCGATGTCCTGCGCGAACACACCGCCGAGCGCGCTGAGTTGGTGCGGGTCAAGGTCGATAAGCGGCCGGACTCATCGTCCGACGACTGGCTGTTGCCCAGAAGTTGGCCGCAACCAGCCGCTACGTGCTCGTTCCCGGTAAGCAGAATGCCGACCTTGTCGACCCGTCGCGTTGCAGCTGGTTCCTGACCCTGGCGTAGACATCCGCCGCATTCGCGAGACTGCTGTGGCCGCGCCGAGTGCGCGCCTGGAATGCTCGAGAGGGGCGGCGCTCGTGATGAGCGCCGCCCCAGATTGTGTCGTGCAAGACTGTTCTTACCAGCGGAAGGAGTTGGAACCGACTCCGTCCACGGTGGCCCAGACGGTTTGTCCGGGGTAGCCGTAGTAGCAGTACGCGGTTGTTGTGGCGCTGGTCGTGTAGCGATACCACTCGCCAGTGTTCGACGCGTTGCAGGTGACAGTGTGCGCGCCGCCGCCGAAGTTGCTGAAGCTCACAACGAGGTACGCGCATGCACTTGAGGTGCAGCCTGAGCGTCCCTGTGCGGAACCGCCCTTCGACGCTGATACCGACCGGCCAGGAGGCGGCGGGGGTGGCGGATTGTTGAAGCTCACCGTCACGGTCTGGTCGGCCGCTATGCGGTTGCCAGCCCCATCGATGACGCGAACGACGAAGCTCCATGTGCCGGTTGCGGTGGGGACGCCTACAAGGTGGCCGTCTGTTCTCAGAGTCAGGCCGGGCGGCAGCAGACCTGAAACGCGATACCACGAGTACGGTGCGCGCCCTCCACTGGCTTGCAGTGTCAGGTCATAGGAACTTCCGACGGTGCCGTTCCCTGAGCCCCCGCCGTTTGTCGGACCGGGGAAGGGACTCGATGCCTGGGCCACGGTGTGGCGGAACAGTTCGATCGTGCCGGCGTCGTAGTTGAACTTCGTGAAGCCGAGGTCGAGACTGAAGCCCACACCGGCCCTCATGCCCGCGTTGATCATCCACCACGGCGTACGGCCAAGGTTGACATCAAGTGCAGCGAACGCGCCGATCGTGACGTATGGGCCGGCGATGCCGTAGACCTTGAAGTCGAGCCGCGGCGTGACATCGACCTCGACCTGTCCGCCTGCACGAGCGTCGAGTGATGAAGGGAAACTCACCGACGCGTTGCGGTAGGGCGAGAACGATCCACCCGCGTAGTGCACGCCAGCGTTGAACTGCGCGTTGAAACCCGCGGTCGCGTTGATGCTGCTCGCGACGCTGCCTGACAGGGAGAGATTCAGGCTCACCTCGGGGACAACCCACACGGGCACGCCACCGACCACGAACTTGATTGTCGGAAGGTGCGGACCGGGAATGGTTGCGCTGCCAGTGCAGCTTGCCTGGCCGGACACACCGGCGCGCAGTTGACCGGAGATGCCACCGGTGAAGCCGAAGTCTGCGGTTGGCGATCCGAACAGGTGGACCCACGACGCCGACAGGTTCACATTGCCGTATACCTGCAAGGAAGCGCTCACCGTCGCCGTCGCGCTGCGTGAACAAACAAACGATGCTGAGCCTCCCGTGCCGCCACCGGTCGACGCTGATGTATGCACGCTGTGGCTTGCGTTCGGTGTAATGGTGGCGACGCTGGGGCTACCGTCGGAATTGGGCGGCGACGGCGGGGCGTCAGGAGGCAGCGGCGGCAAGTCCGTGATGGGTGGAGCGTCACCCGAATCGACGGGAGCGACCTGTGAGAAGTCACCGCTGGGAAGGACATCGCCCAGCGTCGCGGGCGCGACGGCCAACGTCTGAGTTCCGGCGTCCGAGGGTCGGACACCTGCCGGAGCAGAGGGCAGGCCGGTGACCTTGAGCAGCATGCCGTCAGGAGATGTCGCGCTCGGATCGACCGCGAGGATATCGCCGGGTTGCAGCGGCTTCGCCCCCGCATACGAGATCACTCCCGGGGCTGAAGGGTCACCCACGCCGGACACGATCGCAACATCGGAGGAAGAGGCGACCGTGACGTTGTCCGCGGCCGTGTTGACTTGTGGGTTCGACGACCACCCCACCACCTGTGCCGTCCACGCGGACGCGCCGCTTGCGGTCAGCGAAAGGCTTCCGGCACGGCCAGGCTTTGTCACGATCAACTGGTGAACGGCACCGCTGCCGAAAGAAGCGCCGACAACCGGATGGCCCCCACGGGCCGCGCCAGCGGGCCAGATCGTGAAGACGGCTTTCTTACCCGACGCGGATTGGGCGTCGAGCTCTACATAGACGGCAGTTGCGTCTTGCGCTTTGGTCGGCAACGACAACGTCACCATCGCCTTCGGGGCGGTCGCGGATGAGCCAAGCAGGGATCCTGCAGCATTGAGCGCCGTAGCGTCGGCGAACCACGCGACCGAGACGACTTTCATGTCGACGGCTCCGGACGAGACACCCAGGCTGAAACCGCCGGAGCTCGTCGGCGGAACGACTTCGAGCAGGGTGACCGAGCGTTTCGCTGGCACTGTGTACGTCCCGAGGTTCGCTTCAGCGTCAGTTGACACTCCGACTGACGACGAGACGGCTCCGCCCCTGAGAGTGATCGAGACCAACGATGCATGCAACGGGTCAGGCAGTAGCTGCGAACCGACCATGCTCACCGAGCGTGTTGCGCCAGCCTTTACTGGGCCGCTTGGACCTCCGATTCCAGTCGTCGAGTCGAGGACGGCGCTTCCGTCCGTCAAAGTCGCGCAGCCGGTACCGACACGAGCGGTCGCCCATGCAATCACCGCGATGTCAGCCGATGCTGTCGAACTCGTCAATGTGAAGCTGCCTCCAACTATTGGCAGGAACGCTGTCGCGGCAGCGTTTCGCGGCGTCGCCGCACCGACATTCAATACCGGCATCGTCGCCGCGACGCCTGGAGTACCAGCAAGAACATTCGTCGGGGCACTCGCCGTTGCGGTTACCTGCGCAAAGATCGCGCCGGCACCGCTGATCGATGACGGCAACGCCACCGAGCGGACCTCGCCCGAGCCGAAGCGCGCGTTAGCCGCCTTCGTGTCCAATATCGTGACAGCAGGCTCCAGGGCCGTCACGCACGGCGTCGGCGTTCCATCCGCGGGCAGGGCGTGTTCTACGGCGGCCGCAGCCGATCGGAGCGGAACAGCTGCACCGACCGTCCCGGCCGCCGATGTCAACAGCCCGCAAACCACCAACTTCGACATAAATCTAAGGCCCCGCTTCTTCCCGGACGCGAACGTCCCTGGGTCTGCGGAGCGCCTCGTGCTACCTCGGATCATGACCAACCCCTTCTCACGTCGATGCTGACGAGTCCGATGACTCCCAGCGAGAACTCGGCGTTCTCGTCCGTTCCGACGTGACACAGGTCCAGTCGTTCCATTCCGAGAAATTTGGAACCGATCGCAGCGTGGCGCGTCGGTAGAAGCATGTCGGGTCTCATCCAGGCCGTATGCTCCGCCGCGCGCCAAAGGGCGTCTGCGCGCCGAGGGGAGCGAGCCGATCCAACGTGGAACCCGAACTCGCCGAACCGAGCTCGCCTGACGCCAACGACGAGGAGTTTCTCCGCGTGCTTGAAGCCGAGCACGCGTTGCTGGCGCGCATCGCGTACTCGATCATGCGCAACGAGGACGACGCCAACGATGTCCTCGCCGACGCCGTGGCCAAGACCTATGCACGATGGCGCAGGGGACGGATTGACGACCTCGCCCACTACCTCAGCCGAGCCGTACGAAACACTGCGATCGGACGGACCCGCCGCCGCCGTTCCCAGATCCGGGCCCTCCAGCTCCTCGCCGCCCAAACGGCAGCCAACCACGACGACATCGCCGACTCCTCCACGCCACTCGTCCCACCGCAGCGTCTGCACTCGTGCCTCTCGGGGCTCAGCGAAGACTGTCAGACAATCATCCGCCTGCGGATCCTCGAAGAGATTCCGGTGAAGGAAGTCGCGGCGCGCCTGTTCATCTCACAAGGAACGGTCAAGTCACGTTGCAGCCGCTGCCTCAAGAAGCTTGGCCAAGGTCTTAGGGAATGAGATGCCGGTGAGTGGCGGTTCAGGCGGAGCAGATCGTGAGTTTGGACGAGTTCCGAAGGGCGTGCTTGGCCCGGCCGAACTGTTCGGCCAGGCGAGACGGCGCTACCGGCGAAGGCAGCGCTTGCAGCTCGCGGGAATCGCCACAGCAACGGCCTTCGTAGTCGCCGTTGGCGCAGTGAGCGTCACAACCGGCGGTGACTCGGCGCGGCACGTGCACCTCGCTGCAGCCGGTCAGCGCCCCAGCTGCCCGAACGCCGGAAGCGTTTCGCAAGGCGTCAACCGTTGCAGCGACTCATCCTCGACGACGACGACCCCGACGTTCGGTCGGACATCAACAACCGGACGGTCGGTCCCCGTAACGACGAGTCGGACCTCACCTCCAACCAACGGCATAACCATTCCAGTGACAGAAACCACGTCGTTCTCATCAAGTCCGCCGGCCGCAATAATCGCCGCTCCTGCAGTTGCCGGCATGACCGTGACGTTTGACGCCAGCCAATCGTCGGCTCCGAGCGGCGGCATCATCCGCTATCACTGGAACTTCGGCGACGGCGCGATTTCCGATGCGGCCTCGACAGCGCACACCTACGCCAGTCCTGGTACCTACAGGGTGACGCTGACGGTCACGGACAATCATGCTGGATCGCGCACAACCTCAGTCCTTGTCACAGTGACCAGCCCACCACCGAGGGCAATCGTCGCGCAGCCCGTGGTCAGCGGCCTCACAGTGTCGCTCGACGGGTCGCACTCGAGCGGTCAACACCTCACCTTTGACTGGGACGCCGGCGACGGGTCGACGCCCACGACCGGGCCGACCACGACGTTCACATACGCGCATTCAGGCTCATACATTGTCACGCTGACAATTACCGATGCTTCTGGACAAATCGATGCCACGACCGTTCAGATCACTGTTGTCTAAGACCCGCCTGCAGAATCGGACGAGACGCAACGGTTTCCAACTGACCGACACAAGCTCTCCCAGTTCCGCAAACTCGCCGGGCGCACCCAGTCAAGAAGGACCTCGACGAGCGCACGCCGGGCATTTCCAATCAAACGCCGAACCGCACGCGAATTACTCACGGTCCAGTTCGACCGAAGGACGCACGAATTCGGACCTCATCCGCGACGCTCTTCGCCGTTACCTTCGGGCGAGTTAGCGAACCACCCACAACGCTGGTCGAATTCGTCGGGTCATCGGGTCGAGCCGCGCGAGGCACCGCACGCGAATCTCTGGATCAGGGAAGGCAGCGGCGGGCTCTCAGCGGGCCGCGAGCACCGCGGCTCGCTGCTCGTCGGACAACGGCTTCACCGCTTCACGCACGGTGATGCCCGACGCTCGCCGCGCTCTCGGCAGCAACCACTCGTAGATGAGATCCGGACGGCGCTTTGCCGTCTCGCGCAGGACCCAGCCGATCGCCTTGCGGACAAAGAACTCTTTTTCCTCGAGCATCGCGTCGGCGTATCGCGAGAATCGCTCGAAGTCGCCTTCGCCCCGACGCAACCCGCCGAGCAACGCGAGCAGCGCCGAGCGCCTGATCCAGAAGTCGTCGTCGGCCGCCCATCGGTCGAGCGTCGCGCCCAGCTCTGGATGGCGCTCGACGAGCACGCCGACCACCGATGCCGCGAGGCTGTCGACCAGCGCCCAGGTGCGCGCTTCGCGCAGGAAGCGTTCGAGCATCGCCATGTCTCGCGCCGTGAGCCGGTCGGGCGACAGATCGAGCAACTCGACTGCGACCATCCGGCGTTCGTGCACCGGCGCGGCCCAGAGCGCCGTGACGACGGCGATCAGATCGACGCGGCGAAGATCGGCGTGCTGGCGCAGCACGCTCTTCGCAACGGCACGGATATCGGGCACCGACACGCCGTAGAACTCCAGGTCGCTCTTCAGGTAGGCCTGTTCATGCACCGCGCGATCGGGCGTACCGCGCGACCGCAACGCGTCGTCGATTTCCACGACAGTGCGCGCGACGTCCATGGCGACGCCGATGGTACGGGCCCGCGCCGGGCGAGCGGCCGGTGTACCGGGCCGGAATAGTTGCGCGCTCAACAGTGTTGGAAGGCGCCATGACTACGACCACACCGCAGGCCATCGACGTTCGACGCGCCGCCGATCGGTTCCATACCGACATCGGTTGGCTCGACTCGCACCACTCGTTCAGCTTCTCCAATCACTACGACCCGACGAACATCGGCCATGGCTTGTTGCTCGTCAACAACGACGACACGGTCCGCGCCGGCACCGGCTTCGGCACCCACCCGCACCAAGATATGGAGATCGTCACCTGGGTGCTGTCTGGCGAACTCGAACACAAGGACTCCGAAGGCAACCACGGGATCATCTACCCGGGCCTGGCCCAGCGCATGTCGGCAGGCACCGGCATCCGACACTCGGAGAAGAACCCGAGCGCGACGAACGACGTGCACTTCGTGCAGATGTGGGTCCAGCCCGATACCGCAGGTATCGCACCCGGCTATGAACAGCTCGATATCAACGATGCGTTGGCCGCGGGCACGCTCGTACCGATCGCGTCGGGTCAGGGCCACGAGGGGGCGATCAAGATCCATCAGCGCGACGCCGTGCTCTGGGGCGCGCGCCTCGACGACGGCGCGTCGATCAGCGTTCCCGACGATCGTCACGTGCACGTCTTCGTGCCGATCGGCACCGCAACGCTCGACGACGCGGGAGACCTCGCGACGGGCGACGCGGTCCGGCTCACCGAAGCCGGTGCGCTGCGCCTCGTTGCCGGCCCCGGCGGCGCCGAAGTCCTCGTGTGGGTCACTGCCTGACGCCGCCGTAGCGAGAGCCGATACCGTTCCCGTATGGCAAGCGGGCACGATGCCCACGAACACCCTGGTCCTGTAGAGCTTCCGCCCGGCGCGCGCTGGGGGAAACAGACTGAGCTGGCCGTTGCGAACTTCCCCATCTCTGGGCTGCGTATCGATCGCCATCTCATCCGCGCCCTCGCCACGATCAAGGCCGAGGCGGCGCTCGTCAACGAGCAACTCGGCGTCGCGGGCCTCGATCACGACATAGCGGTTGCGATTCACGCCGCTGCGCTTGCGGTGGCCGAGGGTCGTTACGACGATCAGTTTCCCGTCGACGTGTTCCAAACGGGCTCAGGCACGTCGTCGAACATGAACGCCAACGAGGTGATCGCGTCGTTCGCTGCTGACGCCATCGGACGCGCGGTGCATCCCAACGATCACGTCAACGCGTCGCAATCATCGAACGACGTCGTTCCCACAGCGGTGCGCATCGCCGCACTCGACATGCTCACGCACGAATTCTTCCCTTCGTGCGACCTACTCGAACAGTCGTTGCACGAACGGGCGAGCGCGTTCGATGGAGTGGTGAAGGCCGGCCGGACCCACCTGATGGACGCGCTCCCGATCACCCTCGGTACCGAGTTCGCGAGCTACGCGGTGCAAATCGAAACGGCGCGAGCCGGAGTCTCCGTCACGCTCGGCCGCCTCGCCATGGTGCCGCTCGGCGCGACCGCAGTGGGTACCGGACTCAACGCTCCCGAGTCATTCGCGTCCGAGACCGTCGGCGCGCTCGCCCGTCGGTATGGCTTCGAGCTCCAGCCCGCGCCGGTACCGCTCGCGGTGCAGGCCGCGCACGACGACATCGTTGCGCTCAGCGCCGCGTTGCGCGGCATTGCCATCGCGCTCATCAAGATCGCCAACGACATCCGCTGGATGAGCAGCGGACCGCGAGCCGGGCTCGCCGAGATCCGCCTGCCCGAGCTTCAGGCCGGCAGCTCGATGATGCCGGGCAAGGTCAACCCGGTGATCGCCGAGGTCGTCGTCCAAGTCGGAGCGCAGGTCATCGGCAACGACGCGTGCGTTGCGTTCTGTGGTGCCCAGGGCAACTTCGAGCTGAACGTCACCCTGCCCGTAATGGCGCACAACGTGTTCGAGTCGATCCGGCTGCTCTCCACCACGATGCGCGTCTTCGCGCAGACGTGCATCGACGGGATCGAGGCCGATGTCGAGCGGTGCCGAGCCCTCGCGGCGTCGTCGCCCGCCGTCGCTACCTCGCTGGCGCCGTTGCTCGGCTACGAGGTCGTGGCCGACGTGGTCCGCGAGGCAGTTCGCGAGGAGCGCACGATCCGCGACGTCGTGCTGAGTCGCGGCCTGCTCGACGAAGCGACCCTTGCCCGGGTGCTCGATCTCGATGCCATGAGCCGCGGCGAACAACGCTACTGAGCGGGTGCGCGCCGTCCCCGGCACACTCCGGCACACTCCGAAATCGGCGAAATCGTCAACTCGTGACGGCCGTGGCCGAGCGTAGAGGCGTAAAGGTGGGCTGTTGGCCGGCCCACCTGTCGCTCTTTCGAGGAAGCGCCCGTGACCCGCAGGACGAGACGCAACGGCAAGCGACGCCCGAGGCGCGGCCTGTTCGAGCGTCGAGGGCGCGACGAACGCGGCTACGCGATCGTGCTCATTGCCGGCTCGATGACCGTGCTGCTCGGCGTCGCCGGGTTCTCGATTGACCTCGGATCCTGGTATGTACGCGCCTCGAAAATGCAAAATGCTGCCGACGCGGCGGCAACCGCGGCGGTCGTGTACCTGCCCGGCGACTACGCCACGGCCGCCGCGACTGCGACCGCGGTGCTCACCAAGAACGGTTTCAGCGACGGCAACGGCGTGAGCCACACGGTCACGAACGTGGCCGGCAACCAGCACCGCATCAAGGTGTGCCTCGACGACACGAAACTCAAGACGTTGTTCACCAACGTGGTGGGAGCACATCCGACCGCACACAAGTGCGCGGTTTCGGAGTACGAACTGCCGGTGCCGATGGGGAGTCCACTCAACGAGATGGACAGCGCGTCACTTGGTGGTATCTGGCCCGCGATCAACGGCACGTGCACCGCGAGCGAAGACGGTGACGAGATCAACTCGAAGTATCGGGCCATGTTCCCGGCCAGTGGCTACAACGGTTGCCCGGGCACCACCTCGCAGCCGAACCCGCTCCACACGACCGATGGCTACACGTACGACGTGCAAGTGTCGAGCACGGCGACATCGACCACCATCGAGGTCTACGACGGCGCGTACAGCTCGGTGAGCACGATCGACACCGACAACATCACGCCGGTCACGCCCACGATGAACACGTACTACACGATCACCGACGCGACCCTCACGCCGCTCGACACGAGCGACGACCCTGTGCTCACGACAGTCACCGCCGCATCCCAGGACAACACCTTCAACAGCACTTGGCGCGCTCTCTACACGATCCCTGCAGGCGCACGGGTCGGCCGGTACGGCGTGACCGTGACGACGTCGGACAACACCGCATCGACGGGCGTCAACTTCTTTGGTCTGCGCGCCCGTCAGGGCGGCGGCGGGTTCTCGCAGTGCAGCACGATCCCGACTGCATCCAACTACTCCGCGACGTGCCCGCAAGTGTTCGCGCAGGACCATCTGGGTGTCGGTGCGAAGTCGAGCTCGAGTCTCGCGACGTTCAGCCTCGTGAGCATCGATCCTTCGTACGCCGGTCACAAGATGATGGTGAACCTCTTCGACCCCGGTGAGGGTGGAAAGACGATCCAGCTCCTCGATCCGAATGGCAATCCGATCAGCTTCTCGTGGGCCACGATCGATGACCTGTCGCCGACGTATTCAGGCAGCGGCACATCGCTCGACGTCTCGGGAACGGGTTCGACACTGCCGAACCGCAAGAGCAACTCGAAGTTCAACGACCGTCTGCTCCAGCTCACCGTGACGTTGCCGTCTACCTATGCCGCGACCTACGGGTCCAAGACGTGGTGGAGTCTTCGCTATTCGTACAGCGGCTCGGTCAGTGACCGCACCACATGGGACATCGAGGTCACTGGCGACCCGGTGCGCCTCGTCACTGGCTGACCGCGGCGTCTTCCTGCAGGCTTAACGACGACGGGCGCGGCGGCGATGCGAACGGCCCGACATCGCTGACCACGGCACGCGCACACTCACGCGGCCCCTCGGCTGGCGCGGCAGGATCGTGCCGTCAATCGCCATACTGCGCAGCGGCATCGCACGACTCACCTTGGTGTGCGAACCATCGTGCAACATCGCCGCGAGTTCGGCGTTCGGCGCCGGAACTGCGCCTGCCTCGATCTCGGCTTGGTCGCGGAGCTTGGCGAGGGCCGCGCTCACCGCGCTGAGCCTCGGGTCGAGCGTCGCAACGCTGCCGTCCATGAGGACGTCGGCATCGGCCAACGACAGTGCGTTGCTCATGCCGTCGCCACCTGTTCGAAATGGCGTAGGACGTTCGAAACGGCGCGCCGCTGGAGCGCGTTGACGGTGGCGAGGCGCTTGTCGAGCACGCAGGCGATGTCCTCGAGCGCCAGATCGCCCACGAGGCGCAGCATCACGACGTCGCGTTCGTCGCGCGACAGCGCCGGTGTGATCGCGTCGATCGCGCCCGCCAGCCCGCGTTCGCCGGCCGTGTCGCCGTCGGTGTCGCCGTCGGTGTGGCCGTCGGCGCCGGCGTCAGATTCGGGCTCGGGCGCCCGATGCGAGACACCGCGCTGACGGCGGTCCCGCAGTCGACGCTCCTCGTCGACGAGGCGATGGGCGACGGTGAAGAGCCACGTGCGAAAGTGCGCTTCCGAGCCGGCGAAGTCATCGAGACGGTGCAGCACTCGGAGGAAGACCTCGCTCGTGTGTTCGGCCGCGTCGTCCATCTCGTGGGCGCTGAGGTAGGCCCAGATGCGTCCGGAATGGGCGGTGTAGAGCGAGGTCAATGCCCACGTGTCGCCGCGCTGCGCACCGGCGAGCACCGCGTCAAATTCGTGCTCGGGTTCGGGTCGTAGCGGAACGGGAACGGCAGTCACCGCCAGATCGTCGGCAGGTGCGAGCCGCCACTGAACCGCCACCTGGCGAGTCAAGGCGCACCTTCTCGGTCACACTGTGCACGCAGCGTGGCATTAGCCGTACAGGCGTCATCGGACGGCTCCGATAACCCGTGCGTGGATCGTCGAAACATCCGCGGCATTGTCCGCCGCGCCCAGTCATGGCACGCCTCTCGTCGCGCCCGGGACGAGCGTGGCTATGTGCTCGTGTTCGTGAGCATCGTGCTCGTCGTGATCCTCGCGTCGGCCGGCTTCGCCGTTGACCTCGGATCTTGGTACCACGAGGCCGTCGAGATGCAGAACGGGGTCGACGCCGCCGCGCTCGCGGGCGTGATCTATATGCCGGCCGACTACGCGTCCGCGCAGTCGACGGCGACGACGACGATGGGCAAGAACGGCTTCAACAACGGCCAAGGTGGCATCTCGGTGAGCGTGTCCAAGGTGGTGGGCTACCCGCACCGCCTCGAAGTCTGCGCGACCGACAACAAGGTGCAGCGCTATTTCAGCGCCATCGTTGGCGCGCACCCGGTGATCCACAAATGCGCGACGGCTGAGTACATCCTGCCCGTGCAACTCGGCAGCCCACTCAACGAGTTCGATCAGCCGACGCTCGGTGTGTGGCCGGCCGTCAACGGCTACTGCACGGCGAAGGAAGACGGCGACTTGCTGCTCTCGGGATTCCAAGGATCGCGCCCAGGTGGCGGCGGCGCCACATGTGGCCCCCCAGGCTCAGCGAGCTCGGACTACAACGCCGCGGGATACGCGTTCGACATCGGCGTTGTCGACAACTCGCAAAGCACGAACATCGACCTCTACAACGCCGCGTTCACGGGCTCGTCGCCCGACATGGGCCTCGGAAACTTCTCGGGTGCACCGACCACGATCGACACCATCTACAGCGTGTACGACGCCACCCAGACGCCGCTCGACCCCAGCGACGATCCGTTGTTGTTCACGACCACCGTCGCTTCAGGTGACGCAGGCTGGAACGGTTGGCGAACGCTGTACACCGTGCCGGCCGGAGCGCCTGCGGGCCGTTACCGCGTGCAGGTCACGACAAAAGCTGGGCAGGCGAACAGCGCCGGTTCGAACTCGTTCGGGATCCGTGCCTACGTAGGCGGTGCGTTCACCCAGTGCTCGACGATCCCCGGCGCGGGGAACTTCTCGGCGACGTGTCCTGAGGTGTTTGCCGAAAACAACCTCTCGGTGTTCGCCAATCAGGCCGGCTCCACCGCCGACTTCTACCTCGCGAACGTCGACGCCTCGCACGCCGGCAAGCAGATGGTCATCCAGCTCTTCGACCCGGGTGAGGGCGGCCAGACGATCGAGGTGCTCGACCCCAGCGGCAACCCGGTCTCGTTCGACTACCAGAACGTCGAGGGCTTCTCACCGAACTACAGCGGTACGACCAGCGCGCTCAACGTGAGCGGTTCCGGTCCGCAACCGCCGAACCGAGCGAGCAACTCGAAGTTCAACGAGCGCAAACTCCAGATCAGCATCAATCTGCCGGCGAGCTACACAAGTACGTACGGCACGAACACGTGGTGGAAGTTGCGGTACCGCTTCTCGGGATCGTCGGTCACCGATCGCACGACCTGGTCGGTCGACATCGTCGGCGAACCGGTCCGACTCGTCCCAGTGGGATAAACGAGTTACCCGCGGGCGCGCAGTAGCAAGCGCACGCCGTGGTTGTGCTCGGGCGCGATCATCCACGCCGGTCCGCCACCGTCGACGTCGCCGTCGTACGTGGTGGCGTCGCTGACCCGACCGGGATCGTGCAGCGCGAACTCGATTTGTTGCACCCGGCCCGCGCGTTCGCCGAGCCAACCGCGCCGATCAGGATCGCGCGGTTCGACGAGGCGTACCCGGCCCGGCCCGGGCCACCGCAGATCGACACGACGGCTGCCGCCCGCGTCGAGTTCGTCGGCGACAACTTCACCGCCGAGCACGTCGCGGAACAACCCCAACGCGTCATCGAGTGCGGCCACGAGATGCGTGATGCGCTCGAGCGCGGCCGGCTGCGCGATTCGCGGGGGTGGCAACACGTTCTCGAACTCGTCTTTGGACCCGAACTCGTAGCTCGCATCCGGGAACGTTGCCTGGGCCAACTGCACGACGATGCCGTGGCAGGCCTTCGGGTGCAGGAACGCCTCCTTCCAGTGCTCACTCGAAAGGTCGCTGCGCACGGGCGGATAGCCCGCCGTGGTTGCCATCTCCATGGCCGCCACGATGTCGGGGACCTTGAACGTGAGGTGGTGCGGACCCGGACCGCTGCGCGCGAGGAAGCGCACGAGGAAGTCGTCCATCTCCACGTTGGCCGGTTCGAGCATCTCGAGCGTCATGCCGTTGGCGAAGCGGACCTGCCCCCAATAAAAACCAGGTGCCGGTGTGCCCGCGATCCATTCGCCGCCAAGGTCGCCCCGGTAGCGGTCGAAGTTGTCCCACGCGTGGTGCGCCGCCAGCGCGATGTGATCGAGGTCGATTGCTGTGACGCTCATCGTCGCACACCGAACTCTGCGGTCTCGGCCTCGACGAGGCGATCGAACATCGCGCGCAACTCAGTACGGCGGCCCCGGTCGTTCGCGAGGTTGACCAACTCGTGCGGATCGGTGTCGTGGTCGTACCACTCGTGATCGTGGTCCTCGAACGCCGCGTCGACGTCGAAGAGCTTGGGCGTTGGCCATGGCTCGCCGATCATCGTGGTGCTCCCACCGACGCCGTAATACCGGCAGTATTTGTGGCGACCGTCGAACATTCCGCGGCTCGCGTAGCGCGTGGGAATGCAGCGGTCGTACCACGCCATGTCCTGCGCAAACAACACGTGGTCACGAACGGTCGCGTTCTGGTCGGCGAACAGCGGTGCGAGATCAACGCCGTGCATGCTCGGCGTATCGCCAAGATCGACGCCGGCGAGCGCCGCGATCGTTGCGCTCACGTCGATGCTGCTGGTGAGCGAATCGGTGCGTGTCCCTGCCGCCGTCGCACCAGGCACACGCACGTAGAGCGGTATCCGCATGATCTCTTCGTAGTTGAACGGTCCCTTCGAACGCAGCCCGTGGGAACCGCACATGTCGCCATGATCGGAGGTGAACACGATGATGGTGTCGTCGGCGTGGCCGCTCGCATCGAGCGCCGCGAGCACCTTGCCCAGGTTGTCGTCGCCCATCTGGTGCAACTTCGCGTAGTAGTCGAGGTGCCGCAACCACGCCCGCTTGTCGGCAGGATCGATGTAGCCGTAGTGCGCGTGCTGCTGTTCGTAGAGCCATTGGCGGTGCACTTCGGGCTTCGTGTACAGGTCGTCGTCGAAGTTTTCGGGCAACGTGTCGAACCACGCGTCGTACTCCTGGTCGAACGCGGGCAGCACCTCGCCGTCTTTCCATTTGACGAATTCGAGCATCCGGCGCGTGCGGCGCACCTCACGTTCGTGGGCCGCCTGGTAATCGGGCTGGTCGATCGGGAACCACATGACGTCGTGCGGGTTGACGAGTGCGACCGTGAGAAACCATGGGTCGGCATCGGCGCCATGCTCACCGAGCCACCGCACCGCCTGGTCGGCGATCGGCGGGTCGTACTCGCAACCGGTTCCGGCCCAGCCCATGAAGGCCCGGTCGTTGCCGGACCAATCGGAGTAACCGTAGGCGTCCATGTCGGGAGCGAACGCCTGCGAGAGATGCCATTTGCCGATGTAGCTCGACCGATAGCCCGCACCGCGAAGGACGTGTCCGAGTGTGGGGATGGTCGGGTCGAGCTCGCGATGCGCAGGCGAAATCACGTTGTGGTCAACGCGGTGCTGCGGCACGTACTGGCCCGTCATCAACGTGGCCCGAGACGGTGAACACGGTGAGGAGTGTGTGTAGTGACGCCGGAACTCGAGCCCTCCGTCGATGAGGCGCTGGCGGTGCGGCAACGCGAGCCCGGCCGGCAGCCAGTCGCGCTGACGTTCTTGGTCGGAGATGAGAAACAAGATGTTGGGTCGGCGGGTCACCCGGCGCACGCTATTGCGTGCGCCGGGAAATCGTCATTTGGCGCGCGCTGACAGCGACGCTGCGAGACACGCTGCACTGCGTCGCACACGAGTCGTCGTGGCCATGGCGGCCGCGGCGCCCCATGCCCGCGTCCCTCGTGACGGCGCCGCGCAGGTGGGCACAACGGGCGACCAGCAGGAACGTCCACGAAGGCTGCCGAGAAGAAAACCCACCCGCGACGTTGCGGCGCCGCGACTCACCCAGATAGGCTCAGCGAAAATCCGACGTGCCTTTGGGGGAACAATGTTTCGTAAAGTGTTGGCAGGACTAGTCGTTGTCGCTTCGAGCCTTGGGGCTGTCGGTGTCTTCACCACCTCCCCAGCTTCGGCATCGGGATACAGAGTAACTGGCGCACCCGGGAAGAATTGCTTTAACCAGACGAAGTGGGTGACCTCGTCAAGAACAAGTACGACAGAAACCCTTTACGTCAATACAGTAGGTCAATGCCCGCCCGCCATCAAGTTTTGCAACTACGGAATGTCGGTCTGGTATAACGATTCGCATGGGGTACGCAGGAACGTTTATAAGGTAAACAGCGGCTGCACCCTAAACATCTTGTGGTTGGAGAAGACCGGGTATTTCACGGCGAAGCGCGGTACTAGCGTACAGGTGACGTTCCGATGGAACGGCACCTGGATCAACGGTTTTACATTCGGCATCTCGTAACCTTGCGTCACATTGCGAAGAACGCGGGGCTCGTGGCGCCCTTCGGGATCGACTCAAGCGGCGTGTGGATCTGTTCCATGGTGGGGCCGCACGCATCGCCGAACGGCGCAAGCGCGTCGACGTCGAAGCCGTAGACCTTGGCCGCGTTTGCCGACAGCATCTGGCGGAGTTCGGCGTCGGTGGTGTCGGGGAACGCGAGCTGCATGCTGGCGAGCGAAAATGGATACGACCCTTCGTGATGCGGGTAGTCGTTCCCCCACATGACTTTGTCGATGCCCACCTTGCGCAACGCGGCGCCTTCGCGCGCGCCGGGGAAGCTCACGCCCATCCACACGTTGCGGTTGAAGTAGTCGCTGGGTTTCAGCGGTAGCGGCGTGGCGTCTTGAAAATTGAGTTCACCAACGCGCCCGTATTGCATCTGCATGTGGAAGCCGTCGAGCATCCGCAGCGTTGAAGGCACCCACGAACAGCCCGACTCGGTCAGGACGAACTTGAGGTTCGGGTGGCGTTCGAACACGCCGCTCATGATCACTTGCCACAGCGGTCGGTGCGCGTACCACGACGTCTCAACGAGCCACATGAGGTCGGCCGCCGGGTAGCTCCCATACGCCGGATGCCCGCTCCCGGAATGCATGTTCACGACAATCCCGCGTTCGGCACACACCTGCCACAGCGGGTCGTAATCGGGTGCGTACAGCGGTGCGATGTCGGTGTCGTCGGGAACGGTCGGCAACAAGATGCCGCCGCGCAAACCGTGTTCGTGCGCCCAGATCGCCTCGGCAATGGCGTCGTCGATGTCGTTGAGAAAGACCTGCGCGATGCCGGCCCGTCGCACGGCATGCTCGCCACAGAAGTCCGCGAGCCAGCGGTTGTGTGCCCTGAGCCCGGCCCAACGATGGTCGTATTCGTCACGCGTCGCCGGCGGCCGAGCCACAAGCGCGCCCGTTGGGAAGAAGGGCGGCACCGTGTTGGGAAAGACAACTTCGGCCACGACGCCGTCGTCAGCAAGCTCGCGGATACGACGCTCGTTGTCCCAGTTGCGCGCCCGGCTGCCCCCCTGCAGATCGCGGAACGGGTTGGCGTATTCGCCGCGCCACGCGTCGAAGTCGTCCCGCAGCGCCGGGTCGAGGTACTCGCGGTACGTGTCGATGCTCGCGCCTGCGTGACAATCGGACGAGATGACGGTGTAGCGGTCGCTCATGGGGTTCCTCACGCGCAAGGGGTCGTCGACACAACGACGCTAGGCGTCGGTGCCGACGACCCCCAAGCTCGTGGGAGCCACTCGTGTTCAGGGGCCGCGACGGCCGCTGCGCAGGTGGCGAAGCAGGCGGGCCTGGTCGGCTCGCACGATCAGCTGTCGTTGCTGCTCGCGAGCGAGGAGCAACGCGGTGACGGGATGGCGGTACATGGTGACCTCTTTCGAAAGTTCGACGGGACGGTTGTGCACCCGTCGCGAGCGATCGCTCGCGACGTCGCACAGAGACGGACGGCGGCAGGCAGAAGCGCCATGTGTTGCTGCTGGTACGTGTCGCGTGACCGACGTTGACGTGGGTGCCCTCAGGGCAGGAGCGCGCTGTCAGCGGTCGGAGCCCGAGGGGCCCCGGACAACGCGACGCAGCGAGAAGCACTCGCCGGCTCCTGCTACACCCTCACCGGGCGTTGCATTCGACATCTGCATGGGCACCTCCTCGGAAACTCGCGTGTTCGCGGATCGCGCGTGTGTGGCGCGAAGCGGTCGAGACACACCTTGCCATACTGCGTTACTGGCGCCCAAGTGATTTATTCGTCGGCGTCGGAGCGCGGCGCAATCACACGCTGAGCACGGTGCGGATGCCGCGGCCCGCTGACATGTCAGCAAAGGCCTCGTTCACTTCCGCGAGTGGGCGCCGGTGCGTGATCATGCCTTCGAGGTCGAGGCGGCCCGCTTGCCACAACGCCAGCAAGCGCGGCACCTCGCGGCGGCCGTTGCAACCGCCGAGCAGCGTGCCGATGAGCTTGCGCTCGGTGACCATGAACAACGTCGCGGGCACCTGCACCAACTGATCGATGGGTGCCGCGCCCACAAGCACCGTGGTCCCACCCGGTCGGCATGCCCACATGCCCGCTTCGACCAGCGCTGCGGAACCGACCGCGTCGAAGGCGTAGTCGACACCGACGCCCGTCGCCTTCATCACTTCGGCCATGAGGTCGTCGGTCTTCGGATCGACCACATCGGTCGCGCCGAACGACGCCGCAGCTTCGCGACGTTCGTCGTTGGGATCGGACACGATGATGCGCGACGCGCCCGCGATGCGGGCACCCTGCACGATCGCGATGCCCACTCCGCCCAGACCCATGACCAACACGGTCGCGCCGGGTTCGACCTTGGCCGCGTTCAAGACGGCGCCGACGCCGGTTTGCACCGAGCAGCCGATCACGCACGCGACATCGAGGGGGATGTCGTCGGCGACCTTGATCGCCCCGCCTTCGGCGACCAGCGCGTACTCGGCAAAGCCGCCAACCGCGAGCCCGCGAAATACGGTGGTGTTGTTGCGCGCCAGACCCGTACTGCCGCCGACGAACGTGCCCGTGGAGATCGCCGACGCGTTCACACAGGTGCCGAACTCGCCTCGCACGCAGCCGTAGCACGCGCCGCAGGTGGCGATCGGCGAGAGCACGACATGGTCACCAGGAGCGAGCGATGTCACACCAAGGCCGACGGACTCGACGACGCCGGCCGCTTCGTGGCCGAGCACGATCGGTCCGGGGATCGGGAACGTACCGTTCACATTCGAGTAGTCGGAATGGCACACACCGCAGTGCGTGACGTGCACCCGAACCTCGCCCGGTCCGGGCTCGGCGATGTCGATGTCGTTCACAATGGTGATCGGACGATCCACACCCTCAAACAACGCAGCACGCATCCACCGACCCTAGATCCCCCTCTCCCCTGATGCGTCGTTTCGGGGGTCTATACGACCCCCACACGACGCATCGGTAGTGTCGGGGGGTGAGTATTTCTTGGGAGGTTGTGGAGCATTCGCGGGCGCCGGTCGGTGATGTGTGGGCGTTGCTTGCCGACGCTCGCGGCTGGTCGAAGTGGGCGCGGTTTTCGAGCTCGACGCTGGAACGCGAGGGCAGCCCCGAACCCGATGGCGTCGGTGCGCTGCGGTGTTTCGGTACCGGTCCGATCCACAGCCGCGAAGAGGTCGTCGTGTTCGACGCGCCCACACACCTGGCGTACGAACTCCGTAAGGGAATGCCGATCGACGGCTACCGCGCCGACGTGTATCTCGAAGCTGAACCCACAGGCACGAAGATCACTTGGGCATCGTCGTTCACGAACGCGCGCCCCGCGATCGCCAACGGATTCTTTCGTTCGTTTTTCAAGTTCTTTATCGGCGACACGGCCAAGCGGCTCGCTCGCGCCGCCGAACACCGCGCCGTCGGCTGAGCGGGCCGTTCAGCTCGAGTCTGCATTCGTGCGTCGTTTGCTCAGCCACGAGGCGAGAACTGGTGGAGCGAAGATGATCGCGAGCAGCAACAACACCGCGAGGGTGACGAGTATTGGCCCGACGGGATCGTCTCCTTGCGGCACCGTGATCGGCTTGGCCGACGCGATCGCTTGGATCCCAACCGG
Source organism: Acidimicrobiia bacterium (assembly GCA_038202885.1). Lineage (GTDB taxonomy): Bacteria > Actinomycetota > Acidimicrobiia > IMCC26256 > PALSA-610 > JBBREP01. The sequence goes on along the minus strand of JBBREP010000001.1, from coordinate 161,535 downwards.
CGAACCGTCGCTGGCAACCAGGTTGGGATCGGTCGAGTCGCCCGGCACCGTTACGCCCGGCCCGGTCGGCTTCTGACCTTTTTTGGTCGTCGTCGTCACACCGGGTGGCAGGGTGCCGTGGCCAATGCCGCCGCCCCCTGGGGTCTGCTGCTGTCCCAGGCTGTTCGTCGTCGGCGTGGTCCCGATCGTGGTTGGAGGCGGCGGCGGCCTACCAATCGGAGGCCACCCGTTCAGCGTGGGGTTCTGACAGTGTGCGTAATCGAGCGGCGGCGGGGCCGGCGCGCCAGGGATCTGGCTCTCGGCTTGAAAGGCCTTCTGCACGAGCACCCTCGGCAGCGGTGAATACCCGAGTTGCTCGGCCTTCTGCTGCCCTGCACACGCGAAGTAGAGGATGAACTTGCCGAGCGTGGCGCCCTTTTCGGTGGTGAACGGGCTCTCGGTGCCCTTCGGCACGATCATGTACGAGTAGCTCGATATGGGATACACGTATTTGCCGAAGTTGGGGTCGTTGTACGTGTAGACGCCCCCGAGGTTCTGCGTGCCGTCGGCGTTGAACGTGGCGCCCTGCAACGCGATGGCCACGTCGAAGGCCGTCGGCTGGGTGTAGTAGCCGGCCTTGTTGAGTATCGACGCCACCGGGAACGCGCGCTCCTTGGCGTAGCCGTATTCGACGTAGCCGATCGCGCCGTTGTTGTACGACGCGGCGACGGTATTCGCGACGCCGTCAGAACCCACCTGCGCGACTTCGCCGGTGAGTTCGGGGTACAGCGACGTCGGCAGGCACGGAGTCAACCCGACCTTGGAGCAGAAGGCCTGCCACACCGCGGGAGTCTGGTTCGCCATGAAGGCGGTGAACTGTGCCGTGGTTCCCGAACCGTCGGAACGCACGACCGGGCGGATCGCAACCGCAGGCAGTGCCACACCGGGATTGCTTGCGGCGATCGCCGGATCGTTCCACGTCTTGATGGCACCGGTGAAGATCTTGGCCACGGCATCAGGAGTGAGATTGAGGTTCTTCGTGAGGCCGTTCAGGTGGTACATAAACGACGTTCCACCAGCCACGATCGGTAGGTAGTTGTAGGGACGGTGCACGGCCAGTGCGACCTCGTCGGTCACAACGGTGCCGGTCGCATCGCGATAGGCCGACGTGAACGGGATCTCAGAGATCGCAAAGTCGACCTGGTCCGTGTAATAGAACACGCGCCCCGACGTCGACCCGACGGCGTTGTAATTGACGTTGAGTCCCGTGGCGTTCACATCGGCAGCCCACGCCTGCACCGCGATCGCGCTCCAGGTGGAGCCGGCACCGTTCAGCACGACGCTCGCGTGCGCCGCTTGCGGTGCCGCGAACGACATTCCCGCCGCAATCAGCGCAAGTGCACTCAACCGAGTCGAACCCCTGCGAATGGACCGCATCGTCATCCTGGTCGGGAACACTCTCGAAACACCTCGTGGGGCCATCAGCCGAACCGGCCGCGTACGTAGTCGAGCGTGCGCTCGTCGTCGGGGTTGGAGAACAACTTTTCGGTGGTGCCGGACTCGACGATGTAACCCGGCTCGTCCTCGGCCGCGAGGAAGAACGCACAATGTTGCGACACCCGCTGGGCCTGTTGCATGTTGTGTGTGACGATCACCACCGTGACCGTGTCGCAGAGATCCGCGATGGTCTCTTCGATCCGACGCGTCGACGTGGGGTCGAGCGCGGAGCATGGCTCGTCCATGAGCAGCACATCGGGACGCACCGCGAGCGAGCGAGCGATGCACAACCGTTGTTGCTGACCGCCCGAGAGCGCGCCGCCGTTCGCATCGAGGCGGTTCCTGACCTCGTTCCACAGGCCCGCGCGCTGTAGGCACGTCTCCACGAGTTCCTCGCGGTGACTGCGTTCGACTTTCATGCCGCAGAGCTTCAACCCGGCCACCACGTTGTCGGCGACGGTCATGGCCGGGAACGGGTTCGGCTTTTGGAACACCATGCCGATGCGACGACGGATCTCGGTGACCGGCATCGTGCCGCGATAGATGTCGGCACCGTCGAGCGCGATCGTGCCGGCGAGCTTGGCGCCCGGAACGAGTTCGTGCATCCGGTTCAAGATGCGCAAGAACGTCGACTTGCCGCAACCCGACGGGCCGATCAGCGCGGTGACGGTGTTCGGACGCATCTCGAGCGAGACGCGCTCGAGCACCTTGTGCGTGCCGAACCAGGCCGACACGTTGTGGGCATCGAGCGCGGCAGCCTTTTCGGCGTGCGGTCTCGGCGCCACTTCCATGAGCGTCATCGATGACTCCTGTATTGGTTGTGCGATACAACGGGCTCAGCCACGGCGCGCGCCGACGGTGCGATTCCCGAGCATCCGGGCGATGACGAACAGCACGAGCACGAGCGCAAGGAGCACGAACGCCCCGCTCCACATCCACGACGCCGTCACGGTGTTATCGCCCGTTGCCGTGACCTTCTGCGTCCAGATGAACAGCGGAAGCGAATCCTGCTTGCCGGTAAACGGATTGCCGTTGAACAGGCGCGAGCCGAGCATCGTGACGATGAGTGGTGCGGTCTCCCCGATGACGCGGGCGACGCCCAACACGACTGCAGTGACGAGCCCTGTGCGTGCGGTCGGCAGCACCACGTTGCGAGTGGTGCGCCATTCGGTGGAACCGAGCGCGAGCGACGCCTCGCGCAATCCTCCGGGCACAAGGCGCAACACCACTTCCGCAGTGCGCGTCACCGTGGGCAGCATCAAGATGCTCAGCGCCAACGCGCCCGAAAACCCGGTCTGCTGCAGGTAGTGCGACTGGATTAGCACCGCGAAGATGAACAGTCCCGCCACGATCGAGGGGATCGCGCTCATGGCGTCGGTCAGCATGCGCACTGGTGTGGCCATACGCCCGCCGATCTCGTTGAGATACACCGCCGTCAGGACGCCAAGCGGGACCGAGATCAGCATCGAGAGGCCGACGACCTCGAGGCTGCCGACAATTGAGTGCCAGGCGCCGCCGCCTGAGAATTTGCTCTGCGTCGATGCCGTGCGCAGCGTGTTGCTCAGGAACGAGAGTTGCAACCCGTGCCAGCCCCGCGCGGTGACCGAAATGATGATCGACCCGAGCGGGATGAGCGCAACCGCGGCTGCGCTTCCGACGAGCACGCGCACAAGATGGTTGAGCGCGACGACGGCACCCCACTGCTGGCGGGCGAGCACGTAGACGAACACCGCGAACATCGCCCACCAGACGAACACGAAACCGAGCGCGCCGGAGAACGGCGTGAGTCGTTCGTACACCAGCCATGTGAGCGAGAGCGCGGCGAGCGCGGCGCCGATGTGGGTGATCACCGAATCGGGATCGACACGCCGCGCCTCGACGATCGCTTCGTCGTAGTCGTGGTCGTGGGGCGGCATCCTCCGTCCTTCGGTCGTGAGATCGATCACGGCCACGTCAGATCTCCGTGGCCGCGCCCGAGCGCGACCTTCCAACGATGAAGCCGGCCCCGGCATTCACGAGCAGCGTCACGACAAACAACACGAGGCCGGCGGCCATCAACGCACTCGTGGCCATGCCACTCGCTTCCGACCAGCTACGCGCGATCGTCGCCGCAATGGAGTTGCCGCCGGTCTTCAGTACCTCGAGCAGGTCGTGCACCCGCGTGCTACGCGACACGATGAGCGCAACCGCAATGGTCTCGCCGAGCGCCCGGCCGAGACCGAGCATCGACCCACCGATGATGCCGCCCTTGCCGAAGGGCAACACCACGTCACGGATCACGCCCCACCGCGTGCCACCAAGCGCGAGCGCACCTTCCTTTTCTCCGGCCGGAGCTTGTGCGAACACCTCGCGCATGACAGCTGCGCAGATCGGCAGGATCATCAGGGCGACCACAATCCCAGCAAGGAATCCCGATGCGGAAAAGTCCGCGAGGTTCGTCGGCCCCGACCCGGTGACCGAGGTCGTGTGGAACGGCGGGAACCATCCGAAATGGTCGGACAGGAAGCGGCTCACGTACACCTCCCTGGGCTGAAGGATCGCGGCGCCCCAAATTCCGTAGATCAGGCTCGGCACCGCGGCAAGCAGGTCGACCAACGACGTGAGCGGTTTGCGCAGCCAGCGCGGGGCGTACTCGGTGATGAACAGGGCGGTGCCGACCGCGATCGGCACGGCGAACACAAGGGCAACCACGGCGATGACAAAGGTGCCGAGGAGCAGCGCCGCGATTCCGAACGCGCCACCCGCTGGGGTCGGCAGCCAGCGCGTCTCGGTGAAAAAGCCCCAGCCTGCGTAGCGAATCGCGTCCGCACCGCGCAACACCAAGAAGAGGCCGATGAGCGCCATGAGCACGAGCGTGGACGCGCCAGCGCCGTAGCCGACGGCGCGATAGACGCGATCAGATGTGCTGCGACTGACCGCGATGTCGATGGGGACGTCGTCGGCCAGCGCGAGCGGTCGGACGTCAGCAGCACTCACTCGCACAGTTGACACGACGCGCATGGATGACACCTTGCGCGTAGTTGAACCCGACGTGAACACATCAAGGCCGCTCTCGCGTTCGGAGCGCGCGCGTGGTCTGCTGGCGTCGATGTCACGCCGCCGCAATTTGCGAGCGTCGCGTGCCGCGCGCCGACGACGAATCTTCGTGTTCGTCTGCGCGCTGTGCGCGGTCGCGATCGCCATACTCGAAAAACAACCGTCGTACGGCAACGAGCAGGCAGTCGCCGCGTCGCCCCCCGCCGCCGTGCTCACCCAACACACGGTGCGCGCGGGTGCCCGCACGGCGACGATCGAGCCGGCTAAAGGACTGATCAACCAGGTCGCCAAGGTGAGCTGGACCGGTTTTCACCCCACCGACGCGCTCGGCAACTTCGGGGTGATCATCTATCAATGCACGGCGAGCCCGGTGTCGCTCGACGACTGCTTCACGGTATCGCCGTTCCCGAACTCCGCCGGTGGGAACGCCATTCTCACCGGCGTCACGCAACCCGCCGGAACGGGCGACGCCTTCTTCGAGATACGCAACTCTTCGAAGCTCCCGGATCTCAACTGCAGTGACACCGTGCCGTGTTCGCTCGTGCTGTACGAAAACGACGGCAACCCCCCGCCCGTCGGATCGCTCCCGACCTCCGCCGTCGTCGTGCCGATCACCTTCGCGCGCAGCTCTGCCGACTGCCCGGTTCCCGACCATCTCGACGTGCGGGCCGAGGGCGAAGCATCCGGCGCCAACCTGTTCTACAACTGGGTCGGCCAGCTGTGCGAGGGGACGCCGAAGTTGGCCCTCGACTACACCGAGACCTCGTCGAATAACGGCAGAGCCAGCGAGCTCGCCGGCCAGGCCGACCTCGGCGTCACGTCGCTCGGCGCCACCAAGGAAGAACTCGCCGCATCGGCCGCGCACACGACGTATGAATACGCGCCGCTCGATCTCAACGCAGTCGTCGTGGCATTCAACATCCAGGACTCTGTGACCAACCAGCAAATCCTCGACGTCACGCTCACGCCCCGGCTCATCGCCCGACTCGTCACCGACTCGCAACTGCTCGACTTCTTCAACGATCCCGAGTTCCAGGCGCTGAACCCCGGCCACACCTGGCCGTCGAGCGGTGCATCGCAACCGCTACTGCGCGCCGAGCGCAACGCCGACACGCGCCTCATCACAAGCTGGATGATCCAAGACCAAGACGCCAAGGATCTCATCGCCGCGAAAGACAAGTACGGCGTACGCGTGACGCCTGACTTCTACAACAAGACCTATCCCGTCGACAACTTTGAAAAGGCTGCATCAGACGACGGCTTTTCACCCCGCACAGGCGAAGAAGATGTCGCTCTGCACACGTTCTACGGCGTGAAGCCGGCCGACGCCACGACGACCCGACCGTCGGTGCAGGGTTTCTTCGCGATCGTGGACCGCTCCACCGCGACCCAGTACGGACTCCCGATGGCGAAGCTCGTGAACCACGCCGGCACGGCCGTGGCTCCCGACGACGCCGGCGTAATCGCTGGTTATGGCGCGATGACCACGCTTGACGGCGTCAAGGTGGCCGACTTCACGAGTACCGAAGCGTCGCAATATCCACTCACCAAGATCGACTACGCAATGGTGCGGCGAGACGTCACTCGGGTCGATTCGACCGGCAAGGTCGTCGGCGATCCGACCAAAGCGAAGAGCTTCAAAGACTTCCTCGACTACGCCGCCGTCGCCGGACAACAACATCTGCTCGGCGGCTACATGCCGTTGCCCGCCGAGGAAGTCACGCTCGCCCAGCACGTCGCCGGCGACCTCCGCGCTCCCGTCGAGCCCCATCCCACGACCACGACAACCGTGCCGGCGACCACCACGACAACGCCGTCACCACCCGTCACGTTCGGGAGTTGCTGTTCCGGCAGCAGCTCCGGCAGCTCCGGCACTGACTACACCTCACCCACGCCTACGACTGCGCCCGGCGACGGCACGACGCCCACAACGAAGGTGCCGCGCACGACACCGACGACGACACGCAGGTACAAGCTCGTCGCCGCACAGGCACCCAACTGGTCGCCCGTGGGTACAACTGGCACGGGCGGGTCGAGCATTGCACTCTCCCTGATCCTGCTGCTCGGTCTGGCCGCCCTCGCGGGACGCATCGCCTGGTACACGAGCCCAAAGATGTTGGCACGAATCCGCGCGCGTAGCGCGTCGACTGCGGGAGACGCGCGATGACCGACACCAGAACCGTGTCCACGTTCACGCCGAAGCCCGTCGACTTCGAGATCGACATCGACATCATCGAGCCTCGTACCGCGACATCGACACAGCCCGTTTCGGGGCTAACGAAGCATGACGCGGCAGTCCACATCGCTGCGAACGGTCTCTCGCTGTTCGTGGTGTTCTGCGTGGGCCTCCTCGTGTTCTTGTTCGCCGGAACATCGCTGCTGCACAGCCGCGCGCAGCGCAGCCTGCGGGCGGAGTTTGCGAATCTCGATGCGAACCTTCTGTTGCCCCCGCAACCCACGACGGATGCAAACGGCACCGTGACTGGCATCAAGCCGATCGCCACGGGTAGCCCGGTCGCGGTCATGACGATCCCGCGAATCGGCGTCGACGAGATCGTGGTGCAGGGCACGAACAGCTCGACCACGCTCCACGGGCCCGGGCATGTGCAGGCCACGCCGCTGCCTGGCCAGTATGGCAACGCGGTCGTGATCGGTCGCCGCAATACGGCGGGCTCCCCCTTCGGCGACCTCGACACCCTTCGCAACGGCGACGCCATCTCGTTCGTCGTGAGCACCGGCAGCGTGCACTACCGCGTCACCTCGGTGCGCACCACTGGCGCCGGTGACACGTCAATTTTCGCAACGCAGGGCGCCGCAGGTCAACGGCGCAACACGGTCACGCTCGTGACCACCGGCTCGTTCCTCGGTTCCGATCGCCGCGTCGTGGTACAAGGCGACCTCGTCGGCACCGCGCAGGGTTTCAGTCCGGGTCGCATCGCAGCGCGCCCCGATGAACTGGGACTCGCCGGAGAACGTGGCGCGCTGCTCCCGCTGCTGCTGTGCTTGCAGCTCCTGCTTGCCGCATCGATCGGCGCGGCGTGGCTCAGCAAACGCTGGCATCGTTACGCCGCATGGACGGTGGCGACGCCGATCGTGCTGTGTGCCGCGTGGCTCGTGTTCGAGCAGTTCGCTCGCGTGCTGCCTGCTGCGCTCTAACGCAACCACGCACGAGCAACTCTGTAGCGCGATCCCCAAGTGTCGCCGCGACTTCATTTCGTGGTTGCCGACTAGCGCGACCGACGTTCATCTCGCTGGGATCTACTGCATCTGCACGCCACAGGGGCGCGCAGTTGGAGGAGCACACGTGAAATTCAACCTGAAGAAGCTCGGCGTCTCTGCCGGCCTCATCGGTTGTGTCGCCGGTCCGATCATCGGGCTCACGGCGCCACAAGCAGGGGCAATTCCGCCCGTCAGCCACCCGGGTCGCACGCTCGTTGCCGTAGGTTCGGACACGACCTACTGGATGATGGGTGCGATCACTCCTAAGTACAACCTCGACGGTGTCGTCAACACCGGAACGAAGGACGTCGTCAACAACGTGCCGCCGCAGGTGGTCTCGCCGTTCCCGTCGTCGTTCACCACTCGGGGCGACAGTGACTGCAGTTCGGTGACGTACGACTCGGGCAACACGCCCCCCAACGGCTCGTCGGCTGGCATCAGCGCCCTCGTTGCCGACAACACCGGCTGCATCGACTTTGCCCGTTCGTCACGCGGTCAGAAGGGCACCGACGCGGCAAGCCTCGAGTTCTACGCCTACGCACTTGACGCGCTCGACTGGGGCAAGTTCCCGGGCACCAAGGCCCCGGCTACTGGCCTCACCCAGCAGAACCTGATCGACATCTACACCTGCAACCCCGCTACCGGTGCCCCGTACATCAGCGACTGGCACACGCTGAACTCGAAGGCTGCCGTTGGCAGCACGATCCAGAAGTTCGCGCCGCAGACACAGTCCGGCACGTACTCGTTCTTCAACACCAAGCTCCTCAACGGCGCGACGATCGACGCGGGCTGCGACAACGCCCACAAATCGACGTTCCTCGAGGAGCACAACGCGACGGGCGTCGGAGCGGCAAGCAAGCCGTTCGCGATCTTCCCGATGTCGTACGCCCAGTTCAAGTCAGACGCCGCCAAGAAGACGCCTGACCTGCGCAACGGCATCACGATGGGCAAGCTCAACGGTTTGCTCCCGACCGGCGTGACCGTGCACGAGGCAGCGGTTCCCACCCGTTTCCTCGGCACCCGTTACGTGTTCAACGTTGCCGACACGACGAGCAAGAACTACGACGACGTGATCCGCTTCGCCGGTGTCGACAACGCGGGCCCGGGCTACATCTGCAACAACAAGGTCAAGCCCACCATCACCGCCTACGGCTTCCGCCCGCTGACGCTGGCTGCCACCGGTGGCGGCGTCACGATCAACAGCTACTGCCGTTTGGACCCAGCAGCGCTGTAGCAACACCTTTGCCTCGCCCAGGGCTGGTGGGCGCGCATATGAAGGGGGGCCGGTGCGATGGCACCGGCCCCCCGTCCGCGCGCCCGGACGATCCCTCGTGCATTGCGCGTCAGGTCGCCAGCCAAACTGCCAGTCGTTGTTCACCTCGATGCCATCCACCGGCGCGCTCGCTGTTCAGCTTCGCTCGCTTTGATGCTGAGTGCACCGCCAAAGTGGCGGGCAGTTGGAGGAACATCGTGAAGCTCAATCTGAAGAAGTTCGCGCTGGCCGCGGGCGTACTCGGTTGTGCCGCAGGGCCCTTGGCTGGGCTCGCCGCGACACGGGCCGACGCCGTCCCCCCGGCGGCGCACCCCGGTGCGGTCCTTGCCGCGGCCGGATCCGACACGACGTACTTCGCCATGGGCGCAATCATGAAGAAGTACAACGCCGAAGGCACTGTCAATACCGAGACGCCGAAGGACAAGACGTACAACATCCCGCCGCAGCCCATCGCCCCGTTCCCCGCGTCCTTCACAGTCCCGGCCGACAGCAACTGTCCAGCGAAGACCTACAACGCGGGCAACTTGGCGCCCAACGGATCGTCGGCCGGCATCTCAGCACTCAACGCTGATGCGGCCAGCGCCAAGCCAGGCTGCATCGACTGGGCCCGCTCCTCGCGTGGCGTGAAGACCACCGACCCGGCGGTCGACGAGTTCTATGCGTACGCACTCGACGCGCTCGGCTACCTCGAGTTCCCAGGCTCACGCATTCCGTCGAAGGGCCTGACGCAACAGAACCTCATTGACATCTATACCTGCAACCCTGCGACGGGCGCGCCATACGTCGGTGACTGGCACACACTGAACCCCGCCGCACCGGCAGGGAGCATCATCAAGAAGTACGCGCCGCAGACCCAGTCGGGCTCGTACTCGTTCTGGAATTCGAAAGTTCTGAACGGCGCGACGATCGACGCGGGGTGCAACGCGTCGCACCTCTCGACGTTCACCGAGGAGCACAACGCAACGGGCGTGTCGGCGGCAAACAAGCCGAACGCAATCATCCCGTTCTCGTACGCTCAGTGGCAGTCCGCCGCGCACCACGTGATCCCCGACCTGCGCAATGGCGGCGTCGAATGGAAGATCAACGGGCTGCTACCCACGACGAAGACGATCGTTGAAGTTGGCGGCCGTTTCCTCGGTACTCGCTACGTGTACAACGTCGCCAACAAAGCCGAGCCGCGCTACAGCGACGTGCTGCGGTTCATCGGCGTCGACAACAAGGGACCTGGCTTCCTCTGCAGCAACAAGGCGGCTGGCCAGATCTCGCAGTTCGGCGAAAAGCCGTTGGCGTTCGCACCCACCGGCGGCGGCGTCACCGTCAAGAGTTACTGCCGCAAGAACCCGGCCGACCTGTAACACACACAGTCGCCCATCATCCCCGTCTCGGGGCCGGTGCACTGCACCGGCCCCGAGTCGCGAACAGGAAGCGCTCCACAATGAGCTCCCCGCGTCAACCCCAGCGGCCCACACGTCACGCGATCCTTGCCATTGCTCTGTTGTCGATCGGCACCCTGAGCGCGTGCAGTTCAAGTGTGCCGGCGACGTCCGCCACGACGCTGGCTGCGTCGACCACATCGCCGCCGGTCACCCAAGATCCGAACCGGCTCCCGTCACCGTTCCAGATCAATCAGCGCATCGGCCTCGGCGATCGCTGGCAGATGGTGGTGACGTCGGCAACGCGCTCCGGCAACGCATTCGCCGTCGCGGTCGACGTCATCAATACGGGAACCGACACTGCGACGTTCGGAGGTACACCCGGGCTGTTCACCGCGATGGATGCCTATGCGAACGTGCCGCAACAACCATCGGCGACGGTCGCACCGATCGTCATCGCGGCGGGCGCGACCGCCAAGTTGCGCTTGCAGTTCTCCGGCATCGCACCAACCGCGAAGCACCCGGTGCTGTTCTTCCATGGGCACCTGTTGCCCGGCCACATCGACGCAACGGTGTGGTTCAGCCTCTGAATGTCGCTCTCGTGCGTCACCGTGCAGGAGCGCGACGACGCACTCGCCGACGGCCCTCACCGCGCGGTCGCGCCGCGTCGCAAGCGCCGCGGATCAGCGCTGGGCGCGGTCGTCGATCAACGCGACGGCGTTGGCGCCGCCCGCCGGTGTCGCGGCGCCGAGCGACGATCCGAGCATCGCCTCGACAAAGGCTGCGAGGAGTTCGCCGGGCATGGTGTCACCAAAACCGGCGTCGCTGAGCAGGGGTGAGGCTGGGTCCACGAGCAGAGACGATACTGCTCCCGACCGACGCTGACCAGCGGTGCCCGATGACCAGGACCGACGCGACGCGGCCTGCAGATCCGTTGTGACGAAGCCCTCGGAACGACCACTTGGCGACGGCACGGGGGCGCTCCGTAGCCTCCGTCATATGCCTGACATGCTCGCCCGCTCCGCCCGCATCATCGACGGCACCGAGCCCCTCGAAATGCGCGGGCTCGTGAACGCACGCGCGGGCGACGCGGCAGAAGTCGCCGATCGGGTCGTGCTCGTTGAGAGTTTTTCGAACGTCATCGCGTTCGACACCGGAGATGGCTTGACCGTGTTCGATGTGTCGCACGCGCTGTTTGCACCGACCGCGCTCGCGACGTTGCGACGTTGGTCCGACGCACGCGTGCACACTGCGGTGTACACACACGGCCACGTCGATCACGTGACGGGCACCGACGTGTTCGATGCCGATGCCGACGCGCACTCGGCCGCGCCGATCCGCTACATCGGGCACGAATCCGTCGCGGCAAGGTTCGATCGGTACAAACTCACGAATGGCTACAACGGCGTGATCAATCAACGGCAGTTCCGACTTCCCGAGCCGTTGTTCCCAAGCGAGTTCCGGTATCCCGACGATGTGTACCGCGACACGCATGCGTTGCACGTCGGCGACACATCATTCGAGCTGCATCACGCGCGCGGCGAGACCGACGATCACACCTGGGCGTGGGTACCCGCACATCGAGCGGTCTGCGTCGGCGACCTGTTCATCTGGCAGTTCCCCAATGCCGGCAACCCGCAGAAGGTGCAGCGCTATGCGTGGGATTGGGCCGTCGCGTTACGCGCCATGGCGGCGCTGCAACCAGAGCTGCTCCTGCCCGCGCACGGACCGGCGGTCGGCGGTGCACGCTACGTGCAACAGGTCCTGAACGACACCGCAGAAGCGTTGGAAAGCCTCCACGAGCAGGTGCTCACGCTCATGAACGAAGGCGCCCGACTCGACGACGTAGTGCACACTGTCGCGCTGCCCGAACGGCTCGCCGCGCTCGCGTATCTCCAGCCCACCTACGACGAACCCGAGTTCGTCGTCCGTAACCTGTGGCGCCTGTACGGCGGCTGGTACGACGGCAACCCCGCCCACCTCAAACCGGCCTCAGACATCGCCGTCGCGCGCGAAACGGCCGCGCTCGCGGGAGGCGCGGCGCGCCTCGCGGCACGCGCTGAGGAACTCGCTGCTGCGGGCGACCTGCGCCTGGCGTGTCACCTCGTCGAGATGGCCGCGCTCGCGGCGCCCGACGACCGTCGCGTGCACGAGGCTCGCGCCGCGGTCTACGACGCGCGACGCGCCGAGGAACGATCGTTCATGGCGAGCGGGATCTACCGTTCGGCCGCGCTCGATTCACGGGAGCGCCTCGCGCAACTCGACACGTGACGGCCAGCGTCGTTAGGTTCCGGCGATGGACCGCGTGCGCATCGGAATCCTTGGTACCGGCAACATTGCACCACTGAACGTCGCCGGGTACCTCGAGCATCCGCAGTGCGACGTCGTCGCGGTGTGCGACAACCGACTCGACAAGGCACGCGCCGCGGCCGACGAATGGGGCGCGTCGAAGGTCTATACCGACATCGAGCAGCTCCTGACCGACGACGAGATCGATGCCGTCGAAGTACTCACTCCGACCATGCTGCACAAAGAGCACGTGATCGCGGCATTGCGCGCGGGCAAGCACGTCTCGTGTCAGAAGCCCATCGCGAACAGCGTCGCCGACGGCCGCGAGATGGCCGCGGTGGCGAGCGAGACGGGCCGCACCCTGCGGATCGCTGAATGCAACTTCGGATACCCGCCGCTCGTCAAGGCCAAGGAACTGATCCGCGCGGGCGCCATCGGCCATCCGACGATGTGTCGCATCAAGACCGTGGTGGCCAACACCGACACGTCGTTTCAGAACAACCTCGACCCATCGGGATACGTGTGGCGCTTCAACAGCGAGAGCCCCGGCGGTCACCTGTTCGACGACATGGTCCACAAGTACGGCACTGCCATCTGGCTTTTCGACGACCTCGACATCACGAGCGTTCAGTCGATCGTGCGCCAAGGACCGCTGTTCTTCGAGGCGCCGATGGCCGCGATTTGGGAGTACGAGCGAGCGAGCCTCCTCGGCATGATGGAGGTGACCTACGCGCCGCGTATGAACATCCGCAGCAGCTACTTCGGTGCCGACGAGTTCTTCGAGATCCAAGGTACCGACGGATTCATCTGGGTCACCCGCTGCACGGGCGAGATGCTCGACCTCGCGCCGCTAATCGTGTACCACTCCGATGGCACGACCACGTCGTACTCGAACCTCGAATCGAACTGGCTCGAGGGTTTCAAGCGATCATCGAAGCAATTCATCGACGCGCTGCTCGAAGGTCGGCCCGACCCCGAGATGACGCCCGAGATGGCCATCAAGACGTTGCAGTTCTGCTTCGCCGTGTACCAGGCGAGCAACGACCGGCTGCCGGTCGACCCGCGCACGATCTCCGACTCGGCGTCGCCGCCATGGTGGCCGCCCGACCTTTCCCAATTCGTCCAAGACATCGAGGACTACGGGACGCGCTGACCGCTACGAGCTGCTCGGACTCGCACTCGCCGGATAGAAACGACGTCGGGCCCACAGCGCCACGTAGACAAGCCCAACTAATACCGGCACCTCGATCAGCGGCCCAACCACGCCGGCGAGGGCCTCGCCGGAGGTGACGCCGAACACGCCGATGGCGACCGCGATCGCGAGTTCGAAGTTGTTGCTTGCGGCCGTGAACGCGATCGTGGTCGTGCGCGAATAACTGAATCCCATCCGCCGCGCCACAAAGAACGCTCCACACCACATGATCGTGAAGAACGCCAGGAGCGGCAGCGCGATGCGAGCGACGTCCCACGGCCGGTCGGCGATCGTCTGACCCTGCAGCGCGAACAACACGACAACCGTGAACAACAGCCCGTACAACGCGATGGGACCGATGCGCGGCAAGAAGCGGTCCTCGTACCATTCGGTTCCCTTGGACCGCTCGCCGAGCGTGCGGGTGAGAAACCCTGCGGCCAGCGGAATGCCGAGGAACACCAGCACAACCTTCGCGATCTCCCAGATCGTCACATTGAGGTGCGCCGTCTCGAGGCCGAGCCAGCCCGGGAGCACCTCGAGGTAGAACCAGCCGAGCAGCGCATACGCGAACACTTGAATGATCGCGTCGATGGCAACAAGCACGGCCGCGAGCTCGCGGTCGCCATCAGCGATGTCGTTCCAAATCAGCACCATCGCAATGCATGGCGCGAGGCCGACCATGATCAGCCCCGTACGGTATTCGGGCAGATCCGGGAGCATCAGCCACGCGAGCGAGAACATGACGACCGGCGCGATGATCCAGTTGAGGATCATCGCGAGGCCCATCGCTCGCCGATCGGCCAAGGCTTCGCCGATACGGCCGTACTTCACCTTCGCGAGCACTGGGTACATCATGACGAGCAGCCCGATCGCGATCGGCAGCGAGACGGTGCCGATCTTCACCTTGTCGAGCCAGTCGTTGAGGCTGGGGACGAGTTTGCCGAGCACGATGCCGAGCACCATCGCCGCACCGATCCAGGCCGGCAGAAACCGGTTGAGCAGCGACAAGCGGTGGAGGACGTCAGGCTCGGCGGCGGCGCGTTGTTCGATGGCGCTCATCGTCGCATCGCTTCAACGACCCGGGCTCGGCGCGCCGCGTTATGAATGCTGAGGCTTCCCGTCGTCGGTTGTGTCGCTCGCCTCGGTGGCGTCAGCCGGCATGGTTTGGCCAAATGCGCGCGAGAGCAACGGGGTCGAGACGTCGAGCACGCCGTCGAGGTCGTCGGCGTTGGCGAAGCGCGGCAGCCACGATGGCTTGTTGGTCTCGCTGCGAGCCGCGCTCGGCGTAGCGACGGCCGCGGGCGTCGCCGTCGATGCGGCGGCGACATACGCGGGCTCGGGCTTCGGTGCTTCGGCCGCCGGCGCGACTGGTTCGACCGGTTCGACCGGTTCGGACGGCGCATCGCCGAACAGTGCCGGAGCTTCGGCGGGACGTTTGCGCGGCTTGCGCTTGGTTGCGTGCGGCAACAAATCGTCGGGTGTCGCGACCGCAGGCGAGGCAGGAGTGCTGCCGTGGGTCACCGCTGGCCGCGGCGGCCTGCGATCGACGCGCTCCCACCCCTGGGGCGGGCGCAGCAAGTCGGCGTGGCGGGTACACAGGTCGCCGGCTCGGGGCGTGCCGTCGGCGATCTGGTCGAGCCAGACGACGCAGCGGGTCGCGTCGAAGCTGAACGTGACGGTCGCAATGCTGCTGCAACCCGGACGTCCACATTGCCGCCGCATTGGTTCAAACTACCCCAGCATTCTCGCCGCCCAACTGTCGCATACGTGCCAGGATGCTGCGTGTGAGCGACCGTGTCGTGTTCAACCACCTCGGACAGTGCGTCAGCGACCTCGCCCGGGCCCGCCGCTTCTACGTGGAGCTACTCGGCTTCGAACTGTGGCGCGAGATCACGCCGCCTGACCCGTCGACGGCGACGCTCCTCGGCCTCGACGGCCCGGTCGGCCTGACCGCGTGTTACCTGCGGCGCGACGGCCTCGTGCTGGAGCTGCTCCACTTCGCGCCCGCCGAGCGGCGGCGAGCCGCGGTAACGCGAGCGATGGACGAGCCGGGGCTGACGCACATCTCACTGTCATGCGACGTCGCCGACGTGTGCAGCCGCGTCGCCGGGTACGGCGGCGAGGTGCTGGCCCACACCAACATCGGTGCCGCGGTGTTCATCCGCGATCCCGACGGTCAACTCGTCGAGCTGCTGCCGCTCGCCTACGCCGACGGCCTCGCCGAGTGATGACGGAGTTCGGTGTGCGAGCACCGGCGTCGTCGGCGAACGTCGGGCCCGGCTTCGACGCGCTCGGCCTCGCGCTCGGCCTCTACCTCGACATCCACGTCGGTGCGACCGCTCCGGTCGACGCCAATCGCGGCGGGGACGGGCCGCTCTGGGATCACGACGAGCATCACCTCGCGATCCGAACGTTCCGCGCCGCCGGCGGCACCGGCCCGGTCGCCGCACGTGCCGAGTTCGCGGGCGGGCGAGGCCTCGGTTTTTCGGGTGCGGCGCGCGTCGCCGGCGTGTTTGGCGCGTGCGTACAGCAGGGTGCCGACGTCCAGGAAGCGCGCGCTACGGCGCACCGCGAAGCATCGCGACTCGAGAGCCACGGCGACAACGCGTCGGCGTCAGCGTTCGGCGGGTTGGCCGCCGTTGCCGGCGACACCGTCGTGTCCGTGCCGATCAACATGGTGCCAGCCGTCGTCGTGTGGGTGCCGCAGGCCGAGACGTCTACCAAAACCTCGCGCACGCTGTTGCCCGAGGCCGTTTCCTTCGTTGATGCCGTGTTCAACGTGGGTCGGGTCGCCACACTGGTGGGCGCCTTCGCATCGGGTAACACCATCGCACTGCGCGCCGCCGCGCAGGACCGCCTGCATCAAGACCTTCGGCTCGACCGCACACCGACCTCGCGCGTCGCGCTGGACGCGATGCTGTCGGCAGGGGCATGGTGCGCTTGGTTGTCGGGTTCGGGACCATCGGTGGCAGCGTTGTGCGCGCCCGACGATGCGGCGGCCATCGTGAACGTGCTGCCGTCCGATGGCCGGGGCGTCGTGTGCGACATCGATCATGAAGGAGTGCGACTGCAATGAGGATCGACGGCAAGCACGTGGTGATCACCGGCGCCGCGAGTGGCATCGGTGCGGCGCTGGCGACGCGTTTCGAAGCCGAAGGAGCACGTGCCGTCGTCGGTGCCGATCTGCAGAGCGACGCCATCCCGGTGGCCGACGCGGTCGTCTGCGACGTCACCAAGGAGCGCGATCTGATCGCGCTCATCGACGGCGCCGAGGAGCGGCATGGCCCGATCGACTTGTTCTGTAGCAACGCTGGAATTCTTGGCGGCTTCGGAGCGCTCGAGCTCAGCGACGAAGAGTGGCAACTCGCGATCGACGTCAACCTGATGGCGCACGTGCGCGTGGCTCGCCACCTCGTGCCGCGCATGCTCGAACGCGGCGAGGGTTACCTGCTCCAGACCGCTTCGGCCGCTGGCCTGCTGACGCAGATCGGGTTGGCGCCGTATTCGGTTACCAAGCACGGCGCCGTCGCGTTCGCGGAGTGGCTCGCGATCACCTATGGCGACCTCGGGCTCAAGGTGTCGGTGCTGTGCCCCCAAGCGGTACGCACGGGTATGACGGCGGGGATCGACGGCGGTGGGGTCGCGGGTGTCGACGGCATGCTCGAACCCGCGGCGGTGGCCGATGCCGTGATCAGTGGCCTGGCGTCGGAACGCTTTTTGATCTTGCCGCACCCCGAGGTCGCCGAGTACTTCAAGCGCAAGGCCACCGACTACGACCGCTGGCTCGGCGGTATGCGCCGTCTCCAAGCCCGCTTCCCCACCGGCACCTGAGCTGTTTTCCTCTGCACCCCGCGGCGTGTAGCGCCGTCCAGTGCAATCAGACCGCGTTGGAGCCCGCGCGTTCGGGTGTCGTTGGGGCCGTCGCGGTATGTGGGTCAGTCGAGGCTGGTCTTGGTGTTCGGACGGTCGCGCAGCGTCCGCTTGATCTCGGCGAAGCCCTTGAAGGTGGCAAGCGTCCACACGGCGTCCCACAGCTCGACGGCGCGTTCTTTGGGCGGCACCTCGCTGATCACCGGGCCGAAGAACGCCTGGGTGAGACCGTCACGGTGGTACGCGATGATCGGCGTGCCGACGTCTTTCCCGGTGAGCGCGAGTGCTTCGTCACGTTCGGTGCGCAGCATGTCGTCCCACGCGTCGTTGTTCGCTTCGGCGATGTACTGCGCTTCGATGCCGACGGAGCGCAGATAGTCGGGAAAACCCTCGTCGTAGTGGTCGATCAACTCGGCGCGGCGTCCGTGTACATGCACGTCGCCGCCGAACTGGGTATAGAGCGCACCCATGCGGGCCGGGCCTTCGGCCTTGCGGATTGCGGCGGCGACCCGGAGCAGCTTCAAGCCCGTGCCGTGGCCGGCGATGTAGCCCTGAGGGAAATCGGTGGCGTAATCCTTCTGCTCGTTGAGCAAGCGCAGGCTGATAAAGCGCCAGTCGACGGTGTAATCGGATTGACGGGCGACCTCGACCAGCCACCTGGAGGTGATCCACGCGAACGGGCACACGGGATCCCAGTAGAACTCGACATCGGCCGTGGTCGTCATGGACCAACGCTACCGGCGCCCGTGGTCCCACAAAATGCGCGCTTTCGTGCGTTCTGATGGGACCACGGGATTGTCCGCGCCACAATGGTGGGGTGCCTGACATCGACGTCACTGCTGTCATCGCCGCGGCCCGCGATCGCCTCGACGAAACCCGCAAGGAACTGATCGAGCTCGCGCGCATCCCGAGCATCAGCGCGTCGCCCGAACACCGCGACCAGGTCGAGGCCAGCGCGCAGCGCACCGTCGAGATCCTCGAGCGCGCTGGCCTCGAACGGGTGCACATCCTGCGCCTCGAAGGTGCGCACCCGAGCGTGCTCGGCGAGTGGCTCCACGCCGGCGCCGACAAGCCGACCCTGCTGCTCTACGCGCACCACGACGTACAACCTGCGGGCGTGCGCGCGAACTGGACGAGCGATCCCTTCGAACCCGACGAGCGCGACGGCCGCCTCTATGCACGCGGCGTGTGTGACGACAAGGCCGGGGTGCTCGCGCACGCCGCAGCCGTGCGCGCCTGGCTCGACGCCGAAGGCGCACTCCCCTGCAACGTGAAGGTCTTCATCGAAGGCGAGGAAGAAATCGGTTCGCCGAACCTCGAACGCTTCCTCACCACGTACTTGGACGAACTGCACGCCGACGTGTTCGTACTCGCCGACGCCGGTCAGTGGAAGGTCGGCCAGCCGGGCATCACCTACTCCCTGCGCGGCCTCGCGACGATCGACGTGGAACTGCGTGCGCTCGACGGCCCCGTGCACTCTGGGTTGTTCGGTGGCGCGGTCCCCGACCCCACGATGGGGTTGGCCACACTGCTCTCGTCGATGGTCGACGACCACGGCGACATCATCATCGCCGGATTCACCGACGACGTACGCGCGCTCACGCCCGCCGAACGCGAGCGCATCAGCGCGCTCCCCGGCAGCGAGGCCGGATTCCTGCGCGCGGCGGGCGGCCGCCCCGGCGCGCGGGCCGGCGATCCTGAACGCAACATCTACGAGCGCCTCTGGATGCAGCCCGCGCTCACCGTCATCGGCTTTGACTCGCATCCGATTGCCGGTAGTTCGAACCAGATCGTGGCCGCGGCCACGGCCCGGCTCAGCTTCCGACTTGCTCCGGGGCAGGACCCGGCGCGTGCGGTGCGCACCGTCACCGAGCACATCAACCAACACGTACCGTTCGGCCTCGAGTGCTCGACCCACGTGCACGAAGCGGTGCCGGCATGGACGTGCGAACCCGACGGCCCTGCGTTCGCCGCGTGCGAACGCGCCCTCACGGCCGGGTTCGGCGTGGCGCCGGTGATGATGGGGATGGGCGGCTCGGTGCCGTTCGTTGGCCCGTTCGTCAATGCCTTCGCTCGCGACGGCGTGCCCATTCCAGCGTTGCTCATTGGTCCCGAAGACCCCCACTCGCGCGCCCACGGCGAAGACGAGAGCCTCCACCTCGACGACTGGCGCAAGCTCATCGAAAGCGAGATCCACCTAATCCTTCAACTCGTGGGCGAGGGCTGACCCCGCCGCGTGCCAACCGCAGAGTCCGTGCGCACCCGGGCCGGGGGGCGTCGAGGCCGAACACAAATAGACCCCGTTGAGCGGCGTGCGGTACGGGTCGCGACGCAACATCGGGCGGGCCAACAGTTGGCGCGCATCGAGGGCGCCGCCGGCGAAGTCGCCACCGTGCAAGTTCGCGTTGTGGGCCTCGAGCGCGACCGGCCCGAGTACTGACCGAGCGACCACGACGTCGCGAAAGCCCGGCGCGAACTCCTCGATTCGCGTTTCGATGGCATCGACGGCCTGGTCGAGCACGGCGCCGGTGACGTCAATGCCCTGGGGCACGTGGCCGTACGCCCAGAACACCTGCCGGCCGGCTGGGGCCCGGCTCGGGTCGGCCACGCTCGGCTGACCGCAGATCACGAACGGCCGCTCCGGCACCACACCGCGCGCCACGAGCTGCTCGGCGGCCGCGATCTCGAACATCGAACCACCGACGTGCACGGTGCCCGCTCGCCTGCACGCCGCCGCGGTCCACGGCACGGGTTCGCTCAGCGTGTAGTCGAGCTTGCAGGCACCCGGCCCCGGCCGGAACCGCAGGAGTGCGCGGCGATACCGCGCCGGCAGGCGCGCACCGGCGATGTCGGCCAACTGCCGCGGGCTGACGTCGAGCAACACCGCCCGCGCCGGCGGCAACGCATCCAGGTCCCTGACCCGAGTGCCGGTGACGACCTCGCCCCCAGCCCCGACGATCTGCGCAACGAGGGCATCGGCGATCTGCTGCGAACCCCCTCGGGCGAACGGCCATCCCCCCACGCCGGCGGCGGCGCCGAGCAACAACGCGCCCGAGCTCGTCGTGAGCTGTTCGAGCGGCACCGCGGCGTGCGCGGCGAGCCCGGAGAACAATGCGCGCGCCGCCTCACCGTCGAAACGCGTCGCGAAGCGCGTCGCCGGCAGCATCGCCGACATCGCGAACCGCGCCGCGGCCAGCGGATGCTTCGGCACCGGCCACAGCGGTGCGAGCACAGTCTCAGCAAGCGCCGGCCATCGCCGCTCCAGCGAACCGAAGCACTGCCGCCACCGCGCGCCATCGGGGCCTAATGACGCCGACGTCACCGACGGGTCGCGGTCGAGCACCGCGGCAGTTCCGTCGGCCAGCGGATGCGCGAGCGCCAGCGGAGGATGGGCCCACGCGAGCCCGGCGCGTTCGAGCTCGAGCGCGGCGAACGCCAGCGACAGTGCACCCAGCGGATGCACCGACGAACACACGTCGACGACCGCGCCGGGAAAGATCGACGAGTCCGATGCGAGCCCACCGCCGACGCTCGCCGCGGCCTCGACCAGAAGCACTCGACGGCCGGCGCGCGCCAGGCGCGCGGCCGCGCTCAGACCGTTCGGACCGGCGCCGACGACGACGGCGTCGTAGCTGACGGTCACCGTCCGACCGTGCCACGCCGCGGCCCGATTCGTGGCTCATTCCGCCCAATTCGGAAATTTCTTCGTAGATCTTCCATGACCGGCGACAGTGTCGCAGACCGTTGGGTGCGGCGGGCTCTGACGTTTTCTGACATGTGTCTGACACCACTCTCTGGGCCGATCGGCCTACGCCCGGTTCTGGGCGCGCCGCGACCGTTTCCTACCCTCGCCGGGCCCTGACCAGGGCGAACGGGGCGGAGATCTCCGGGCTGGACTTCATTGAAAGGACCACACTGATGCGACGCGCCACAATGCAGACCGCAACACGTTCACGACGACGCAGTGCCACGGCACCGCCGATCGATACCAAGGCCACCGTGCCCGCCGGGATCGCGGGTAACGAGCACGTCGGTGCTCGAGGGGATCTCCACCACTGCAGTACAGCGCGACGCGCACGAGTCGGACGGCACATGGTGACCGCCTTCCTCGTGGCGGCCGTCGCAGGCGTGACCAACACCGCGGCTGCCAACGCAACATCGCCGACCGCGTCGGCAAACCAAGTCTTGAGTTACGCGGGTGCACCGGGCGTCGGGCCGACGCCGGGATCGACCTTCAACGCCGGGCTGCGCGGCATTGCCGCCACGCCCACCGGCAAGGGCTACTGGCTCGCCGCCGCCGACGGCGGCGTCTTCAGCTTCGGTGACGCGCACTTCCACGGCAGCGCCGGTGCGGTCCAACTCAGCCAACCCGTTGTCGCGATCGCCGCGACCCCGACCGGCAAGGGCTACTGGCTCGCCGCCGCCGACGGCGGCGTCTTCAGCTTCGGTGACGCCCGCTACCGCGGGAGCGCCGCGCCGTTCCACCCCGCAGCATCCATCATCGGGATCGCCGCCACCCGCACCGGCAAGGGCTACTGGCTCGCCGCCGCCGACGGCGGCGTCTTCAGCTTCGGTGACGCCCACTTCCACGGCTCGGTGTTCGGCGCCACGTCGGGCAACGACACCGTCGGTATCTCGGCCACCCGTTCGGGCTATCTGCTCGCACGGCGCACCGGTGCAGTCAACTCATTCGGCGCTGCCGATCTCAGCGCCGCCGACCTCGTGAACGCGGCCAGCGCTCCCACGGTCGGCGTGGCCGCTGCGAGCCACGGCTATTGGACGGTGCAAGGCGCGCCGACCGTCAATCACATGGACGCGTTCTTGGTGTGCACCCGACGCCACGAGTCGAGCCCGAACGGGCCCGGCTACGACGACGGGTACGCCGCCGTCAACCCGAACGGCCACTACTTCGGTGCGTACCAGTTCGGCGTACCGACGTGGAACAACAGTGCGCGTCATGCCGAGCGGCCCGACCTCGTCGGCGTGAACCCCGCCCGCGCCAGCGTCGCTGACCAGGACCTCGTCGCCTGGACGTTGTTCCAGTGGCAGGGCTACGGCCCTTGGGAAAACCGCTGCATGGGGTTGACTTAAGTCCTGCCCAACACCCCCAACCCCGATAATCATCACTACGGATTCTCCGAGCACGGACCGTGGACGGTCGTGCTCGAGGACCTGGCGTGGCGGCGCGGACTCGACCACGTGCGCACGGCCGCACGCGATTCGGTGCCCGATCTCATCGACCCCCACCGCCGCCCTCCGCTACGGCGGTTGGCGTCGGTGGCCGGTCGGGTCGGCGGCGCGCTTGCGATCTGGGCGATCAAGGAACGCCGGCTCGAGCAATCGGCGCGCCGCACCGCACTCTCGGCCCGTCTTCGGGTGGCGTTCGCGGCGCTCGGCCCGACCTATATCAAGCTCGGCCAAATCGTGTCGTCGGGCGAAGGCCTGTTCCCCGAAGAACTCGTCGGTGAGTTCAAGCTGCTGCGCGACCGGGTCCCGGCGGAGACCTTCGACCACGTGCAACGGATTGTCGAAGCCGACCTCGGTCAACCGATCAACGTGCTGTTCGAGCGCTTTGACCGCACACCGATCGCGGCGGCATCAATCGCTCAGGTGCACGGAGCGCGACTGCGCACCGGCGAAGAGGTCGTCGTCAAAGTCCAGCGGCCGAGAGTGCAACAGCTCGTCCGTGACGACATTCGCGCGATGGCGTGGCTCGCACCGAAACTCGTCGGCCGCATCCCAGTCGCCGCACTCGCGAACCCGCCGGCACTCGTCGAGGTGTTCGCGGAGACGATCGTCGAAGAACTCGACTTCCGCCTCGAAGCCGAGAACATGCTCGACGTGGCCCGGGTGCTCGCCGAAACCGATCAGCACGCCATGATCGTGCCCCGGCCCCACCCGCGCTTGGTCACACGGCGCGTCCTTGTCATGGAGCGCCTCGACGGCTTCGCATGGGACGACGTTGCTGGCATGAAAGACGCCGGCGTCGACACTGAAGCGGTGCTGCACTCGGGTCTCGTCGCCTTCATGGAAGGCGCGATGGTGCACGGCGTGTTCCACGGTGACCTGCACGGCGGCAACCTCTTGGTGCGCCCCGACGGTCGGACCGCGCTGCTCGACTTCGGCATCACCGGCCGCATGGACGCGAAACAGCGCCTGGCGTTCCTGTTCCTGCTCGTCGGAGCGACCACCGGCGACGTACACAGCCAGCTCCGGGCGCTGCGCGACCTCGGAGCGTTTCCACCCGACGTGGATCTCGACGGTGTGTACCGAGACCTCGGGCTCGACCGTCCGCCGATCGATCCGACGCAACTTGCGCCCGACGAACTCTTGAACGAACTGCGCGACTTGACCAAGCAGCTCATGGGCTACGGCGCACGCATCCCGAAGGTATTGATGCTGCTCGTCAAGAACCTCATGTTCCTCGACGGTGCCATCGCCACGCTCGCGCCCGACCTCGACATCATCGGCGAGATCGAGTCGGTGCATCGCGAGATCGCGATGCGTCACGGCGAGCGGCTCGCCGCGGAGATGGGGATCGACCCCGATGGGGTCACCTTCGATCCCGACGCCGTCAAGGCTGCGCTCGGCGTCGACACCGCGATCGAGACGCTCAACTACCGCGACGTCCAGGACCGGCGGGAGACGATCCGCCGTAACCTGAAGGCGAATCCGACACGCCGCGTCCGGCGCCTTCGACGGCCGCGCTGACCACAGGCGAGGCCAGCAGGTGCCCGAGCTCCCGCAGATGCAGGCACTGTCCGAACGTTTGACCGACGCGATCGGCGACCGGGTGTTCACGGGCTACTCGCCGCTGTCGTTTCACGCGCTGAAGACGTTTGCTCCCGCGCCCGAGTCGCTGTTCGGATCGCCCGTCGCCAAGGTGGGACGGCGCGCCAAGTACCTCGTGTTCGAACTCGCAGACGGCGTGCGGATGCTCATGCACTTGTCACAGGCCGGACGCCTCGACATCGAGTCACCACCGAAGAAGACCAAGCCGAAGGGTGCCGCGGTCAGACTCCTCTTCGGCCCCGCAGCCGACACCGCGCCGGATCTCGCGCTGTTGCTGCGCGAACACGGCACCGAACGCAAAGCGGGCTGGTGGCTGCTGGCGGCGGGCGACGACGGACCGCTCGCGAAGCTCGGACCCGAGCCCGATTCAGCGGAGTTCGAGGCCATCGTCACGACGGGTACCGACGGCCGTCGCATCCACACGATCCTGCGCGATCAACGCACCGTCGCGGGCATCGGGCGCGGATACGCCGACGACATCCTGCATCGTGCGGGCCTTTCACCATTTGCGGCACTGAAATCGCTCGACGCAACGTCGCGACGCGCGCTTCTCGACGCGATCAGCTCGGTACTCGCTGACGGTTTGGCGCGCGAACGCACACGGCGCGGCGGGCTGTCAGAACCAAAACTCGGCGAACACTTCGAGATCCACGGGAAGTTCGGCTTGCCGTGCCCGACGTGCGGCACCGACTTGCATCGAGTGTCCTACGAATCGCACGAGGTCGTGTACTGCCCCACGTGCCAGACGGGGACCAAGGTGCTCGCCGACCGCCGCATGTCGCGCCTGCTCAAGTAGGCACGCCGCTCGTCACAACCGCTCGTCACAACCGCTCGTCACAACCGCTTGGGGCACCGCGTCCGGCACAACGCCGCCCGGCCGCAGGCCACGGCTCGGTTACCAACCGCGTGAACCCGGCCCACCCTTGAACGGGCCTTTGATCGCCGCGGTGATCCATCCGCCGTAGAACTCGCCCGGTTGGGCCACGACGCGCTCACCGTCGACAAAACAGCCATCCATGCGGCCGGGATAGACGGTCACGTGACCCACGAGCGGAGCGAACGCCGGACTCGGACGTTCGTATCCCCACGCCGCACCCGCCTCGCTGCGATCGCCGCCGCGCACGGTGTAGTACGTGGCGCGCCCCTTCCATTCGCAGAACGACGCCCCGTCGCTGCGCACGACCGCACCGTCGAGGAACGCATCGATCGGCACGTAGTAGTTCGGTGGATGCGAGGTCTCCAGCACCCGATACCCAGCGTGTGTATCGACGATCGTCACGCCACCGAGCACGATCGCGATGTGCGCCGCGCAGGGCTCGATGCGTGGCGGTCTCGGATAATCCCACACGCTCTCCTCGCCCGGTCCCGTGGGCTCGGCGACTGGCCTGGTCGTCAACATGCCCTGCAGTGTGGCGGCAGGCACACCGTCATCCATCATCGTGTGACTTGACGCTTGGGGGCCCCGAACGGTTCCCGCCGATGCGGCTGCGACCTCGGCGGTAGCATCGCTCGGTCGCAGGCGCCCGGAGCGACGCCGCGCCACCTCGCCACCGCGCCACCTCGGCTTGCTCGACGCTCGACACAATGACCTCACTGCTCGCCTTCATCCCCAGCCCCAAGCACGGCATCGTGCACATCGGCCCGCTGCCGCTGCACGCGTACGGGTTGATGCTCGCGATCGGTGTGGTCGTGGCCATCCGTGTCGCAGAACCACGCGCCGCCAAGCGTGGCTTCGCCCGCGGCACAATCGGCGACGCTGCGACTGCCATCGTGGTCGCCGGCGTGATCGGCGCTCGGGTGTACCACCTGTTCACGGGCTACAACTGGCACGACAAGGGCATCGTCGGCACGGTCGCGATCTGGCAGGGCGGCTTGTCGATCTGGGGCGCGGTCGGCGGCGGCGCCATTGCCCTCATCTGGATCGCCCGGAAGCGCCACTACGACACCATGCTGCTGCTCGATGCGATCGGTCCCGCCGTGGCGCTCGCGCAAGCGATCGGGCGGTGGGGCAATTGGTTCAACCAGGAACTCTTCGGGCGACCGACCACCTGGCCGTGGGGCCTGGAGATCGATGTCGCCCATCGGCCTGAGATCTACAAGCAGTTCGCCACGTTCCAACCGACGTTCCTGTACGAATCCGTCTGGTGTCTTGTGATCTTCACGACGATCGTGCTGCTCGAACGGCGCGGTCGGTTGCGCCGGGGCCAATCGTTCACGCTCTACGTGGCCATGTACACATTTGAACGGTTCTTCATGGAGTTGTTGCGCAGCGATCCCGCCACCAGGGTCTTTGGCGTCCGTTTCAACGCGCTGTTGTCGGCCGCACTGTGCGTGGTGAGCGCGGCGTGGTTCGTGCGCCTTGGGCGCCGCACCGCGACCCCTGCGGGCAGCGTGCAAGAAACCGCACCAGCGGCGGCGCCGCCCTTCGACGACACGCTCCCGACGGCCTCGTCCTAGCCTGACCCCATGACGATGGTCAGCGATCCCACGCGCGTGGCGGCTCGAGCCGTCGACGCGGTCAAGGTGTACGGGCGCGGCGACACCGAAGTGCGCGCCCTCGCCGGCGTCACGGTCGATTTTCCGCGCGCACAGTTCACTGCGATCATGGGACCGTCGGGTTCTGGGAAGAGCACGCTCTTGCACTGCATCGCCGGGCTCGACACGCTCACGAGCGGACACGTCTACCTGGGCGACCTCGAGATCAGCGCGCTCAGCGAGAAGCAGCTCACGCTCGTGCGTCGCGATCGGCTTGGATTCATCTTCCAGGCGTACAACCTCGTCCCCACCTTGACCGCGTTCGAGAACATCACGCTGCCAAGCGCGCTCGCGAACCGTGCGCCCGACCAGGTGGCGCTCGATCGCGTCATCGACGTCGTGCACCTGCGCGACCGTCTCTCGCACCGCCCGAGTGAGCTGTCGGGTGGCCAGCAACAACGAGTCGCGGTGGCACGCGCCTTGGCGAACAACCCGGAGGTCGTGTTCGCCGACGAACCCACCGGCAACCTCGACTCGCGATCGAGTTCGGAGATCCTGAAGTTCATGCGCGACGCAGTCGACTCGTTGGGCCAGACCATCGTGATGGTGACCCACGACCCGCGCGCCGCCTCGTACGCCGATCGCGTTGTCTTTCTCGCCGACGGTCTCGTCGTCGACGAACTCGATCGCCCCACCACCGACTCGGTATTGGCGCACATGGTGCGGCTCGGCGACTAGTGCACCACAACAACAGCCGTCACTAATGCTCCGAATCACACTGCGGGGGCTGCGCGCACACATCGTCCGCTTCCTGCTCACCGGTGTCGCGATCGTTCTCGGCATCACGTTCCTCGTTGGTTCCTTCGTCATCACCGACACCATCAAGGCCGCGTTCGACGATCTGTTCGCCAAGATCACCAGCGGCACCGATGCGGTCGTGCAGGGCGTTCGTTCGCGCACGCTCGGTGGGCCCGACAACGCCGACTTGCGCGAACCGATTCCGCAGTCGGTGCTCGATGCCGTGCGGACCGTTCCCGGCGTCGCCAACGCCGTCGGCGACATCCAGACGCAGGCCGATCAGCCGGTCACCGTCATCGGACGCGACGGCAAGGCGATCGGCGGTGCCGCGGGCACGCCACAGTTCGCGTTCAACTGGTCCGACGATCCGACGCTCAACCCGTGGCGCATCACGCAGGGGCGCCCACCGCGCCTCGACACCGAGATCGTCGTCGATGCGGCGACGGCGCGCGAGGGCCACCTCGTGCCCGGAACCCGCGTGCTCGTCAACGCCGCGCCCCGCCCCGCCACGCGCTACACCCTCGTGGGTGTCGCTCGATTCGGTCGCGTCGACCGGCCACTGGGCGCGACGGGTGCGTTGTTCACCACGCGCGAAGTGCAACGCATCACCGGCTTGCCGGGCCGCTACCAACACGTACTGGCGAGGGCCGATCCAGGCGTGTCGGCCACCGTGTTACACGACCGTATTGCTGCCCGCTTGCGGCTACAGCGCGTCGAAGTTCTCACCGGTGCGCAATACCGCACGCAACAGTCCGACGCGATCCGCAAGGCCCTCAACTTCCTCTACATCTTTCTCACGGTCTTCGGCGCCGTGGGGCTCCTCGTCGGTGGGTTCATCATCTTCAATACCTTCACGATCGTGCTCGCGCAACGCACCCGTGAGCTCGCCCTGTTGCGCGCGATCGGAGCCTCGCCGTCGCAAGTGCGCCGTTCGGTACGTATCGAAGCGTTCGTGGTCGGCCTGCTCGGCTCCGCGATAGGTGTCGCCGGAGGTATCGGGCTCGCCGTCGGGTTACGTGCGATCCTCGACGCGGTCGGACTCTCACTGCCGGGCGGCTCGGTCGTCGTACAGCCCCGTACCGTCGCGCTCGGCCTCATCATCGGCACGGTGGTCACCGTGACGGCAGCGTTCGTACCGAGTAGGCGTGCCGCGCGCATCGCGCCGGTCGCAGCGATGCGCGAGTCGGCGATCGAACAACCGCTGCCACTGCGGCGACGGGCGATCACCGGGTGCGTCACGACCGCAATTGGCGTCGCCGCTTTGTTGTTCGGGCTGTTCTCGTCGATCCACAACAACACGCTGTACGCCGCGTTCGGGGCCTTGGCCGTGTTCGCCGGCGTCTTCATCGTGAGCCCGGTGCTCATCGCACCGTTCATCGGAGCGCTCGGTGCACCGATCCAACGCTTCCGCGGCATCACCGGACGCCTCGCCCGTGACAACGCTCGGCGCAACCCGCGGCGCAGCGCGTTCACCGCGGTCGCACTCACACTCGGCGTCGCCCTCGTCGGGTTCATCACCATCGTCGGCGCCTCGTTCAAGCAGACGATCTCCACAGCACTCGACACGCAACTCGGAGCGACCGACTACTTCATCAGTTCGTCGAGCCCCGGTGGCACGCTCAGCCCCGACGTCACCAAGCGCGTGGCCGCGGTGCCCGATGTCGATGTTGCTATCGGCATTGGTTTCGCTCCGATGCGCATAGAAGGTGTCAAGGCGAAGGGACCAGGCGATCCCGAAGGCGCGCTGGCGGTCGATGTGCACCAGGTTGGTCGCTTCGTGAAACTGGGGACGGTCACTGGCAATTTGGGCATGGTCGACGACAACGGAATAGCGGTGTCGCGATCCTTCGCCGACGATCACCACCTCCATGTTGGTTCGCAGTTGCACGTGCACTTCGACAAGCCACCGGTGCGGGTGCTGGAGGTGCGCGCAATCTTCGAGAAGCGTGTGTTCAATCGCGTCTCGTTGCTCGTGACCCACCACCTCTTCGACCGCGTGGCCGCCACGCCCGTCGACTTTTTCTCACTCGCGATTCTGCGCGACGGCGTCGCGCTCGGTCCGGCGCGCCACTCGATCAAGGTGGCGCTGCGCGACTACCCGACCGCGACCGTGCAGGACTTTGCTGCATTCAAGAACGACCAGGAACACCAGATCGATCAGGGCCTGGCCCTGATCTACGGGTTGCTCGGTCTGTCGATCATCATCGCGCTCATCGGGATCGTCAACACGCTGGCACTGTCGGTGCACGAACGCACCCACGAGATCGGCTTGCTGCGCGCGGTTGGTGCATCACGGCGCCAGATCCGCACGTCGATCCGGTGGGAATCGGTGCTGATCGCCACGTTCGGCACCCTGCTCGGCCTCGCGATGGGCTTGTTCTTCGGCTGGGTGCTCGTGGTTGCGTTGCACCGCAACAATGTCGTGACCCGCTTCGACCCAGCCTTGGCCCGGCTCGTCCAGATCACGTTGATCGCAGCCGCAGCCGGAGTGCTCGCCGCGGTGTTCCCGGCGTGGCGGGCCGCGCGCCTCGATGTGCTCGACGCGATCAGGGTCGAGTGACGGTCACGGTCGTTACGGAGCGCCGAACTGCTTCGTGACCCGCTCGTCCTTCGCGCGCACCGACTCCGCGAGGGTGCGCTGGTGGAGTTCGAGCGCAGCGCGGAGTTGTTCGTCATGCGTGGCGAGGATCCGCACCGCGAGCAGTCCGGCGTTGCGTGCGTTGCCGATCGCTACCGTCGCGACCGGAATTCCGGCCGGCATCTGCACGATCGACAACAGTGAGTCGAGCCCGTCGAGGGTGGTGAGAGGCACCGGCACACCGATCACCGGCAGGGTCGTGAGCGATGCGGTCATCCCGGGTAAGTGCGCGGCACCGCCCGCGCCCGCGATGATCACGCGCAGCCCGCGCTCCACCGCAGTGCTGGCGTAGTCGGCCATTACGTCGGGGGTGCGATGGGCGCTCACGATGCGCACCTCGAAGGCCACGCCGAACTCGTCGAGCACATCGATGGCGCCCTGCATGGTGCCCAGGTCGCTGTCGCTCCCCATGATCACGCCTACAACGGGTGGGGTAACCGACATTCCAACCACGCCCCGAAACTACCCGCCGCCCGATCGCTGATGCGTCGTTTGGGGGTCATATAGACCCCCGAAACGGCGCACCGGTAGCGTGCTGCGCCATGCAGACACGCCTGACTGAGCTCTTGCAGATCGAGTATCCCGTGATGTTGGCCGGGATGGGCGGCGTGGCCTATCACGAGCTCGTCGCCGCGGTATCGAACGCCGGCGGCATCGGCACGCTCGGCGCCGCACCACTCACGCCCGAGCAGATGGAATTCGAGATCGACGAGATCAACACGCGCACCGACAAGCCGTTCGGCGTCGACCTGCTCGCGGCGCTTCCCGACAGCCTCACGCGTGGCGTCGAGCTCATCGTCTCGGGCGGCGCGGCGTTGTTCGTCGCCGGGCTCGGCGTGCCCCGCGACATCATCGGGCGACTTCACGAGGCTGGCGTGCTCGTCGCGAGCATGTGTGGCAAGGTCCGCCACGCCGTGTCGGCGGTCGAAAGCGGTTGCGACTTCGTGATCGTGCAGGGCACCGAGGCCGGCGGTCACACCGGGCTGATCGCGACGATGCCGCTCGTACCGCAAGTGGTCGACGCCGTCGGCGCGCGCGTGCCCGTCGTGGCCGCGGGCGGAATCTTCGATGGCCGCGGCCTGGCCGCCGCAATGGCGCTCGGCGCCGACGGCGTGTGGATGGGCACGCGGTTCATCGCCACACCGGAGGCGCGCACGGTGCGCGGCTACAAGGACGCACTCGTACGAACGGGCGAGGACGGCACCGTGATCAGCAAGGGCTACTCGGGCAAACCGATGCGGACCGTGCGCAACGAGTGGACCCAACACGTCGAGGAACACCCAGAGCTGCTGCTCCCGTTCCCCGACATGATGCTGCAGTCACTCGAAACTGGCGTGCTGCACCTCGGCGGCGATGAGCACACCCAGGTCGATACCGACCGGGAGTGCTACCCCGCGGGCCAGGGCGTCGGTGCGATCCATGAGCTCACGCCGGCCGGCGACGTGGTGCGCGCCGTCGTGCGCGAAGCCGAAGCCACGCTCGACCGCCTCGCCGCGTTCCGGTCACACGCTTGACGCGTGACGCTTGCTCCACGCTGAGTGCTTCATGCGGAACACAACGCTTGGGTCCCTGAGTTCAGCGACCGGCGTTCTTGCTCTCTTCGATGACGTCGTTGTCGTACATCATCGCCACGAGTTCCTCGAAGCCGACCTTGGGCGTCCAACCGAGGACGTCGCGCGCTTTGCTGGCATCGCCAATGAGCAGATCGACCTCGGCCGGTCGGTTGAACCGCTCATCGTGCTTGACGTACTTTTCCCAGCTGTCGTAGCCAGCTTCGCGAAAGGCCGCGTCGAGGAATTCGCGGATGCTGTGCGTCTCGCCCGTCGACACCACGTAGTCGTCGGGTTCGTCTTGTTGCAGCATCATCCACATCGCCTCGACGTAGTCACCGGCGAAGCCCCAGTCACGCCGCGCTTCGAGATTGCCGAGGCTGATGACGTCTTGCAGTCCAAGCTTGATGCGAGCCAACGACGACGTGATCTTGCGCGTCACAAACTCATGACCTCGACGTGGACTTTCATGGTTGAACAAGATGCCGCTGCTCGCGTGCATGCCGTAGGCCTCGCGGTAGTTCACCGTGATGTTGTGGCCGAACATCTTCGCAACGCCGTAGGGAGAACGCGGATGGAACGCGGTTTGTTCGGTCTGGGGAACCTCGCGCACCTTGCCGAACATCTCCGATGAACTCGCTTGGTAGAAACGAATCGGGTTGTTCTGTACGCCGCCGACGATGCGGACCGCGTCGAGGAGTCGCAGCACGCCGAGGCCGGTGATCTCCGCGGTGAGCTCAGGCTGACGGAACGACAGCTGCACGAAGCTGATCGCGCCAAGGTTGTACACCTCGTCGGGCTGCACCTGCTCGATGGCCGCGATCAACGACGGCAGGTCGCGCAGGTCGCCGTCGACGAGTTCGAGGCGCGGGTTTTCCTCCTGCACAAGCCGAACCTTCGGATTCGCCTGCCCGTGCACGAGCCCGAACACCTGGTAACCCTTGCCCGCGAGGAACTCGGACAGGTAACGGCCGTCCTGGCCGGTGATACCAGTGATCAAGGCACGTTGCATCGTGGAGCTCCCAACCAGGCCGCGGAAACGGCGATTCTACGAACGATCGCGCGCTTCCAGGTGGCATGCGCGGCGCGTCAAGGCTGAGAGAAAACTCAGTCGGAGGTGCGTCGATCGAAGCCCGGATCGAGTTGGGCGACGAACTCGTTGCAGCGCTGCGCTTCGTCGTTCTCGCCCATCGCGGCGGCCGCGTGCGCAAGGCCGTTGAGCGAACGCAAAAAGCCGCGGTTCGTCTCGTGTTCCCAACGCACGTAACCGCTTCCCCGCCAGCCGGCCTGGCGAAGTTGATCAAGACCGCGGTGATACCCGACACGGAAATAGGCGTAGGCCTCGATGTCGTCACGAGCCAGGCCACCGAGACGTGACCAGGCGTCGAGGTATCTGGGCCAGTGCGCGCACACGTCGGCGACCAGGTCGCGGCGGCGTTCCACGGGCGCAGCGAGCGCATCGGCCAAGGCCGTGGCTGCGGTGCGATCGGGTTCTGGGAGCACGGTCTCGGGCGGACCGGTCGGGGTGAAACTGACACTCGTCACGGCCGTCGACCCTACCGGGGCCCTGGGCCGTTTCAGACACGCGGGCGCTACGTGCTTCCATGGAGAGCGATGTCTGAAACCGCGTCGCACCAACCCACGCGCTTGATCCTCGTGCGCCACGCCGTCACCGCGCACACTGGCGGGCGGCTCTCGGGTCGCATGGCGGGGATCGACCTCTCCGAGGAAGGCCGCGGGCAAGCCGAACGCACGGCCGAGCGCCTGGCGACGGCGCCGATCAACACGATCTACGCCAGCCCGATCGAGCGCACCATGCAGACCGCGCAGGCAATCGCAGCGCGCCACGACCTCGACGTCATGCCCCACGACGGCGTCATCGAAGCCGAGTACGGCGAGTGGACAGACCGCACGTTGGGCGAACTCGCCAAGACCGACGAATGGAAGGTCGTCCAGAGCGCGCCATCGCGCGCGCGCTTTCCCGGAGGCGAATCCCTGCGCGAGATGCAGGCGCGCATGGTCGCGGCGCTCGACGATCTCGTCGCGAGTCATCGTCATGAGACCATCGTGGTCGTGAGCCATGCCGACCCGATCAAGTCGGCCGTCGCGCACTACACCGGCGTACACCTCGACCTGTTTCAGCGCATCAACATCTCGCCCGCGTCGGTCACCGCGTTGGAGTTCCACACCCACGGCGTGATGCTGCTGACCTGCAATGAGACCGGCGCGCTCGGTGAGATGCTCGCACCGAGCCCCGCGACGAAGGCGGCGGCCGATGCCTGACCCGATCGAGTTCGATCCCGTCGACCTCATCGCGATCGGGGCCCTCGGTCGACCCGGTGAGCGCCGCTTCATGATCCAGGCGACCAAAGAGGGCGCGCGCTTGTGCGTGATGCTCGAAAAGCAACAGGTTGCGTTGCTCGCGGCCGAAGCCGAAGAGTTCCTCGACCGCGTCACCGCCGAGGAGAACGAACCCGAGCGCGCTCTCGACCCGGCCAACGACGCGCTCTGCGGACAGATCATCGAGGCTGAGCCACTGTTTCGAGTGCGGCTCATCGGTATCGGCTACGACCGCGACCGTCAGCTCGTGTTGCTCGAATTGCGCGAGCAGGCCGACGAAGACGACGAAGGTCGACCCGTCGATCGCTACGACGTCGACGGCCAGATCGCGCGGGTCTACGCGACACGTGCACAGATCCGGGCGATGATCCGTCACGCCGCGACGAGCGTCGAATCGGGTCGGCCGCCCTGCCCCCTGTGCGAGGGCCCGATGGACCCGGACGGGCACTTCTGCCCGCGCTGGAATTGAGCCTCCTCTCCGCCCAGGCCGGGATCGACGTCCCGGACCCGATCGACGACGCGACGGCCGTCGCACTGCTGGAGCACGGGGAGCTCGACGTCATCGGCCGGATGCCGTGGTCATCGAACGCGACGTTCCTCGTCCAGATCGACCGCGACACGCTCGACGCCGACGGCGCGGCCATGCTCGCGATCTACAAACCGCAGCGAGGCGAGCGCCCGCTCTGGGACTTTCCCGATGGTTCGCTGGCCGAGCGCGAGGTCGCGGCGCGCGTCATCTCGGAACTCCTCGGTTGGAGCCTCGTGCCGCACACGGTGCTGCGAGACGGCCCGCTCGGTATCGGCGCGGTGTCACGGTTTTACGACCACGATCCCGAACAGCATTACTTCGAGCTGCTCGCCGGACGCGAAGAGACCTTTCGTCGCTTCGCCGCGTTCGACGCGGTGATCAACAACACCGATCGCAAAGGCGGGCACGTGTTGCTCGACCCCGCCGGGCATGTGTGGGGCATCGATCACGGCACCTGCTTTCACGTCCACCCGAAGTTGCGCACCGTGATCTGGGAATTCGCGGGCGAACCGATCGCGCCGGCCCTGCTCGGCGATCTCGAATGCCTGCTCGCGCGGTTGGGTGGCGCCGACGACGGCGATGACGGCGGCTTCGCCACGCTGTTGACGCCGTCGGAGGTCGACGCCACGCTCGGCCGGACGCGCTCGCTCCTACGGCGAGGGCGCTACCCGTCTCCCAGCGGCGACTACCACGACTACCCCTGGCCCACGATTTAGTCTGCGCCTACTTCGTCCGGCGCGGCGAGCGACCGCGTCCACCGGTCTGGCCCGAACCAGGTCGTGCGGTCGCCGCAGGCAGCGCGTCCGGCGCGGCGCGGCGAGTGTGTGGGTCAGCGGTCGGCGAGGTATTGGGTTTTGCAGAGCGAGCGTTGGAGCTTGCCCGACGAAGTCTTTGGGAGCGTGCCCGGCGCGACAAGCACTACATCTTCAGGTGGCATCCCCACCACTCCGTAGACCGCATCGGTGATTGCGGCGCGTATCGCCATGTGCTCGTCGGCCTTCGTCTCTGCGACCACCACAAGTGCCTCGCGACCACGGCGCCCTTCGGTCCCGAACGCGATGACGTTGCCGGCGCGCACCCCCGCGACATCGTTCACGGCCCGTTCGACATCCTGGGGGTAGACGTTGCGGCCGCCGAGGATGATCACATCCTTGATCCGACCGCACACCACGAGCTGACCGTCGACGAGATAGCCGAGGTCACCGGTGCGCAACCAACCATCGTGAAATGTCGCCGCATCCACGTCGGGGCGCCGGTAGTAACCCGGGGTCACCGATGCGCCGCGGATCTCGATCTCGCCAACCTCGCGCTCCGACATCGCATGCGCTGTCGACCCCGATGTGGCATCGACCACGCGCACGTCAAGGTTGTGCATCGGTCGTCCGAGGATCGCGAGCTCGCGCGCATGCTCGTCACCGTGGTCGACGGCGACCGCATACTGCTCGGTCTCGAGGACACGAGCGTCGACGCGGTCGACGCGCATGCCCGCGCCCGGCTCCGGGAACGTGACCGCGAGCGTGGCTTCGGCCATACCGAAGGCCGGAAACACGGCCCCGGCCGACAGTCCGTGCGCGGCGCCGGCCTCGACGAAGGATCGCACGCTGGCCGGATCCACTGGCTCGGCGCCGTTGAGCGCGACGCGCCAGTGGGTGAGGTCGAGCCCCGACAAGCGGCGCAACGAACGGGCCGCGAGCACATACGAAAAGTTCGGGCCGGCGGTGACGGTGCCGCCGAACGCCGACATCCATTCCATCCAACGGCCGGGTGACGCGAGAAAGTCTTGCGGCGACGAGAGCACGAGATCGATGCCGCTACACATTGGCGTGGCGAGCAGCCCGATGAGTCCCATGTCGTGATAGAGGGGCAACCAGGACACGCCGACGTCACGACCGGGCTCGATTCCTGCGGCGCGCACGATCGCGTCGAGGTTCGCCGACACGCAACGGTGCGGCAACATCACTCCCTTGGGATCCGACGTGGAACCGCTCGTGTACTGCAGGATCGCCAACGCATCGGGGTCGCTCACGGGACGGTCGTACGCGTCGGGCGAACGCGACGCATTCGTGAGATCAGCGAGACGCACCACCTCCGGATCGCCCGGGTGCGGGTCGAGGAAGTCGGCAAGTTGATCGTCGATGAGCACGAGCATCGCGTCGCTCGCGAGAATCCGCGAGCGCGTCGCGGCAACGAACTCGTCGATCGATGCGAGGCGCATCGGCAGCGGCAGCATGACGGCCGCGGCACCGCACAGCCAGGTCGCCTCGACGGCCGTCACCAGGTGACGCGTTGTCGGTCCGAGAATCGCGACATGCGCGCCCGGATGTACGCCGCGACGTTGCATCTCGGCCGCGACGGCCCGCGCGTCATCCAGCATGTGCGTCCACGAGACTGACTCGAGTTCGCCCGTGGAGGCAGCCGATCCGACGAATGTGATCGACGCATCGGATCGAGCCACGTGTTCGATGCGATCGATGAGGCTCCCGCCCGACGAAGGTGCGGCCGCGGGGGGGTTGGGGCTGGCATGCAAACCGGTCACGGCGGTTCCGACACCTACGCATCGCCGCGAGTTACACGCGTGCAACTTACCGGTCGGTATCCCCGTTGGTATCCCCATTTGCATGGGCGCCGTCGTGCGGTCCCGGGGCGAGCGCGGCGCGGACGTCGCGAAAGAAACGGCTCCGCGCGCACACGACGGCACCGAGGCGCCTGGCCTCGGCGGCCGACTCCTGATCGACATGGGGTACGAACACGACCACGCGCGCTCGCGCCGCAAGAAGATCGCCGATCATGGCGATGCCGCGTGGCCTGCCGCCGTCAACGATGGCAACCACTCCACCATCGACGTCGCCCTCGTGAGCCGCACCTCGTTCCCCAAGGAGATCCGCGGGAACCGAACGCACAAACACCGCACTCGGCAGCGCCGCGCTGATCTTGCTGCGATCCATCAGATCGTCGACAAACGCGATCACACGCTCGCCCCCACCGGGGGCCGTGGTCACTTGGCGAGCAATCTCGGCGCGGCGATCGCGGTCTCTGGCCAACGCTTGCGCGATTTGATCGACAGCTTGTGCATCAGCGCGATCGCGCCGGGATCGTCGTCGCCCGGCCGGACCTCGATGAAGCCGTCACGTTGCATCCGCTCCATGAGCTCGCGCCCGGTGTCGGTACGCACAATCGTGAGCGTCCAGTCGTTGAACGCACCGATGCCCCCCGTCGAGATGTCGGCGTGCTCGGCCGCGAAGTCGGGACACATCTTGCAGCCTTCACGCGTCCAAGCGTGGCATTCCTTTAACGGCACTTCGTGATAGTCACCGTTCTTCATCCAGATCTGGAACACGCCCTTGATGTTCATCTTGCGCATGTCCTGCTTCTTCAGGCCATATTTCGCCTCGAAGAGCTCCTCGAAGATCGCGTCATCGAACGTCTTCGAGCACAGCAAGCCGATGTTGAGCGAAATGCGACGCGCGACCTTGCCGGCCTTGCGCTGTTTCATCGCGGGTGGCGACGACGACTGGCAGGACATGCCGACAAGCGCGATCCGTTCCTCGTGCTTTTCGAGTTCGAGATACGCCATCGTGTTCGCGCTGTACGTGTAGCGCGAACCCGCCGACGCGATCACCTCGGCACGATTGCGTGCGACGCCCGGTATCGCCTTCCACGAGGTGCCGTCGCCCTCGAGGTAGCTGACGAGCGCAGCATCGATCATGTCGTGTTCGAGTGCGTACACGAGGATCGCCGATACGAGGCCGCCGTCCTGGCCGACGTCGTGGAGCTCGGGGTCTGAGGCGCGGGCCAGCACGATGTCTTGGAACACACCCGACGGCTCCTCGGCCGTGCGCGCGCGCCCGAAGAGGAACTGGTCGATGTCGGGTTCCCAGAGCCGAAACCGCGGGCAGGCTCGGGTGCACGTGGTGCACGCCTTGTCGCCGTGGCTGCAGTCGCCCGCGCCGCCGTAGTCGGTCTCGAGCTGGAGCGGCTTGTAGACGCCGTTGGTGTCGTCATAGCCGAGGACGTCGTGCGGACACACGACCACGCAACCGGCGCAACCGGTGCACAGGCCGGTGGTGACCACTTCGTCGTAGAGGTGCTTCCACGACGGGGTCCAGCGTTCCT
The DNA here is from genome assembly GCA_038202885.1 of Acidimicrobiia bacterium. Taxonomy (GTDB): domain Bacteria; phylum Actinomycetota; class Acidimicrobiia; order IMCC26256; family PALSA-610; genus JBBREP01. The sequence continues at coordinate 122,572 of JBBREP010000001.1, read as the reverse complement.
TTTTTTCAGGCGGAGCATCGGTCGCCGTCATCGCCACTCCTCGCATCGGCCCCTACATAGCCCTGTGGGTCCTGCACGGTACTCGGGACGGCCGAAACCGCCCGACGACTACTGTTCGGCGCCGCATGGCGTTGATCGCGAACATCCTCGAACAGGGACCGAGCTATTCGTTCGAATTCGGCCCGCCGCGCACGCCCGAAGCCACCGAGCAGTTCTGGCACACGCTCGACGATCTACGGGAGCTATCGCCCTCGTTCGTGTCGGTCACCTACGGCGCCGGCGGCTCCACGCGCGAGACCACGCACGACATCGTGGTCCGCATCAACGGCGAACTGCACCTCACGGCGATGGCCCACCTCACGTGCGCCGCGCACACCCGCCAGTCGCTCGAGGAGCTGGTGGTCTCGTATCACCGCAACGGGGTCAACAACATCCTGGCCCTCGGCGGCGACGCTCCGGTCGGCTATGAAGGCCCGGCGGGCGACCTGACGTACGCGACCGAGCTCATCGAACTCGTGCGCTCGGTCGGCGATTTCTCCGTGGGCGTCGCCGCGCACCCCGAACCGCATCCACGATCGGCGAGCCGCGCATCGGATCGCGCGCACACTGCGGCCAAGCTCGATCAGGCCGACTTCGCGATCACGCAGTTCTTCTTCGAGGCACACCACTACTTCGAGCTGGTCGAATCCGTGGGCGCGCTCGGCGTGCACAAACCGATCATCCCCGGCATCATGCCGGCCACGAGCATCGCCGCGATCGCACGCATGTCGCAGCTCCAGGGCTCGGAGTTTCCCGAGTGGCTCGCCGAGAAATTGCATGCGGCCGAGCCCGACGGACCAGCAGCAGTGCGCTCCGTCGGCGTCGCCGAGGCGACGAAGTTGTGCGAGGAACTGCGCGATGGCGGCGTTCCCGGCTTTCATTTCTTCACGCTCAATCGCTCCACCGCGACCCGCGAGATCTACACGAACCTCGGTCTCGGGCACTAGGGCGAGCATCGCCGATCGCCCGAGGAGAACCATGCGCAACCCCCACGCCGGTACGCCCTTCACGTCGTCCGACGAGGAGATCGCGACGGCGCTACTCGACGTCAGTATTCCCACACTGATGCTGTCGCTCGTGCACATGACCGGCGACGCCGAGCTGATCCGAGGTCGCCTCAAGCCAGCCGGACTGTTTCTCAACGAGGTGCAGGGCTACATGAGCGACGACGACAAAGCCGAGGTTCGAGCCCTCGCGCGCAATGTCATCAGCGCCTACCGCGACCAGGGTTGCCCCGAGCCCGCGCCGATCTCGGCCGAACTGTTGCACGAAATGATGGCGTGGCTGGTGGTCGAAGACGTCCCCGACGAATACGTACCGATGCTGCTCGAAGAGATGGAACTCGACGGCACCGATGCGCGGCGCACCGCGGCGCCGCGCAATACGGCTGCCCGCGAGGCGTTTCCGGTCGTGGTGATCGGCTGCGGCCAATCCGGCCTGCTGGCGGGCATCCGGCTCAAAGAAGCAGGCGTTCCGTTCACGATCGTCGAGAAGAATGCCGGCGTCGGCGGAACGTGGTGGGAGAACTCCTACCCCGGCGCCCGCGTCGACGTCGGGAACCACTTCTACTGTTACAGCTTCGAGCCGACCGACCAGTGGACCGAGTTCTTCGCGCGACAGCCCGAGCTGCAGTCGTACTTCGAAGGCGTCATGACCAAGCACGGCATCGAGCCGCACGTCCGCTGGGAGACCGAGGTGCTCGGCGCTGAGTGGGACGACGTCGCGGCCACCTGGTCGGTGCGGGTGCGATCCGCCGACGGCACCGAGCAGACCTTGGTGGCGCGAGCCGTCATCTCCGCGGTCGGCCAGTTGAACCGGCCGAGCATCCCCGATATCTCGGGCCAGGAAACCTTCGCCGGGCCTGCGTTTCATTCGGCGCGCTGGGATCACGACGTCGACCTCGTTGGTCGGCGCGTCGCCATGATCGGCGCCGGCGCGAGCGGCTTCCAGATCGCACCGACGATCGCTCCCGACGTCGGTCACCTCACCGTCTTCCAACGCACGGCCCAGTGGATGTTTCCCAACCCCAACTATCACGAGCACGTGGGCGCCGGTGTGCAGTGGGCGCTGCGGCACCTGCCGTTCTACGGGCGTTGGTACCGGTTCCTCATCTTCTGGCCGGGATGCGACAAGGGCCTTGAGGCGGCCCGCGTCGACCCCGCGTACCAAGGCGACCGCCAACTCGCCGTCAGCGAGACGAACGAATTCACGCGCCAGATGTTCACCGATTGGATCGTCAGCCAGGTCGGCGACGATCCCGACCTCATCGCCAAAGTCGTGCCCGACTACCCGGCGACCGGCAAGCGCACGCTCCAAGACAACGGCAGCTGGCTCCGCACGCTCACACGCGACAACGTCGAACTGGTGCGCACCGGCATCGACCACATTGAACCCGACGCAATCGTCTGCGTCGACGGTGCCCGCTACGAGGCCGACGTGATCGTCTACGCCACCGGGTTCCACGCCAACCGGGTGCTGTGGCCGATGCACATCACGGGTCGCGACGGGGTCGACCTTCGCAGCTTGTGGGGCGAGCGCCCCGCCGCATACCTGGGCATCACCGTTCCCGGGTTCCCGAACTTCTTCTGCATGTACGGACCCGGTACGAACCTGGCCCACGGTGGGAGTCTGATCTTTCATTCCGAGTGCCAGATGCGCTACATCTCGCAGTGCATCGAGGAACTGATCGACGGCGATCACCGGTCCATGGAACCGCTCCAGGAGAAGTACGACGACTGGCACGAGCGGTCCCAGGCCGAGATGAAGTCGCTCGTGTGGTCGCAGCCGTCAGTGAAGCATTCGTTCTTCAAGAACGCCTACGGCGAGATTCATGTGCTCAGCCCATGGCGCATCGTCGACTACTGGGCGTGGACGAGGAAGCCCGACATTGCAGACTTCACGATCCGCTGAGCGGTGCGCCACGTGGGGACCCCGACCTCGGTCTTGGGCCCCCACGTGCGTGTCGCACGAGCGGAGGGAGTGGGATTTGAACCCACGGTGACTTGCGCCACAATGGTTTTCGAGACCATCCGATTCGGCCGCTCTCGCATCCCTCCGGCGGAGATGTTAGAGGGCGCGCCTACTTCGCCCGGCGGAGTGCGAAGAACTGCTCCAGCTGGGCCGAAGCCTCAGTGGCGCGTACGCCGCCGTACACCGGACACTCGTGGTTGAGACGAGGATCGCCGAGCAGTTGGTACAACGATCCGCACGCCCCAGCCTTGGGGTCGGCCGCGCCGAACACCACCGCGCCGATGCGTGCCGCCCAGGCCGCGCCGGCGCACATCGGGCAGGGCTCCAACGTGACGACAAGGACGTAGTCCGACAGCCGCCACGACCCCTCGCTGACCGCGGCCGCCCGCAAGGCCACGATCTCGGCGTGCGCCGTCGGGTCGCGGTCGATCTCCCTGCGGTTGTGACCGCGCGCCACGATCACCGTGGGGTCGTCGAGGCGGGCCACAACGGCGCCCACAGGCACATCGCCGTGCTCCGCGGCGCGCGCGGCCTCATCGAGTGCGGTGACCATGAGCGCGTCGAGCGACGCGCTACTTGGCGGCATCCGGGATGATCGCGTACGTCGAGAAGCACATCTCGTCTTCGGTGCCTTCGGCGAACACGATGTACTTGGGTGGACGGTTCGGATCGAGCGCACGATCCCAACTGCAGTCCATCCGCACCGTCTGGCCCGCGGTGACGCGCATTGGTGAGGCCAGCTCGTAGTTCATCTGCCAACCGAAGTTCCACGCCGGGATGTCGAGCAGGATCTTCTCCTGGCTGGTATTGGGGTCGAGCGTCAGTCGGAACGTCTCGCCGAGCGTGTGCATGTGGCCGAACACGCTGACGAGCGTGCCGTTTTCGGGGATGCGGTAATCGCACGTCGACGTTGCGACACCGTTGTGCATCGTGGCCGCGAGTTCTTCGGCCGACTTCCCACAGAGCATCAGCAAACCAGGTTCGATGTAGGCACCCGCAGGGCCGTAGAGCCTGGCGTCGTCGGCCAGGGCCGCGTTGCGGTCACACAGCTTGGCCTTCGACTGACCGGGCAGGCACGGGATCTCGACCGGACCGACGGGGTTGATGATGTCGATCGGCTTGAGGTTCTCGGTGCCGGGCGAGAACTGCACCTCCACCGCGGACCGGTCGGGAACGGGCGCCTTGTCGTAGTGGTAGTGAATCTGCAACACGAGCCCGTCGCCGGGCTGCAGCAGGATCCCGGAGTGCAGCGGATAGATCGTCGGGTCCTGACCCGGGACCCAACCCGCGATGAGGCCGGGCTGCAGGCTGAAGCTGCCACGGCGGTGACGCTGCGGCGCCGCGGTGGTCGCCCCAGTGGACGACGCGGTGGTCGACGTGAACTTCGCAGTCTCGGCGTCGACCTTCGCCATCTGCTCAGGTGTCAGGGTGGGCAACGAGAGGCTGCCGTAACACGTCCATCCGGGCTTGCCGTCGGCGCTGACCGCAGCCTTGCCGATCGCGGCCTGCTCGGCATCGACGTGGAAGATCTGCGCGTGGTGGATCTCTTCACGATGGTTCGGGATCACCGTGTAGCCCGTGAGGTAGGTGGGTTTGGTGATCTGCGGGTCGAGCACGAAGCACCGGTAGTCGTTCGGCGCCGACAACGATCCCGCGTAGCCCTGCGGCATCGTCAAGGTCTTGTCGACGCGCGGCTTCGGACCAGTCGGTCCGGGCAACGGCGTCATCGGCGTCGATGCCGGAACATCGATCGGACCGCCCGCTTCGGCCCACTGCTGGATGATGTCGATCGACTTCTGGTCGAGCGCCTTGGAGTGCGCGAGCGGGATGCCCTTCGTCGACGCGGGCCACGGCGGCATGTACTTCGCCTTCACGACCGCACCCACACCGTCGGCGTAGCGCGCCGCGTCGGCTGCGTTGTCGAGCTTCCAGTGCGCCGCGCCGACCTGGCCCGCGTTGTGGCACGACGCGCAGTTCGTGCGCAGGATCGGCATCACCGCGGTCTTGAACGATGGTCCACCGCCACTGTGGTGCGCGGCCTTCGGAACCGGCACCGTGGTGGGCACGTTGAAGCGCGACGGGTCGGCCGCGTTGAGCTTCATTGTGAGCGTGACATCGTCACCGGTGCTGACGAGGCCGATGAGATTGATCGGTCCGATGCCGAAAGCCGACATCTTCACGTGCGTCGTCGCGGTCGCGGTGAGCTTGCCGCCCGACACCGTGGCGGTGACGTCCCAGGTGACCGGAGCAAGCTTCTGCTTCACTTTCAACGCGCCAAGCAACTGGAAGTGGTACGCGCGGCCTTCCACGACCGTTGCCGGCATCCCCGACAGGGCCGTTGTGCTCAGGTACGCGAACCGGAACGTGTGCGAACCCAGGTAGCTCTCTCGCATGCGCGCGTCGCGCAGGCTGTTGTCGGAATGCAACTGCTCCACGTTGACGACAATCTGGCCGACGCGGCTCGTGGCTGGGGCGTTCGAGTTGATGGCGAGGTCGCCCGCGATGCCATTGGTGGTGCCGACGGCCTGGTGCACGCCGACACCGAAGAGCTTCTCGCGTACCGAATACTGCACCGACGACTTCGTCGGGTCGATGCGATACACGCGCTCACCGGTGTTCGCGACCAAGTGCGGCGCGTCGGGCTGTTGGAACACGACGTTTTGCGTCGAGTACTTCGCCGACACGGTCTCGTGGAACGTGCGCCACACCACCGTCGCACCGACGGCGGCAACGACAGCCACCGCGCCGAACGAGAACGCGAGCCAGTGCCGCGCGAAGATCCCTTTGTCATGGTTCGCGGCCGGAGTCATCTCCGCCGGCGGATCCATCCTTGCCACAGGTACCCCCTGGATTGCACTGGTCGTGCAACAGTACCCGGAGTGCCATAGGTGGCGCACGGCGGGTTCCACACAAGCCCATGACGGGCTCGCCGCTCGGCCCGCGCCGGTGCGGACGCGCTCTACGCTCGGGCATGGCGCCCGCGGTCCCCGTCTACCTGGCCGGCCCCGACGTGTTCCTTGCCGATGCCGTGGCAATCGGTGCGCGCAAGCAAGCCATCTGTCGCGCAAATGGGCTCGACGGCCGGTTCCCGCTCGACGGGGTCAGCGAGGCCGAACTCGACGCCCTCGATCGACCAGCCCGGGCCGCTCGGATCTTCGCGGCGTGTCTCTCGATGATGGACGCGTGCGACGCGGCCATCGCCAACCTCACGCCGTTCCGGGGTCCGAGCGCCGACGTCGGCACCGCGTTCGAGCTCGGCTACCTCCACGGCATTGGTCGGCCCGTGTTCGGTTATACGTCAGCCGTCAGTGACTACATCGAGCGCGTTGACGTCGACGGTCTCATGGTCGAGGACCTCGGCATGGGCGACAACCTGATGCTCGAGGGCGCCACGTTGCGCAGCAGCCGCACGCGCGTCGTGCGGCGCGCCGAACCCGTTGCAACACACCTCGCCGCATTCGCAGCGTTCGAAGCCGCCGTCGCCCTCGCCAAAAGCCACCTCACTACCTGACGCGTCGTTTGGGGGTCATAGAGACCCCCGAAACGACGCATCAGCGGTGCGGGAGGGGTTAGTGGGCGCCGACGAGCATGCGTGCTCGCCATTGCGCCGCCGAGATCGCCATTGGATCGGTGGTGTCCATGAAGTCGCGCAGCACGTGCGCGAACCGATCCGGCTGCTCGCAGTGCGGGAAATGCCCACTGCCTTCGAAGATTTCGAGCCGGCTCCCTGGCAACGCGGCGTGCGCGGCGTGGCCTTGGTCGACGGGAATGATGTGATCGCGGTCGCCCCACACGATCATCGTCGGAACCTCCGACGCGAGGTAGAGCCGGTCCGAGGCACTCACACGTTGACCGCCCGCGTCGACAACGGACCGCAACGTGTGCACGAAGGCGGTGCGCGTTCCGGGATCGACGAGTGAACCGAAGCTCTCCCACATCTCGACGAGATGCGCGCCTGCGTGCAGGCCGACGTGCGACAGCCAGTCGTTGACTTTCACACCGGCGTCGTGGACCCAATTCGTGCACGCCAGCGGCAGCACGTACTCGGCGCCAGGAAGCGTGAGCGCCCGGAGCAACCAGTTGACGTCGTCGCCAAGGCCCCCGCTCGACACAAGCACGAGGCGCTCGCACCGTTCGGGGAATTGGTACGCGAACTGCATCACGACGCCGCCGCCGAGCGACTGTCCTACGAGCGTCGCGCGCTCGTGGCCCAGCGCGAGCAGCAGGTCGCGCACGCCGCTCGCGAAATTGCCGAGCGAGTAGTCGCCTCGGGGCTTGTCGGAGCTTCCGTGACCGATGAGGTCGGGCGCCACGACGGTGTAGCGCTCGGCCAGCGCCGGGAGCACGTGACGCCACGTCGCCGAGCTGCCGGCCATGCCGTGCACGAGCACAATGACCGGGCCCGAACCGGCGCTGCGGTACCCAACGCGATGTCCATGGATCTCGATGTGCTGCAGCTCGAAAACGTCGTTCTCCATGCCCTGAATCGTACCGGCGCAAGGCGAGGCGGCCGGAGCCCGCTCAAGTTCCTTCGCACCTTCGTGGCGGCAGTGCATCACGCTCGCTATGGGATCCACGTGCAAGGTCATCCGCCGGGCATGGTCCTGGTGGCGAGACGTGCTCGATCAGCGCAACGGTCTGATCCGAACACGATCCGTTCACCACACCCGGCGGGACGGGTGGGCGGCATTCCAGCCGCCGGCCCGCTGCGTTGTGCCCCGCGTCACCGTCGAGCAATTCGCCACCGTTGTGTAACGCTTCGTGCGTCATGCGGCGTTGACGGGCTGACCGAGACGCGCATCACTGCGGTGGACGAGCCCCGGTCGGTCCATACCCGAAACGGCGACCCGACGGCGACGTCGGCCAGCAACGCTGCGGGCCTGTTGAAGCAGGTGTCCGAGCTCCCGAACGTGTGAAGGAATCCCGATGATGTTGTCTTCTGTGTTACGTCTGACCGCGACAAAGGTCGGCGCCGGGTTGATGATGAGCACACTCGGCTTCGGCGGTGTCGCTGCCGCGGCTGGCGCGCTGCCCGGCGGTCTGCAACACACCGTCGCTCGCACCATGTCCCATGTGGGGGTGTCGGTACCCGACACGGCATCGAAGCCCGATACGGCTGCGAGCGTCGAGACGAGTCCGAGTGCGGACCCCGCGCCGACGAGCGCTCTGGAGCCCAACCCCGAGTCGCCGACGAGCAACGACCCGACGCCTGCAGCCCCGTGCGACGCGACCCAGACCGACTGCACACCTCCGGTCGCGGGCCAGGGCAACGACAGCTCCAACGACACGCCAGGGGACACCACCGGTACCCAGGGCGACTCGACCGACAGCCAGGGTGACACGCCCGACCCGACCGACCCGACCGACAACCAAGGCTCAGACCACGGTCACGACAACAGCACCCAGGGCGACACGCCCGACCCGACCGACAACCAAAGCTCGGGCCATGACCAGCACGGCTCGAACGACACGCCGACGACGATTGCCGGCTCGTAGCGTCGACCACGGCGGATCCGAGCAGGCCACGATGTCGATGGGCGCCCCGTATCTCGGGGCGCCCGCCGACGTTCCGGGTGCCGGGTCCGCCGCGCTCATGGCGCGGCCGCGACCGGTCGATGCAGGCAGCGTGGTGCCGCTGCCTGCTGAGGGCTTCGACGAGCTTGTCCGGCGGGCGGCCGCGGGTGACGAGCGAGCGTTCGACGAGCTCGTCGGCCCGCTGGTCCCGAAACTGCATGGCTACCTGCGAGGCATAGGCCGCGGCGACGCCGATGAGCTGCTCAACGACGTGCTCATCGCGGTGTACCGCGGCCTGGATCGGTTCGACGGTTCGGCCGCGGGTTTCCGGTCGTGGGTCTTCACCATCGCGCACAACGCGGCGATGGACTTCCACCGGCGTCGGCGTCGGCGCCCGGCGCCCATCGATACGAGCGACCCGAGATACGCCGCGATCGTCGGCGTTCTGGAGGGCGTCGACGCGCTGGTGCTCGATCGCGTCATCGAGGCCCGGCTGCTGGCGGTGCTCGATCGTCTGCCTCAGTCCCAGCGTCAAGTGCTGCTGCTCCGCACCGTCGCGGACATGAGCGTCGAAGAGACCGCACACGCCACGGGACACAGCGTCGGAGCCGTTCGCGTACTTCAGCACCGGGCGATCGCAGGCGTGCGGCGCCGCCTCGAGGCGCAGAGTGATGCCAGCCAATGGAGCAACGATGCGTAGAAGACGTAACAAGATCGTGGGCGGCTGCGTTGACGAGGCGATGTGGTCAGCCGATCTCGACAACGACGTACTTGCGGGCCACGGGGCCGACGACGCGGGCGCGGCGCTTGTCGCCGCGTTCTGCGCCGATCTGCGGGCGAACTTGGGCGGAGCATCGTTGGATCGCGCCCGACTCCCGCGATGGCAGCAGCGGACATCGAGGCTGCACACCCTGCTCACCGGCACTGCCGGCAAGGTCGGCGTGGGTATCGCCGCAGCGTTCCTCGGATTCGGTGGCGTCGCGACGGCCGGAGCGCTACCGGCGTCGCTCCAACATCGGGTCGCGACTGCGGCCGATCACGTCGGGCTCGGATTCGTGCCCGACCCGCAGGACGCGCGCAGTCCGTCCTCGCGACCGCCCGCAGGCACCCCGACGTCGGGGCATCAGACGGCCACCGCCAGCACATCAGGGCCGCCGCGCACGACCTCGCGCCGCGACGCCAAGAATCCAGCCGGTACACCCACCGGCGACGGCACGCATAGCAGCGACGGTCACAACCACGACCGCACTACGACCGACACCGCCGGCGACGGGTCGAACGAACCGACCCAGCCGCCCGTCGCGTCGGAACCGCCTCCCGGGTCCAGCGGCGACGGTCAACACGGCGGCAGCGACACGCCGACGACCGACACGGGATCGGGCGACACAGGGTCAGGAGACCGCCCCGACACGTCGCCTACCACCAGCGATTCAGGCGGTCAGGACCACGATGGCAACGGCGGGCACGACCAGAACAAGGACAGTCACGACCAGCCCGGCGATACCTCGACGACAAGCCCCGACACAACACACTGACGTCTCCGACGTCGCTCGCGCTGTCCTGTCGTCGCCATATCGAGGCAGCACTCGCTTCAGTGGCCTCCTAGTACGTCCGCGCCTCAGCGTATGGGAACCGGCACCGCTGGCTCGGCGGACGGTTCGATGCCGAAGCGACGCACACGGTGCCAGGGGAGGTGCGCTCCGCTGATCGCGCTCACGACAGACTGGATGACGACGAGGTACATGAGCTGCCGATAGACGAACTGTTGGAGCGGTACGACCCACACCGAGCGAAGCGACTCTCCGTCGGATCGCAGGGCAAACACGGTGATACCCAACTGGAGCGCGGTGAACGCGACCCAATAACCCAGGATCAACGCGCGGTTCCCGAACATGAGCCCGATGATGCTGAAGACGTCGACCACGGGCGCCACGAGCGCAAGCAAGACCTGAAATAGCAGCACGTACGGCAGGCCGATGAATCCAAGGCGGTTGCGTTCTCGACCGGCAACCATCCCCTTGGTGTGCTTCCACATCGACTGCATCGTCCCGTAGGACCATCGGTATCGCTGACGCCACAGGTCGCCGAGGCCGGTCGGCGCTTCGGTGTAGGCGACGGCGTCGTCGACGTAGACGACCCGCGCGCCACGACGATGGATCGCCATCGTGATATCGGTATCTTCGGCAAGCGTGTCGGTACTGAATCCGCCCACGGCGACGAGCACATCGCGGCGGAACGCTCCGATCGCTCCGGGAACCGTCGGCATGCATCCGAGCACGTCGTACATGCGGCGGTCGAGATTGAAACCGATCACGTACTCGATGTGCTGCCACTTGCCGAGCACACCGCCGCGATTGGCGACCTTCGTGTTGCCACTCACCGCGCCGACGTCGGGATCCGCGAGCGGCATGACGAGACGGGCCAGCGCCGTGGGTTCGAACACCGTGTCGCCATCGACGGTCACGATCACGTCGTAGCTCGCCGCAGCGATCCCAACGTTGAGCGCGACCGCCTTCCCCGCGTTTTCCTGATGGACGACCAACAGGCGCGGATCGTCCATCGCGTCGATCATCGCAGCCGTGTCGTCTGTGGATCCGTCGTCGACCACGACGACCTCGAGTGCCGTACCGGCAGCGAGTTCGGACGCGAGCAGCGAACCGACTGTGGCGCGGATCCCTGCCTGCTCGTTGAACGCCGGGACGACAACGGAAATGGCCGACGCGGGAGCGTCGTTCGGGCGCACGCCGCGAACGTGGCGCCTCGCGAACAACAACAGCAGCGCGGCCCGTACGAACATCAAGCCTGCGATCAGGATCGCCAGGACCGTGAATGCGTGTGCGAGATCGCCCGAGCCTCGGTATGCCGTAGCGAAGGCGTCGGCACGCAGCGTTTCGCCACGTGATGCGAGGGGCGTCACCGTGTCGCGAGGCACACCAAGCATCGTCGACAGCGTCACGAAACGATCACCGCGTGCCCGCAGCTGCGTCACCAGCGCTTCGGTCGCGGCGAGCGTTCGGCGCCGGTCACCGCCACCGTCGTGCAACAGGACGATCGCGCCGTCGTTCCCGCTCGGTGTGGCGGCGGCGACGATCTGTGGGACGGCTCGACCCTTACGCCAGTCCTCACCGTCGCGATCCGCGAATGCCACCACGTATCCACCTCGTTGGAGCCGCTGCGCGGCACTGAGGTTTGCAGCGCTGATCGACTCGACGCTCGACGTGTACGGCATCCGGACGAGCAACGAACGGCGACCGATCGCTGATTCGAGCGCCACTTGGTTCAGCGCGAGTTCGACATGCTGTCGAGCCGCCGACGCGGTATCGAGATCGGCGTGGGTGTACGTGTGCAGGCCGACATCGTGACCGGCTTGGAATTCCTTCTGCACAAGGCCGGGATGTTCAAGTACGCGGGCACCGACCACGAAAAATGTCGCGGGCACACCGAGGCGGTGCAGCAACTCGAGGAGTTGCGGGGTCCAACGCGGGTCGGGCCCGTCGTCGAACGTCAGCGCAATCAGGCGCGACGGCGTCGGGTGCGCCGATACGGTCGTTCCGTCGCCGACGAAGAGGCCTCCGTCAGCCGTGTGTCCTGCGACGACGGTCGCCGGACCCTGCGTCGAGGCCCGGCCGATGGCACCGCGCGAGAAGCCCCACAGCACCTGCGACGCACCGACAGTGACGAGTAATACGCCGAGCACGAACCAGTGGGCGCGTGGCGCCGGACGACCCGTCACTGCTTCACCGGGCCGTTACCGGGCGCAGTAACAGCAGGCGTCGACCCCACCTGTCCCGGAACCGTCGCGGACGGCGTCGCGTCGACTCGTCCGGGAGTAGTGGCCGACGGCGTCACGTTCACGCGTCCCGGAGCAGTATCCGACGGCGACGAACCGGTGCGTCCCGGAGCAGTATCCGACGGCGACGAACCGGTGCGTCCCGGCGCGGTATCCGACGGCGACGAACCGGTGCGTCCTGGAGCGGTCGCCGACGGCGTCGAGTGACTCGATCGCGTCGTGCCCGGCGCCGGCAGCGTCTTCGCCCCCGAAGCCATCGCAGGGGGCTCGGCAACGGTCGTGACTCCAGCACCACGCGAGACGGGTGCACGCGGCGTGTGCGCCGCGCCCAACGGTCCCGAACCGTCGGACGACACCGTCTGAGGCGTCGCTGCGACAGGACGTACCGGTGCGGCGGGTGCGGCCTCGCTGCTGGCCCCGGTGTGCGCGACGATCCCGATCGCCGCGAGTGGCACGAGCAACGCGAGGATCGCGAGCACAAGGCGCACCAAGAGCATCTGCGCCACCACCTGTCGACGCGCCGCGGTTGCAAGGCGCAACTTCACAGGGATCTTCCAGGCGCTGCGAAATGCCGAGACCACCACCGCGAAGAACGCAGCCGATGCCGCGACGACGAAGGCCCCGCAAACGCGCAACGCGGACCGCCGGCGCCGCGCCGGACCCACGAAGACCGGTTGACTCATCGCACACCTCGTCGAGACCTGGGAACCCGGTACGGCCGTTGAGCCGCTGGATCGCAGTGGTCCACGATCACCCGACGCCGAAGGCGACGATACCCAGGGCCACTGCGAGAAGCACCCGCAGGGCGTCGCAATCGTCGGCGTGTGCCCGACGTCACGCCAGGCCAATCTGGCAAGTCGCAAGTGATTGCACCGAACTGCCCGTGGGAGTTCGCCCGAACGGGTTCGGATCGGGCAAGCGGTGCGGTTCGCTAACTCGTTGCAGAATGCCATTCCGCTGCACGCATCACGTACATGCGGGCGTCGACCGCCCCGCGCCGATCGTTGGCCGGGCACACGACGCTTCTGTCGTGGCGCATCCCGAGCCGCTCGCAGACTGCCCAAGACGCAGGGTTCTCGGACTGCGGAAGCGAGCAGATTTCGTCCAAGCCGAGCGTCGTGAACCCCTCCGTCAACGCCGCCGTCGCTCCCTCGCTCGCAAAGCCTTGACCCCAGAACGTCGGATCGAAACGCCACCCAACCTCGACGGCCGGGAGAATCTCGGGCAAGAACGTCGGTACCGAAAGGCCGACGTATCCAATCACCGGTCCACCGCCGCGCAGTCTTGCAATCCAGCACCCGAAGCCGTTCGCGTCCCACTCGTCGACCTGAGCGGCGAGAAAGATAGAGGTTTCCTCGTTCGTGAAGCCGCGCCCATACGGGAAGCGCCACACCTCGGGCTTGGCGAACACGACAGCAAGCTCGTCGAGGTCCATCAGCTCGAAGCGGCGCAAGTCCAGCCGCTCGGTGACAACAGGTCCGAGGGGCGCGGCGATCGGAGGGCTGCTCGCGTTCGACACGGTTTCGAGCCTATTGATCGGTCGTTGCAACACCATCACCGATCGGCACTCGCAAGACTTCGCCCGCTCGGACATTGTGCGTCGATGAGCGGGCGACGGAACGCTGATGCTCCGCAAGGCGTCCTGTAACCGTGAGATGGCGACTGGCCGTGGGCCTACTGACCTTGCTCGCGGCGCTCGTCGCGAGCGATTGCAGCGGCGGGGACGCTGCGCGACGGTCGGCGAAGCCGGTACCACGCACCGCCCCGACGACGAGGGTCACGGTCGCGACGACCACCTCCCTATCGGCACAGCCACTGGTCTTTTGGAAGGGGCCAGTGGAGCACCTGTTCTTCCATACGCTCGTAATTCACCCGGAGTTGGCCTTTACGTCCAAGCCGATTGGTCAGGGCTTTCGAGACTGGTTCGTGACCGTTGGGGAGTTCCGAACGATCCTGGATCAGTTGTACGCGAATGGGTGGACGCTCGTCGACATCAATCGAGCGACGCACGGGCTGGCGCGCGTTCCACCTGGCCGCCGGCCGCTCGTACTCTCCGAAGACGACGTGAACTACTACGACGACACGCGACCACTCGGCCTGGGTTGGAAGCTCGCGCTCGACACTCACGGCGACGTCAAGGTCGAAGAGCACGACTTGTCCGGCATTCATCTGACCGACCACGACCTCGTACCCATGATCGATGAGTTCGCGGCCAGCCATCCGCTGTTCTCAGCTGACGGCGCCAAAGGCGTGCTTGCCGTCACCGGGTACGAGGGCGTTTTGGGTGAACGCGTGAACGACCGAACGGCGCCCGACTGGGCTATCCAGCGTCGCACGAGCCAAGGCACTCGCGGCACGCTTGCGTGCCTCGGGCTGGACGTTCGCGAGCCACAGCTACGCACACTTCGACGAAACGAAGGTCTCGGTCGCGAGATTGATCCGCGACTCGACAAAGTGGCACACCGAAGACGAACCGATCGTTGGTCCCACCGACGTCTACGTCTACCCCTACGGCGCTGGATTCCCGATCGACTCGCAAAAGATCGGTGTCCTGCGCAAGTTCGGTTTCACAATCATGTGCGACATCGACGTTGTGCCACGACTCACCGTCGGCAATGGAGTAACGGTAATGCCGCGACGCCATATCGATGGCGTCTCGTTCGCCGATCAACCGACCGCGCTCGCCCAATTCTTCAACGTCTCGACCGTAGAGGATTATGCGGCGCGCGGGATCACGCACTGACTCCGAGCTTCGATCTCGTCGAGCTTTACCGGCGTTGCGGGACGCGGCGCGCCGGGGGAGCCGACCGCGTGTCGCCCGCCGGGCTCGCGAGCCGGCGCTCCAGATCGGTGAACGTCCTGATGAGTTCGGGCGCCTCGAACGCTCGGTTGCGTTGGCCGACGTTGACCTGGTGCAGGACCTTCGCCTCGACGAGGCGACCGATCGCAACGTTGGTCGCCTGAAACGTCCGCCCGATCAACTCGGCCGCGCCCGTCACGGTCACGATCGGCGCTCCGGGCAGCGCGCCGATCAACAGATCTGCAGCCGACTTGGCCCGGACCTTTCCGAGCCGTTCGCGCCAACGTCCCTGGAGCGCGGCCACGCGGTGCTCGAACGTCTCCGCGTCTTCGATCGCCCGGCGGCACGCGGTCGCGAAGAGCGCGATCCACTGGTTCGCTCCGGCGTTCGCGGCGTGGGACGTCGGCTTCCCGGTGTAGCGCGTCGCGGTAAGTCCCGCGACGTAGTCCTGGGACCACGTCGCCAGGATCAGCGAGATCGGCGGCAGTACGCGGACTGCGAGGCCGCGCCGCCGGAGCACGAGATGGATGAGCGTTCGCCCGATGCGCCCATTCCCGTCAACGAACGGATGGACGGTCTCGAACTGTGCGTGCGCCATCGCCGCCTGCACGATCGCGGGTAGATCGTCGGTGTTGCAGAACACGCAGACATCGTTCAGTAAATCGCGCACCAACTCCGGAGGCGGCGTCACGAACTCCGCCGAACACGGGTTGAAGCTGCTTCCTCCAATCCAGTTCTGGTCGTCACGGATCTTCCCGCCGAACTCGTGCAGACGCGTGCCGTCGAGGAGGCGGCGGTGTGCTTCGAGCAGATGGTCGACCGTGATGTCGTCGCCCGGGCCTACCGCGCCGAGCGCCCACATCATCGCCTGGATGTTGCCGAGCACTTCGGTCGCAGTCACGTCGCGCACGTCTTCGCCGAGCGCGGCAGCGGCTTCGGCGCGCAACAGGCGGCGGCCGCCGACCTCCAACCCCTCAATCTTCGATGACGCGACGGACTCCGCGCGCAGTAAGAGACGCGCGAGTGCCTCGGTGTCGCCAAGCGCGATCGCCTTGGCGTCGAACCGCGTGACGGCCCCTTCGGCGGCGGCCACATCGGCCGCCACGTCGCCGTCCAGGCGGAAGGCCCGCCCCACGAGAAGGTCCGGGACGTACGCTTCATAGTCGCAGGAGGCGCGGTCGCGACGGGCCAGTCCCGACGTGGAGTCGGTCTTCCACCTCCGCTTCACAAGCTTGGACATCGTTCCTCCTTGTTCAAGCTTAACGGATATCCTTGAACACGAGAAGGAAGCGTTCAAGGTTCCCGGTCAGCGCACGAAGGGCGCGAATTATCTGCTCTCGATCGAGCGCTACGCGCCTTCCCGTTCGGTCGCGATGGGAGGCCGATCCCTAGAAGGATCCGTCTCATGCGGCCGAACGTCCTTCGCCTCGGAGCCGAAGGGCCCTATCCAAAATGTGACCTCGCCATCAACATTGCCTCAGGCGTTCGACCGCGGACGCAGAGAAATGGAGGCTGCCATGAAACGTCGAACGCTCGACCTCATCTTTGCCGTCGGAGGGATGCTCATCGCTCTGCTGATCCTGGTCCTCGGACTCGTGCTCCAGAACCAGGCGAACTTCGCCAAGGACTACGTACACAACCAACTCTCGCAGCAGAAGATCAGCTTTACGCCGGCCAACTTCCTGAAGGCCGACGAGAACGCTCCGTGCCTCAAGAGCAACGCTGGCAAGGCCCTCGTCACCGGCAACCAGGCCGAGTGCTACGCCAACAACTACATCGGCCTGCATGTGAAGGCGATCAACGACGGCAAGACCTATTCCGAGACCAGCAATGATGCTCGCACCCTCGACACGAAACTCGCGGCGATGCCCGACCAGAACAGCGCTGCTGCGAAGGCCCTCTCGGGGCAGGCGGCGGCTCTGCACGGCAAGGCCACGACGCTCTTCCAGGGCGAGACCCTGCGCGGCCTGCTGCTCACGAGTTACGGCTTCAGCATTTTCGGCGACCGCGCCCAACAGGCCGCTGACGTCAGCTTCGCGCTCGTCGTGATCTTGATGCTCGCCGCAATCGCCGGCTTCGTCCACGCAGCGACCAAGCGTGCCGAGGTGCCGATCCTTTCCCACGAGTCCCACGACGCCTGACGTTTCGTCCAACTCGTTCGTCGTGGTCTGTACGCTCAGACCACCACGAACGACCCGACGAGCGCGTCGTAGAGGCGCTGGGTACCCACCTTGGCGTGGACGCCGAGCATGTAGATGCGCGAGCCCGAATTCAACGCCATGAGGCGCGCGTCGTAGCCATCCGACACCTTGGCGCGCACCTCGATTCCACGAGCGCCGCCGTGGGTGACGTGGTGCTCGCTGACAATCTTGGCGTTCTGCGCCGCGACACCTTCGGTCAGGATCTCGTGCAGCACCGTGTCCACCTGGTCGGCTGGCAGTTCGGCGGGCAACACCATGCTGGCACCGACCACCTCGTAATCGTCGGTTTGCACCTGGGCGAGGTTCAGAGTCGCCGACGCCGACGCGTTCGAGAACTGCTTTTGCTGGACCGTGGGCGTGCTCGGGAACTTTGCGGTGAACGTGAGATCAGGTGACGAGTACTCCACTCCGCGACCAGCCACGAAGGCACTGGTTCCCGCAGGGATGGCGTTGGCGTTGCCGAAGACGCGATCGAAGGCCATGCGGCCCAACGCCACCGAGATGATCGCGACCAGCACCATGATCACGCGTGACATTGCGCGACCCGTTGTGGGTGCCGTCGGCAGGGGCGCGGGCTCGGTCGGGCTCCATCCCGCGCGGCTCGTCGGCACGCGGCCCACGCTCGGCGCCCAGGGGGCGGTCGCAGCGCTCGGCTGGCGCGGTTTCACCCAGTAGTCGTCGGGCGCGGACGGCGGTGGAGCCGGGGCCACGAACGACGGCGCCACTGCCGCGGCGGCCACAACGGGGCCTGCAGGGGCACCACTGGTGACGAGCGCAGCGGGCGTGTCGGCGGGGAGCGCAGAACCGCAGTGTTTGCAGACGTCACCATCGCCGAACGTCAGGTAGCTACACCCGTCGCACTTGCGCATGCCTCGACCATCGGCGATTCCAGGCGCGTTTCTGAAGCGCGTCCGCCGACTGCGACATAGGTCGCCTCACGAGAGCGCTCCTCAACCCTGACTGCGCCTCGTCTACGGACTCGTCCACGGATGCGGTGGCGAAGCCAGCACAGGAGCGAGGAACGAGCGAGGTGTGTGGCGAACCACTCGCCGCGCCGGGCGAAGCAGGCGCCAAAAACAGGAGCGGAGGGAGGGGGATTCGAACCCCCGGAGGCTTGCACCTCAACGGTTTTCAAGACCGTCCCATTCGGCCGCTCTGGCACCCCTCCGCCGCTCATCGTAACCACCGGCACGGCACCGATTGACCGGTGCAATATCGAGCCGGTCAGGATCGAGGTGGGAGGTGCGCTCGGCCCATGAAGGGCTGGAGCACGTCGGGGACGCGAAAGCCGCCGTCGGGATCTTGGTAATGCTCGAAGAGGTAGACGAGCGTGCGGCTGATCGCGCACGCGGTGCCGTTGAGCGTGTGTACGTGATGCGTGCCGGCGTCTGACTTCACGCGCGTCCCGACGCGCCGCGCCGAGTACGCGAGGTAGTTCGAACACGATGTGGCTTCGCGGTAACGGCCCTCGGACGGCAGCCACACTTCAATGTCGTACTTCTTGGCCGCGGCCGGGCCGAGATCGCCAGCTGCGACGTTCACAACGCGATACGGCAGGCCAAGCCCGCCGATGATGCTCTCCTCCATCGCGAGGATGCGCTCGTGTTCGTCCCATGAAGTGGCGGGATCGGCGAACACGAACATCTCGAGCTTGTCGAACTGGTGCACGCGAAAGATGCCGCGCGTGTCCTTGCCGTAGGTGCCGGCCTCCCTGCGAAAGCACGACGAATAACCCACATAGCGAGCGGGAAGGTCATCGGAGGTCAGCGTTTCGTTGCGATGCAGCACCGACAGTGGCACTTCGGCCGTACCGACGAGGAACAGTTCACCGTCGTCGACCTCATAGACCTGCGCCCGGTCGGTGGGAAAGAAACCAGCCTCTTCCATCGTGCGTTCACGCACGAGCACGGGCGGCACGACCGGGGTGAAACCGTCGGCAACGAGTTTGTTGAGCACCCATTGCACGAGCGCGAACTCGAGCAGCACTGCATCGCCCAACAAATAGGCAAACCGGCTTCCGGCGATCTCGGCGGCCCGCTCCCGATCGACCCAGCCCATTCGTTCGGCAAAGTCGGCGTGGTCGGCCGCGGGTGCCGCCGATTGTGTGCCGACGGATCGCACGACCTCACCTTCGTCTTCGCCACCATCAGGAACGCTCGCGTCAGCCGGGTTCGGCACCTGGAGCGTGAGTGCGCGCAGCTCAGGTTCGAGCGCGGCGAGCCTCGCCTCGGCTGCGCTGAGCTCGTCTTTCAGACCTGCCGCCACGGCGATCTTGGCCGGGCGCTCCTCGGGCGCGGCCCGACCAATCTCGCGGCTGGCCACGTTCTGGCGTGCCCGCAGCGCCTGGACATCGCTATCGAGGTCGCGGTGGCTGGCGGCGAGCGCGAGCACCTCGTCGATGAGCCCGCTGGGCACCCGCTTGCGCTCGATTCCGCCCCGGTAGGCCGGGTCGTCGGCCAATCGCTTGAGGTCGATCATGCGGGGCCGATCGTACGCGCCATCCGCCATTGAGCCGGACGCCTTGCTGCGGCCCCTCCTGGCCCCTCCGGCCGATGCCAAGAGTCGTCAAGCGCGTCGACATCCTGCCGATCGAAACCCGATGGCAGCCGTGCATCCCACCGACGCTCCCGGATTCGCGGACGCGACCGAGGCCGAGCCGGACGCCGACACTGGCCTCGCGGCCGTGCCGTCGCCCGACACTGCTGACCTCGCCGCCGACGACGCGGCCACGGCCACCGCAGCTGCGCCGGCAGATCACCAAGCATCGCCAGGATCGACCGAAGGGACCGCAGCAAAGGGGCGACGCTTCAACAAGCCTTCGCTCGTCGCACTGGCCCACGGCATCGAGGCCTCGCTCGTGTCGACCGAGCCCGACCCCGACGACCTGCCGGTGGTCATCGCGTTGTTCCAGCGGCCCGAGTATTTCGCGAGCGAACGGCGACGGTACCGCGAGATCGCGCGCCATTCGATGTGCACGTTCGTCGGTTTCGTCGACGAGGATCCCGACGTACCGTCGCCGATCAACGGCATCCCGATCGCAGCAAACGACGCGCTCGCGCGTGAGTTCGCGCTGATCATCATCAGCAAGTGCATCTGCGTCAGCGTCGTCGGTGAGGATCTCGGTGACGGCACCGGATCCGAAGCCGAACGCAACCGCGTCTTCGAAGCACGGTGGAGTTTCGACCGTCCGACCGCAATCGCGGAAGCGCGGCGCTTGCTCGCAAGCTTCGGCGACAGCGTCCCGGCAACACTGCAGCCTCAGATCGAACAGCGCCTTGCGGACGCCGAAAAGGCGGTGCCGCGGCGCATCGAAGCGCGCCTCACCGCGTCGTTCGAGCAGATGGTCGACAAGTACGAGCGTCTGGCCGTACGGCTCCAAACGCTCACCGAGCAATCCCATCGCCATGCCAGCGCGGCGTCGAGCACCACGACGAACGCCGATCGCGATCCGCTGACGGGAGCACTGAACCAAAGTGGGTTCGCGCGCTACCTCGGCAACCGCATTCTCTCGCAGCCCGACACCACACGCGTGGCGATCGCGTGGATCGATATCGACGACCTTGACCAAATCAATGGCGCATACGGGCGCGACGCCGGCGACGCCGCAATCAAGGCCGTGTATTCGACGCTCAGCGACCTGTTGCGCGAGGACGACGGCGTCGCTCGCTTCGACAACGACGAGTTCATCGTCGCGATGCCGGGCATGGAAATCGGAGCCGCGAAGCGCCGCGCCGAAGAGTTCGTCGAAGAAGTCGGTGCGATGTCGCTCGCGGCGCCGCACGACACCGTGAACCTGACGATCTCGTGCGCCGTCGCGATCGGCGACCTCGCGACGCTCGCCCTTGAGCGGCTCCGCGACACGTTGTATCGCACGCGAGGCACTGCGCGCGGCCGCACCGTCGTCGGCGACTACCTCACGTCGGAATAGCAAGGTTCGACGCCGGTCGCTCCCTACACTCGCCGTCGTGAACGCCAGAGACGAACTCGTTGCAACGCACGCATCGACGCGCATGTTCGCGGGCGACTACACGCTGTGGGCCCCTGCTCCAACCGAGATCAGCAACCGGCTCGGCTGGCTCGACGAACCACACCGGATGCTCGAACACGTCGACGCCGTACTGCGCACTGTCGACGCGGCGCGCGCTCGCGGTGTTCGTAACGTCGTGTGGTGCGGCATGGGCGGTTCGAGTCTGTTCCCCGAACTCCTCGCCGGTTCCGGTCTCACGAACGACGCTCCGTCGTTCACGGTGCTCGACACGAGTCACCCTGTGGCGGTGCAACGAGCGGCCGACGCCGCCGATGGCACGTCGTCGCTCTACGTCTTCGCGTCGAAGTCGGGCGGCACGATCGAGACCCGCTCACAACTCGACTTCTTCTGGGCTCATGTAGGGGATCCGCAACGATTCGCGGTCGTCACCGATGCCGGTTCCGCGCTCGATCAACTCGCAGGCGAACGCGGTTTCGGCGCCGTCCATCACGCGACTCCCACAATCGGTGGCCGGTACTCCGCGCTGTCGCACTTCGGCATCGTCGCCGCCGCGTTGCTCGGCGTCGACGTGCGCGCCATGCTCGGCGGCGCGATCGGCATGGCCGCCGAGTGCAATGCCGACAGTGCCCACAATCCCGGTGTCGAGCTCGCCGCACTCATCGGAGGCGCGGCGCGAGACGGGCGCGACAAGCTCGTCCTCGACGGCGCGCCGGCGTTCGCGCGATGGCTCGAACAACTCATCGCCGAATCGACCGGGAAGCACGGGGTCGGCATCCTGCCCGTCCCCGGTGATGCCACCGACGCGCACGGCGATGATCGCCTGCGAGTGTCGTACGGCCACGGTGGCGATCTCGACCTCGGCGACGACCAGGTCGAAATCGACGCGGCCTCGCTCGGGCGTGAGGTGATGCGCTGGGAGATCGCCACGGCGCTCGCCGGTGCGCTGCTGCACATCAATCCGTTCGACCAACCCGACGTCGAAGCCGCAAAGCTCGCAGCATCGAAAGTGCTCGCCGACGGACCCACCGACGTGTCCGTGGTGTCGCTCGACGAAGCGCTCGGCACCGCGGGTCCGGGTGGGTACGTAGCGCTGCAAGCGTTTGTCGACCCTGACGGTTCAGTGTCGGCGGGGCTCGAGACCCAGCGGGTCGCGGTGCGCGACCGCACCGGCGCCGCGGCAACTGCTGCGATTGGCCCGCGCTACCTGCACTCGACCGGCCAACTCCACAAAGGTGGGCCGCCGTCGGGAACGTTCGTACAAATGCTCGACGCCGACCTCCCGCCGCTCGCGATCCCTGGCCGCGACTACGGGTTCCACGACCTACTCGTTGCCCAAGCTGCCGGCGACTACGCGGCGTTGCAGGCACGCGGCCGCCCAGTTGCTCGCATCGCCGCCGAGTAGGCCGATCCCCTTTTCTGGGCCCGTTCTCAGCTGGCGTTGACGGTGACTTGTTTGGTGCAAAGGCGCGCACTACTACTGGATTTGTCACGCCTTTTGGCGTGACCCGGACACCGATCAACCCCCACCACGGCCTGCCCGAGGCCAGCGTCGGTGTCCGGAGCGGGCGTTCCCCCAAGCGCCTGAGCTGAGAGGCCGGCCCGTACCCGCGGGCCGGCCCTCTCACATCTATGGCGCCTACTCCGTGCGCGCCCCCCTTTTTGGGTTTTCCTCTGCACCAGGCGGCGTGTAGCGCCGTCCGGTGCAATCAGACCGCGCCGCGAGGGTCAGGGTCCGATCACTGCGGCGCGGTGGTGGAGGCTCCTGCGCCTTGGTACGTGGATTGGCGCGCGATGGGTAAGACTGCTCGACAATGGAACTCGCGATGGTTGGACTTGGGCGTATGGGGGCTGGGTTGTCGCGGCGTTTGCTGGCCGGTGGCCACCGCGTCGTTGCGCATGACGTCAATGCCGACGCGGTGCAGGCCATCAGCGCGGCCGGTGCCGTCGGCGTCGCCACCCACGCGGAGCTCGTCGCGGCAATGACGCCTCCTCGCACGGTCTGGCTCATGGTGCCAGCCGCCTTCACCGACTCGACCGTCGCCGCGCTCGCCGACGCGCTCGAACCGGGCGACGCCATCATCGACGGCGGCAACAGCGACTGGCGTGACGACCTCGCCCGGGCCGCCGCGCTCACGCCCCGCGGGTTGCACTACCTCGACGTCGGCACCAGCGGCGGCGTCTTCGGTGAAGAGCGTGGTTTTTGCCTGATGGTCGGGGGCGAAACCGACGTCGTCGCCCGCCTGGCCCCCATCTTCGACACGATCGCGCCCGGCGTCGGCGCCGCGCCGCGCACCTACGGGCGCACCGGCGACCCCGCGCCCGCCGAGACCGGTTGGCTGCACTGCGGCCCGAACGGCGCCGGCCACTTCGTGAAGATGGTGCACAACGGCATCGAATACGGCCTGATGGCCGCGTACGCCGAGGGATTGGCGCTGCTGGCAGCGGCCGGGACCGGCGCGCATGAGCGCGACACCAACGCCGAAACGGCGCCGCTCGCCTATCCCGATCATTACCGCTACGACCTCGACCTCACGGCGATCACCGAGCTGTGGCGGCGCGGCAGCGTCATCCCGTCGTGGCTGCTCGATCTGCTCGCGTCGGCGCTCTTCGCATCGCCGACCCTCGACGAGTTCAGCGGTCGTGTCTCGGACTCCGGCGAGGGTCGCTGGACCGCCGAAGCCGCGATCGCGCTCGGCGTTCCCACACCAGTGCTCACCGCAGCGCTGCAGTCACGATTCGCTTCGCAGGGCGCGGCAACATTCGCAGGCAAGGCCCAATCGGCGTTGCGCAAAGAGTTCGGCGGTCATGCCGAAATCTCGACGACGTAACGACGTACGACTGTGCCCCCGCTCGAACTGCACGTGTACCACGACGCCGAGGAACTCGCGTACGGCGCGGCCGACCAGATCGCTTCGGGGCTCGCATGGGCCATCCAACGCAACGGCGTCGCGACGATTGCACTTTCGGGCGGCAGCACGCCGACACCCACGCTGGAAGCGCTGGCCCGACACCCGGTCGCGTGGCGCAGCGTCCACCTGTTCCAAGTCGACGAACGGATCGCGCCCGACGGCGATGACGCCCGCAATCTCACGCAGCTCCAAACGGCCCTGCTCGACGTCATCGACATCCCCAGCGCCAACGTGCACGCGATCCCTGTGCGCGACGACCTCGACGCCGTCACGCGCGACTACGAACAGACCCTGCGCGAGGTGTGCCAGGGCGAGCTCGACATCGTTCACCTCGGGCTCGGTGACGACGGACACACTGCGTCGCTCGTACCGAACGACGCCGTGCTCGGTGTCGACGACCGTCTCGTGGGCGCAACGGCGCCCTACATGGGCCACCGTCGCGTCACGCTGACGTTTCCCGCGCTCGCTGCGGCGCGGCGCATCGTGTGGCTCGTCGAAGGCGCGGGCAAGGCCGCCATGGTGCAACGGCTGGTTGCCGGCGACGAGGCGATCCCAGCCGGTCGGGTGCCCCAGGACCGCGCCATCGTGTGCTGTGACGAGGCCGCAGTTTCGTCGCTGCTCGACGGCAGGTAACGTGCGCGCCTGCGCCCGGGCGGACTCGGGCGCACTGTCACTCGGTCGGAACGGCCGCTGCCTTTGGCACACGCCGGCCCGTCCGAGCCGCGAATCCACCGAACCACGGAAGACGAGGACCATCATGCGCGCAGCGATGTTCGTAGCCACCGGCGAGCCGCTTCAAATCGAGAACGTCGAACCTGCCGCGCCCGGCCCGCGCGACGTTGTCGTGCAACTCGGCGCCAGCGGCGTGTGCCACTCCGACCTGTCGATCAAGAACGGCTACGTCCCGATGGCCCCTGGTGTCGTGCTCGGTCACGAGGGCGCCGGGACAGTCGTCGAGGTGGGCAAGGATGTCACCGCGTTCAAGAAGGGCGACAAGATCGTCGCGTCGTTCATCCCCGCGTGCGGCGCCTGCCCCTCGTGCCTGTCGGACCAGTCACACCTGTGCGACACCGAGTTCGAGGTGATGGCCGTCGAGCGTGGCACGCGTAGCGACAAGAGCTCGTTCACCACGATGACGGGCCTGGGCACGTTCGCCGAAGCCATGACGGTGAGCCAGACATCGGTCGTGAAGGTCGCCACCGACTTGCCGTTCGATGAACTCGCACTGATCGGGTGCGGCGTCACCACCGGCGTCGGTGCTGCACTCAACACCGCGCGGGTGCACCCAGGTTCCAGCGTCGCGATTATCGGTTGCGGTGGTGTCGGCCTCTCGGTCCTCCAGGGCGCGCGCATCGCTGGTGCGGCCCGCATCATTGCCGTCGACCAGGGCGACGAGAAGCGCAAGGTCGCTGAGGCACAAGGCGCGACCGACTACGTCGACTCCACCCAGGGCGACCCGGTCGCGCAGGTCCAGGCGCTCACCGGCGGCCGCGGCGTCGACTACGCCTTCGAGGTGATCGGTCTTCCCGAGACCACACTCCAGGCGTACATGATGGCGAAGAAGGGCGGCATGGCGGTCATGGTCGGCATGACGCGCATGGAGGCGCAGATCACGCTGCCAACGTTCGACCTCTTCTACAACGAGAAGACACTGAAGGGCTGCAAGTACGGATCGGCGCAGGTGCGCCGCGACTTCCAGCGTTTCGTCGACCTGATCGAGACCGGTCGCCTCGACACCGCGTCGATGGTGTCGCGCCAGATCAAACTCGACGAGGTCAACGACGCCTTCCGTGCGATGGAGAACCGCGAGGTCGTACGGAGCGTCATCACCTCCTTCTGAACCAACCGGCAACCATCGACCGAGGGCTCAAGCGAAGCGCAAGGCCGCCCGCGCGGTGCCCTCGGCCGGGAGCGAAAGCGACCATTGAGATGTATCCCGGGCATTGGGCGCAGGTCACGCCCGACAAGGCCGCCATCATCATGGCCGCGTCGGAAACGACCACCACGTACCGCGAGCTCAACGATCGCTCGAACCAGTGCTCGCAGATGATGTGGGCCGCCGGGCTTCGGTTCGGCGACCACATCGCGGTGTTGATGGACAACAACGACCGCTACCTCGAGGTCTGCTGGGCCGCGCAGCGGATGGGGTTGTTCTACACGTGCGTCAACTGGCATTTCACCGCGCCGGAGGCCGCCTACATCATCGACGACTGCGACGCGCAGGCGTTGTTCGTCAGCGAGTCGACCCGTACGGTCGCGGCCGACCTCGTCGCGTTGATGCCACGCGTGAAGTTGCGGCTCATCGTCGGTGGTGAACTCGACGGCTACGAGCGCTACGAGACGGCGATCGCCGCGCAACCTGCGGCGCCGGTGCCCGACGAGTGCGAGGGCACCCCGATGTTGTATTCGTCGGGCACGACCGGCCGCCCCAAAGGGATCAAGTACGACCTCCGGCACGAGCCGATGGGCCAGATGCCGTCGAACCTCGCGCTCATGACCAACGTGTTCGGCTTCGACGAGAACTCCATTTACCTTTCGCCGGCGCCGCTGTATCACGCCGCGCCGTTGTTCTATTGCATGAGCACCCTGCGCCTGGGCGGCACCGTGGTGGTCATGGAGCACTTCGACGCGCGTGATGCGCTGCGTTATATCGAGCAGTACCGGGTCACGTGCAGCCAGTGGGTACCCACGCACTTCGTGCGGATGTTCAAACTCGACGACGACACCCGCGCGCAGTACGACCTCTCATCGCTGACCTCGGCCGTGCACGCGGCTGCGCCGTGTCCGATCGAGGTGAAGCAAAAGATGATCGACTGGTGGGGCCCGATCGTGTGGGAGTACTACTCATCCACCGAAGGCGCGGGCGCCACGATCATCGGGCCGCAGGAGTGGCTCGACCATCCTGGTTCGGTCGGGCGCAGCGCGGTCGGCGTGATCCACATTTGCGATGACGACAACCACGACGTTGCGCCCGGTGAGGTCGGCACGGTGTGGTTCGAACCCCATCCGGGGCGGGCCGGTTTCGCGTATCACAACGATGAGGCCAAGACCGCCGAGGCGATGAACGACCGCGGATGGTCGACCGTCGGCGACATGGGCTACCTCGACGACGAGGGGTACCTGTTCCTCACCGATCGGCGCACGTTCATGATCGTGTCGGGCGGCGTGAACATCTACCCGCAAGAGGCCGAAAACCTCCTGATCACCCACCCCAAGGTGTACGACGCGGCCGTGTTCGGCATCCCCGACCCCGAGATGGGTGAGCGCGTGCACGCCGTCGTGCAGCCGGTCGACTGGGACGACGCCGGGCCCGAGTTCGCCACCGAGCTGATGGCGTACTGCCGCGCCCATCTCGCGGGCTACAAGTGCCCGAAGGCGTTCGACTTCGATCCCGAGTTGCCGCGCGAGCCGACCGGCAAGCTGTACAAGCGCTTGATCCGTGATCGCTACTGGGGCAACACCACGTCGCGCATCGTCTGACATGGAACCAGGGCGGATGCTCGCGGCGGGGCGAGGATCACAGATCTTCGAGTTCGGCACCGACCGCGTGCTGCGTCGCTCCTTGCACGACGTGTCGCTCGCACGAGAGGCCAACGTGATGGAACTCGCACGCGGCTTCGGTGTGCCGGTGCCGGCCGTGCACGAACTTCGGGCGAACGACCGCGAGATGGTCATGGACCGCATTCCGGGGCCGACCATGGTCGACTGGATCCTGCGCCGACCCTGGCAGTTGCAGCGCGCCGCGGCAATTCTCGCCGAGCTCCACGACGCCGTGCACCGGATTCCAGCACCGAGCTGGTTGCGAGATGCGGGCGACGGCGGCGACGTGCTCGTGCATCTCGACCTGCACCCGCTCAACGTCATCATGGGGCCACGCGGACCGGTGCTGATCGACTGGACGAACTCGGCGCGCGGGTTGGCCGAGACCGATGTGGCCCTCACCTGGGTGCTGTTACGCACCGGCGAAGCACCCGCGAACGCGGTGATGGCACGGCTGGTCGATCGCTTCCGGGGCGGGCTCATACGTGCCTTCCTCACGCACTTCGAGACCGCGACTATTCACGATGCGCTGCCGTACGCGGCCGAGTTGCGCCTGTGCGACAGTACGCTCACCGACACTGAACGCGTCGCCATCACCAAACTCCTCCAATCCCCCTGACCCATCCCTGATGCGTGGTGGCGTCGGGGGCCGCGTGTGCCCGTACGATCTTGGGTGATGGACGACGATCACTCCAAGCTTGCGGCGCGCGTCTACGACTGCGCGCACATCACGGGTACGTTCACGTTGCGCTCGGGCGTGGTCAGCAACGAGTACTTCGACAAGTACTTGTTCGAGGCCGACCCAACGCTGCTCGCGGCGATCGCTGACGCACTCGTTGCGCTCGTGCCGAGCGACATCGATGCCCTGGCCGGGCTCGAACTCGGTGGTGTACCGATCGCAACCGTGCTCTCGCAACGCACCGGGCTACCGGCTCGGTTCGTACGCAAGCAGGCCAAGGAATACGGCACCTGCCGGCTCGCCGAGGGCGGCGACATCGACGGACAACGGCTGCTCATCGTCGAAGACGTCGTCACTTCGGGCGGCGCCGTCGTCGATGCGGTGAACGCACTGCGCGAACGTGGCGCGGTGTGCGACAAGGCGGTATGCGTGATCGATCGCGAATCGAGCGGTACCGCGAATCTCGCAGCTCTCGGGGTCGAACTCGTCGCGCTGTTCACGATGACCGAGCTCAAAGCCGCGGCCGGCGCCAACAGCTAACGCTCGTTCAACCTCGACAGCGCTGCACGAGCCGGCGCGTTTCGGCCAGCTCACTAGCACTGAGCGACCCGGCGCCGGTGAGTTCGTTCCGCACGAACAGTTCGGTGCCGCGAGGGTTGACGCCGCTGAACGGCGCCTTGCGTCGAGCCGCTTCGCGCCGGTTCAGATCGACGTACTGGTTCGCGTAGAAGTCGTGCATGCCGTCGAGGAAGCACTGCGCTTGTGGGCGTGTCCAGCCGACGTGCACCAGGTCGTCACGAGCCTCGCTAACCGTGAATTCCGACGTCGCGCATCCGCCGAGCAATGCAACACAGACGCACGCACCCACCACAGCACCGAGGCTTCGCACAACCACGCACGCTACCGGCGCTCCGCACACCTGCTCGGCTCGCCCCAGCGGACCGAGCCGGCCGAGCGGCATGAGCACGATGCGCTGGTCGAGCGGATGCGCGCCGACTGGGCGCGATGAGTTCTCCCGCCGGGCGCCGTCATACCGGTGTGTTGCAACTGAGAACCGTTGCGGTGGCGACACTCGATGCCCACGGTGTCGAGATCGTGCGCTGGCCGATCAAACACTGTGGCGCGGTCGACCTCGTACTCGTCGATCGCGTCGCTCGCGTGCATCTCGTGGCCCGGCGCACCGGACGCCGCGTCACGCTGCGCCACACCGCTCCCGAGCTAGTCGAGTTGCTCGAACTCGTCGGTCTGCTCGAACTCGCGGGACGCGAGCCGAGCGCCACGCCACCGTCAGAGGTGCTCGGGTAATCCGAACTCGCGAAACAGGTTGGTATCGAGGAAGTTGTGCAAGGCCGAGATCCGGTCACCCTCGATCTCAATCACGACGAGCGACCACGGCACATGCCCGCCGGCGGGGTCGACGCGATATTGGCCGAACGCGGGACGGCCGTTGGCAGTCGTCGCGAGGAGCCGCGAGCCCTGACAACCGATGCCCGGTCCCGAGAGGAACCGGCCGATCTCCGAAGCGCCGCGCAGCCACAACGTGTAAGGCGGCATCGATTGCACGGCGTCGTCGCGCAGGAGCGCGACGATGGCAGCCACGTCGTAACGCTCGAATGCTTCGACGTATCGAGTGAGCAACGCCTGCTGTTCGGCTGGCACGGTCTCGAGGGGCGGTCCCGCGGCGTTCGCAGTCGCGAGCGTCGCGCGGGCGCGCTGCAAGGCGCTGTTCACCGAGGCCACGCTTGTATCGAGCAACTCCGCGACCTCGGCCGCGTGCCAACGCAACACCTCGCGCATGATCAGCACCGCGCGCTGACGAGCCGGCAGGTGCTGCAACGCGTTCACGAACGCGAGCCGAATCGTGTCGCGCGCGACGACGAGGTCGGCCGGGTCGCCGTCGTGCGCGATGACGTGCCCGTCGGGGATCGGCGTCAACCACGCATGTTCGGGGAGCTGTTCACCGTTGAAGGCGTCGGTGGTCGAGGCTGGGCCGAAGTCCATCGGGCGGGCTCGACGCGTGCGACTCCGCAACATGTCGAAACACACGTTGGTGGCGATGCGGTAGAGCCACGACCGCGCCGCCGCGCGGCCTTCGAACTTGTCGGCCCCGCGCCACGCTTTGACCATCGTCTCCTGCACGGCATCGTCAGCCTCGAACACCGAACCGAGCATGCGGTAGCAGTAGCCGTTGAGCTCGCGCCGGTATTGCTCGAAGTCGAGTACATCGAGCCGGTTGGCTGCGGCAGTTTCGGCATCGGGAAGGACCGTCATGGCGAGGGATCGTACGCTGAACACGCTCGGCTACATACCCGCCACGATCCTGAACATCGCGCCCGTCGAATCAGACGCGGTCGCCAAGCGCCCGTAGGGCGAGTCTTGCGCCTCCACCACGACGGTGCCTCCTAGCTCGACGACCTTGGCGAGCGCGGCGTCGGTGTCGGCCACGCCGAAGTACACCGACCAGTTCGCTGGTACCGCGTCCGGTAGGAACGTCGATGCGTCCATGATGCCGGCCATGTTCTCGTCGCCGACGGCGAGCGTGGTGTAACGGAACTCGGCCGTATCGCTCATCACGTTCGTGTTCCAGTGGAACACGTCGCGGTAGAACGCGACCGTTGCGTCGTAGTCGCGTGCCTGCAACTCGAACCAGCTCGGCGCGCCCGGCTCGCCGACAAGGCCGAACCCCGTGTGCAGACCGGCCTGCCACATGCCGATGGCCGCGCCGCCAACGTCGGTGACAACCGCCATCGTGCCGAGATCCATCACGGCCATCGCGGGAACGATCACCTGCCCGCCGTGGGCAACGGCCGCATCCACGGTCTTTTGGGCATCGTCGACGGCGAGATACACCGACCACATGTCGGGTTGGCCGGTGTCGCCGTGGTTGTGCATGCAGCCAGCCACCTGCACGCCCCCGGACAAGAAGTTGATGTAGCCGCCGTAGTCGGGGCCAGGATCGACCACTGTCCAGCCGAACAGCTCGCTGTAGAACGCGCGGCTCGCGTCCTGGTCGGTGGTGAACAGATCGACCCAGGAAGGAGCACCGGGCGGGGCAACGTCACGATTGGGCATGGGATCTCCTTCAAGAGTTCGGCGATTTCGAAATGAAGACGGTCCAGCCCAACCGAACTCATCGGTGCGCGCCACAACACGGCGAGCTGGACGCCTCGTCAATGCCTACCCAAAGGGCGGTGCCGTCGAACCTCACAGCACCTGAGCACGCCAACGAAAACGGGGCTATGGTCCGCGCCGAGCAACACGCACAGGTGCATCAGACGACGGGGGTTGTCATGACTCGGGTGTGGCGAAGTGCGGCCGTGGCTGTCGCGGTCGTGTCGGCCGCCGTGATGGTCGGGGGCAGCCCGGCCCAAGCGAACGGGGTGATCCCTGGCGGCACGCTTTCGTGTTCGGGGTTCTCCGAAATCATCAAGTACAGCCCGAGCATCTGGGAGGCGAACACCTCGACCCTCCCGTTCAACTGGAGCGGCGCCGGCGTCGTCACGAACTGCACCGGTAACACCGGTGACAAGATCGTGTGGACCACATTCAGCGCGTCGGGTACACATCCTGGACCGCGCACGTGTACGAGCGCCGCGACGGTGCCGTACGCCGGGACCGGTCGCGTCTCTTGGCACACGATCGACACCCAAACCCACGCCCACAGCTACACGTCGAACACGACGCTCGTGTCGGACACGTTGAGCTTGACGGGTCTGCTCACGACGATCTGGAACATCACGACGGGTCCGTTCGCTGGAAACACAATCCACGTCGATGCACAGATCACGCCGTTCCCAGCGTCACATTGCTTCACCGGAACGACCAACGCTACGGGACTGTTCGCCGAAGACCTCGAGACGCCCGACCACATTCCGGTGACGATCCCGTAGCGGTTGGGACGGCCGTTGCGTCAGACGGCCCCTTCGCAGATCTTCAGCTTCGGCGCGTAGCCCTGGCGATGAATCAGCTTCTCGAGATGCGGCGGGGTCCCGCCCGACGCCTTGATCTGGCCGAGGTTGAGCGCGCGTAAGAAGAAGTTGATCGCCGACGCGACAGGCTGCGGTATCGAGTAGCCGATGCCGTACCCGAGGTCCATGTCGAACGTCGCGCCGCGACACTTCACGATGCCAAGGTCCGAACCATTCGTGACGCCGATACCCGCGTTGATCGAGAAGTACGGGCCCACCGCGAAGCCCCATCCACCGATCCCGACGATGATCTTGAGCTGGTAGCCGAGCACGAGGCCGTTCACCCCGACCGACAGGCCGTTGACCGACTGCAGCATGCTCTTGCGCACCGTGAACCCGGCGGGCGCATCGGCGCCGAACCCGCCGTTTCGGTAGCCGAACCCGATCGAGCCGGCGAAGCCGTAATCACCCGCGAACGACAGCGTCGAGTTCTTGGCGCTGAACACGGTTTGGATCGAGAACTCTTGGTGGAGCGTGACAGCCAGCGGCACAGCCGGCCCGAAGATCGGGATGCTCAGGTCGACGGGGAGCTGGCCGAGCTCGTGGATGTTGCCGGCCAGACCGGTGACGCTTCCGGCCCGAAAGTCGACGCGCAAGCCCGCGGCACCGCCCAGCCGAACCTCGGCCGTCGTGACTCTGCCGTGGGCGATGACGAGTCTGAACGTCAGGGTTGGGTGCGAGACGTAGAAGACGGCCTGACCGAACACCTTGACGCCGGCCTTGTCGTAGCCGACCTCGATCCCGAATCCGTACGACGCCAGCAGCGGCGTCATGTGCAACCCCGTGATGTTCACCGGCGCGGGCCGCGACGGCGACGGTGGCGGCAGCGTGCCATTGGGCAGCGGTGGGGTCGATGCGGCCGCCCGCATGGCAGCCGGTTCGAAGGTCACTGGCCGCGACCCGTCGGCACTCGCGCCCTGCGCCGACGTCGTGGTTGTGCTCGCAGACTTCCCGATCTGCACGACGTTGCCGGGAATCATCGGACCCGGTCGGAACTGGATCGATTTGGTGTCGAGCGGTCCGGACTGCGAAAGGTTCGCGTCGCGGATCACGTCGGTGATCGCGGCGGGACCGATCGTGACCGCGACATCGCCGCCCACCTTGCGCGTGCCGAGCACGCGCCCCGCACCGCGGTTGGTGACGAACAGGATCTTGCCCGGCACGAGCTTGTCGACGTCGGTTGCGTGCCCGTCGAGCGTCCACGTCAGCCCGTCGGCGCTGACCGACCGGACACTCGATGCGCCGCCACCGGGGATCACGACATCGGGTTGGTAGGTGACGTGGCTGTTGCGGGTCGGCGACGCGCCGTATCGGTACTCGGCTGCCGACAGGCGCGCGTCGGGCGAGCTCGCCGTGTTCGACGACGACCCCGAACACGACGCGGCGAGGAGCGCAGCAACGACGGCACCAGCAGCAGCGCGGCGCACGTTCACAGCCCACTTCCCGCGGCGTCGCCAGCGGCGCCCAGTTGCGCAAGGAATCGGGTCTCGACGTAGCTCGTCGCCAGCTCACCGATCTCGGAGTGGCTGCGGAGCACGAACCCGGTGGAGCCGCCCTTCCATGTCTCGGGAACCTCGAACGTCACCGACAGCCTCAGGGTCTGGCCCCGACGCTGCTCGACGTATCCGCTATCGGCGACGGCCTGTGTGTCGTAGCCGCTCGGGTCGGCCAACAGCACTTGGTACTTCGGCGTGAAGCTGAGCCCGAGCGCACCGACGTGCGCAGCGCTGGCCGCCGTCACGTCCATCGACACCTCCAGGTCGCGCCGCCCGGGCGCCGGTGGGAACGCCGTCTGGAGCAGTCCGAGTCGATAGGTGCGCATCCGTACCGTCCAGTCGCCCGCCGTCACCGTGGGCGCGGTGATGCGCGAACTTGCCGGAGCTGGCGGGTACAGCGCCACGGACGACCCGGGGCCGAGCGGCATGCTCGCCGCGAGCGCGTCGCGTGCGCCGATGTACAACGCGGCGCGGGTCGGGTCGAGGCTCTTGACGCTCAAGAACTGCAGCGAGATCGGCGTCGGATGCACTGGGTCGACCTGGGTCGGACCCGTGACGATGCCGGTATACGGGCGGCCGTCGGACACGAGCAGCTCGCTGAACCCGAACTGCGGCTTGGACGACAACAGGCCGCCTGCCGAGCTCTCGGTTTGGATGTACGTGGCGATGCCGTCCATCGTCGCGGTCTGCGCCGCGGGGTCCCATCGCAGGCGAGTCGGTCGGTAGAGGAACCCCGGCACGTTCATCGTGCCGACCGACAACGGCCGGTCGAAGGCCGCACCGGTGGCCGGTGCACTCGGCGACGTGAGGTCCGGCATGACGAGCGGCTCCTTCGGTGCCGCGCTCGATCGCAGGTCGGCCAGACGGAATGCGATCGGACGCCGCACGATCAACTCCGGTCGGATCACACCGAAGTCGAGCTTGCCGATGCTCGCCAACTCGAGCCCGTAGCTCCCCGCGAACTTGTCGCTGATCGCGAACTCGACCCAGTTGGCCGACCGGCTGGTCCAGCTGATCGGACCCCACAGCGGCGAGCCGTCGACGGCGTCGAGAAGCGTGCCGTCTGGAGTACGCAACGTAAGGTTGCTCGCGGGGCTGAACCCGCTGACGCCGGAGCCGCGCGCCGCGTACAAGTCGAAGATCACGCGCAGGATGCGCCGGTGCTCGGCCGCTTGGATCCCGTCGCCGAGGCGGCCAGCAAGGATCTCGCCCCCCGTCGCCTCGACCGCGTACTTGCCGATGTGCGCCCAACCGCTGATCGCGACCGGGGTCGGAAGCCAGCCACCCACGACGCCCGAACCGTCGAGCGCGATCACAGGTCGGTTGCGGCCAACGTCGCCCCAGCGGATGCGACCTTCCTTCACGGGATCCGACGCCACGTTCGAGCTCGTGCCCGTACTGTCGACGGCCGCGCCCGGCGCCACGTCGTACGGCTGGCCCGAGAACGGCACCGACGCACCGCCGACGAGCAGTTCGCCGGCGATCGCGCTCTGCGCCCAGTTCCCGCTGAGGTTTCGGAACTGCAATCCCACGAGCGCCTGCTGGTTCGTCGAGTCGTACACGAGATGCCCGACGGTGATCTGGAAGGCCCCGTATTGGAACGTCGCGCCCACGACGTGGTCGACCTGGCCCTTGCCGAGCGCCACCGGAGCGACCTGCCCGTCAGACGTTGACGATGTCGTCGATGTCGTCGCGGCACGCGTCGTCGAAGCGGTACTGGTGTTGTGGCTCGCCGAACACGCCGTCACGGACGCGACGATGATCGCGAGCGCCGTACCCGTCGTTGCGACTCGGTGCCGGCGTGGCGTGAGGTGGCAGTCGGTCATGGGTCGTCGACCCCCGCGACACAGCCGGGATCAGGGGCCGGCTTCATCAGCTGCGCCACCGTCGTCGGCGTCGTCGCACCCGGGGCAGTCGTCGGCGTGCTGGGAAGCGGTGGCGGCGCGGTGGTCGGCGGCGTCGGCACCGTGGTCGCGCCGGCGGGAGTCCCTGCGGGCGAACCGACATCGGGATTCGGCGGGATCGCCACGACGCGCGACACCGGGTCAGGACCGAGCGTCGTATTTGTCATTCCCGGTCCGGGCACGGGCCGCGCGCCGACGACCGTGTACGGGTTCCCGCTGCCGGGACCAGAGCCAGTCGGACCCACGTCGATCGACGGCGGCACTGTGGGGGCGGTGCCGGCGCCGGGCCCCGAAGGTGGCGGACTTCCGCCGCCGAGGTCTCCGGTGGGCGCCACATCGCACGTGCCGGTATCCGACAGCCTTGGGAACGTCCCCGCGACCTTCGCTGCCTGCGTATTGCGCGCCGTGTGACCGGAACCGCTCGAGCACGCGGCGGCACCGACAGCGAGGACGAGCACGGTCGCGCCTACGCCAGCGCGGGCGCGGGCGCGCGGCGATTCGCTGCGTCGCACGTCGTCTTTGCGAGTCACCCTGCGAAGGTGAGGCTCTTCAGCCCGTTCAGAGGGCCATACAGGAAAGCGATCACGCGATCGCCGCTCGATGCGGGAAGCGGGATCTGCGCCAGCGCCGTGCCCGCGCACTGGGTGGCGGACGGATACACGCCGACGGCCGTCGCCGAAACAGCTGGCGTGTACGCGAAGGTGCTGAAGGAGCTCTGTCCGACCGACACCCGCGAGTTCGCGGTGCTCACTGGCGGCTGGTCGCTCGCTCCGACTTCGCCCACGCAGCCCGAACCGGCGAGTCCAAGGTCATACGACGGCGGGTTCGAACCGGTCGTAGCGGTCGCCGCAGTACCAACGAGCCCAAACGCGTTGAAGTAGAGCAGTCGATCGTTCGCCGGCGCCTTCAAACCCGAGAAGAGCTCACCTCCCAAACCGCCCCCGGTGCGCCCCGAACCCGTCTTGGTGAGCAGCACCTGGGTGGCGTAGCCGGGTGTACCGCCCTGCGACACCCGCGGCGCCGACGCGATCACCATCGTCAGCTCGTCACCCGGGTAGGCGTCTTCGTTCTGCACCGCGAGCGCGGTGGCGGGCGTCGTCCCGCTCGCCACAAAGCTGATCTGGTACGGGTAGATCTTCTGACCGTTCGTCTCGGTGGGTTCGTAGTACTTGCTCGCGAGCGGCGTCAGGTCGTCGGACCGCTGCGCGTAGTGCACGGTCGCGAGCTTGACGCCGCCCGACGGACCGCTCCCCGCCCACACGTCGATGTCGCTCCCCACGCCGCTCGCGTCAGCGGCGAGGTTCAACACCTTCACCTTCACCGCGAGCTTGATCGTCAGGCTCGTCCTGACACCAGGCGGCGTCGTGCCGCTGCCGCTGCCGCTGGTGGTCGTCGGGGATCCGTAGCCACCGTTCGCGGTGGGCAACGTCGATGACTTGCTGCTGCTACATGCGCCGATCGCCAGCGCGCACGCGAGCGAAAACAGAGCAACCGACCGTGAGCTGACATACGCGCGCAATCCACGCTCCCGTCACGACGAGCCGGCACCGTCACGGCCGGATCTGGAATCCGCCGGGGAGAGTAACGCGCCGCGCGGACCCGGTGAAACATGGGTCGCGTCAGCGCGTCAACGTGATCGGCGCGGCGCTGGGGTGGCTCGCCGGACGACCACGATTACGAAGGAACCGATTCGTGTTGGGTGACGCGTTCGCCGATCGGTCCTTGCTCGACGGCGAGTTCGACGAGTTCTTCCTCCAGCCGTTGCCTGCGGAAGTGGCCCGGGCGTTGCTCCCCGTGCTTAGCGCAACTCGCTAGGGCGTGACGCGGAACACCCCTCGCATGAACGGGTGGATGCGGCAGTAGAAGGTGTAGTTACCCTGCGGAAGGGTCGCGGGCGTATTCCATGTCAGCGAGCCTTTGGTGGGTGCGCCGGCGTTCCCGAGCTGGCCGGAGTCGAACACAACGGCACTGTCCGGCAGCGGGAACGACAGACCAGTCGTCTTGTTGCAGGGGAGCTCGCATCCCGTGATCGTATGGAAGGTGCCGTTGCCGCTCGCTGGGGCATCGAGATTCTTGAACGTGATGTGCCCCCCCTGCGCCACAGTCGGCACCTGGCCCAACGCGTCGAGGTCAGCGGGGCCATATTCGAAGGCGCTGATGTTGATGGTGCTCGTCGGCGCGCCGTTCGGCAACCCGGCGGGGTCCGGAAGACCTGCGTCGAACAGACCGCCGCGATTGTCGTTTTCGGGCGACAGGTGACCGTGAGTCACGACGCCGGGCACATCGAGCTTGGGATTGAACGGTCCTTTTCCACCCACGGCGGGCGCGAACCAAGCCATCATGATGCCCATCGATTCGTACCACGATCGACTGCTGACGTCATAGGTGGCCTGAAGGCTCAAGACGTCACCCGGCTTCACGTGAAGCCTCCATGTCGAGGGTGTCGCGGTCATCGACATGTCCCACGAGATGGGACCGTCAGGGTTCCAGTACACCGCGTCCGACTTGAAGACCCGCTGTGTCTTGAAGGTCTTTCCCTGGCGACGCGTCAGAGAGAGCTCCGTGGAAAGGCCGCCCGAATGAAGATGACCTGTGGCCTCGACGATGGCACCGCCAGTCGGGACGGTGTACTCATTGAGCTTCGGCCCCGAACCGTAGGGGTTGTTCGCCATCGCCGGGTAGGTGTAGTTGCCGGCGACGCCGGTTCCCTTCACCGCGTCGAACACCGGGTACGACGAACCGTTCTGTACGTCCATCCAAAGCGGCCGGACCGACCGCAGCGTGCCAGCCGTCGCGGGGACGAAGTCGAGGTCGTAGGTCACCCGCACGTTGAACGATTGGTTGACGAGCACGTGCAGCATGTAGTTGAGGAGCCACTGATCGGTCGGCTCGTAGCGATAGCCGAAACCCTTTGGCAAGGTCAGGATGCTCTTCTCTTCGCCAGTGGCGAAGAACCGCTCGGGCGTGAAGGGCGAGGTGAGGTCCTGCGCCGACAGGTTGAGCCACACGGCGTGGTGCAACATGATCACGTCAGACTGAGGAACCGTCCCATCGAGGAAGACCATGTTGGCGCGGATCCCGGTGATCCACCCGGGCACCGTCGGCTTCGGGATGTTCGGCGACGAGTACTGGATGATGTTCTGGCCAGGATTGAGATGCACCGGCCCGTACTCGAAATGCAGCTGCTGCGGTACCAGGGGGGCGGCGCTCGCGCTTTGCGGCGAGCCCAGCGCGCCGACGGCGAGTGCCCCCACGACGAGTACGAGAAGTCCAGCTGACGTGCGACCGCGTCGTTTCATCGAGGGAAGCTACGCCGAATCGCCGCGGGTTCGCCAGGATGCCCACAAATCCCGGCCCCGCACTCCCGAACTGACGGGGCGAACGCGATCAGCTCGGTGGATCGCGGCGGCGTTCACCGGCGTCAGCCGCCGCGGCCTCCAGTGTGAGTGTCGAGCCGTCGGCCCACGCGCGGTCGAAGGCGTCGATGCCGAGTTCGGTGCGCAGCGTGCCGAGCGCTTGGTCGATCAGGTGCTGCAGGCATGGCAGCGCGAACAAGGTGCGTTGGCTGCGGAACTCGTCGCACGCGCCGAAGATGCGCGCAGCTTCGGCGTGGTGTCCCGATGCAGTACTGATTCGAGCGACGCACTCGAGGCTGTGGAGCATGCCCCGAATAAGTCCCTCCTGCACCTCGACGTCGAGGGCGCGGTGCGCCGCGTCGAGAGCGCCGCTCGGGTCGCCGGCGCGCAGCAACTGCTCGGCGACCGTTCGCATGGTTTCCGCGGCGACGATGGGCGCGACATCGCCTCGCGGCATCTTCGCCGGTTGTCCGAGCCCTGCCGCGACGAGCAGGTAGTTCAGCTGGAAGACGCCGCCGGCGATGCCGAACGCCTCCCAGCCTCGCACCACTCCGGCATTCACAACATCGGCGGCCGCGGTGTCGCCGGCGAGAAGGTGCCGGTAGATCGACATGTTGTCGGCCACGAAACCACCGGGGATGTTGTCGTCGACCTGGGAGGCCCTCCGGAGGCGGAGCTCGACGTCGAGATCGGGGGTGCGCCCGACGTCGGCAGTTGCTGCCGAGAGTATCCCTTCAGCGATATTGGTCATGCTGACATTCAGGCATCCCGCGGATGTCGCAGCGGACAACGACGCGATCGCCGCCAACGGATCACCCCGGAAGAACGCCGCGACTCCGTCGGCGGCGTCGAGCGCCGCCGCACTCATCGATCGCGCGCTGCCGCCGCGCACCAGGCTGCGAAAGGAGTCGTAAAAGCGCAGGTTTCCGGTGTAGGCGGCCACCGCGGCGGCCGCCCAGCGAGTGATTTCTGCGTACGTGGGATCGCGTGTTTCGAGGTCGTCGCCG
This sequence comes from Acidimicrobiia bacterium, assembly GCA_038202885.1. Taxonomy (GTDB): domain Bacteria; phylum Actinomycetota; class Acidimicrobiia; order IMCC26256; family PALSA-610; genus JBBREP01. The sequence continues at coordinate 82,411 of JBBREP010000001.1, read as the reverse complement.
ATCTGACGCAGTTCCTCGAACACGTGCGCACCGGTCAGTGAGAGCATGACGACCGTCTGCATTCTGGCGGTCAGCACACCCACTTGCTGGTCCGCCGCCTCGGCGGCCCCGCGCATCGCGTCCAACGTCGTCAATTCGTTCAATGGGTCGGATCGCTGCGCAAGTACGGACCGGCGGATTGCGTGGACCAGCCATTCGTCGGCCGGTGAGACCGCCCCGAGCAACTCGTCGGTCTGCGCGAGGATTCGCGACCCCATCGACGCCCATCCGGATCGTTCGATGATCAACCGGAGCATGCCGAGGGCGTGACACGCCGCGGTTGCGTCGCCCTCGCTGATGGCGTACCGCGTCGCGGCGACGATGTTGGCGCGCTCGGCCGTGACGGTGTCTGCGAGGTCGGGTTCGCCGCGCACAACCAGGTCTTCGTCCAGCGATGAGGCCCATGCGACGTAGTACTGCGAATGGCGGAGGCGGATGCCGGGGCGTGCCACTCCGAGCAGTCGGGTGGCGTACTGGCGGACAGTTTCGAGCATCCCGAATCGAACGCCGGTCGCGGTGTCGGCGGTGTGCACGAGCGAATGGTCAACGAGACGGTCCATCGCATCGAACACGCCGAGCGGGTCGAGCGGCCCCGGTTCGCTTGTGTCGTCGAGATCGCAGCAGATTGCGACGGCGGCATCGAGGGTCCAACCGTCGACGAACACCGACAGGCGGCACAGCAGCGTCCGTTCCGCAGGAGACAACAGGTCGTATGACCAGCTGATCGACGCCTCCAGCGTTTGTTGGCGGGCCATCAACGCCTTGGATCCACCGGAAAGGATCCGAAACGCGTTGTCGAGTCCGGCGAGGATCTGCGTCGGGTCGAGCAGACGACACCGGGCAGCAGCCAGTTCGATCGCGAGAGGGATCCCGTCGAGGCGGTGACAGATCTCGGCAACGACCGCTGCATTGTCGTCGCTCAGTGCGAAGGTCGGTCGCGCTCGCTGCGCCCGCTCGCAGAACAGCGACACCGCCTCGAAACGCGCCGCCGACTCGAGCGAAACTCCGCTGGCGGTGTCGGGGACGCCGAGCGGCGGGATCCGCCACCCGGTCTCACCCGGAACATCGAGCATCACCCGACTCGTCGCCAACACATGCAGCGACGGATCGCGAGACAACAACCGGTCGACGAGCGGTCGCACCGTGTCGGCGACATGCTCACAGTTGTCGACGATCAACAAGCACTGCCGGCCACCGAGCAGGCGGTGCACCGACTCCTCCAGCGCAGAGGTCGCGCCCTCGCTGATCCCGAACGCGGCGCGCACAGAAGATTCAACACCGTCGGCATCCACCGCCGCGAGTTCCGCCCACCACACACCCGCGGGGAACTCGTCGAGAGCCGCCGCGCCGACCTCGCGGGCCAGCCGCGTCTTTCCGGCACCACCACTGCCGATCACGGTCACCAAGCGGTCCGTCGCCACGAGACGGCCTAGCGAGGCGATCTCATTCGTGCGACCGATGAAGCTCGACAGTGTCGTCGGCAACGAGTTCGGAACCGCTTCGGTGGTCTGCAACGATTCAAAGTCGGCGGCGACACCGTCAACGAGGAGCTGCCACACGTTTTCGGGACGGTCGAGATCGCGTAGGCGATGCTCGCCTAACGACCGAAACGCGAACCGGTCAACGGACTCGTCGACCACGAGACCTCGGGTCGCGCCCGACACCAGCACCTGCCCCCCATGCGCTAGCGCGCGGAGTCGCGCCGTACGGATAATCGCGAGCCCCGCATAGTTGGCATCGTCGCGGAGCTGCGCCTCACCGGTGTGCACGGCCATCCGTACTTGCAACGGCTCACTCGTCGGCCACGGCTCAGCGGCGAGTTTCACCAACGCGTCGCTGGCGGCGTGCAGCGCGTCCGACGGTCGCTCGAATGCCGCCACGATCGAGTCGCCCTCGCCCTGTTCGAGTGGGCGAACGCCGCGGTTTCGTTCGACGGCCTCGTGGAGAATCTCATAGTGGCGAACGATCGCGGCTCGCATCGCCGCGTCGTCTTCGTGGTTCCAGAGGCGGGTCGATCCGGCGACATCGGTCAGCAGGAACGTCGCCGTTCCGACTGGCAGTCCCAGCGCAGATTCCGGCGCGCTCACCCGGTTCGCCCCAGGTGGCAGCGAACGGGCACGCGCCGGTCCGACATCGTGGCCATCACCGACCATCATGGCCGAGCGGTCCGCCGGTGCGCATCAGTGCGAGAACCGCGACTGGGGACCCGCGTTCGCCCGGAATTGCTCTGCACCTGCATAGGTGCAGAGTTCGTGCCGCGGTGTCGCCGGTGAGGAGGCGCCGGTAGATCGACACGTTGTCGGCCACGAAACCCCGTGGAACCCCCACTGCCCCGCCTGTCTCACGCGTGATACATTGGCGAGGTGGCTGACGTTTCGATTCGGGATCTGCGAAACCATGGCGGTGAGGTCGTCGACCGCGTTGCTCGCGGCGAACGGATCACCGTCACGCGCAGTGGCAAGCCGGTCGCCGAGCTCCACCCCATCGGTCCTCGCCCCTTTCCCATCGCCGAATTGATTCGCCGCCGCGCCCACCTGCCGGTCGTCGATCCGGATGCGTTGCTCCAGGATTTGGACGCGGCCATGGATGGCGCGCTGTCGTGAGCGCCGGGATACTCGACACGAGCACGCTCATCTTGCTCGGGCGGATCGATGATGTCGCTGCGTTGCCCGACGACGCGTTCATCACTGCGGTGACGTTGGCCGAGCTGTCCGTCGGTCCGCTCGTGGCTTCGAATGAGCACGAGCGCGTCGCTCGCCAGGCACACCTTCAAGCCGCCGAGGCCGACTTCGACCCGCTTCCGTTTGACGCGGCCGCTGCTCGGGCCTTTGGCGCGGTGGCCGCGTCACTGCGCCGAAATGGACGCAAGCCTCAAGCACGGGCCTATGACGCGATGATCGCTGCGATCGCGGTCGCTCGCGAACTGCCAGTCCACACCTGCAATCCGCACGATTTCACCGGCGTCGACGCGCTCAGTGTCGTCGCGGTACGCCACCCAGACCGCGCCTGAAGACGCCGATCGAAGTGCGCGAGCTGCGACGGTACTCCAACCCGAACATCGTGACGCGTCTGGAGCGCGTTCTCTCTGGTCACGGCCGTGATCGCGTGTCTCATCGACCCGGCCCATCGCTATCGACAAATCGGACACGAATCGACGTTGAAACGCTCGATCGACTCGCGGAGCGGTACGCGGCGGGGGACACGCTGCATGCGCTCGCGTCCGAGTTCAGCATCGAACGCGCGCTCCTCGCCGATCTGCTGCGCGAGCGCGGCGTTGAAGTGAAGTATCGACTCGTCGACGAAGCGGACGTGGCTGCTGCGGCGGCGTTGTACGGGTCGGGTCTCTCGCTCGCGAAAGTCGGTGAGCAGTTCGGCGTCAGCGCGTGGAGCGTGCTGCGCGCGTTCCGATCGGCCCACGTGGCAGTTCGACCCTCACGTCGCGGCTACTGACGCGAGGCGACGAGGCGAGCACATCAAGAAGTCAACCGAACCAGGGGCAGACCCAACTTCGACCGCGCGGAAGCGGCATGGGCGGCGGCACGAGCGGGCGACTACGGACCGTCGTTCGACAGCATCGCCGACGACATAGTCGTAGAGAACGGGCCTGGCGCGGGGCCGTGGCATCGAGCGACGAGCAAGGACGACATGGCCCTGATGCTGCTGGAGTTTGCTGGTGCTTTGGGAGGCACCTTCCACCAAGACGCACGCTGTATCTACGCAGACGACAGGGTGGCGATCAGTGTGATCCACGAGACCGGCGAGGCGCCCACGGGCGACAAGTTCGACAATACGGCGATTTACTTCAGTCGGTTGCGCCCCGATGGCAAGTCCGATCGCTTGTGGACGGTCGACCCGGACACTGAGCACTGCGAGGAGTTCTGGCGCAACAACGAGGCCACTCCGTCGAAAGACTTCTCGTAACCGCCTGAGCCCAGCGTCGCACGAACTGCCGAACCGCACTGGCACGGCGTCGGGTTGATCGGATCACGAGGCGGTGGTGTCGTCAGGAAGCTGCCAGCCATGCGATCCATCAGGTCGGTGAATCGCGCCCCTCTACACCAGATCCTCGGCGACGAGGGAGTCGCCCAGCGCGGGTCAGAAGCCGCAGCTTCTCGACGCAAGTACGAGCAGACCGGTCACGTGGACTTCTCGGCTCAGCGAGCGGGGCCGCGCGAAGTCGAGTACGTTCCGCATCCCGTCCGCGCACGTTGGACGGCGCTGAGGGGGCGACATGATTGTTCGGACAGGGGCCATCGGCGTGCTGGCTGTTGCGAGCATTATTGGGGCGACGACGCTGGCGACTCCCGGGGTGCAAGCCACAACGGGCACGTGGTCGGGTGCCGATGGTACCGCGACGGTGTTGCGCTGCGATCACGTCATCGGCACTGCCAGAACCTCAGCTCCTGGCCTCGTCGCGGTACCGCCGGCGAAGCCGGCACCTGCCGACCCCAACTCGGCTGAATGGACGGGCCTCACGACAGTCGCGAGCGGCCATAGTCCGAAGAAGTACACGGCGCCTTGCACCGGCGCGTTCACCCATGGCGCGACTGGCCAACCCGACGTCGGCGATCTCAAGAGCTGGGCGCTTAAGTTCACGGGACGCGAAAGTTGCAGCACTTCACTGAAATACGGCGGAGTGAACAAGGATCAGTATCCATTCTCCGGCACTGTGGGCATGACGTTCACGAACATCGACCCGATCACGAACCGCAACTACCGCGCCAGCGCACACGTCGTGCTCGGACCCGCCGTCGACCATATCGACGAGTTCACGATGTATGGCGTCGTGTACAGCGGAGTCGCCAAGGGCGCCCTGCTGACCGCACACTGGTTGTTCCAACCGACGAAGACCAACGACAACAGCAATGCGGCCGCATTGATCGGCGGCGGTTCCGTACTCGACCCGGCGCACGGCACGCTCGTTCCCGGCGATCCGTCGACGCTTGCTTCGTTCGTCTGTTTGAACGGTGGGCCCGGTATTCGCGAATGGATCGTCGCGACCAACGGCCCTTCCCTGCTCGGGGGATTTGAGAACAGCGCCGTCACGTTCGCGCTGCCGACCGCATCTTCTTCGTCGGCATATATCCCGTTCGTTCCCGAGAACCGCACCACCGTGCTCACCTGCGATCACGTCGGTGGTTACGCAACATTTTCGAGCAACATCTACGACGTCGCTGCGGCTCGCAACGTCGTCGAGCCGTGGCTCCCGGCCTCGATAGGCGCAGCCTTCGCCGACAACACCACGTCGCCATGCACGGGCAACTACCCGATTGCCAACGACGACTACGCGGCGATCGTCGGCGACCTTGTCGGCCTCACCGGCACACTCCATGGTCGGCCCAACTGCGACCCGTTCAGCCCCTACACAATCGACCCCGACCAATACCCGCTCACAGGTGTACTCACCGGGCGGTTCGCGAACAATGACGCTCTAGGCAAGCCCTACAAGTTCAAGGCTGATGTGGTGATCGGGCCGGCAACGCCAACCCCAGGCGTTAACTCGCTACTCGACGAGGTGACACTCACGGGCGTCGTGTCGTCCGGCGTCGCCAAGGGCGCGATCGTCAGCGCCAAGATGCTCATGCAATCAGCTGGCGTGCCTGGCCTTTCCACATGGACGGGCGGCTACGTCGTTCCTGGTATCGGCGCGCTCACGAACCTCCTCAATTGCAACAACCTTGGCTACGCCGTCTCGAAGATCGTTCTCGGCACTGACGGAACCGGCCTCCTCGGCCCGACCGAAGACAGCGAGCTCACATTCGACCTGCCGTCGTGTGGAGCAACTGCCTGCTCGTAACCGGCAGGCGCTACCTCCGCCTGGGCACTGCGATCTGCCGATATGCACGCTCCGTCGCGGTGCATCGGCGCTGCGCGCGACACCTGCGGAGACGCAACTAGAACCCCGCGCCTGACCTGGGCAAACGTTGTCGAATCGACAACGAGAGTGCGCGAGATGCGACGGTACTTGAACCCGGAGTTGATCCCACCCCGACTGTTCAACGACGCATGCGTCAGCGCCGACGGATCGCGCCTTCGCTCCGACGACCGAGGTGCTTAACCACCCGCGTAGGCCACATCGAAGTCAAGTGCCGCGACGCGAAGACGTTCGTCGCGCGTCCAAAGTGTTGTGCCTGGAGCGACCCGGACCGCTGCGAGCAGGTGTGCGTCGACCAGACCGAGGCCGCGAGACCACAACTTCTGCTGTTCGATAAACACGAGGACCTCGTCGTCGTTGACGCGAGTGACGCTCACGAGATTCGCGAGTAACGCGAGCGTCTCCGAACGCCGCGCGAGCGAGCCGAGCGCTAGTTCGCCGAGCACCATCCGGTGCATCACCACTTCGTTGCGCTCCAACAACGTCGCGAGGTGAGCGTCGTTGCGACGCAGATGGTCGATCCACACCGAAGTGTCGACCAGGATCATGCGCTTTCGCCGCGGCGTCGCGGTGCCGCTGAGGCGTACGGGTCTGTGCCTCCGAGTTGCGCCAGGCGACGAGCGCTCTCGACTTCGACCAGCGTTTCGAGGCCGCGGCGCAGCAGCGTCGCACGTTCGGTGATCCCCGTGAGGCGCTCAGCCTCGGCAGCAAGGTCGTCGTCGATCGTTACCGTCGTGCGCATCCCGGGCTCCTCCGAGGCGGCAACGCCTCCGTCAGCGTCTGCATCAGATACTGCATCGTTTGATGCTAACACTGTCCCCCGTTCACCGCGCGCTCCCGGTTCTGAGGCTTGCGATAGGGCCTTGCGAAGTGGTATACGGCCGTATACTTCCAGGATGCTCAAGCGTTTGACGCACGAAACCATCGTCGACACCGCTGTCGACCTCGCGCGGCGAGAATCGTTCGGCTCCGTGTCGTTGCGCGCTGTAGCCGCGGCACTGGGAGTGACGCCGATGGCGCTGTACCGCCACGTTGCCGACGGAACCGCGCTGCGCTTGGGCGCGCTCGACGCGATCGCGACCCTCCTGCCATTGGTTGGCAACGCCGGGCCTCTCGACGATGACCTACGCGAATGGGCGCGCGCCGTTCGCGCCACGTTGGGTTCGTTCGCGGGCGTCTCATCCGCGTTGATGTGCACGTGGTTCGAGTTGCCGGTGATGCTGCAACAGGTCGACCGCTTGCTCGAGCGCGCCGATCGGGCCGGAGTGAGTGGATTCGACGGCGTCGCCGTGACCAATGCAGTCATGACCTTTGTGCTGATGCGGGTGCAGGCCGAAGAGCAGGTGCGTAGCGCCGGCGTAGTCCAACGGGCGCTGAACGTGTACGCCGCCGAAACGGCCCTGCCATACCTGCGTTCCCAGACGCGACACTACGAGCGCGCCGATTTCGATGCGCATTTCGAATTCGGCCTGAGCGCGTTGCTGCTCGGCGCGCTGGCGAAGGTCGAGTCATGATCGTCCGTGACGCGACTCGGTGGGACCTAGCTCGGATTCGCGACCTCTACAACGGTCTCATCGAATCCACGACCGGTGCCTGGACCGAAATCCCCGAGACCCTGCAAGAACGCGAACGCTGGTTCGCTCGCCAGCGCGACGCGCACTTCCCAGTCCTCGTCGCGGAGCACGGCCGTGACGTGGTTGGCTACGCCGCGTATGGCAGCTTCCGCGGCGAAGGACGTTGGCCCGGGTACCGGTATACGGTCGAGCACTCCATCCACGTTGATGAGTCGATGTGGGGTTGTGGCGTTGGGCGCGCGCTCATGGACGAGCTCGTCAAGCGGGCGAGCGCTTCGTCGATCCACGTCATGGTGGCAGCCGTCGACGGAGCCAACGAGGCTTCGATCGCGTTCCATCAGCGCCTCGGCTTCGAGATCGTCGGGCGCATGCCGGAGACGGGCATCAAGTTCGGGCGATGGCTCGATCTCGTGCTGATGCAACGAATCTTGGGGGACGATTCTCGATGATCACCACACTCGCCGTCGATCTCGGCGGCGTGGTGGCGCGCTTTTGTCCCGACGCGCGGCTTGCCGCGATGGCCGAGCGGACGCAACTCACGACCAGCGACGTTCATCAGCGGATATTCGGCTCAGGCCTCGATGCGGCGATGGAGACCGGCGCCTATGGCGCCGCTGAGTCGATCGCGGCGATACTGGACGTACTTGAGTGTCGCATCACTCACGCGGAACTCGTGGATGCGTGGAGCTTGGCATTCGAGCCCGACGCCGAAGTCCTCGAAACGCTCGCCACTCGCACTGAGCGCCTCGTGCTGGCGACGAACAACGGGCCGATGATCGACCACTGTCTCGCCCGGCCGCTCGATACCGTGGCTCTGCGGTTCTCTGACCTCGCAGCTTCGTGGCATGTGCGCGCGGTCAAGACAGACGTCGCATACTTCTCGCGCACCGAGAATCGCCTCGCGATCAACGGCACAACCGCGCTTCTCCTGGACGATTCGCAGGCCAACATCGACACCGCCCGGCGAGCGGGCTGGCGAGCAGAGCGCGCCACCTGCGCAGCTGAGATTCGAGCCGTGTTCCGCCATATCTGATGACGAAGGATAAAACCTGGGTGCCACGTGTTCATCGCAGCGGCGGCCATACCGCCGTCTACCAGTGCGCGAGGGGGGACTTGAACCCCCACGTCCTTGCGGACACAGGAACCTGAATCCTGCGCGTCTGCCAATTCCGCCACTCGCGCTTGTGTGGAACGGACACGCTACCAGCGCATCGCCGCGAACCCGCCAGCGTTGCTCGCTACGCTCACGCTGTGGTGCTCCAAGGCTTCGAGCGGCGTCTCGAACGCCTCGTGGAAGGCGCGTTCGGGCGCGCGTTCCGCAGCGGCGTGCAACCGGTCGAGCTCGGCCGCCGCATTGCTCGCGAGATGGACGACGGCCGCCAGCTCGGCCCGCGCGGCGCGGTCGCGCCGAATCACTTCGAGGTGTTGCTGTCTCCCGACGACGAGACGCGCTTCGCTTCCTTTCGCGACGCGCTGGCCACAGAACTCGTCGAAGCCGCCCGTGAACACGCCCGCGACGAGGGCTACCACTTCGTCGGACCGGTCGCGGTGGCGTTCACAGCCGATGCGCACCACCATCGCGGCGGCTTCGAAGTACACGCACGGATCGAGCAGGGTGCAACCCCGATGGAGCCGGTGCTCGTGCTCGCCGACGGGCGGCGGGTGGCCCTTCCCCAGGCGCTCAACACGATCGGCCGACTGCCCGAATGCGCCGTCCCCCTCTCCGACCCGCAGTCGAGCCGCCAGCACGCCGAGATCCGTCGAGGTCCCGACGGCGCGACCGTCGTCGACCTCGGCTCCACCAACGGCACCTACGTCAACGACGTTCGGATCACCGAGCACGCGTTGCGCGACGGCGACACGATCCGCATCGGCAACACGTCGATGCGCTTCGAGGAGCGCTGAGTGTCGGACGCCGCGCTGGGGATCCTCAAGGTCTGCCTCCTCGTCTTGCTCTACCTGTTCCTGCTCAGGGTCGTGCTGCTCGTGGCCTCGGAACTGCGCGGCACGCCGGGACTCGGCCGCGTCGCTGCGCCTGGCACCGGCGCGATGGCACGCGGTGTCGACCAGGCGGGCGCACCACCACTCGCGCCGGCAGTACCGCCCTCGCGACGTGATCGCAAGCACGCTCAGCCCGACCAGGGCGCCAAGGGATGGCGGCTCGTGGTCGCCGAGCCCGCGGCCGCACGTGGCACCGAGTTTCGGGTGGTCGGCGAGCTGACGATTGGGCGCGGGGGCGGGTGTGGCATTGCGTTGCCGTCGGACACGTACGTGTCGACCGTGCACGCACGAGCGTTCGACCACGACGGCGCACTGTGGATCGAAGACCTTGGCAGCACCAACGGCACGCTCGTGAACGATCAACCGCTCACCGAGCCGGCGCGCCTGCGTCGCGGCGACCGGGTCACGATTGGGGGCACCGTGCTCGAGGCGACACGGTGAAGCTCGTCGCTGGTTACGCCACCGACGTCGGACGCGTCCGCGACGGCAACGAAGATTCCTTCGTCGTCGATGGCCAGCTCGCGCTGTTTGCGGTCGCCGACGGAATGGGTGGCCACCTCGGCGGTGAGGTCGCGAGCCGTACCGCGATCGAGACGTTGCGCGCCGCAGTCGCGTCGGGGAACACCATCGACGACGCGGTGCGCCGTGCCAATGCCGCAGTGTTCGAACGCGCCGGCACCGACGAATCGCTCTCTGGCATGGGCACGACGCTGACCGCGCTCGTGCCGGGCGGCCCCGCCGCCTTGCTGTTCGGTCATGTCGGCGACTCACGCGCGTATCTCGCGCGCGGCGACGATCTGATCCGCCTCACCGAAGATCACAGCCTCGTCGAGGAACTCGTGCGCGAGGGCCGCATCACAGAAGAACAGGCCGCAGTGCACCCGCAGCGCTCGATCATCACGCGCGCGCTCGGCGTGGAACCTGAGATCGACGTCGATCTCTATCCCCTCGTGGTCGCCACCGGAGATCGCGTCCTGTTGTGCTCGGACGGACTCACGACCATGATCGAAGAGGCCGCGGTACAGCGGCTGTTGCACGACAACGCCGACCCGCAGACTGCGGCCGAACAACTCGTCGACGCCGCGCTCCAGGCTGGCGGCACCGACAACGTGACCGCGGTGGTGATCGACATCAGCGAGGTCGACGCCACTGGCGATCTCGACAGCGTCGCGGCGATCGCGGGCACGGCGCCGCCGGCGACCGGAGACGCCACCGATCACACCACGTTGCTTCCGGTCGTCGGTGCGAACGATGACGACCCGGCGACGGCCGTCGGGGTAGATGCCAGTCTCACCGCCGAGATCCGCCCAGGACGGGCCCGTCGCATCGGCCGCGGCGTGTTCTGGACCGCAGTGACGGTGGTGCCGATCGCCGCGTTCGCCACCATCGGCTACGTCGTCTACAACAACGACACCCCTGCCACGACGACCACGACGGTGGCGCCGAGCACCACCGCGCCGCGCACCTCGACCACGGCGACGACAACCGCCGTGAAGCCGACGACCGCCAAGACGATCCAGTCGACGCCGAGCCCGTGAGCACGATCACCGCGCTCGGACGGCGTCGGCGCAACCACGAACTCGGCCTCGGCATCCATGCCATCGCGATCGTGATCGGCGCCTACATCCTGCTCGCGCTCGCCAGCGGCCCGAGCCTCCCGCCAGAAACGCCGTATTTGCTGGCCGGAATCGGTGGTCTTTACCTCGTCGCGCACCTGGCGCTGCGCCGGTTTGCCCCCAACGCCGACGGCACGATCATTCCGATCGTCGCCACGTTGAACGGCATCGGCTTCGTCGCCATCTCGCGTCTCGTGCGCGACAACCCCAAGATCCACCACCTTCCGAGCGTGCAATCCACGTGGACCGCGCTCGGCGTGGCCATCTTCGTCGCCACGCTCTTCATCGTGCGCGATCTGCGCATGCTCATCCGCTACCGCTACACCAGCGCTTTCGCCGGAACCGTGCTGTTGCTGCTGCCGCTCGTACCCCATCCCATTGGCGAGACCATCAACGGCGCGCGGATCTGGGCCCGACTCGGGCCGATCTCGTTCCAACCCGGCGAGCTCGCCAAGGTGCTCCTCGTGGTGTTCTTTGCCGGCTATCTCGTCGACAACCGCGACCTGCTCGCGCAAGGGACGCGCCGCGTCGGCCCGTTCCGCGTGCCCGATCCGAAGCACCTCGGACCGTTGCTCGCGGTGTGGGCAATGTCGATCATCGTGCTCGTAGCCGAAAAGGATCTCGGGTCGTCGCTGTTGCTGTTCAGCGTGTTCGTGTCGATGCTCTACGTCGCGACGAATCGCGGCGCGTACCTCGGCGGCAGCTTCGTCCTGTTCGCCGTAGGAGCGACGTTTGCCTACAAGTACGCCGAGCACGTGCGCGTGCGCGTCGACACGTGGCTCAACCCGTGGCCGCAAGCCCAGACCGGCGGGTATCAGATCATCCAGTCGTGGTACGCGTTCGGCGCCGGCGGTATCTCGGGCCGGGGCCTCGGTCTCGGCGCACCCGACAAGGTGCCGGTGGCCGTGAGCGACTTCATCCTCGCGGCCATCGGTGAGGAGCTCGGTCTGTTTGGCACCGTTGCCGTCGTCATCTTGTTTCTGCTGCTCATCGGCGCAGGCCTGCGCGCCGCGATCGATCACCCCGATCCGTTCGCGCAACTGCTCGCGACCGGACTGACCGTGATCCTCGGCGTGCAGACGTTTGTGATCGTCGGAGGCGTCACCCGCTTGATCCCGCTCACCGGCGTCACGTTGCCGTTCGTGTCGTATGGCGGTTCGTCGCTCATCGGCAACTTCATCGTGATCGCGTTGCTCGCACGCGTCTCCGACGGCGCATCCACAGCCCGCATGGCGCGATCGTGAACGGACCCATTCGGCGCGTCGGCATCGGTCTCGTGGTGCTCATGCTCGCACTGGTCGGCCAGCTCACCTACGTGCAGCTCGCTCGGTCAGACACGCTCAACGCCGATCCCGCAAACTTTCGCGTGAGCAGGCACGATTTCGTGCACGCGCGCGGCGAGATCATCACTGCCGACGGCATGGTCGTGGCCTACTCGAAGCGAGTCAGCGACGAACTGAAGTACCTGCGCGTCTACCCGCAACAGGGGCTCTACGCGCAGGTCACCGGATTCCAGTCGTTGCTCTACGGCTCAAGCGGCGTCGAGCGCTACTACAACTCGACGTTGCTCGGACACCACGTCGCCACCGTCGACTCGATCCTGCACTCCGACGCCACCCAGAACGTGCGACTCACGATCGACTCTCGCGCTCAAGGAGCGGCGGCGAACGCGCTAGCAGGACGGCGCGGCTCAGTGGTGGTACTCGATGCCAAGACGGGCGGCGTCGTGGCGCTGTACTCGAACCCCACGTTCGACCCGAACTCGCTTGCAACCCATACCACCGCCGACGCTCGCCGCGCGTTCACGCTGTCGACGCTCAACGCCACGAACCCGATGCTCGCCCGCGCCTATCGCGAGCTGTACCCGCCGGGTTCCACCTTCAAGATCGTGACGGCCGCGACTGCACTCGACGCCGGAATCGTCACCGCACTCCAACCATTCTTCCCGGTATTGCGCGAGATAGCCCTACCTCAAACGAACAACCGCCAGCTCACAAACTTCGGCCGCGAACTATGCGGCGGCAACCTCACCGACAGCTTCCGGCACTCGTGCAATACCACCTTCGCCAAGATCGGTTTCGAGCTCGGCGACACCCTCACGTCAGGCGCACGACGATTCGGATTCGGCACCGACGCACCACCACTCGACCTCAGCCCGGGTTTGGTCGCAAGCAAGGGTCCCGACCCGAACAACGGAACGTTCGCGCACAACCAGCCGGCCTTCATGCTCGACGCCATCGGGCAGCAGGACATCGCCGCGACGCCGCTCGAGATGGCGCTCGCCGCCGAGGCCGTGGCAACCGGCGGCCGCATCTTGGTGCCCCATGTCATGCAACAGATCGAAAACTCCGACAGTCGCCACACGGTGGCGAAGCGGGCGGACACCGTCACGTGGCGCACCGTGATGCCCCCGACGACTGCCGCAACGTTGACCGACATGATGATCGGAGTTGTCCAACATGGCACCGGCACCGCGGCGCAGATCGCCGGGATCCCGGTGGCCGGGAAGACCGGTACGGCTGAGAACGTTGTCGGCGAGAAACCGCACGCCTGGTTCGTGGGGTTCGCGCCAGCCAACGATCCGCAGTACGTGATCGCGGTGCTCGTGGAGCACGGCGGCAACGCCAACAGCGAGGTCACCGGTGGTGCGATCGCGGCGCCGATCGCACGCGACATCTTCACAACCTTGCTGCGGCCCGGTGCGTAACGCGCCCGGGCCGTCCGAGGTCGAGATCGTCGTGAGCAACGTGCCGCGCTCGGTGGAGCGCAACTTCGGCGCCAAAGGTCCAAGGTAGGGTTCGTGCCCGGCATGTCAGCTGTGGGTCAAGTCTTCGGAAATCGATATGTGATCGAGCAGTCGATCGCGCGCGGCGGTATGGCCGAGGTCTTCCTCGCGCACGACCAGTCGCTCGATCGACGCGTCGCGCTGAAGGTGCTCTTCCCGGAATACGCGCGCGAACCCTCGTTCGTGGAGCGTTTCCGGCGCGAGGCCCAGTCGGCCGCGGCGCTCAACCATCCCAACATCGTCTCGATCTACGACTGGGGTCAGGAAAAGGGCACGTACTTCATCGTGATGGAGTACGTCGAGGGTCGGTCGCTGCGCGACATGATCCGCAGCACTGGTCCGATCGACCCCCAGACGGCGATCAACATCGCCGCTGCGATCGCCTTGGCCCTCGACGACGCGCACAGCAATGGCGTCGTGCACCGCGACATCAAGCCCGGCAACGTGCTCGTCACCGCAGCCGGTGCGGTGAAGGTTGCCGACTTCGGTATCGCGCGCGCGGGTACGAGCGATGCGCTCACCCAGACCGGTTCGGTCATGGGCACCGCCACCTACTTCTCGCCCGAACAGGCACAGGGCCTGCCGGTCGATTCGCGCAGCGACCTTTATTCGCTCGGCGTCGTGCTCTACGAGATGCTCACCGGCGTCCCGCCCTTCAGCGGCGACTCACCCGTTGCCGTCGCGTACAAGCACGTGCGCGAAGAACCGGTACAACCGAGCCGCCGTAATCCGGCGATCAGTGCCGATCTCGAACACGTCGTTGCGACGGCGATGGCGAAAGACCCGAATCAGCGTTACCAGACCGCTGCGGATCTGCGCGACGACCTGCTGCGAGTGCAGCGCGGCCGCGCGCCCGCCGCCGGTCCGATCACTGCGCTGGTCACGCCCGTTGCCGCGGCGGGCGCCGCGGCAGCGTTCGGTGCCGCAGGCGAAACGACGATGCTGCAGCCGCAGGTCGACCGCCACCCGACCGCCGAGTACGTCGCGCCGCGCAGCACATTCGGACGCACGCTTGCCGCGATCCTCACCGTCCTCGCCCTCGCCCTTGTGGTGGCGATCATCCTCTTGGTGACGCGTCGCCAGTCGGGCACGAGTCAGGCGCAGGTCAAGCCACCCGATGTCGCCCACAAGACCGAACAAGACGCCCGCACCTTGTTGCAAGCCAAAGGCTTCAAGGTCGGCGACGTCACCTACAAGATCAACGACGGCAATTTTCCGCCCGGGCAGGTCATCTCGCAATCCCCCGACGCGCACACGCCCGTCGACAAAGGCTCGACCGTCACCCTCGTGGTCTCGGGTATCGCGGTACCGGATCTCACCGGTCAGTCGCTGGCCGACGCTCAGGCGTTGCTCACCCAGAAGGGCCTCGCCGCCGACCCGCAAACGCGCGCGGGCGGCACGTCGGACGTGCCCAAGGATGCGGTGATGGGCACCGATCCGCCCCGTGACACCGTCGTGGGTCCGAACACCCCGGTGGTACTCATCATCTCGGACGGGCCGAAGGCGGTCGCGGTGCCCGACGAGAGCGGCAAGCTCTACGACGATGCCGTGCGCGACCTGCTGGCAAAGGGATTCAAGACGTTCTCCAAGGTGCTCGAGTCGAGCGACACCGTGCCGATCCATCAAGTCATCCGTACCGAGCCCGCCGCCAACGCGAGCGTGCCCCCAACGACTCCGATCAAGATCATCGTGTCGATGGGGCCGGCCAAGGTCAGCGTTCCGGATGTGACCGGCCAGAGCGAGAGTTCGGCGTGCCCGACGCTGACCATCAGGGGGCTGTCGTGCAAGGTGAAACGCGTCGTCGATCCGAACAACGTCGGGATCGTCATCTCGCAGAACCCAACGGCTAACACGCTCGTTGATCCGCACAGCACGGTCGAGATCACCGTGGGCAAGCAACCCAACAGCACGACGACGACGCCGACCACGACCGGCGGGACGACCACCACGACGTGAGCGCCGCTGCGCCGCGATCGACCTGCCCACTCGGCGACTGGTACACCGCGCACGGCCGCCACGACCTGGCGTGGCGCACGACGCGCGATCGCTGGGCCGTGCTCGTGTCGGAAGTGATGCTCGCGCAGACCCAAGTGGCCCGCGTCGCGACCGCGTGGCCGACATTCATGGCCGCGTTTGCGAACGTGGGCGCCGCGGCAGCCGCGGGGCCTGGTGCAGTCATCGCGAAATGGGGTCGGCTGGGCTATCCCCGGCGAGCGCGTCGCCTCTGGGAAACAGCCGTCGTCGTGCACGAACGCGGCTGGCCGGACGACTACCAGACGTTGCCGGGTGTTGGCCGCTACACCGCGGGTGCGCTTGCCGCGCAAGCCGACGACGCGGCCGACGCCATCGGTGTCGACGTCAACATCCGCCGAGTGGTGCAACGACTCGCGGGCACCACGCTGTCGGATCGCGCCGCTGAGCGCGAGGCCATCGACATTGCCGCGCCGCTGCAAGGTCGCACCCGATTGCTCGCGCTGATGGATCTCGGCGCGCTCGTGTGCACCCCGCGCGACCCGGCATGCACCGCATGCCCATTGCAACCGCGTTGCGCGACCCAAGGGGAACTCGACGGTGAACGACCGCGGCGGCAGCCGCCGTACCGCGGTTCGATGCGCGAACGGCGCGGCGCAGTGCTCGCGCGCTTGCGCGCCGAACCCTCGGTGAAATGTTCCGAACTCGACGCCGACGCGGTCGCGTCACTCGTGACCGATGGCCTCGCTCGCGTCAACCGCGGGCGCGTGAGCCTGCCGCAGCGCTGAGGAAATTGCGCAACAGGTGGTGGCCAGCATCGGTGAGGATCGACTCGGGATGAAACTGCACGCCTTCGATCGGTAGCTCGCGATGGCGTAACCCCATCACGAGGCCGTCTTCGGACTCCGCGGTGATCTCGAGCGGCGCGTGCACCGTCGAGCGATCCACCACGAGCGAGTGATAGCGCGTGGCGGTAAAGGGACTGTCGATGTCGCAGAACACACCTTCGCCCGAATGCGTGATCTGCGAGGTCTTGCCGTGCATCACCGCCAGCGCGCGCGTCACCGTGGCGCCGTAGAGCTGGCCGATGCACTGATGGCCGAGGCACACGCCGAGCACCGGGATACCCGCTTCGCCGAACGCGCGAATGGCGTCGGTCGACACACCGGCGTCTTCGGGTCGTCCTGGCCCCGGCGACACGAGCACGGCGTCGGGTGCGCAGGCTCGGAGCCCGGCCACGTCGAGGGCATCGTTGCGGTACACCACGGGTTCGGCGCCGAGCTCACCGAGGTACTGCACGAGGTTGTAGACGAAGCTGTCGTAGTTGTCGATGACGAGGACCCGGACCACGCCGAGGACGGTACCCGCGCCGAGCTCACGCGCCGCGGGTAGATTCGCGGGCGTGGCGACCAAGGGAGCAGCGACAAGCGGCCGCTATACGCCGCCCAAACCCAAGGCCGAAAAGGAAAGCCCCTTCTGGATTCCCGTGCTGATGGGCACGTCGTTTCTCACCGGGCTGTTCATGATCGTCTTGAACTACCTGAACCTGCTGCCGGGGCCCCAGCCCGAGAACCGCTACCTGTTCCTCGGCCTGTTCTGGGTCGTCTTCGGCTTCACCCTCGCCGCCAACTACCGCTAACCCCGCGCCCCAAAACCGCCCCAACCGGTTTTCCTCTGCACCACGCGGCGTGTAGCGCCGTCCAGCGCAATCAGACCGCGGGACGAGGGCTCCTTCGGAAACGACACCCCTGTAATTTGCACAGCGTCGTCCACAGGTTGGGGAAAACATCGCAGCCTGTGGACAAGCCGCTGGCGGCCGCTGGCCCCAGGCCAGCTGGGTCAGCTCACTGGGCCCCAGGCCAGCTGGGTCAGCTCACTGGACTGATGAGCGCCATGCGTTCGGCACAATGTCGCGGCGGCATCGGCAGTTCGCCGTCGGGCGCGGCATACATCACGACCTCCGCACCGCACACGATGCAGCGATACCGCAGGTCGACATCGGACAGCGCAACGTCGTCGTCGGCGGGATCAGGCTGGCCCTCGGCGAAGCTGCGAACGAAACCAGCGCCGACGAGATACAGCACCAGTACCACGATGCCAGCCAGCACGACCTTGACGACGAACACCTCGGAATTACCCCAAGCGCTCGATGATGGTGGCGTTGGCCATACCGCCGCCTTCGCACATCGTCTGGAGGCCGAAGCGGCCACCGGTCCGTTCCAACTCGCACAGGAGCGTCGCCATGAGGCGCGCACCCGAGCACCCCAGCGGGTGACCGAGTGCGATGGCACCACCGTTGGGGTTCACCTTCGCCATGTCGGGGTTGTGCTCGGCGGCCCATGCGAGCACGACCGGCGCGAACGCCTCGTTGATCTCGATGATGTCCATCTGGTCGATGGTCATTCCCGCACGCTCGAGCACTTTCGACGTCGCCGGGATCGGGGCCGTGAGCATGAGCACCGGGTCGGCGCCAGCGAGCGCGAACGTGTGGAACCGAGCGCGCGGTGTGAGCCCAAGACGCTTCGCCGTCTCCTCCTCCATGATCAGCATCGCGGCCGCGCCGTCGGTGATCTGCGAGGAGTTGCCTGCGGTAATCACACCGTCGGGCTTGAACGCGGGCTTGAGCCGGGCCAAGGTCTCAAGCGAGCTGTCGGGGCGGATCCCCTCGTCGATCGACACGAGTTGCTCACCTTGTTCGCCATGCACGATGACGGGCACGATCTCGCGGTCGAAACGGCCCTCATCACGCGCGCGAGAAGCACGCTGATGCGACTGCAGCGCGAACGCGTCATTCTGTTCGCGGCTGATGCTCCACTTCTCCGAGATCATCTCGGCCGAGATTCCTTGCGGCACGAGGTTCGGGTAGTGCTGCGTGAGCAACTCGCTGAACGGAATGCCGTATTCACCTTTGGCGAAGCTCGCGCCCATCGGCACACGCGACATGTTCTCGACGCCGGCGGCGATGACAACGTCGTACGCGCCTGCAATCACGCCCTGGGCCGCGAAATGCGCCGACTGCTGGGAGCTGCCGCATTGACGGTCGACGGTGGTGCCGGGTGTGGTGTCGGGCAGTCCGGCGGCGAGCGCCGAGTTGCGAGCGATGTTGACGGCCTGCTCACCCACTTGCATGACACAGCCCATGATGACGTCTTCGATCAGGGCCGGATCGATACCGGTGCGATCGACCAGCGACTTGAGCACATGGGCGGCCAGGTCAACCGGGTGGGTGCCGGCGAGGCCTCCGTTGCGACGTCCGAGCGGTGTGCGAACAGCATCGACGATCACGGCACTGGGCATGGTGGGCTCCTTCGGTGGGCCTCTACAGCGAGATACCCGAGGATAGACCGCTCGGTCAAGAAATCGCCACGGGCCCTGCCCGGCACCAGGTTCCCGGGCTCGGGCCCGCACCTGGTGAACTGCGAGGGATGCGCCCCCTGCTGTTGCTCCGCCACGGCGAGACGGCGTGGAACGCCGAGGCCCGCTGGCAGGGCTGGCTGGACGTCGAACTCAGTGCTGTGGGGATCGACCAGGCGCAGCGCCGGGCCCGTCAGCTCGCCGCGGCTGGCCATGGGTTCGTGGGCGTGGCGTCCTCACCGTTGGCCCGGGCCCGAGCAACGGCCGAGATCATCGCGAGTGCGCTCGACCTCGGCCCGGTCGTGACCGATGCCGGCTTACGCGAGCGCAACGGGGGCGAGTGGCAAGGGCGTACCCGCGACGAGATCGAGCGCGAATGGCCCAACGAATTCGAGGCGTTGCGACACGGCCGCATCGACGCACCCGTCGGGGGCGAGGACACGGCCACGCTCCTCGCCCGCTTCGATGCCGCGCTCGCTCGCCTCCACGCTGCCATGGCACCCGGATTACTCCTGGTGGTCACCCACGGCGGGTTGGCCCGGGCCGCGACAGCCCGCGCCGGGCACGCGACCGCCACGGTGCTGCGCAATGTCGGCGGTATCTGGGTCGACTACGACCCCGCCAGCGCTCGGTTGCTCGCGCGCGACACACTCACCGCGCTTTGCGATGCTCATGAGATATCCGCCGCAGACACCGTCACGGACTGACCGAAATCGTGCAAGACTCCCTCCGCACACGTCGATAGAGCTGAACATGTCTCGCACAATCCGGTTGGGTGGGGTGCTGACCGCAGTCGTGCTGTGCCTCGGCTCGGTCTCGGCCAGCGCGACGGTGACGCCCTCGGGCGCCACCTCGGGCACACACACATCCGTGACGCCCTTCATCGTCAACGGTGGCGCGATACCGCTCAGCAAGGTGCCGTTCCAGGCGGCGATCCTCGACACCCGCAACACGAACGACAGAAACGACGCGTTCGAGTGCGGCGGGTCGGTCCTCACCTCGACGCTGGTCATCACGGCCGGCCACTGCACGTACCGCGACCTGCGCAATGGCGTCAAAGAAGACGCGGCGAACCTGAAGGTCGTCGTCAACACCGACAAGCTCGCGACAGGTGGGACGGTCGTCAGCGTTGCCGCGATCCACCGCCACCCGAGCTACGACCCGGTGCACAGCGACCGCAACGATCTCGCCTTGTTGACCTTGTCGACCCCAGTGTCGACCACGCCGGTCGACGTCGTGCCCGCGCAGAGCGACTACCGCTACGTATCGGGTGCAACCGGCTTCATCTCGGGCTGGGGTTGCTTGAGCGCGGGGTCGGACTGCACCTCGCCTACCGACTATCCGAACCAACTGCGCGGCGCCAGCGTTCCTGTGCATCCCAACTCGTACTGCCAACCCCGCTACGCCCAGTACAACGTCGACTTCGATCCCGCAACGATGTTGTGTGCCGCGAACCCCAGCACCACGAACGCGGCTCCGGGACCGTGCTTCGGTGACAGCGGCGGCCCGCTCACGGTTGCCGGCTTTCAGGGCAAGCGTCAACTCATCGGTCTCGTGTCGTGGGGCATTGTGTGTGGTGGTGAAACCGTCGCGTTCACGCGCGTCGCAACGTTCAGAAGTTGGTTGGAATCGTTCGGTGTGCCAATCGCCGCGCCGCCGCTCGCCAATGGCGTCACGCGCACGATGTTGGCGAATGCCGAACCGATCGTCGGCGATTTCAACGGCGACGGCATCGCCGACGTGCTCCAGTACCGTCCCGGAACGCTGAGCGACGCGTTGTATCGCCACCTGGTCACCGGTTCGTCATCGCTTCCTGTGACGATTTCCGGTACGTACCACGATGCCGTGTGCGACGTGAACGGCGACGGCAAGGACGACATCATCCTCGTCGCTCCGGGAATCGCCCGCGACTACGTGCTGTTCGGCACCAACGACACCTCGAACTTCACTTCGAAAGTGCTGTTCGCGATCAATTCGAACTACGAACCCATTGCCGGCGATTTCAACGGCGACGGCAAGTGCGACCTGATCCTGTACCAAGCCGGACCCGGACCCGACCACGAGTACATCGGCGTCGGTGACGGCACCTTCACCGATGGCCCGGCCATCAACGTGAACGGTGCGTACAAGCCGATCGTCGGCGACTACAACGGCGACGGACGCGACGACGTGCTCTGGTACGCGCCGGGCGCCGGCACCGACTACCTCCGACTCGGCAAACTCAACGGCACGTTCGCGAACGGTGCCGCGATCAGCATCCACGGCGCGTATACGCCCATTGCCGGTGACTTCAACAGCGATCACCGCACCGACGTGCTCTGGTACGGCCCGGGTGGCGCGATCGACTCCCTGTGGTACGCGGGCGGTACGAGTTTCACGCAGGGCCCCGATGTGACCGTCGGTGGCACGTACACCCCTGCTGCGGGCGACCTGAACGGTGACGGTGCCGACGACATAGCGTGGGTCTCACCGTCGGGAACGACCAGCCTGTGGGTAGGCCACTGACGGGTATCCTCGCCTCGGAACGAGAGGTGACGCGATGCTCTTCGGCAAGCACAAAGCAGTGGTAACCAGCGCGGACGCGCTTCCCGGTCGAGACACGCGGGGCTTCGACGTTCCGTCGGAACACTTCGTGCTCGGCACGCCCTTGGAGCCACCGTTCCCCGTCGGTTTCGAACGAGCCGTGTTCGCCATGGGCTGCTTCTGGGGCGCCGAGCGGGTCTTTTGGCAACTGCCGGGCGTCTACACGACCGCAGTTGGGTATGCCGGGGGCATCACGGCGAACCCCACCTATCGCGAGGTCTGCTCCGGTCGTACCGGACACACCGAGGCCGTGCTCGTGGTGTTCGATCCCGAACGCACGACCTACAACGACATGCTGCAAGCGTTCTGGGAGCACCACGATCCCACGCAAGGGATGCGCCAAGGCAATGACGTCGGCACGCAATACCGCTCGGCGCTCTACTGGCACTCCGACGCGCAAGAACACGCCGCCACTGCTTCGGCGGCCGCGTTCGAGGCCAACCTCCGCAGTGCCGGCTACGGCGAGATCACGACTGAGATTGGCGCGGCGCCGACGTTCTATTACGCCGAGGATTACCACCAGCAGTACCTCGCCAAGAACCCCGCGGGTTACTGCGGGCTCGGTGGCACGGGCGTCTCCTGCCCGATCGGGATCGCCGGCGCGTGACGACGGCGGCGCGGCGGGGGGCGCCGGCATCGTGGGCAGCGTGGGCCGCGATCTTCGCAGGCGCGGCGATGTTGTTCGCCAGTCGCGCGCCCTTCATCAACGAGTACGTCTATCTGGTACGGCTCCGTTCGGTCGCTGATCCGCACTACCTCGCGCACGACTGGTCGTTGTCGGGCAGCTTCGGCGAAAACCTCGTGTTCAACACGTTGTTCACGCCGATCGCCCGCGCTTGGTCGATCGTCGTGGTCGCGTGGATCGGCCGCGTCACCTGCTGGGCCGCGCTCTCGGCGTTGCTGGTCGCGCTCACGCGACGGCTCGGCATCGCCCGATGGGCAGGGGTGCTGGCGGTGTTGGTATGGATGCCGTGGCAGCTCCGTATCGTCGGCGGCGATTGGATGTTCGGCTCCTTCGAGGCCAAGCCGATCGCGTATGTCGCCGTACTCGGCGCGATCATTGCCGCGCTCGACCGGCGCGTCGCGCTCGCGATGCTGCTCGGCGGCGTCGTGGTCAGCGCCCACCCTGGTGTGGGCGTCGCGGCAATGCCCGCGATCGCCATTGCGTTGCTCGTCGACCCGGCGACTCGGCGCGCCGCGGTGCGGGCGCTGCCACTCGCGGCATTGGCCGCCGCGCCCGGCGTCGTCGGGATCGTGCGCGACATGCACGGCAGCGCCGGGAACCGAGACCTCTGGCGTTTCATCGCGCGAGACATCTATCCGTTTCACATGGACCCGTGGTACTTCGGCGGCCTCACGTTGATCGCGCTCGTCGCGATGGCGTGCGTCAACACTTGGTATGCGTACAGCTTGGAACGCGCTCACCCACTCCGGTTCCTCGCGCACGTCGAGCTAGTCACGGCCGTGCCGAGTGCGCTCGGACTCCTCGCGTGGACGACCGGGCGCTACGAATACCTGCGTTTCTTTCCTTTTCGAGTCTTTCCGATCATCGTCTCGCTCGGCTTCGCGCTTACCGTCGCACACGCGGCGCCGCGTTGGTGGCAGCGTCGAGAGATCACACCGCGGCCGAGCGCCGTGCTCGGCGCGATCGCGCTGACACTCGCGCTCGGCGTGATCGCGCAGAACCCCGTGCGTGAAGCAGGGTTCCTCGTGCGCCGCAACGTGCGCGATTGGACCGGTCACAACGCTCGCACCGATACTGATCTCACGCGCGCGTACCACTGGGTGCGCGATCACACGCCGACCAATGCAGTCATAATCGCGCCGCCCGGAAACGATCCCCACTACGACACCGAGCGGGCCCAGATCGCAACGTTCGGAGTGCCACGCTGGGATGAGATCGTGGAATGGAAACGCCGGATCCTCCAGCAGCTCGGGCCCAGCGACGCGGCCGCGCGTCACGCGCTCGACACCGGGACGTCGATCGACGACGAGTACCGCGCGCTGACGACGACCCGGATCCACAGCCTCGTCACGAGCTACAACGCCCGCTACCTGGTGACCGACCGCCGCTATCCGTTCACCCTAGAAACCCACCAAGGTTCCTGGTACGTCTACCGCCTGACCTGATCGCCGATGCGTCGTTTCGGGGGTGTATATGACCCCCAAACGACGCATTGGGACTGGGGACGGGACTGGGGGCGGGACCAGCGGCTATTGCGGGGCGCAGCGGCGCGATGGTCACGTCACGCGAGGGCCGCACCGAAGTGGTCGCCGGTCTCGCTGGCGCCAGGCACACCGTTGGTCTCCTGGGTCACGATGTAGCTCCCCAACGTCGTCCAGTGCGTGCTGGCGCTCAGACCCGGGAGCACGACGAAGGCGCCGCCACCTTGCGCGCCGCCCGTGTTCTGGCCCGACGCACCCGCGCTCAACCAGCCGGCGTACGCGCTGACCGAGGCACCAAAGCGCGCGCCGACCTGCACGAGGCCAGGCGCACCGCCCCAACTCTCGACGAAGGAGCCACCGCTCGCCATTCTCGTGGGCGTCGAGAAACTGTCCGGGTAGAGCGCTTGCACTTGTCCGGCGTTCGCGACCGGGCCGACGTCCTCACCAGGCACGCCGATGATCAGGTTCGCTCCGTCTCCGGCCAAGGCGTAGCCGAACTGGTCGCCCGCTTCGGGCGCACCCGACAGCCCGGGAACCGATCCTTGGACATAGGTGTGCGGCGCCGTCCCGAGGATCGTGACCGCACCAGCATCCACAATGGGTCCGACGTCTTCGGCTGGCGCCCCAATCGCAATGACCTGTTGCCCGTTCTGGGTGATCGCTGCCAGCGACGCTCCGAAGTGGTCGCCCGCTTCGGACGAACCCGCGATCCCGCCCGAGCCTTGGCGATACGCCACTCCCGACAGCGAACCCAACGGCGGCAACGTGAATCGGTCGACTTCGCCGGCGTGTGCCACCGGACCGTCCCACGCATTCGGGACACCGACAAACACGCTCGTGGCGCCGACGAGCAACGCCGCTCCGAAATGGTCTCCGCTGTGCGGCGCGTCGGGTACACCCACCGAACCAGGCGTGAGCGCGAGCGCGGTCGCTCCCGCCTGGGTGACGAACACTCTGCCGACGTCCTGCAGCGCACCTAGGTCGAAGTCGGGTGCGCCGATGACGAGGTAATCGTTCGTAGCCCTACCCCACGCGAGCGTGGCTCCGAAGTGCTCACCGATCTGCGCGCTCGACCCGACGGCGCCGTGACCGGGGCGCAGGACCGTCACATGCGCATAGTCGAACCGCGTCTGACTTGCGCTGAACGGCACGACATAGACACGCCCGGCACCCCGGTCGGCTCCGGGTGCGCCGATGACCAACTTGCCCGGTAGCCCCGCCGATTGGTCAACGGCCACGGCCGCACCGAAACGGTCGCCCGCTCGCACCGTGCCGCCCACCGTTGCTTCAGTGAGCGTGATGCTGTGCGTTCCCGTCAAGCCAGCACCCCCGTTGGGCAGCCATGTGACGGCGCCGGCGTCGACGGCAGCGCCCACATCTTCCTCGGGCGCTCCGACGGGACGACCCGCCGAGAAGCCCGTGGCGGCCGCGGCGGTATGCGGTGCGATGATCGTCGACGCCGCGAGCAGTCCGCTCGCCACCGACAGTCGCAACATCCTGCGCATCTCGTGCACCTCTCGAAGCCGTCGAAATCGGTCGTATCGGGCGTTGGAGTTCGCGGCGACACCGTAGTGGGCAGAGTTTTGTGCGCCTACTCCGTCCGGTCTCCCTGCGCCTACTCCGTCCGGCGCCGCGACATCGAGCGGGACGGCCGGCCAACAATTGCCACACTTCGCGGTCGCGCTTTGCCTGAATGTGGCATTCGCCGCTATCGTGCGGCTCAATTGCCGCACCTGGGTCACCGGTGGTGGCGGGCGGGAGCACAGGATGGGCGCAGTACTTGAAGAAGTAGCTGCGAGGCGAGCGAGTCGAAGCGACAGCGAAGAGCGGTCGTTGGCGCGCGCATTGGATTTGGCCGCGGAGCGTGAGCACGGATCACCTCCGACGGTCAGCGCGGTCATTCCCACCCTCAACGAAGCCGACAACATCGCCCACGTCATCGCCCGGATTCCGAGCTGGGTCGACGAGGTACTCGTCGTCGACGGCCACTCCACCGACGGCACGGGGGAGATCGCCCGTGCCGCGCGCGCCGATGTCGTCGTGATCGACCAACTCGGACGCGGGAAAGGCGACGCGCTCGCCTGCGGATTCAACGCCGCCAAAGGCGACATCATCGTGATGCTCAACGCCGATGGCTCGACCGACCCGGCCGAGATTCCGCGCTTTGTCGCCGCGCTGCGCACCGGCGCCGACTTCGCCAAAGGCACGCGCTTCGCGATGGGCGGCGGTTCGGCCGACATCACCCGAGTCCGGCGGGCCGGTAATCGAGCGCTCGGCGCGCTCGTAAATCGCATGTGGGGCGTGCAGTTCACCGACCTCTGTTACGGCTATAACGCGTTTTGGCGAACGTGTCTGCCCGACCTCCACATCGACTGCAACGGGTTCGAGGTCGAGACGCTCCTCAACATCAAGGCCGCGCGCAACCGACTGCGCATCGTCGAAGTGCCCTCGTACGAATCGACTCGACTCTCGGGCGACTCGAACCTTTCGGCGCGTCGAGACGGCCTGCGCATTCTGCGCACGATCATCGCCGAGCGCCTTCGCCCGACCTGACGTGTTTCGCCTGCGCACCGCGGGACGCGGCTCGCACAACGCTCCATGGATGATCGACCCGCAGCACGGATGAACGCATGACATCGACGCCAACATCAGCAGCAGTAACACAGTCGGCGCGCTTGCCCGTGTTGCTGTACCACCGGGTGACTGGCTCGATCGAGCGCGTGCGCGGTGACCTCGAGGTATCGGTCGCGACCTTTGACGAGCACGTTTCTGCGCTGCACGCGTATGGCTGGCACGGTGTCGGCGTCACCGAGGCCCTCCGGCGCATCGACGCAGGCGACGACATCACCAACGTCGTCGCGCTGAGCTTCGACGACGCCTTCGGCGGGTTCACCGAATTTGCGCTCCCAATCTTGCAACGCCTGGGATGGTCAGCGACGATGTACGTGCCGACGGCGCACGTGGGCGGACGCGCCACGTGGATCCGCGGCGAACTCGGGCGCCAACGTTTGCTCAGCTGGAACGAGCTGGCCGCGATGCGCGACGCCGGCATCGAGATCGGCTCGCACGGCCACGAGCACCATCCGTTCGACCTCGAACTCCCCGCCGTCGTCACCGCAGAGCTGCGGCGCAGTCGCGAAGTACTTGGTGACCGGCTCGGCATCGACGCGACGAGCTTCGCGTACCCCAACGGCTATGCCGGAACCTCGACCCGCGGCGCCGTACGCGACGCCGGTTTCGAGTCGGCGTGCATCATCGGCCACGATCGCCATCCTGTTGCCGCCGATCGCTTCGCGGTCCGGCGCCTGATCGTGCGCGGCCAACACTCTGCCTCGCACGTACTTCTGCTCGCGCAAGGACAGGCGGCGCGCGCCGAACGTGTGGCGAAGCAGGTCGCCGCAACGCCGTGGCGCCAAGTGCGCCGCGCCCGCCACCTCGGCGGCCGCGCCGCATCCACCGGAAGGCCGCACCGATGACCGTAGGCCCCTCGTACCCGACGGTGTCCGTGGTAATCGCAGCCCATCGGCTCGACCGCTGGCCATTGCTCCTGCGTGCCATCGAGTCGATCGAGCACCAGCATCATCGTCCGCTCGAGATCATCGTGGTGATCGACGGGCACGAGCAGCTCGCCGCACGAGCGCGTACGCTCGGCGAGCGCGTACAAGTGATCGCGCTGCCCTGCAACCTCGGTCTGTCGACTGCGCGCAACACGGGCATCGACGCCGCGACGGGCGAGCTCGTTGCCTTCCTCGATGACGACGCCGCCGCTGCGCCTGATTGGCTCGAACTGCTGGTAGCCACGCTTGAGCCGCGCATCCTTGGCGCGAGCGGATCGGTGCAGCCCGACTGGCAACGCAACCCTCCGAGTTGGCTTGCTCCTGAACTGTGGTGGACAGTCGGATGCACCTACCGAGGGCTGCCAACCACGCGCAGCACCGTTCGCAATTTCTTCGGCGGGTGTGCGGTCGTGCGGCGCAATACCTTCGAACGCGTGGGCGGTTTCCGTCCCGAGCTCGGGCGACGCGTGCGCGGTGCGGCCGGCGGCGAGGAGGCCGAGCTGTGCGTGCGTGCGACGAACGCCATCGCCGGAACCGCCTTCGTGTATGAGCCAGCGGCCACGGTTCGTCACTACGTTCCGGTCGAGCGGCTCACCCTGCGGTACTTGTTCCGCCGATCGTTCGCCGAGGGCCGGTCAAAGGCGACAGTGCGGTGGCTCACCGGATCTGGGGCTGCACTTTCGGTCGAGCGCAACTACGTCCGCGACGCGATTCTCGGTGCGTGGGCGAACGACCTCAAGGCCGCCCTGCGACTACAAGTCTTCGCGGCAGTGCGACTCGTCGTGTCGATGCTCGCGTTTGCGGCGGCCGGCGCCGGGTATTGCGTCGGCCGCGCGGCAACGTTTGGTCGGCGGCCACCGCACTTCGGCGGATCACCGACTCGGCCCGTGAAGGTTGCGATGATCGCGGCGCGTGCGTACCCGTTCATGGGTGGCATCGAGACGCACATCGAGGAGGTTGCACCGCGGCTCGCGCACGCAGGCTTCCAAGTCGAGCTGCTCACCACCGACCCTCGCGACGGCACGCCCACGAGTGAGGAACGCGACGGAGTGCGCGTGGCGCGCTTTCGGTCGTATCCACACACCCGGGATTGGTACTTCGCCCCTGGGTTGTACCGCGCTGCGGCGCGCGGTGCGTTCGACGTCGTACACATCGAGGGCATCCATACGTTTTCGGCGATCCTCGGGATGCTGGCAGCCCGTCGGGCCAAGGTGCCGTGCATCGTGCAGCTCCACACGGGTGGGCACTCGTCGAAGTGGCGCCACAAGTTGCGGTCGCTGCAGTGGCGTGCGCTGCGTCCCCTCGTCCGCCACGCCGATTCGATCGTGGCCGTGAGCGAGTTCGAAGCCGACACGCTCGCTCGAGGGTTCGGCGTCGACCGGTCATCGATTCAGGTCGTCCGCAACGGCGTCAGCACACTCCCGATCGCCGCGGCGTCCGACGACGACACGATCGCGGGCGCGCCGCTGCTCTTGTCGATTGGCCGCCTCGAGCGTTACAAGGGTCACCATCGTGCGATCGGGGCGATGGCGGCGATCACCCGCCGCTTCCCCGACGCGACACTTGTGATCGTGGGAAATGGGCCCTACCGCGACGAATTGCGCCGTCTGGCTCGTGAGGTCGCGCCCCGTAACACCCACTTCCGCTCGTACGGATCGGGGAACCGTGCCGAACTCGGCCGACTCATCGCGCGGGCCGACGCGGTCGTGCTCCTCAGCGACTACGAAGCCCACCCGGTGTCGGTCATCGAGGCGCTCAGCCTGGGCGTTCCCGTGCTCGGCGCACGCACGTCGGGGCTCTCCGAACTGATCGACGACGATCTCATCTCGGGCGTCGACGTCGACGCCAGCCCCGATGAAATCGCTGACGCGGTGGCCTCCACACTCGCACGCGCCCGGCCGACACCCGACCTGCCCACCTGGGACGCCTGCGCGGAGCGCATCGCCGACGTGTACAGGAGCGTGGCTGGCGCATGAGTTCAGCTCCGCTGCTCGGCCGCAGCGACGTCGCCCTCTCGCCGCCGGTGTCCGGCGGCACGATGCGCGTGCTGCACATCATCGACAACTTGCGCGGCGGCGGCGCGGAGCAATCGCTCGTTGACGTGGCGCCGCACCTGCGCGCCCTCGGCATCGAGGTCGAGGTCGCAACGCTGCTCGACGACGACGGCGTGCTCCGCGCGCGGCTGCGCGAACGCGGCTTTGTCGTCCACTCGCTGAGTGGGCCGCGACCCGTCCGCCGGGTTGTGAGCCTGCGCTCGCTGATCCGGGCGCGCCGACCCGACGTCGTGCACACGACGTTGCTGTGGGCGGACCTGTGCGGCCGCACCGCGGCGCGCGCGGCCAACGTGCCGGTCGTTTCCACCTTGGCGAACCTGACGTACGGCCCTGAGCATCGCGCCACGTCGAGTTACGGACGGCTCGCGGTGCGCGGCGTCCACGGCTGCGACATCGCTACGGCCCGACTGGTTCGGCGATTCCAATCGGTGTCGGCCTCGATCGCAAGCACGATGGCGAAGCGGCTGCATGTGCCCGACGAACGCGTCGACGTGGTGTGGCGCGGCCGCGACGAAGCGCGCCTGGGTACGCCGTCACCCCGGCGACGCGCTGAGGTCCGAGCGTCGCTGGGCATACCTGGCGGAACGCCCGTCGTGCTCGCGCCCGCTCGACTCGCCGACCAAAAAGGAGTCGACACCTCGATCCGCGCCTTCGCAATGTTGCGCGAACGCCGACCCGACGCCGTACTCCTCATCGCCGGCGGCGCCGACACAGCGAGCGCGCTGGTCGAGCAACTCGCCACGTCGGTCGGCCCATCGGTACGGCTGCTCGGTCATCGCAGCGACGTACCCGATCTGATGTGTGCAGCCGACGTGTTGTCGTACCCCTCGCGCTGGGAGGGGTTCGGCGGGGCCGCACTCGAGGCGATGGCGTTGCGCCTTCCCGTCGTTGCCTCGCGCATCGAGCCGCTCGTGGAGGCGCTTGATGTGACCGCCTTTCACTACGTGCGCACCGACGACCCCGGCGCGCTCGCAACCGCGCTCGACGACGCGCTCGACGGCGGACCGCGCGTCGCCGCGTGTATCGACGCCGCCGAACGACGGTTCCGCGATCACTTCACGATCGCTGCCGCTGCCAACCGGATGGGCACGTTCTACGAGCGCGTGCTCGGATCGGCGAACCCGTCATGACACTGCGCGTCGAGGCGTCGGCCCCCACGAACGAACGCCGCTGGGCGGCAATCGCCGAACGCAGCCCGCTGCTGCACGCGGCCTATTCGTTGATGCTCAACACCGGCCTCACGGCCGTCCTCGGCGTGTTGTTCTGGATCGCGGCAGCCCGGCTCTACGACGCGCGCGATGTCGGACGAGCCACCGCCGTGATCAGCGCCATGCTCTTCGTGAGCGGCATCAGCCAACTCAACATGATCAGCTTCCTCGGGCGCTACTTGCCGGTACTGGACGAGCGCAGGGCACGCGCGCTGCGTCTCTCGTATGGCGTCACGTGCACGCTCACGTTGCTCGTTGCGATCGGCTACGTGGCCTACGACGATCGCGTCGGCGCGGGTGCGCTCCAAACCAGTCGATTCCTTGCGCCGCTCTTCGTAGTGGCCGCTGTCGGCTGGACCGTGTTCAGTTTGCAAGACGCGGCCCTCACCGCGCTGCGCGGCGCGCACTGGGTCCCCGTGGAGAACGCCATCTTCGGTGTCGTCAAGCTCGCGCTGCTCGTCGTATTCGCGGCCGCTGGTGGCGCGATGGGCGTGTTCGCACCGTGGGTGATCGGCGCGCTGGCGTCGCTCATCCCGATCAACGTGCTCATCTTCCGGCGCCTGATTCACACCGCGTCAAGCGCCCGGCCCGAGACCTTGGCGCTGCCCGAAGCCGCCCGCTTCGCCGGGCCCGACTATGTGGCCTCGTTGTTCAACTACGCGTCGGCCGCGCTCGTACCTGCGTTGATGCTGCAATGGGTGGGCAGCAAGGAGACCGGCTACTTCGCGTTGGCATGGACGTCGGCGCTCACCATCGACCTGTTGGCGTTGAACATGGCCACGGCCCTCACCGTCGAGGGCGCGCGCGACCGTGACCGACTTCCGGACCTGCTGCGATCGGCGTTGCGCCACACGTTCGCGGTCATGGTGCCCCTGAGTATCGCAGCGGTCGTGATCGCGCCGTTCGCGCTAGAGGTGTACGGACCGGGATACGCGCGCGCGGGAGCGTGGGTGATTCGCCTCATGGGCCTCGCGTGCATCCCTCGGGCCCTCAACAACGTGGCCGTGGGCGTGCTGCGCGTCACCGGACGCACGAAGTGGGTCGCGGTGATCAACGGTGTCGTGTGCATTTTCACCATCGGTACTGGTGCGCTGTTGGTGCACCACATCGGCGTGTGCGCACCCGCATTGGGATGGCTCGTCGGACAGTCGATCGTCTCGCTATTCACGACCAGATTCATGGTGCGAAGGATCCTGCGCCAGGACACTCTCGGGAAGGAACCCGATCATGTTGCTCGAGGATGAAGCCGGCCTTCAGGAACTGTTCCGCCGGGCACGATCGCCCCAGCGCGACCTCACCGGGTGGGCCATCCTGTCCGTGTGCGTCGGGTTGTTCCTCCACGCGCTCGCAGGGATAGCCAGCCGGCACGAGCACTGGTACGCCACGCCACTGTTCTGGATCAGCCTCATCATCATCTTCGTGCCCTGCGCATTCCGTATCGTCGGTCGCGACACTGTGCGGCGCGAGCGCATCACGTTGTCGCTCGTGCTCGGCGCCGCCGCGGTGTTCAGTCAAGTCGTGCTCTACCCGAAGTTCTTCGTGTATCACGACGAGTTGGTCCACGTCGAGGCGCTGCGACTACTCACATCGACCCACCGACTGTTCCATGCAACATCGACCCTGCCGGTCGTTCGCTATTACCCCGGTCTCGAGATCGTCACGCACGCGGTGTCGTCGCTCACCGGCCTCACCGGGCATACCAGTGGCGTCATCGTCCTCGTCCTCGCACGCGTGCTCTCCACGCTCGCGCTCATCGCGTTTGTGGAATGGCTGACGGGTTCCGAGCGCGTTGCTGCCATAGCTGCACTCGTGTACGCCGCGAACCCGCAGTATCTCTTTTTCAACTCGCAATTCTCGTACCAGTCCCTCGCACTGCCGCTCGCGCTCGCAGCCGTGTATCTCCTCGTCGACCGCTCGCACCCGCGCCATCGCCGCGCGGTGCTCCCGGCCATCGCCATCGGAGGCGCCGCGATAGTGAGCCACCACCTGATGGGGCTTGCGTTCGTTGGTGCCGTCTTCGTCCTGTGGAGAGTCGAGCGCGTCGCGCGCGGCTACAACCGCGAGTCGCACCTGTACGGCATTGTGGCCGCGGCCGCGACGGCAATGCTCGGTCTGTACACGCTGTTCCCAGGCACGATCGTGATGCGCTACGTCGGCAGCGCGCTGAAAGGTTCCGGCGAACAGATCAACGCGTTCATCACGGGCAGCAGTAACCACAAATTGTTCGTCGACGGGGGTGGCAGCACGGCCGCGCTGTGGGAGCGCATCTGGTCGGTGTCGTCACTCGCGCTGATCGGGCTGTTGCTCCTCCCCGCCCTATGGAAGGGTCGCGCGTGGTTCAAGCGCCGCGACTCGCGCGCCATTGCGTTGCTCGTCACCGCGGCCGCGTTCCCACTCTTGCCCATCGGGCACCTCACGCTCGCTACTTCGGAGTTCGCTGACCGTTCGACAGGACTGATCTTCGTCGGTGTCGGCTTCGCGCTCGCATGGTGGGCCGGCGTCGTGCTCTTGCATCGGACGCGCGACTGGACCGTCGCGATCACGCTCGTGCTCACATTCATGTTCGTCGGCGGCGTCCTGACCGGATTCGGGCCAAGTTGGCTGCGTATGCCCGGGCCGTACCTCGTGTCGGCCGACAATCGTACGGTCGATCGTTACAACGTGGCGACGGCCGAGTGGATCGGTCAGCACCTCCCGCCGAACAGCAGGGTGTTGTCGGACCGCATCGGTCGGCTTCTCGCTGCCGCGATCGGCACGTCATACAGCGTCACGCACGTCGGTGACAACATCGATGCCTCCCGAGTGTTCTTCGACCACTCGCCGACCCCCAACGACCTTGCGCTCATTCGCAAGGGTCGGATCCAGTACCTGGTCGTCGATGTGCGTATGTCGACGGGGCTGCCGCATGTCGGCGTCTACCTGGAGCAGGGCGAGGACGCGAGCTACGCGCACAAGTTCCCCGTCACGCGCGTCGCTCTGACGAAGTTCGACAACATCCCCGGCGTGGCGCGGATCTACGACAACGGCGCCGTCATCGTCTACGACATCCGAGGCATCAATGCGTCTTCGTGACCAAGTCTCTATCTTCGCCATCATCGCGTTCGCGGCAATCTGCGGCGTCGCGTCTGCGCACCCACTCGTCGCGGCGCCGCTCGGCGCGGCATCGCTCGTGGTGACGGTACGGCTCATCACCATGCTCGCCACCGGTGACCCACTGCGACGTTGGGTACTCGCGATTGCCTCGACGATCGCCGCGCTGATCGCAATGGGTTACCTACTGGACGCGCTGCCGTGGGGTTTGACGCGCGCGTCATGGAGTATCGCCTGGGGTGTCGTCGCCACCGCAGTTCTGGCCGCAGCGATGTGGCGCCAGATCGACGTGCAACCGCGGCTGCCCGCCGTGGACGACATCGGGCAGCACACGGTGCTGCTTGCAGTGATCGGCGCGACCATCGTTGCCGTCGGCATCGCGCTCGCGTATCAGGCGGCCGACGACGCCATCACGACGCCCGCCCAGGTCGCGGTCGACACGGTGACGGCACGACAGGTGAGCATCGCCATCACCACCGCGCGCTCAGGACCGGTCACCGTCGTGGAACGCCGCGGCAACCGTGAGGTGCCGCTGTGGTCGAGCGCGTACCTGTCGAGCGGCGCCACCGCACACGTCGTTGTTCCGTTCCCCAAGGCGCGCACGACGATCGCGCTCGAGGACAGCGGCCCGGCCGATCACCGACCGGAGTTGATCCTCGATCCCGTGGTGTTACACGACATGCTCGGCACCGACTGCGGCTCGTCGACACCGTCGGCGATTCCCGTCGCTCGTGCCGCCGCCTGTTCGTGGTCCGAAGCGATTCACGTCGCGCCGTAACGCCCGCGCACTGCGGGACTCATCGCGCGCAGGTCATAGCCGGCCTGATACGCGAACACCGGCTCGATCGACACGCCGTGCATGTCGAAGCCGAGCGCGTGCTGGAGTTCAGCGAGGTTGGTCGGCGCATCCTGGCCCACGATCCGCGCGAGCATTGCGCCTCGGCCGACGACGTCGTTGGCATCGACGGTCACCGTGTTCGGCAGCGAACTGTCGAGTTCGTACACGGGTGAGCTCGGTTGCACCAGCAGGTTGTCGCTGACGCGCAGGCCCGCGACCCCGCCCATCGCGGCGTTGCTGGCGTCGAACCACACCGCGAACCCATCAAGGTCATACAGCGTGTTGTGTTCGACCACCATCGACGTCGCGCATCGCAACAGCACGCCATTCGACTGCGGCACCTGCACGTCGACCGTCGCGTGGCCGGGGCCCCACGCGACGTTGCCCTCGAAGCGGTTTCCGACGCAGTCCGGGCCATCGGTGCCGGTCTCAAGCACGGCCTCGTTGTCGTACAGCACGTTCGAAGCCATCGTCACGTGTGCGGCCCCGAAGATTTCAAAGCCCGAGCCGTCGTAGCCGAAGTCGTGTGATTGCGCCCGGTTGGCGAAGATGACGTTGTGGTCCGCGGTGACCGGGCCGGTCGCGAATTGGAACACGATCCCCATCGCGCCCGTATCGTTGCCGGGCGCGGCGTCGTTGACAATCATGCGATCGTTGTCGTGCACGATGTTGGCGTGGATGTGAACGCCCGACCCAGCCCGTTCGACAATGACACCCGCACCGTTGTGGCTGATGTCGTCACGGGTGACCTCAACGTTGGTCGCATCGATAATCCGCACGCCGTAGTCGGCGTTGTCGGTGACTACATCGTCGCTGATCTCGACCCGCGTCGCGCCGTCGCGTACAAGGATGCCCGCACGCCAGTTCCCGCGCGCGCCGCGCACTGTGATCCCACGAACGGCCACATCATGGACGGCAACGAGGTCGATCACGTCACCGCTCGCGAGCGGTGCGGTGACTGCAACATTGGCGCCCGGACCAGCGGCGATCACGGTCGGCGTCCCGGGCCCACCGCTCGTCGTCATCCGGAAGCCCGTATAGGTTCCTGAGCCAATGAGGATCCGCGCGCCTGGAGTCGCGGCATCGACGGCGTGTTGCAGCGTGCGCCAGGGCGCGTCGATCGAGCCCGGCGCAGTGTCAGCGCCCGATGCCGTTACCCAGTACGTCGTAGTGAAGTCGGCCGCGACGGGTACGAAGGTTTGCCAGCGAGTGTCGTCGTGCACGCGCGGAACCACGCGCTTCCCAGAAGCAGCACTCGTCGACGCTGAGACATGCGTCGCGCCGGCGCCACGACCGAAACTCGGACGGGGCGTGAGGTAGGCGCACGACGCTGCCGCCGGCACAAGGCCCAGCGCGAGGGCCGCGCGTGCCCAGCGGGAACGAGGGCTGCATTTCGCCTCGGTCCCCGAGTTGTACACACTCGCATATCGGCCGAGTCACCCTCGGTCTTGATGTTTCGGCGCTCAGCGCCCGCCCACGATCGACGCCACACCCCACACCATCACGACCAGGCCCACCGCGGCATAGGTGACGGTGCGGGCAAACGGCGCCACCGGCAGGTCGCCGTGGCCGTCGGCTTGGCCGAGACGCCGGACCGGACTGCCCGGCCGCGACTTCGCGATCTTGCGTTGCGCCGCGGTGTCACGATCTCGCCGCCGCCGAATGAGTGCGGCCACATTGGCAACGAGCAGCGCGGCGCCCAACGCCACCACGAGCTCCTGGAGTACTTCGCCGTAGAAGTCCACGGCCGCTCAGCGTAGAAGGCGCATCGTCAACGGCATGGGTCGGCGAGGTCGGTCGTGCCGTAATCGCGCCACACGCGTCGCAGTTCGGCGCAGCGCACGGAGCGTTCGACAGCAATCGCCACCGCCGTTTCGGTACCACCCGGCGCGTCACGCTCAGTCCGGACCACGACGCCGTCGGCAGCGAAACACGTCTCCGAGCTGTAGCCGAGCCCCACGATCAGCGGCTGCCCGACACGCAGCGCAAGGCGAAAACATCGCGCGCGGGCACCGACGATGTTGCGATCGGCGCCAACGCTGACCGAATAGCGATTCGATCGGACGGCCACGAGATAGGGGTCGGCGCTCGAGGCGGCACCGTGCTCGGCCGGACCGATCCGGGTGCATGTCCTCGGTGTTGGTCGGGGCGTGCAGTTCGTCTCGACACCGGCGCGTTCGATGTTGAGCTCGCCACCCTCGACGGTGGCAACAAGACGCGGCGAAGGGCGATACCACTCGATCTCCATACTCCGAGCGTCTTGACCACCCGCCGTTCGGACGACCGAGTACACGACGCGCGACTCGTGGGTATCGCCACGGGCGGCGATTGCCACCAAGGAACGCAACACCTCATCGGAGCCCGTCGTCGACGACGTCGGCGCGTGCGCGCTCGACCCGCCCGAGCAGGTTGCCGTCGCCATCGTGATCGCGACGCACACCGTCGCCAGGGCCAACCCCCGGGGCGCGCGGCCGCGACGCCGGTCGACCGTGTGCACACGGCGACGGTAGCGGGACACCCATGACAGACTCGGGACCGTGCGGATCATCGTCGCTCGCTGCGGAGTCGAATACCAAGGCCGTCTCGGTGCGCGTCTCGGTGAGGCACTGCGCCTCATCGTGCTGAAGGGCGACGGCTCGATCGCGGTGCACTCCGACGCCAAGGCGTACAAGCCTCTGAACTGGATGAACCCTCCGTGCACGATTGTCGAGCGCGACGGTGCGATCCGCGCCGACACGCCCAAGGGCGAATCGCTCGTGATCACGCTGCACGAAGTGCTGTTCGACCAGACATTCGCGTTGGGCGACGATCCCGGGCTCGAAAAGGACGGCGTCGAGGCCGAACTGCAGGTAGCCCTCGCCGCGCGCGTCCAAGACCTGCGCGCCGACCTCGAACTGATCCGGCGCGAATACCCGACCGACATCGGCCCGGTCGACTTGCTGTGCCGCGACGGGGCGGGACGCACAGTGGTGATCGAGATCAAACGCGTCGGCGAGATCGCCGGGGTCGATCAGCTGTTGCGGTACCAGGAACGCCTCGACCTCGACTCGCGGTTCGCACCCACCGTCGGTATGTTCGTCGCCGAACGCATCAAGCCGCAGGCCCGCGTGTACGCCGCGAGCAAGGGCATCGAATGCATCGAGGTCGACCTCGCCCAATACCGCGACGCCGCCGACGCGGACCGCTTGACGCTTTTCTAATGCGCCTACGTATCTACTTGCTCGCTCGGCTCGGCTGCTCCGCGACGCCGCCCTTCGGGACGCTTCGCTCGCTGTCCGGCGCTGCGAGCTGCATGGCTCCCGTTCCCATTAATCCCTGGCCATGTTGGCGAACTTGGTGAACTTGTCGAGGAAGGCGAGCCGGACCGTGCCGGTGGGGCCACCTCGGTGCTTGCCGACGATGATCTCAGCCACGCCGCGCTGATCCGACTCGGTGTTGTAATAGTCGTCTCGGTAGATGAACATCACGACGTCGGCGTCTTGTTCGATCGAACCCGACTCTCGCAGGTCGGCCAGCATCGGCCGCTTGTCGGTGCGGTATTCGAGCTGACGGTTGAGCTGCGACAGTGCGAGCACCGGCGCCTGCATCTCGCGCGCCAGGATCTTCAGGCCACGCGACAACTCCGACACTTCGACTTGGCGGCTCTCGATCCGCTTGTTCGTCGACATGAGTTGGAGGTAGTCGACGACGATCAATCCGACATCGCCGTACTGGGCCTTGATGCGGCGCGCCTTGGCGCGCATTTCCATGACCGTGCACCGAGGGTCGTCGTCGATGAAGAACGGCGCCTCGGCCAGACGACCAACGGCCTGGTTCAGCCTCGGCCAATCGCCTTCGGCGAGGCGGCCGGTCTGGAGGTCACGCGCGTTGATGCGCGCTTCGGACGAGAGCAATCGACGCGTGAGGTCGAGCCGGTCCATCTCCATCGAGAAGAACAACACCGGCTTGCGGTCCTCGAGCGCGACGTGCAGCGCCGCGCCGAGCGCCAACGACGTCTTGCCCTGGCCAGGTCGGGCCGCGAGCACGATGAGGTTGGATCGTTGGAAGCCGAGCAGCAACTCGTCGAGGTCGCGGAAACCGCTTCGCACCCCCGTGACGCTGCTGTCGCGGTCGTAGAGCTGTTCGAGCTCGTTCATCGTTGCTTCGAGAATCGGATACAGCGACACCAACGAATCGCCGACGCGGTGCTCGGCGATCTCGAACACCATGGCCTCGGCCGAGTCAAGCGTGATGTCGATGTCTTCGGTGCCCGCGTAGCCCATCTCGGCGATGTCGCCACCGACCGCGATCAGCTTGCGGAGCAGCGCGAGCTCATGGACGATGTTGGCGTATTCACCCGCGTTCGCCGACGCCGGGGTTTGGGCCTGGATGCGCAAGAGCGTCGGCTGCCCGCCGATCGGCTCGAGCAGCCCGTCGCGCCGCAGATATTCGGCCACGGTGACCGGGTCGACGGCCTCGCCGCGGTTGTGCAACGAAATCGCGGCCGTGAACAGATGACCGTTCGCCGGCTTGTAGAAGTCGTGCGCTTCGATGCGAACCTCGATGGCCGCGGTGATCGCGTCACGGGTCAACATCATGGCACCGAGGAGCGACTCCTCGGCTTCGATGTTGTGCGGCGGGATCCGACCACCATCCGCGACGCGGCGTTGCCGCGCTTCTTCGAAGAACTGCACCACGCGGCAAACCCTTTCCCCTGAGCCATCACGATCTCATGGCGGTCCTGTGGGGAGTAAGTGGGCAAAGCCGGGGATATCCGCAACTTCGCTGCGGAGAACCTGTGGGCAACCGACCGACTCCTCCACAGGCATTGTGTACCGGGCTTCGGACACGTCCGCGGGATGGCGCCGGCCGTGCCGGGCAACCGGGTAGTTGCCTGTGGATAGTCCTGTGGAAAAGCGCGCGCGACTACCTGTGGATAGCGCGACCCACACGGCGCCCGCGGCGACTACACCGCGCGGGCGGTTCCAGATTGCGGCGTGCCGATCAGCCCTGGCTGACGATACTCACGCTCACCGTCGGCTTCACTTCGGCGTGGAGTTTGACCGTGATCTCGAACGACCCGAGTTCTTTCCACGGCTCGTCGATGCCGCTGACCATACGCCGGTCGAGCTGGACGCCGAGCTGCTCGTGGATTGCCGCCACCACATCGGCCGCTCCGACGGAGCCGAACAACTTGCCGCCCTCACCGGCACGCACACCGATCGTCAGCACCTGGCCCTGGAGCCGAGCGGCGACTTCCAATGCCGCTTCTTTGTCCTTCAGGTCGCGCACGACACGATTGCGCCGCATCGCTTCGGACTGTGCGATGACACCGCGGTTCGCGACGATCGCAAGACCGCGCGGCACGAGATAGTTCCGCGCGTAGCCGGGCTTGACCTCGACAAGGTCGCCCTTGCGACCGAGCGAGCTGACGTCGTCACGCAAGACGATCTTCATTGGTCGTCACTCCCAGCCGGAACTTCGGCCAACTCCTCGGCCGTATCGATCTCCACGACGGCGACGTCGTCAAGCACGCCGTCGGACACCTCGCTCGCAGCGAGCAGTTCAGCCTCGGCTGCCGCAGCGGCAGCCGCGGCGACCTCGGACGGAAGCTCGGTCTCGAGCTGCAGGTCGGCGTCGCGACGATCCCTGCCACCGCGACCCTTCGTCCGCTGCTGCACCTGACGCACGCTGTACGGCAGCAACGCCATCTCACGCGACAGCTTGATCGCCTTGGCGACAGCGGCCTGCTGCTGCTGGTCGTTTCCCGTCACACGGCGCGCCCGGATCTTGGCGCGATCCGACATGAAGCGACGCAACAGGTTCGCGTCTTTGTAGTCGACCCACACGACCTTCTCGGCCGTCAGGATCGACGTCTTCTTCTTCAGTTTCTTTTCGGTGCCCGCAGGCTTCTTGCGCATGGGCTTTGCCATGTCACGTGTCCTCTCGCCGTCTCATGTCGCCATGAG
Organism: Acidimicrobiia bacterium; assembly: GCA_038202885.1. Lineage (GTDB taxonomy): Bacteria > Actinomycetota > Acidimicrobiia > IMCC26256 > PALSA-610 > JBBREP01. The sequence goes on along the minus strand of JBBREP010000001.1, from coordinate 41,752 downwards.
CACGTTGCATCGTTAGAAGGGTTCTTCGCCCAGCTCGTCATACCCAGCCGCGCCGGAGCCCCCCGCTCCGGAACTGCCGCCATCGCCGCCGCCCTGCGTGGCGCCGCCCCCGTAGGAGCGCCCCCCGCCGCCACCTTCACCAGGAGCTTTTCGCTCGTTGCGGTGCACCTCAGCGCGCGCCCACCGCAGGCTCGGACCGATCTCGTCGGCCTGCACCTCGATGACGCTGCGCTTGTCGCCGTTCTCGGTCTCCCACGAACGCTGCCGCAAGCGCCCGTTCACGATGACGCGGGTGCCCTTTTTCAGCGTCTGCACGTTCTCGGCGAGGTCGCCCCAGCAGACGATGTTGTAGAAACCCGTCTCTTCTTGCCACTCGTTGTTGCGGTCCTGGTATCGACGGCTCACCGCGAGACCGACGATCGCCTGACCGGCGCCACTCGGCGTGAACCGCATCTCGGGGTCACGCGTCAGGTTCCCGACGAGGGTGACAGTGTTGCCATTAGCCATGATGGTCCTCCTGTACTGCGAGGCGTCGCTTCGCGACGCCTACTCCGCCGCGACGGCACCCGACGCAGACGCCGGCGGCCCGTAGACCGACTCGGGAATGCGCAGCACCTTGTGGCGGATGACTTCATCTGCAAGGGAGAGGACCCGGTGGAGCTCTTCCATCGCCGCTGGTTCGGACTTGGCCTGCAGGACGACGTAGTAGCCCTCGGCCCGATGGTTGATCTCGTAGGCGAGGCGACGCTTGCCCCAGAAATCGACGTACCCACGGACGGCGCCATGTGACTCAATCAAGCTGAGCCACTTCGCAACCGAACCTCGGATCGCCTCCTCTTCCAGGTCGGCGTCGAGAATGATCATGACCTCGTAAGGCCGCATAGGGCCGTACCTCCTTCGGACCGCGATGGTCGATCGCGGGCCCCCTGAGGGGCAGGATCAGATTGTGTCGACGTCTGCGCGGTCAGCCGCCCAAAGACATCGGAACGGTCAACCTAGCAGCGCCGTCCTCGACGCTCCCTATCACCCAAGACGCTAACAGGGGCCTCGGACACTCTCTACTGCGCCTACTTCGTCCGGCGCGGCGAGTGTCTCGCCACGCATCTCGCTCGTCCCTCGCTCCTGCGATGGCTTCGCCACCGCAGTTGGTATGCCATTCAGCTCAGACCGAGGCGGCGCTTACCCCGTAGAGGCCTAGGCCTTGGTTCATGCCGTCGGCCATGTGGTACGTCTCGGCGCTGGACGGGAACCGCCCGCACTGCACGTCGTCGACGAACTCGGACACGGCCTCGAGGGCACTCGTTTCCAGGTCGGCGTACCGGCGAACGAACTTCGGCGCCTTGCGACCAGGGCCGCACATGCCGAGCAGGTCGTGGTACACGAGCACCTGACCGTCGCAGTGACGACCGGCGCCGATACCGATGGTCGGCACACCAATCGAGTCGGTCACCATGCGCGCCACACCGTCGGGCACGCATTCGAGTAGCACGGCGAAACAGCCGGCGTCGGCCAGCGCGATGGCATCTTCGACAATCGTGTGCGCGGCGTCGAGCTGCTTGCCCTGCACCTTGAAACCGCCCAGGGCCAAGAGTGACTGCGGCGTCAGGCCGATGTGGCCCATCACCGGAACTTCGGCGTCGAGGATGGCGTGCACGACATCGAGGCGCTTGCGTCCTCCCTCGAGCTTCACGGCTCCCGCGCCGGCGCGCACGAGCGCGGCGGCATTGCGGACCGCGTCGGAGCGATCGAGGTGGTAGCTCATCCACGGCAGGTCGCCCACGATCAGCGCCGACGGCTTCGTCCGCGCCACAGCACCCACGTGGTGCACCATGTCGTCGATCGTGACCTGCATCGTGTCGTCGTAACCAAGCACGACCATGGCGACGGAGTCGCCGACCAAGATCATGTCGGCACCCGCCCCATCGACGACTCTGGCCGACGGCGCGTCGTATGCAGTCACCATCACCAATGGTGTCGGTCCGCCCTTGCGGGACGCGACCCCTGGTGCCGTGATCGGGCGACGGGTCGCGACCGAGGACTCTGCGGTGGTCATCGCATTCACCTCCAACGTCCAGGGCCACTCGGCTCCCGGCGTCACACCAAACGATACAGACCGAAACCCCCTCCGTACAGTCCGAGGTTCAGTCGCGGCTCAGCTGCACCTCGACACGTCGCCGACGTCACATCGCGGCGGCCGATCGCCGGGCACACCGGTCTGATTGCACCTGACGGCCCTACACGCCGCGTGGTGCAGAGGAAAACCGAAAAGGGGGGTCAGCCGGTGCGGCCGATGAGGTAGGTGCGCAGCATGTAGTTCCACGAGCACTCGAGGCAGACCTCGACGTCATAACAGCGCAGTTCGTCGTGGGTGCGCCCCAGCTTGCGGAGTTCGGCCGCGCTGGCGACGGCCCGCCCGTACGGGGCCTTGGCACCGTCGCCATAGACGTACGAGACCCGCCGCAGCGTTGCGTCGGCACCGCAGATCGGGCACTCGGCGTCGCACGCCCGGCCGAGGTTGCGGGCGGCGCGCAGTAGTTCGGGGTGTGCATCGCACACATCGGGCTTCGCGAGCGCGCCGCGCTGGTAATCACGGACCACAGCGCGACGGGCGAGCGAGTAGTCGATCTCGCGCCGCACGATCGGCAAGTGTAGGTGTCCACAGCACTTCCGCCCAGCGGCTCGCGACGGTCGGCGAGGCGCCAAGCTCGTGCCCCAACCGATACCGTGAGCGGCGAGAAACCAGCCGATCCCTACGAGGTAGCCGTGGCGACACCCCAGACTCCCAACGTCGCTCCGGCCGAGGGCCGCCTTGGCGTGCTCACCGTCGGTCTCGGCGCTGTCGCAAGCACATTGATCGCCGGCGTCGAACTCTCCCGGCGCGGCATGGCCGAGCCGATCGGCTCGCTCACCCAGATGGGCACGCTGCGCCTAGGCAAGCGCACCGAGGATCGCACTCCGCTGATCCGCGACGCCGTACCGCTCGCCACACTCGACGACATCGTGTTCGGCGCGTGGGACCCCTTCCCCGACGACGCCTACACCGCGGCAGTGCGCGCCGGTGTCCTTGAGCCGGGCCGCCATCTCGAACCCGTCGCCGAGGTACTGCGCTCGGTCCGGCCCATGTCGGCCGCGTTCGATCCCGAGTACGTGAAGCGACTCGACGGTCCGAACGTCAAGGACCGCACGAGCAAGCGAGCCATGCTCGACGGCGTGCGCGAAGACATCGGGCGTTTCCGCGACGAGCACAAGGTCGACCGGATCGTGATGTTGTGGTGCGGCTCGACCGAGATCTTCCTCGAGCCGGGCCCGGCGCACGCCGATCTCGAGTCGTTCGAAAAGGCGATCGACAACAACGAGCACGACATCGCGCCATCGATGCTCTACGCATATGCGGCCTTGCAGGAAGGCATCCCGTTCGCAAACGGTGCGCCGAACCTCACGGTCGACACGCCTGCGCTGCGCGACTACGCCACCGAGCACAGCGTGCCGATCTGCGGCAAGGACTTCAAAACGGGCCAGACGCTGCTGAAGACCGTCCTCGCTCCGATGTTCAAGGCCCGCATGCTCGGTGTCGCCGGCTGGTACTCCACGAACATCCTCGGCAACCGCGACGGCGAAGTCCTCGACGACCCGGACAGCTTCAAGACCAAGGAAGAGTCCAAGCTCGGTGTGCTCGAGCACATCCTCCAGCCCGACAAGTACCCGCAGCTCTACGGCGACATGTACCACAAGGTGCGGATCAACTATTACCCGCCGCGCGGCGACAACAAAGAGGGCTGGGACAACATCGACATCTTCGGGTGGCTCAACTACCCGATGCAGATGAAGGTCGATTTCTTGTGCCGCGACTCGATCCTCGCGGCGCCGCTGGCCCTCGATCTCGTGTTGCTGTGCGACCTCGCCAAACGCGCGGGCATGGGCGGCATCCAGGAGTGGCTGAGCTTCTACTTCAAGTCGCCGCAGGTGGCGCCGGGCCTGTACCCCGAACACGATCTGTTCATCCAGCAGACAAAGCTGAAGAACACCCTGCGCTGGATGATCGGCGAGAACCCACTCACGCACCTCGGCCTCGACTACTACGCGCCGGATATGACAGATTGAGTTCCGTGAGTTCTGTGGAGTATCTCCCCGTTCCGGCCACGAACGTCGAGGCGTGGGACCGCGTCGCCGACAAGCACGTCGCCGGGCTCGACGCCTCACTCGATGTCGTCAGCTACGGGGCCGACCTCCCCGACGACACTGAGCTACGACTCGTCGGCAACGTCAAGGGCAAACGCGCGCTCGAACTCGGCTGCGGCGCGGGCCACAATGCCGTCGCGCTCACCCATCAGGGCGCCAACGTGATCGCAGTCGACGGATCGCCGGCCATGTTGGCGCACGCGCGGCGACTCGGCCAGGACGTCGCGGTGAAGGTCGAGTGGCGCGCGAGCGACCTGGCCGAGCTCGCTTGGCTGCGCGCCGATTCTGTCGACGTCGCATTGTGCGTCGACACGCTCGCCGAGGTCGAAGACCTCGACCGGGCCCTGCGTCAGATCCACCGAGTGCTGCGCACCGGCGCCCCGTTCGTGTTCACCCACGCGCACCCGATGGCGCTCGTGTGCCGGCCCGACGATTCGGGCGACGGCGAGCTCCCCTTCGGTCGACTCGAGGTGCAGCGCTCCTACTTCGAGATGGAACCGATGCGCATCGATCGGTACGGCGAACCGTTCACGCTGTATCCGCGCACGTTCGCCGACATCTTTGCTGCGCTCGGACGCGCTGGTTTCGGCGTCGACATCCTCGCGGAGCCGCAGCGCGAACAGAATCCCGATCCCCGTCCCGAGCTGCCCCGGATCATCGCCATCCGCGCCCGCAAACAAGGCAACTGAGAGAACTTCAGTCCCGAGGTTTCGCGGCCGGCACGCGTTCGGCGGCTGGCTCAATGCCTTGGGCTCTGGCCCACTCGTCGAGTTGCAGGTAGGCCTCGTCGATCGTGACGGGCCCGTGATCAAGTCGGAGTTCGAGCAGGTGCTCCAGGGCCTGGCCCACGGCGCGTCCGGGACGCGCGCCGAGGTACGCCATCACCTGCACACCGTCGAGCGGTGGCTTGATGCCAGCCAGTTCCTCTTGCGCTCGCAGTTCGGCGATACGCACGTCGAGTTCGTCCATGCGGCGCGACAGCGCTTCGGCCTTGCGCTGATTGCGAGTGGTGCAGTCGCAGCGCGTCAGCTGATTGAGGTCGTCGAGCAACGGCCCGGCGTCGCGCACGTACCGCCGCACCGCGGAGTCGGTCCAACCCATGCGATAGGTATGGAAACGCAGGTGCAGTTCCACAAGGCGTGCGACGTCGTCGACCATCTGCGACGGATACCGCAACGCGGTCATGCGCGTGCGCGCCATACGGGCACCGACCACCTCGTGATGATGGAACGTGACACCGTTCGAGGAGTACCCGCGCGTCTTGGGTTTGCCCACGTCGTGCAGGAGCGCCGCGAGCCGCAACAAGAGTTTCGGTTCGGTGTTCTGCACGACAGCAATCGTGTGGGCCAACACGTCTTTGTGCCGGTGGATCGGATCCTGTTCGAGCTGCATCTGGTTGAGTTCGGGCAAGAATTCGTCCGCGAGCCCAGTGCGTGCGATCAACCAGAGACCGGGCCCGGGGTCGGCCGCGACCAGCATTTTGTTCAGCTCGTCGCGAATGCGCTCGGCGCTCACGATCTCGAGGCGGCTGCGCATGTCGTGCATCGCGCGTACGACCTCGTCGACCGGTTCGAACTCCAACGTCGCCGCGAAGCGCGCGGCGCGCAACATCCGCAATGGATCGTCGCCGAACGAGATCTCCGTCGACTGAGGGGTGCGGATCCGGCGGGCCGTGAGATCGACCAAGCCATCGAAGGGATCGACGAGTTCAGGGCTGTCGCCGTTCAAGCGCAGCGCCATGGCGTTCACGGTGAAATCGCGCCGCCCAAGATCGACCTCGATCGAGTCGCCGAACACCACCTCGGGCTTACGCGACTCAGGTATGTAGACGTCGGCCCGGAACGTGGTGACCTCGAACGTGTCGTCGCCACGCCGCGCGCCGATCGTGCCGAAGCGCTCGCCTTGGAGCCACACATGGTCGGCCCACCCGCCCAGCGCGGCTTTGATTTCGTCGGGCCGCGCGTCTGTGGTCAGGTCGAAGTCCACCAGTGGCCGACCGAGCAACACATCGCGCACGCTGCCGCCGACGAGGTAACACTCGCGTCCGTTGGCATCGAGGCGCGCCGCGAGGGCTCGCAGCGGGGTATCGGGTCCGAGAAGCGTCGCAAACCGCGACGGCAAGCCACTCACTGCCCCATTCTGGTCTACTGCGCCGCCTCCGGCGGCAGCGGCGAGCTCGGCTTATACGCCGGCCGCCTCGGCCAAGGTGTGTTGTTCGATCATCAGGCGCAGGTCGTGCGGGCGGGTCGACGCTGCAATCGCCTCGCGCAGCTCGATCACACCACGCTGGTAGAGCGCCAGCAGGCTCTGATCGAAGGTCTGCATCCCGTAGTACTCGCCGTCGGCGATGATCTGCTCGATCTCGTGGGTCTCGTCGGGATTCGCGATCTTGTCGAACACTCGACCCGTCGCGACGAGCACCTCGATCGCGGCGACGCGTCCTCCGGTGCGGCACTCCACCAAGCGCTGGCTCACAACCCCTCGCAACGAGCCCGCGAGCGCCATGCGTACCTGACGTTGTTCATACGGGGGGAAGAAGTCGATGATCCGCGAGATCGTTTCGGTCGCGTTGATCGTGTGCAGCGTCGAGAACACAAGGTGCCCCGTCTCGGCGGCCGACAGCGCGGTACGCACGGTGTCGGAGTCACGCATCTCACCGATCAGGATCACATCGGGGTCCTGGCGCAACACCCGCTTGAGCGCGGAGTGGAAGTCGGCCGTGTCGGTCCCGATCTCGCGCTGATTGATGATCGAGCGCTTGTCGGCGTGCAACACCTCGATGGGGTCCTCGATCGTCACGATGTGTCGCGACGCGGTCGAGTTGATGTGATCGATCATCGCGGCGAGGGTGGTCGTCTTGCCCGAACCGGTCGGGCCCGTCACCAACACGAGCCCACGAGAGTTCTCCGCGAGCCTGCGCACGACCTGCGGCAGACCGAGATCCTCGAACGAGGCGATCGACGATTGGACTCGACGAAGCACGAGGCCGACCGCGCCCCGTTGGCGCAGCACGTTGACGCGGAAACGACCGAGTCCCGCGACCGAATAGGCGAAGTCGGCCTCGCTCACCGCGAGGAACTCCTCGGCGCGTGGCTTCGGCATGATCGCGAATGCGATCCGCTCGGTCTCCGCGGGCGTCACGGCCGGCCCGTCGAGACGGTCGAGATGGCCGTCGACGCGCACGATCGGCGGCGAACCGACTTTGATATGGATGTCTGACGCGTCGCGCGCGACGGCCACGCGCAGTACTTCATCAAGATCGAGCACGATCACCTCCGCTACGACATTCTCGGCAGATCGGCGCCCGCACTACAGCGCCTGCGGCCCGGTGATGTAGGCGCCTGCGGCCCGGTGTGCGTGGCGTCAGACGCCGTGGACCTCGCGGGCGGTCGCGATGGCCTGGTGGCCGGGGCCGCCTGAGGTGGCCGCTTCGGGCCGGCTCGGATGGCCCTCGAGCGTCGAACTCGTGGCCTCGACCCCGGCCCGCAGCGCATCGAGGTCGTAGCCGCCCTCGAGGAAGACGACAACCCGTCCGGGAGCCGGCGCCAGCTTCGCGGCCCGGGCGGTCAGGTCGGCAAAGTCGCCCGAGGAGAGATCGAGGCCGGTGAGCGGGTCGGCGCGGTGCGCGTCGTAGCCGGCCGACACCAGCACCCAGTCGGGAGCGAAGCGCTCCACGACGGGCACGACCAGCGTGTCGAGGGCCTCCAAGTACACGTCGCCGGTCGCCCCGGCCGGAAGCGGCACATTCACGGTCGTTCCCGTCCCCGCGCCGGTGCCGATCTCGGTCGCCCGACCCGTACCCGGGTAGAGCGGCCATTCGTGCAGCGACACGTAGAGCACTTCCGACGACGCATAGAAGATGTCCTGGGTGCCGTTGCCGTGGTGCGCATCCCAGTCGAGCACCAGTACCCGTTGGCCAGCCGCAACGAGCGCCGCGGCGGTGACGGCGACATTGTTGAGCAAACAAAATCCCATCGCGTTCGCGGGCACCGCATGGTGCCCGGGCGGGCGCACGGCCAGAAATGCGGCGTCGCCCAGACCGGCCTGCAAGGCCTCGACCGCAGCGATCCCCGCGCCGGCGGCGAGCGTGGCCGCGTCCCAGGAACCTTGCGACGCCACCGTGTCGCCATCGAGGTGCCCGCCGCCGGCTCGGCAGCGCCGCTCGAGCTCATCGAGATACCCGGGCGTGTGTACCCGTTCCAATTCGGCGCGTGATGCGGTGCGCAGTCCGATCCGGGCGAGCGGGTCTCGCAGCGCGTCGGCGTGCTCGAGGCCGGCGGTGACTGCGTGCAAGCGTGCCGACTGCTCCGGGTGACCGGCTCCGGTGTCGTGCTCATGGAAGCGATCATCGATACCGAGGAGGAGCACACCGCAACGGTAATCCTCCTCCGGAGGCGGCGCCTACGCTGACACGGCGGTGACCCCTCCTCGAACCCAGTGGCGCGCGTGCTGCTCAGCCACTGCGTTGCTCTGCGTCGCGCTGTTGCTCGCCGCGAGTGTCGCCATGGGCGTGGTCGCGCCCGACGCTGGCGCGGCCGCCGAATCCGCGGCCTCGACCCCGACCACGACAACAAGTGCCACCGCGGCCCCCGGGACGGCGTCGTCGACCGCGAAGCCGGGTGCGCCGTCGATCGCGCTCGTACGCCAGCAACCGTTGCTCCAACTCGGCGCGCCCGCGCTCGTGTTGCGGGTGCACGTGGCGAACGCGCCGAGCCGCGCGGCCGTACAAGTCGCGCTCCACGAGGCAACACCCAGCAGCCTGGCGTTCGACGACGCCATCACGAACGACGAGCTCCCACGGCATCTCGACGACACTCCCGTCACCGCCGATCTCACGCAGATTCCCACCGACTCCGACGGCAGCCTGCGGATCTCGTTTCCGCTGCAACAGCGGGGCGAGCGACCGCTCGCACGCACCTTGAAGCTCATCCAAGCCGGCGTCTACGCACTCGACGTTCACCTCGTGCGCTGTGCCACCTGTCGCCCGCTCGCCAACGCCGCACCGCTCGTGCAGTGCATCAATTGTCCGATGGTCGACTCGTTCGTCACCTGGGTCGTCGCGGTCTCAGGTGCGCAACCTGTCGGAGTCAACGTCACTTGGGTGTGGCAGGTCGCGACGTCGCCCCTCGGCGTCGACGGCGCGTTGACCGACCGGACGCGCAACGCTTTCGCCGAACATGGGCGACTCGCCCGAGTTGCCGCAGCCCTTGACGCGGCCGGCTCAATGCCGATCACCGTCGCGGCGTCGGGTGAAACACTTACGGCCTGGCGCGCGACCGCACAACACGACCCGGGAACCGCACGGGCCTTCTCCAATTTTCAGGGTGCCGTGCGACGCGTCGACCCACAGTTCGTGCTGTCGCCGTGGGTACCACTCGACGTCAAAGCAGTGAACGACGCGGGTTTCCCCAACAGTGTGCACGACGCGTTCGCGCTCGAATCAGCTGCGGTGCACAACGCGGTCGGCGTGTTCCCCGAACGCTCGACTGCGTGGCTCGATCACTCCGACGCCGCAACCATGCAGCAGCTCCGGGGCCTCGGCGTCGAACAACTCGGGCTGCGCGACACTGAACTCGAACCAGTTGACGCCGCCCTCGAACATCAACGGGTCACCGTCGCTGGTTCACCGATCAGCGTGCTCACCGACGACTCGTTTCTCTCGGGGTTGCTACGCGGACGCGACGCCGCACCGTTGCGCATGCAACGCTTCATCGCCGCGACGGCGTTGCTCGCATACGACCAACCGCAGCGCCGCACCGGTGTCGTGCTCGCGTCGGCGTCGGAGTGGGAGCCAGACCGGGCGATGATCGTTGCCTTCGCTCGGGCGCTGCACGACGACCCGCTGCTGCACGCCACGACGCTCTCCGACAGTTTCGCCGAGGTCACCCGCGGCAACGACGGCAGCGGAGGGCCCCTCGTTCGCCAGTTCGCACGCCGCACGCCGCGCCCGTTCGCGGTGCCGACCGCAGCACTTCAGGCAACGGCTCGCTCGCTCCTGGGCTATGAGAGTCTTCTCGTCGGTCCGCCCGACGAACAGCTCGCAGCATCGCAGCGGTCGCTGCTCGTATCGATGTCGGCCCTCGCCGATCCCAGCGACGTGTTGCGGCGCCTCGGCGTCATCGACACGATGGTCACCGATTTCAGCGCCGGTATTCACGCGTCGGCGCGCAGCGTCACGGTCACGGCCGCGAATACGAGCATCCCCATCACGTTCACGAACGACACCGGCCATGCCGTGCGCATCCGCGTGCGGCTTCTCAGCAACAAACTCGATCAGGTGCACCGCAGCGAAGACGTCACGTTGCCCGCGACGGGCAATCACACCGCGAGTCTCGCCGTGCACGTAAAAACGTCGGGCCGCTTTGTGGTGTCGGTGTTGATGACGTCGATCAAGGGCGGGCTTCCGATCGGTCAGCCCGCGCGCGTCACGGTCAACTCCAGGGTCTTCGGCTCGTTCGGTACGTGGCTCACCTATGGCGCGCTCGCGTTTCTCGCGCTGTGGTGGGCCCATCACGTGTTCCGGCGCCGCAGGGCCGCCGAGTGAGCGACATCGACGCAACACAACGGCTCGCGCGCCGTTCGGCCATTGTGGGCGCGGGCACCATGGCGTCGCGTATCACCGGCGTTGTGCGCGTCGCGATCACCGCGTCGGTGCTGGGCGCGGCGGGCCTCGCCGACACCTACAACGTCGCGAACTCCACACCCAACATCGTGTACGAACTGCTCCTTGGGGGCGTGCTGACCGCGGCGCTCGTGCCGGTGTTCGTCGATGCCCACGCCGAGCACGACGACTCCGCGACGAACGCGATCTTCACGGTCGCGCTCACCGCGGTGCTGTTGCTCACCGGCATCGCGATGCTGTTGGCGCCTGCGATCACCGCGGCGCTGTCAAGCCGCGTTCCGCCGGCGCAGCGCGCCCAAGCGGAATCGGTCGGCACGCTGCTCGTGGCGTTGTTCTTGCCGCAGATGATCTTCTACGCGTACACCGCGCTCGCAACGGCCGCGCTCAATGCTCGTCGACGCTTCACCGCGGCAGCGTTCGCTCCCGTCTTGAACAACGTCGTCGTCGTGATCGTGTTGCTCGCGGTGCGCCCATCGCTGCCATCGTGTCGCACGAAGCGCAGCGACGCCTTCGACGCCTGCCTCGACCACGCGGCCCACAATCACAGTGTGGTGTTCGCGCTTGGCGTGGGCACGACGGCGGGAATTGTCGCGATGGCCGCGGTGCTCATTCCCGCGTTGCACCACGCGGGCGTGCACACGAGAATCACGTTCGCGTGGCGGCATCGAGCGGTGACGCGCATCGCCCGCATGTCGGGTTGGACGGTCGGCTACGTCGTCGCAAACCAACTCGCGTTTGCATTCGTCGTTGCGTTGAGCCGCAACCGCAACGGCGTGTTCGCCGAATACACGTACGCCTACACATTCTTCCAACTGCCGCACGGACTCATTGCGGTGTCGATCATGACGGCGATCGCACCGCAACTCGCGACGGCGGCTCGCGAGCGTGATCTGCCCACGTTGCGGCGCGAGTACACGCTCGGGCTGCGCTATCTCCTGCTTGCGACTGTGCCTGCCGCGGCGCTCCTCATCGCGCTCGCTCGGCCCATCATCGATCCGGTGCTGCACCACGGCACCTTCAGCTCGGCCGCGATTTCCGACACCGCGCGCGCTGTGTCGGGATTCGCCGTCGGCCTCGTGGCGTTCTCGGCGTATCTCTATACGCTGCGCGCGTTCTATTCGATGTCGGACGCCCGAACGCCGTTCATCGTCAACTGCGTCGAAAACGGCGCCAACGTCATCCTCGCGCTCGTGCTCTACCCCCACTTCGGCGTGCGCGGACTGGCGCTGGCGTTCGCGCTCGCGTATGCGCTCGCCGCACTGATCGCCATGATCTTGCTCTATCGCCGACTGGGCGGCTTCCCCCTTGCCCCTGTCGGCTCGCTGACCGCGCGCACCATCGCCGCAGCCACACTGGCAACACTCGCCGCACTGGCCATCGGCCGCGTCGCCGGTGGTGCGATCGCGCCCACTGTGCTCGCGATCGCGATCGCGGGTGTGGTGTACACATTCGTGCTGTGGGGGCTGCGGACCCCCGAACTTGGGGGCCTCACCTCGTTGATGCGCAAATCTGGGGCTCCGCGCGTGTAACGATGCGTCGACGCTCGATGTCCAACGAGCGTCAACGCCTCGGATGGGCAGGTTCCGCGCGGACCTGCACAGCGACGGGCCGGCCGACGAAGGGTGGAGTGCACGCATGGCAATTCGAATCGTGACCGACAGTGCTTGCGATCTTCCGCAACCGCTGTGCGACGAATTCGGCATCGACGTCGTCCCGCTCACCGTGCGCTTCGGTGACGAGGAACTCCTCGACCGCAAGGAGCTCACGACCGAGCAGTTCTGGCCCCGCCTGCGTGCGGCAACGGCGCTTCCCGAGACCTCGGCGCCGTCGGTGGGTGCGTTCCAAGAAACGTTCCAGTCGCTGGCCGACACGGGTGCCGACGGCATTGTGTGCATCAACATCTCGTCGAAGATGTCGGCCACGATGCAGTCGGCACAGATTGCTGCCGACCGGATGGATGGTGCCTGTCCGATCGTCGTCATCGACTCCGAGAGCGCGTCGATGGGCATCGGATTGCAGGTGCTCCACGCGGCCAAGATGGCGCGTGACGGCGCCGACCTTCAGGCCATCGTCGCCGAAACCGAAGCTCGGCGCAGCCGCACCCGCGTGCTGTTCACCGTCGACACGCTCGAGTACCTCCGACGGGGCGGCCGCATCGGCGGCGCGCAGGCCTTCCTCGGTTCGGTGCTGTCGATCAAGCCGATCATGACGATGCACAACGGCGTTGTTGAGGCGGCCGGCAAGGTGCGGACCCGTTCGAAAGCGCTGCGGTTCCTCATCGACAAGGCGAAGGAGTCGCCGGTCGAGGACCTGTGCGTGCTGCACGCACAGGCCACCGATCTCGACGAATTCTGCGCCATGGTCGAACCGCTCGCCCCGCGCGAGGAGCTACTTGTCGGCCTCATCGGCCCCGTGGTCGGCGTGCACACCGGCCCTGGCGTCATTGGCCTCGTCTGGTACGAGAAGCAGTAGTTGCCGCGCGACGCTGTGGGGGTGGCGCGATCTGGTGGGCGGAGCGACGGCGACTTGGCGCGCGCGGCAGCGCACGGTGATCGCCGAGCCCTCGAGGTGTTGCTCGACCGTCACGCCGACCGGGTGTACGCGGTGTGTCGGCGCGTGCTCGTCAACCGCGAGGACGCGCGCGACGCGGCACAGGAAGCGCTGCTGGCCATTACCCGCGGCATCGGACGCTACGACGGTCGGGCGCAGTTCACGACCTGGATGTACCGCGTCGCCACCAACGCGGCCCTCGACGAGGCGCGCCGACTGCGGCGGCGTCCCGAACCGGTCGACGCGGTCGACGCGGTGCCGGCTGCGGTCGCCGGCGCGGCGGATCTGGCCACCTCGGTCACCGATCGTCTCGTGCTCGATGCCGCACTGCTCGAACTGGCGCCCGACTACCGCGCTGCAGTAGCGCTGCGCGATCTGGTCGGGCTCGACTACGCCGAGATCGCCCGCGTGCTCGATATCCCCATCGGAACGGTTCGGTCGCGTATCGCTCGCGGGCGTTCCAAGCTTGCCGACACACTCGGGAACCAAACCGAGGGGTCCGATCGCCCTACCGGTACATCATGAGTAACGACGACCCGCGCCCGCCCACCCCGATCCTGTCGCCCGAATTACTCGACGAGCTGTGCTCGGCCGACCTCGACGGTGAACTCGACGCTGCGTGCGAGGACCTCGGCGTGCCGATCGCCGACGCGCGCGACGCCCTCGCGGCCTACGGCCCACGCCGCCGACAACTCGACGGCGCCCGTGCCGCGGTTGGGACCACCGACGACACCGATGCGTTGGACGAACTCGACCGGCGCCGGATCGTCGGCGCCACCGTCGCACGATTCGCCCGGCCCCGCTCGGCCACACGGTTACGGCCCGTGCTCGCCGTTGTGGCGGCAGCAGCAGCTGTGGCACTGGTCGCGATTGCCGCCACGTCGCTCCGACGCCACGATTCCGCCAAGTCGACGGCGGCCGGCCCGTCGGCCGCCGCCACTGCCACGACCACGACCGTTGCCCCGCGCGACCTCGGCGATGTGGCCGACGGCCGCGACATCGCGCAGCGGCTCGGGATCGCGCACGCGCCTGCGCCTGCGCCGGCGACCACGAACGCCGAACAGAGCTACAGCGTCACAACGACCGCGTCGGGCCAGCCGAGTACGCAGCGCTCAGTCGACGGCAAAAAACCGAGTCCCTTGTCCGACCGGTTCAACCTGACCGAGGCCGCCAACCCGCAGCGCTGCCTGGCCGACCTGCCTGAGGCCTCGGGATCGACCGGGTTGCGGATCGTCGCAACGGCGCGCTGGCACGGCGAAACGATCACGATCGCTCGCGGTGCTCTCAACGGCGCCGTCGTGCTGTGGGGCTTCCGCCCTTCCAATTGCACGATTGCCGTCTTCTACACCGGCAGCTGAGCACGCCGCGCCCCACCCGGCAAGGCGTTGGCCACAAACTCGGGGGTACGCTGCGCCTACTTTGCTGCGTGGAGGACCGAAACACCATGGCGGATTGGGCATCGGAAACGGCCGACCTCATCGAACGGACCGTCGCGAACGTACGCGAACGCACCGTGGATCCCGCTCACCGCATCACACGGATCGTCGTCTACGGCCTGCTCGGGTCGTTCTTTGTCCTGACCGCCGTCGTGATCGTCGTGATCGTGGCCTTCCGGGCCCTGGTGGCCGCGTTCAACACCCTGCCGGACCCGAATGACAACACCTGGATGGCATGGATGGTCCTCGGGGGAATCTGTTTGGGTGCTGGAGCGTTCGTGTGGGCGAAGCGAAAGGCCCAGACATGAACTGCAGTAGCGATCGGTACCCCGTCACCCGAAGGCCAGCGCGCGGACGGGGCCAGCGGTGAGCGACGCGCGCGACGTCGTGATCGTCGGTTCGGGACCTGCCGGTCTCACTGCCGCGATCTACACCGCGCGGGCCAACTTGCACCCGGTCGTGATCGAAGGCATCGGTGCGGGCGGGCAACTCATGCTGACCACCGAGGTCGAGAACTATCCCGGATTCCCTGATGGCATCATGGGGCCCGAGCTGATGACGCACTTCCGCGCCCAGGCGGAGCGGTTTGGCGCCGAGTTCATCACCGCCGACGCCGACGCCGTCCGCCTCGAGTCCCCATTCACGGTGAGCGTTGGCCCGGACACCTACAGCGGTCGGTCGATGATCATCTCGACAGGGGCGCGCGCACAGATGCTCGGGCTGCCGAGCGAATCGCAGCTCCTCGGACACGGGGTCTCGACCTGCGCGACCTGCGACGGCTTCTTCTTTCGCGACGTTCCGATCGCGGTTGTCGGTGGTGGCGACTCCGCCATCGAAGAAGCGAACTTCCTCACCCGCTTCGCCTCCAAGGTCACCGTGGTGCATCGCCGCAAGGAACTGCGCGCATCCAAGATCATGCAAGACCGCGCCTTTGCAAACCCCAAGATCGAGTTTGCGTGGAACAGCGAGGTCATCGACATCATTGGTGACGGCAAGGTGACGGGCACTCGCCTGCGCGACACCGAAACCGGCATGGAACGCGAGATCCCCGTCTCGGCGGTGTTCATGGCCATCGGCCACATCCCGAACACCGCGTTGTTCGAAGGCAAGCTCACGCTCGACGATGCCGGCTACATCCTCACCGAGCCCGGCTCGACCCGCACGAATGTCCCCGGGGTGTTCGCCGCTGGCGACGTGCAGGACCACGTGTACCGCCAGGCGATCACCGCGGCCGGCTCGGGCTGCATGGCGGCACTCGAAGCCGAGCGATACATCGACTCGCTCGGGGCGCACTGACAATCGCACTTGCGTCTCGCATCGACGCGAGACGCCGACAGGAAGAACCGATACATCATGGCTGAAGGCATTCTCACTCTCTCCGACTCCACCTTCGACGAATCGGTCGGCGCCAGCGACGCCGCGGTCGTCGTCGACTTCTGGGCCGAGTGGTGCGGTCCGTGCAAGATGATCGCCCCGGTGCTCGAGGACATCGCCAAGGAGCACGCCGGTAAATTGTCGATCGCCAAACTCAACGTCGACGACAACCCCGAGACCGCGCGGCGCTACGAGGTGCTCAGCATCCCGACGCTCATCGTGTTCAAGGACGGTCAGCCCGCGAAACGGCTCGTCGGTGCAAAGGGCAAGGCGCAACTCCTGCAGGAGCTCGCCGAGTTCATCGCTTGAGCGATACGACGACACTCCGGCGCGGCAGCGTCGGAGATGCGGTAGTCCTGCTGCACCAGGCTCTGACGCGCGCCGGTCTGCCCGTACTGGGTGACGCCGTGCATCACTTCGGTGCCGTCACCGAGGAGACGGTGCGGGCCTTCCAACGTCGGCGCTCGCTCCAGGTCGACGGTATCTGCGGCCCCGACACCTGGTCGGCACTGCGAGAGGAACCCCTCGCGATCGGCGATCGGCTCCTCTCGTTGCGGCGTCCGATGTTGCGGGGCGATGACGTCCACCAGTTGCAACAACAACTCAGCGCCATCGGGTTCGACTCGGGGCGAACCGACGGTATTTTCGGGGCGCACACCGATGCGGCCTTGCGCGAGTTCCAACGCAATGCCGCGCTCGCCGTCGACGGCATCTGCGGCCCCGACACGCTGCGAGCGATCCAACGCGTCGGTGGACTCGCCGACGGCCAGATCTCGCAACTGCGCGAACGCGAGTCGTTCGCGGCCACGCCGCGGGCGCTACCGGGTCGGCGGATCTTTCTCGGTAGTCGCGTCGCCTCGGCCGCGATCGTCGCCGCGATTGCCCGCGACCTCGAGCAATTGGGTGCCGTGTGCGCCACCGACTGCGCGCTGACGGTCGACACCGAGGCAGCCCGCCAAGCCAACGAACGCGATGTCGACCTTTGTGTGCTGGTGCAGGCCGTCGTCGACCCGGCGTGGCGGTGTGCGTACTACGCGACCGGCCGGTATCGGTCGTTTCGTGGTCACGCCATCGCGTTGCGCGTCGCCGAACAACTCGCTCCCGTGACCACCGAACTCACTGCCGGTCTGTCCGTGGGAGTGCTGCGTGAGACCCGCATGGCCGCGGTCGTGGTGCAACTCGACGCAACCAGCGAGACGTCCGACCTCGACGGGCGGTGCCGCCTCGTTGCCGAAGGCATCCGCCGCGGCTTCGAAGATCCACCGGACCTGGCGCTTTCCTAGCTCCCGCCGGTCATGAGGCGATAGATCCGTTCCAGGTCCTCGAGGTTCGCGAACTCGACGACGACCCGGCCCCGGCTCTGCGTCATGGTGACCCGCACGCGGGTTTCGAGGTGATCCGACAAGAGTTCTTCGAGCTCGATCAGTCCGGCTGGGCGCATCCGGATCGCGCCACCTTGTGCGAGCGGAGTTGCCCCGACCGGTTCCTCGGCATCGATCGCCGCGCCCCGCGTGTGCTCGCGGACGGCATCTTCTACCGTGCGGACGCTGAGGTCTTCGTCGGCGGCGCGCCGCGCGAGTGCCTCTTGGAACGCACGGTCGGGAGTGCCCAGCAGCGCCCGGGCGTGTCCCATCCGGATCCGCTCGTCGCGGACAAGGACCTGGATCGAAGGCGCCAACTGGAGGAGCCGCATCGTGTTTGTCACCGCGGCCCGACTCTTCCCGACACGCGTCGCCACATCGTCGTGGGTCAGGCCGAAGTCCTCGATGAGTTGCTGGTACGCCGCGGCTTCCTCAAGTGGATTGAGGTCTTCGCGTTGTACGTTTTCGACAATGGCGTGCGCCAACGACATGGCGTCGTCGGTCTCGCGCACGATCGCCGGTACCGTCTGCATCCCGATCCGGCGCGCCGCCCGCAGCCGTCGTTCGCCGGCGATCAGCGTGTACCCGTCACCTTCGGCGGGCCGCACGATCAAAGGTTGCAGCACGCCGAGCTCCCGAATCGAGTCGGCGAGGGCCGCCAGTGCTTCCTCATCGAAGTGCGTTCGGGGTTGATTCGGATTCGGGACGATCCGCGCGACGGGGATGTCGCTGAGCCCGATCGAGTCGGGCTCGCGCAGTTCTCCCTGCGGAATCAGGGCCCCGAGCCCTCTACCGAGTCCGCCGGGTCGCGCCACGACTGACCTCCTTCGCCAGCTCTCGGTAGGCAATCGCGCCCCGAGAGGTCGAGTCAAATACCAGCACCGGTTGGCCGAACGACGGCGCCTCGGAGATCCGGACCGTGCGAGGAATGACGGTACGGAACACTTTGGGACCGAAATGCAGCCGGACTTCGCTTTCGACCTGCTCGGCCAGACGGGTCCGGGCGTCGAACATCGTGAGTGCGATCCCACGTACTTCGAGGGTGGGGTTCAGGTTCTTGCTCACAAGGGAAACGTTGCGAAGCAATTGTCCCAGCCCTTCGAGGGCGTAGTACTCGCATTGAATCGGCACAAGTACGTCGTCGGCCGCGGCGAGCCCGTTCACCGTGAGCAAGCCCAGTGACGGGGGACAGTCGATGAGCACGTAGTCGTAGTCGTCCCTGACCTCTTCGAGCGCTCGTTTGAGCTTCAGCTCGCGCGACATCGCCGGTACCAGTTCAATCTCAGCGCCGGCAAGGTCAATGGTCGCGGGCAGGACAAAGAGATTCCGAACACTGGTCGGTTCGACGCAGTCCTCGACGCTGGCGTCGTGCATGATCACGTCGTACACCGACCCCTGCACGTTGCGGTGATTCACGCCGAGGCCGGTCGTAGCGTTGCCCTGCGGGTCGAGATCGACCACGAGCACGCGAAAGCCGAGTTCAGCCAGACCGGCGCCGACATTCACCGCGGTTGTCGTCTTGCCCACCCCGCCTTTTTGGTTGGCGATGGCAATGATGCGCGGGAGTTCGATGGGTGGTGTATCCGCCATCGTCACGGCAGGCGCGGGGATGGTGGAGTCCGAACCCGCGGGCGCCGGGTCGCCGTCGGGTGTAGTCGACGTGTCCACAGCCTCTTCCACAACCCTGTGTTCAGTCGATTCGGTCGCCGTTGTCGCCGGGGACTGCGTCTCGCCTCCCGTCTCCTGTGGGAGTGGGGGCTGACTGGAACGTGGGGGGTCGGTCGGTGGCACCTGATCGCCCAGGGCCTCGGCCGGTGTTTCGAAGGTCAAGCGGAGCTCCTCGCGCTGTATGGCGCGTCGTGCGTTGGAGGCAGATGGTACCGGGGCCCTGGCTCAACGGCACTGGGTCACCGGACCGGGCTTCACCACTGACACTACACGCGCCGCCATTGCCGTGCATGCCCATTCGCCCGTGGCCGCGCTACAGGGGCCGTGCTCGGAGGCGTTCCCGGTTTCGCTGGTTCCACGTGGAACATTCACTCAGTGGCTGTACCGGCGCGATCACCGATCCACCGCGGTTTCACGTGGAACACTCACCACAAGGGGCGTTTGGCGGGGATTCCAGGCCGGCGGGGGTAGCGGGTCGCTTGCTGGGCGGCTTTGCGCAGGATCGCCAGGCGCACCGGCTCGGTGATCGCCGCCTCCTCGGCCAGCCCCAACAGCAACAACGCCGCGGGATCCCAGCGGCCCCCGACCCCAGCCCCAACCCCAACCCCAGCCCCGGCGGCCATCCCAACATCGGCCCCGGTCCCGGCGTCCACCGGGGGTTCGCTCGCCACCAGCACGCCGCCGATACGGAGGAAGCCGGTGGCACACTCCGCCGTCACCGCCGGCCGACCGAACGACCGCGCGGTCACGGCGTCGTAGTGGCCGGCGTGCAACGGATCGCGGGCCAGGCTCTCGGCCCGGCCCTCGAGCACACTCAGATTGGCCAGTTCGCCAAGTTCCGCGGCGGCAACCCGCAGAAAGGTGCAGCGCCGCTCGCCGGTGTCCAGGAGTGCCACCGCGGTCGGGGCCAAGGCCACACCGACCACGATTCCGGGTATCCCGCCGCCCGAGCCGAGATCCAGGACTGCGCCCACGTCGCCGTCGACTGCGCCCTTTAGGGCCCCGGCCATGTGCAGGGCGTGGTCGATATGGCGATCCAGCGAACCTCGCCCGAGCAGGCCAATGGCGGCCGCCTGGTCCAATACCGACCGCAGGAGGGCCCGGGCGGCCTTCGAAAGGGCCGGCGCCGGGGTGGCGGTCACGGGAGCCGGTCTCAGGCCGGCTCGATGATGACCCGGCGCCGCGGGTCCTCGCCGTCGGAGATCGTCGACACGCCGTCCAGTGCTGCGATCGTGTCGTGGACCACCTTGCGGTCCGGGGCGGTCATGGGCTCGAGGGCCTTGGCCGTCCCGGAGCTCTTCACGTCGTCGGCAACCCGTCGGGCAAAGTCGGCCAAGGCCGCCTTACGCTTGGCTCGGTAGCCCGCCACATCGAGATGCAGCCGACCCGGTCCCTTGTGTCCCACTGCGCCGCGCAGCAACTCTTCGAGGGCCGCGAGCGTCGCTCCCTTGGGCCCGACCATCAAACCCAGGTCGTCGCCGGCGATACGCACTTCGATCTCGTTGTCGATTGGTTCGACGTCGACCGTGCCGTGGGCGTCAAACGCCTCGAGCAGCCCGGTCGCGAAATCCTGACCGGCTCGAACTTGCTCGTCGATGCTTCCGGACCGTTCCATGGGTCGCTGCTCCTGATTACTCGTCTTGCGCGTGGGTGCTGGGTCAGTGGTCGGCGCCGAGGTTCGGGCACCGTTGTCGTCGTTCGCCCGCGTCGATCCGCCGCCTCGGGATCGGCGGCGTGGCGGGCGGGAGCCGCCGCCCGACGGCGCGCCGTCGCGCGCCGGCCCAGCGGGGCGAGCCTCTGACGACGCCCCGGACGGCGCGGGGCCTGAGCGGGCGCCTGCCTCGGCGGCTTCGGGACGATCCTTCGGCCGGCGCCGCGAACGCTGATCGTCGCGTTGGCGTCGGCGTTTGTCGTTCGGCTTTTCTCTCGAGCGCGGCTTGACTCGGGCCCGAATCCTGGCATCGGTGCGGCGCAGGCCCAGCAGGCCGGTCTTGGCCTCTGCGAGTACTTCGTACTCGAGTTCGGTCTCGTGCACACCAAGGGTGTCCAAGGCTCGCTCGATGGCCTGCTCCAGCGTGCGGGCAGTGATCTCGATCCATTCCATGGTTCGTCAGCGCTTCCGTCGTTGCTGTTTCTTCTTGGACGTGTTCGGGTTGGCGCGGGCACGTTCCGCTGCGGCCGCCTTCTCGCTGGCCGCGGCGTTTAGGGCCTTCGATCCGTTCGCACCGTTTGATCCATTCGTCGCGTTCGGAGGCGCTGCGGGTTCGGGCAGACCGCGGTTCGGCCCCGGTTTCGCCTTGGGCCCGACCTCACTCGAGCGCACATTCACCGCGCCCCCAGCGGACGACTCGTAGAACTTGTTGAGCACGAAATGCTGCTGACCGATCATCCACACGTTGCGGGCGCCCCAATAGAGGGCCACGCCAGTGGGAAACAGAATCGTCATCAGGTTCAACAACGGCATGACGCGCATCATCGACTGCATCTGCGGGTTGATCTGCTGATCGGGGTTCTGGCGCTTCTGGCGTGTCATCGTCTGACGGGTCTGCACGATCCCCGTCGCGACCACGAAGCCGACCAGCAACCCGTACGGCAACAACGCCGCGAACCCGACGTGGTGTTGATTCGCGTTGAAGAGCGAGAACCGCAAGTTCATGCCGAGGAACCGCAGGGCATGCGACGAGTTCTTGTCGCACTTTGGCACGTTGTGACACAGCGTCTCGTAGAGCCGACCGTTCTTGTCGAGGTGGGCCGGCAGGTCTTTTAAGGTTTCGTACAGCGAGATCCAGACCGGGAACTGCACGAGGAGGGGCAGGCAACCCGACAGTGGGTTGATCTGGTTCTCCTTGTAGAACGCCATGATGGCTTGGCTTTGTTCTTGTTTATCGTCTTTGTACTGCTGCTGAATGCGCTTGATCTCGGGCTGCAGCTTCTGCATCGCAACCATCGAGCGCACTTGCTTCGCGGTCAATGGCAGCATCACGGCCATCACGGCCATCGTCATCACGATGATGGCCACGCCGAGGTTGTGCGGTGGCAGCGAATAGATGGCGTTCAGCAGCCAGCCGATGACGTTCTTGATCGGGTCGAGCAACTTGGTCACGTCGTTCTCCGAACTACGTCACGACGGGGGAAGCGGGCGACGACGTGGGCTCACCGGCGCGCGGCGGCACCGGGTCAACGCCGTGGCCGCCGAACGGATGGCATCGCGCCACGCGACGAGCGCCCAGCCAGGCGCCTCGAGCCGCGCCATGGACCTCGATGGCCTCGATCGCATATTCAGAGCAGCTCGGCAGGTACCGACAGGGTGACGGTCGCCCCATCCGAGCGTGCTGGTAGCCGCGCACGACGGAGCGCAGCGCTCGAGCGGCGCGACTCACGACGGGTGCACCTCGTGCGCCAGGGCGCCGACCAGACGCTCCAACTCACCGTACGTGAGCGTCGTGGCACCGCGCGTAGCCGAAACGAGATACGCGGACTGATCGTCGAGTCGCGGTGCCACCGACGCGAAGGCGTGGCGCAGTTGGCGTCGCAGGCGATTACGCACGACGGCGGGACCCACGGCCCGGCTAATCGTGTAGCCGATCCGGGGGATGCCTGGTTGCAGCGAAGGCGCGACGGTGATTGCGAGCGGCCCTCGCCGACAGCGCGTGCCAGCCGCGAAGGCCCGGAACTGGGCTCCGCGCCGGATACGTCCGGTCACGCCGAGATCTGTTGGCGGCCTTTGGCCCGCCGGCTCCTGAGCACCGCTCGGCCGGCCTTGGTGCGCATCCGCAAGCGGAAGCCGTGCTTCTTCGCTCGCTTGCGCGTGTTGGGCTGGTATGTCCGCTTCACGTCTGCCTCCTGGCCCTCTCGGCGCGTCTGCTGCCGGGGCGCTGCACTTCAGCCGGCTCGGCTGCGGGCCGGGACCGGTGTTGTTGTCGTCCATCTCACCGGGCTCGCCCACGCGCGCTCGGCCACCGTGTCATACGCCATCCCGGCGGGTCGCCCAGATCTCCCTGGGAAAACCGCTGGAAACACCGACTCCGAACGACCGTCGGCCACCGAAGTTGACGGAGAGTTTGACGGCGCACGTCAACGAACAATCGTAGTCGACGGCTCGCTCACGAGGGCAATCGCGCGCCTGGGCTGGGCCGGTTGTGGCCGCCGCGGGGCGGTGCTACGTTCGGCGAACCTTGCTTGTGCGAGTTATCGCAGCGATCGTCCGGCTCGCTTGCCTCGCCCACGCTTGACGACCAGCACTTTCTCCACATCTGTGGACCAACCTGTGGACAATCGGGGACCTCACGAATGAACGTTGCCGGCGCGGAGGAACTCTGGGCCCGGGTGAGCGCTGCAGTCCGCCAGCAGCTCAGTGAGAGCACCTGGGACGTGTGGTTCCAGGGAATCCACGCGATCGATCTGCGCGACGAGCAATTGGTCATCGCCGTGGCCAACCCCATGGCCCGCGACCGCATCCTGGCGATGTACCGCGGCGTCCTCGACGACGCGTGCGGCGCCCTGGCCGGCACGGAGATGCGCGTCGACGTCGTGATCGACCAAACCGACACCACGCCCGACGACGAAGAGTTCGTGATCGACCTCACCCAGGCACCGCCCACGGCGGGCGCGCGAGTGCTCACCGAACGCGAGGACCAGCCCCGCAACCCCGGCGCGCTGATCCAGCGTTACACGTTCGATCAGTTCGTGATCGGCACCTCGAACCGCTTCGCCCATGCGGCTGCGCTCGCGGTCGCCGAGGAGCCCGCCCGCAGCTACAACCCGCTGTTCATCTACGGCCCGGCCGGACTCGGCAAGACCCACCTGCTCCACGCC
Organism: Acidimicrobiia bacterium; assembly: GCA_038202885.1. GTDB lineage: Bacteria > Actinomycetota > Acidimicrobiia > IMCC26256 > PALSA-610 > JBBREP01. Next base: position 17,747 of record JBBREP010000001.1, on the reverse strand, counting down.
ATCGGCCATCACGTGCGCCAGTTGTTCACCACCAAACGGGTCAGGTACGTGTCGACCGAGACCATGATGAACGAGTTCATCGACGCCATGCGTTCGAAATCGGGCCTCGCGTTCAAACGGCGCTACCGCGACATCGATGTGCTGCTCATCGACGACATCCAGTTCCTGGAGCGCACCGAGCAACTCCAAGAGGAGTTCTTCCACACGTTCAACGATCTGCACGGCAGCGGCGGCCAGATCGTCATCAGCTCCGATCGCCCGCCGAAATCGATCGCCAAGATCGAAGACCGGCTCCGCAGCCGCTTCGAATGGGGCCTCATCACCGACGTGCAGCCCCCGGAATTCGAGACGCGGCTCGCGATTCTCCAGAAGAAGGCCGAAGCCGAGCACCTCGACGGCCTGCCCAACGACGTACTCGGGTTCATCGCCGAGCAGATCACCGACAACGTGCGAGAACTCGAGGGCAGCCTGCACCGCATCGCGGCCTATTCCTCACTCCACCGCGTCCCGCTCACCGAGGATCTCGCCCGCACCGTGCTCTGCGACTTGATCCCGGCCAGCCGACCCCGGGTCATCACACCCAAACTCATCCTCGACGTCACCGCCGAGATGTTTGGTTTCGACATTGCCGAACTCATCGGCCCGAGCCGTCGCCGGCCGCTTGTGACCGCTCGCCAGATCGGCATGTACGTGTTCCGCCAGCTCACCGACTACTCGTACCCCAAGATCGCCGAGGAGTTCGGTGGACGCGACCACACCACCGTGATGCACGCCTGTGAGAAGATCAAGGGGCAGATGTCGGAGAAACAGGCCGTCTTCGACCAGGTCAACGAGCTGATCGCCCGCATCAAACACGCGGCCGGTGGATAACTTGTGGGAAGCTCCGCGTCACGCTTGTGTACAGGCCCGTCTCCTGTGGATGGGCACGCGAACCACAGATTTGTATTTCCCACACCGAGCGCCTCCCTGTGGATACGGCGCGCGGGTCGTTACGCACTCCGACCTGGGCCGACACCCATCATCCACAATCCACAGCACCTACTACTACGACGAATGATTTGACAATGAACAACCAGCATCAGAGGAGGCAGTGGTGAAGTTCCGCTGCGAACGTGACACTCTCGCCGAAGCGCTGGCAACGGCACAGCGTGCGGTGGCGAGTCGGACCGGCGCGCTGCCGGTGTTGTTCGATGTCCGTATCACCGCGACGGCCGACGGCCTCGAGCTGGTCGGTTCCGACCTCGAGATCACAAACCGCGTTCACGCGCCGGCCGATGTCGAAACGACTGGTGTTGCGGTCCTGCCCAAGATCTTGGGCGATGTCGTGCGCAAACTCGCGCCCGGACTGGTCGAAGTCGAGGTCGGCGACGACGAAGCCACCATCACGAGCGGCGATTTCAACACCACGCTGCGGTTGAAGGCGGTCGACGAATACCCGCGGTTGATGCCCAGCGACGGTGCTGGTGCCAAGATCGACGCCAAATTGTTCGCCGGCGCGTTGAAGCAGGTGGTCAAGGCCGCCTCGCGTGACGAGCAGCGGCCACCCCTCACAGGTGTGCTGATGGCGGCGCGGGCCGGCGGCGCAGGGTTGCGTCTGGTGGCCACCGACAGCTACCGGTTGGCGCTGCGCGACCTCGATGGTGTGTCGATGCTCCAGGACGGCGAGCGCGTCCTCGTGGCCGCCAAGGGCCTCGCCGAAGTGCAGCGCCTCGCCGGCGACGGTGAAATCGAGGTCGTGTTCGGCGATCGCGACGCGGTGTTTCGCACCGGCAAGGCCGAGGTCACGGTGCGGCTCATCGAAGCTGACTTCCCGAACTACGAGCAGTTGATCCCCCAGGGTTACCCGAACCGGCTCGTGGTCGCGCGCGACGCGTTCCACGACGCGCTCCAGCGCGTCGTCGTGGTCGGTCAGGGTCGCGACAACGCCAACGTCAAACTGCGGATGAGCGCGAGTGAAGGTCTCGAGCTTTCGGTATCGCTGGCCGACGTCGGCACAAGTAGCGGCCACCTCGACGCGAAATACGAGGGCACCGACCTCACGATCGCGTTCAACCCGCAGTTTTTGTTGGACGGCATCGAGGCCGTCGACGCGGCAGAGATCGCGTTGGAGTCGATCGACCATCTCAAGCCCGCGACACTCCGGGGCGACGACGACGGCGGCGAGTTCATGTACTTACTCATGCCCGTTCGCACCTCGTAGTCCAGTCGCCCGACGCATCGCCCAACCAGTTACCGCGCTCTGGCCGCGATGTCATCGCAACGGGTTCCGTCGCACATCGCTCGGCTGTACGTCACCGACTTCCGCTGCTTGGAGTCGGTCGACATCACACTGAGTCCCGGACTGACGGTGTTTCACGGTACGAACGGGCAAGGCAAGACGAGCCTGCTCGAAGCGGCCGGGTGGGCCAGCGTGGCGCGCTCACTGCGGCGCACGCCCGACAACGCGGTGGTGCGGTCGGGTGTTGAGGTTGCCGTCGTGCGCAGCGACATCGAACAGGGTGAGCGGCGCATCACGTTCGAGGCCGAGATCCGGGCATCGGGCCGCAACCGGATGCTGCTGAACCGCCAAGCCGTGCAGCGCACGCGTGATCTTTTCGGCGTGTTGCGCAGCACGGTGTTCGCGCCCGACGACCTTGCGCTCGTCAAGGGCTCGCCGCAACACCGCCGCACGTATCTCGACGAGCTCCTCGCCGGTTTGTCGCCGCGGTACGTGGCCGCGCTCGGCGATTTCGAACGTGTGTTGCGCCAACGCAACGCGTTACTGCGCGCTGGTGCCCGGCGACGCGACGCCCTCGAACCGCTGGGCGCGTTCGACGAACAGCTCGTCATGGCGGCGACCGAGATCGTGCGGGGTCGCCTCCGTCTGGTCGACGCGCTGGGCCCCCCAATGATTGCGTGTAGTCGAACGTTGAGCGGCGACGAGGCCCTTTCCGTCGACGTCCGGTACCGCACCGACTGGTCCGAGGAGCCACTCACGCTCGCGGATGTCGACGAGGTCGACGTGCGCTTGCGCGCCGCGCTCGAGCGCGCGCGGCCGCAGGAGCTTGAGCGGGCGACCACGCTGGTCGGGCCACACCGCGACGACCTCGTGTTGGTACTCAACGAGCTCGACGCCCGCACCCAGGCTTCGCAAGGCGAACAGCGAACGCTTGCACTCGCATTGCGCCTGGCCGGCCACGAGGTGACGGCAACGCTTACCGGCACCACGCCCGTGTTGCTACTCGACGATGTCTTCAGCGAACTTGACGCTGCACGCGCCGAGGCACTTGTTGCCGTGTTGCCAGCGGGCCAGACGTTGTTGACGACCGCGGCGGGGCTTCCGGACCGTATTGGCATCGACGCGGTGTTTCGCGTCGAGCGCGGCCGTGTGGTGCAAGGATGACGGCGTGGTGAGGCGCCGAGAACCGATTCCGTTGCGTGACACGCTGCGTGTCGTCGCCGACGATCTGCGCAGTGCCACACCCGATGTGCTCAGCGCGCTGTCTCGTTGCTGGGTCGATGTGGTGGGCCAACAGTTGGCCGCACACGCCCGACCCGGCGGCCTGGTCGACGGCGTCTTGACCATTCTGGTCGACGATCCGACGGTCGGATCGATGTTCCAACAACGCCGCGGAACGCTCGCCCGTCGGTGGTCCGAACAACTCGGACCGAACGCCGTGCGAAGCCTTCGGGTGATCGTCGAACGACCGGGTCGCGCCGCCGCAGAATGAGGGCCCAGACGGGCCTCGATGTCGTCGCCGAGTGGTAGAATCGACCCACCGTCGATATGGCCTCTGACCTGGGTGTTCGCGCCCGAAATCTGGGCGGGTCAGGCCCTTTCGCACGCCTTGTTTGAACGCAGTGATCACCGACTGAGAGTGGAGCAATACCGTGGCCTACGGCGCCAAGGACATCAGGGTGCTCAAGGGGCTCGAGGCCGTCCGCGAGCGGCCTGGGATGTACATCGGATCGACCGGTCCTTCGGGGCTCCACCATCTGGTCTACGAGGTCGTCGACAACAGCGTTGACGAGGCGCTCGCGGGCTACTGCACGCGCATTGTCATCACGCTCGGCGCCGACGGATCGTGCCGCGTCGTCGACAACGGCCGTGGCATTCCCGTCGATGAGATGCCCGAGTACCCCGGGATGTCGGCCGCCGAGGTGGTCCTCACCGTGCTCCATGCCGGCGGCAAGTTCGGCGGCGCGGGCTACAAGATCTCGGGCGGGCTTCACGGCGTGGGCGTCTCGGTCGTGAACGCGCTGTCGGCGCGCCTCGACCTCGAGATTCACCGTGACGGTGGCGCCTACGCCATGACGTTTCGCGACGGCGGTCATGCCGAGGGTCCACTCGAACGGATCGGCGACTCGTCGACGACGAGCAACTCGGTCACGTTCTGGCCCGACGGCTCGATCTTCGAAGAGACCGAATTCCGAGCCCAGACGTTGCTCGAACGCCTTCGCGAGATGGCCTTTCTCAACCGCAGTCTCGAAATCGTGTTCCGCGACGAACGCAACGAGCCCGCAAGCGAAACCGTGTTCAAGTACGACGGCGGCATCATCGACTTCGTACGGCATCTGAATCTGAGCAAGGAACCGTTGTTCGAGCAGGTCGTGTCGTACTCCGAAGCGTCCGACACGAGCGAAGTCGAAGTCGCGATGCAGTGGAACACCGGTTACCACGAAGGGATCCACAGCTTCGCGAACAACATCGCCACCACCGAAGGCGGCATGCACGAAGAGGGGTTCCGTGCTGCGCTCACGGGCGTGGTCAACAAGTACGCCCGAGCGCGCGGGTTCTTGAAGGAGAAGGACGACAATCTCCAGGGCGAAGACATCCGCGAGGGTCTGACCGCGATCGTGTCGGTGAAACTCCGCTCGCCGCAGTTCGAAGGACAGACGAAGACGAAGCTCGGCAACACTGAGATGCGCTCGATCGTCCAGAAGGTCACGAACGACAAGCTCGCCGAATGGTTCGAAGAACACCCCGGCGAAGCCAAGGCGATGGTGGCCAAGGCATCGCAGGCCGCGACCGCGCGTGTCGCGGCGCGCCAAGCGCGCGACCTCACGCGCCGCAAGTCGCTGCTCGAGTCGGGCGGGATGCCGGGCAAGCTCGCCGACTGCGCCTCGCGCGACCCCAACGAAGCCGAACTGTTCATTGTCGAGGGCGACAGTGCTGGCGGTCCGGCGAAGCGCGCGCGCGACCCGCACTGTCAGGCCATCTTGCCGATCCGAGGCAAGATCCTCAACGTCGAGCGCGCTCGGCTCGACCGCATGTTGCGCAACGAGGAGATCCAGGCGCTGATCACAGCGGTCGGCACCGGCATCGGCGAAGACTTCAACGCCGACAAGTGCCGGTACCACAAGATCATCTTGATGACCGACGCCGATGTCGACGGCGCGCACATCCGCACCCTGTTGCTCACGTTCTTCTATCGCCAGCTTCCCGAGCTCGTGCATCTCGGCTACGTGTACATCGCCCAACCGCCGTTGTTCCGCGCCGACATCGGCAAGGTCCGCAACTACCTCAAGGACGAGGCGGCGCTGCGCGCGTTCGAGGACGAACACCCGCAGAGCAAGATCGAGGTCAGCCGCTTCAAGGGCCTCGGCGAGATGGACTGGGACGAGCTGGGTGTGACGACCATGAGCCAGGCGACGCGCACGCTCCTGCAGGTCTCGGTCGAAGATGCAGCGATCGCCGACGGGATCTTTGCCCAGCTGATGGGCGACGACGTCGAAGCGCGTCGCGTGTTCATCCAACAGAACGCCAAGGACGTGCGTTTCCTCGACATCTGATCGAGCCGCACGAGTAGAGGAACGCTCCCATGCCAGATGACGACGACGCGACCGACGCGACCACCGGCGACGCGAACCCCGCGAGCAATGGCGACGGGCCCGAACAGCCTGAAGCTGTCGCGGAGATTGTCGGCGAGACAGCAGCGCACGAGAACGACACCGTCGAGCCCATCCAGATCCAAGAGGAGATGGAACGGTCCTTCCTCGACTACGCGATGTCGGTGATCACGTCGCGCGCGCTGCCCGACGCTCGCGATGGTCTGAAGCCGGTGCACCGCCGGATCCTCTACGGCATGTATGAGGGCGGGCTGCGTCCCGACCGTCCGCACAAAAAGTGCGCGGCCGCGGTCGGTGACGTGATGGGCAAGTACCACCCGCACGGCGACTCGGCGATCTACGACGCGCTCGCACGCATGGCCCAAGACTTCTCATTGCGCCACCCGCTCATCGACGGCCACGGCAACTTCGGTTCGCCCGATCCCAACGACCGCCCAGCCGCCATGCGCTATTGCGTCGTTGCTGGCACGCGCGTGCGCACCGCCGAAGGTACGCCCAGGATCGACGCGCTCGCGGGAGAGACGCCGAATAGCGATGTGTCGATCGACAGGAAGGTTGTCGGCGAGCGCGGACAACTGGTGTCCACCGACAGAGCGTTCCATTCGGGAACCCACCCCACGCTGCGTCTACGTACGCGCGAGGGTTTCGAGATCACCGGCACGGCCAATCACCCGGTGCTGTGCCTCGAGCCTGTGGCCGGCGTACCGATGCTGCAGTGGAAATTGCTGGAGGAGATCGGTCCTGGCGCGATCGTCGTCATCGATCGTCACTACCGCGACGCCGACGCCACGGCGAGCGACCGGCAGGTCAGCGCGGCATTCCTGGCGGGCGCGTTCGTCTCCGAGGGCTGGGTGTCGGAGGGGCGGGCTGGCTTCAACAACGTCGACAAGGCCTTCTTTGGTGCGGTGTTGGCTGCGTACGACGAGGCTGTGGGTGGGCGGCGCTACGTCTACGAGCGCGTGATCGCGTCGGGGAGCCTGCTCCACGAGCTCGACGTCCAGGACCTCTCCTCGCTCCGCCGGAGCGTCCTTTCTGACAGCATCGGGTTGCGCAGCGCAGCGAAACGGATCCCGGAGTTTGTGTGGACAGGGCCGCTCGACGCGAAGCGCGCGTTCTTGCAGTCGCTCTTCGAAGGCGACGGTTGTGTGTCGATGTTGCCGCGTAACACGGTGCAGATCAGCTACAGCACGCGCAGCGCGCAGCTCGCCCACGACGTACAGCTGATGCTGCTCGAGTTCGGCGTCATCGGTCGGCTTTCGTTCGCGAAGAACGGCGAGATCAAGGTCGTCATTACGAACCGACGCGACGCACGCTTGTTCCAGCAGCGCGTCGGTTTCTGGGGCGTAAAACAAGGCAAGCTCGACGAGATCATGAGCAAGATCCCGCGCACCAGTCGGGCGCTGTCGCACGACCACGTGCCATTCCTTGCGGCCTATGTGCGCGCTGAAGAGCCGAGTGGCTGGCTGAAGAAGTACAACATCGACAGGGTTGAGCGTTGGGAACGCGACCACGACTCGATTCTCGCCCACATCGCCAAGGCCGAAGTACGCGGCGTCATCGAACCGCTCGTCCATGGCGGGTACTACTACGCGCCGGTCGCGTCGGTGACGCGAGCTGACGACCAGCCGGTGTATTCGATCCGCGTCGAATCAGAAGGCCATGCGTTTTCGGCCGGCGGATTCGTCAACCACAACACCGAAGCGCGGTTGGCGCCGTTGGCGATGCGGTTGCTCGGCGAGATCGACGAAGACACCGTCGACATGGAACCCACCTACGACGGTGCGAACCAGCAGCCCGTAGTGCTCCCGGCTCGATTCCCGAACCTCTTGGTGAATGGCGTTGGCGGCATCGCGGTCGGCATGGCCACGAACATTCCGCCGCACAACTTGCGCGAGGTCATCGACGCCACGATCCATCTGCTCGAACACCCCGAGGCCGACTCGCGCGACCTCATGGAGTTCGTGCACGGCCCCGACTTCCCGACGGGCGCACAGATTCTCGGCCGTACCGGCATCAACGAGCTGTACCTCACCGGGCGCGGTTCGGTGAAGATGCGCGCCGTCGCCGAGATCGAAGAACACCGCGGCGGTATGCGGATCGTGGTGAGCGAGATCCCGTACCAGACTTCGCCCGAAGTCATCGGCCAGAAGATCGCGGAGCTCGTCAACGAGCGACGCATCGAGGGCGTGCGCGATGTGCGCAATGCCACGGCCGGCAACACGATCAGCCTCGTCGTCGACCTGAAGCGCGACGCCAACGCGCAAGTCGTGCTGAACCAGCTCTACAAGCACACGCCGATGCAGACGAGCTTCGCAGCAAATGTGCTCGCGCTCGTCGACGGCATCCCGCGCCTCCTGGGTCTGCGCGAAGCGCTGAGGGTGTACATCGACCACCAAGTCGACGTGGTCACGCGTCGCTCCGAGCACCGTCTTGCGAAGGACCGACGCCGCGCCCACATCGTCGAGGGACTGCTGCGGGCGCTCGACATGATCGACGCGATCATCCAGCTGATTCGCGGGAGCGAGGACGCGAGCGCGGCGCGCGACGGGCTGATGGCCGAGCCCCTGTCGTTCAGTGAGGAGCAGGCCCAGCACATTCTCGACATGCAACTCCGGCGCCTCGCGCAACTTGAGGGACAGCGCCTGAAGGACGAGTTCGACGAACTCCAAGCTCGTATCACCGATCTCGAAGCCATTCTTGGCGACGACGCCAAGCTGCGTGCGGTGATCAAAGAGGAGCTCATCGACACGCGCGACACGTTCGGGTCGGACCGTCGCACCCAACTCGTCGCCGACCCCGGCGAGATCGCCACGCTCGACTTGATCGACGACGAAGAACTCGTGGTGATGCTGTCGCAAGGCGGCTACGTCAAGAGCGTCCAGCCCGACCAATTCCGCAGCCAAGGGCGCGGTGGGCGAGGCATTACGGGCGCCAAGCTGCGCGACGAGGACTTCGTCGAACATCTGTTGATGACCACGGCGCACTCGTACTTGCTGTTCTTTTCGAACCGCGGTCGTGTGTATCGCTTGCGCGCGCACGAGATCCCGATGATGGAGCGCACGGCGCGTGGTTCGGCGCTCGTGAACCTGCTCGCGTTACAGCCCGACGAACACATTGAAGCGATCATCGACACGCGCACCTACGAAGACGGCGCGTACCTGCTGTTCGCCACGCGCAAGGGCATTGTGAAAAAGACGCGAATGTCGGAGTACGACTCGTCGCTGCGGGCCGGGCTCATCGCGATCAACCTCAACGAAGACGACGAACTCGTGCGTGTGGTGCAGACGAACGGCGACGACGACATCCTGCTGGTGTCCCGCGACGGCATGACCATCCGCTTCCACGAAAGCGACGTCCGCTCGATGGGCCGCGCCGCGGCCGGCGTACGAGGCATGCGGCTCAAACACGGTCGCGACGGCGTGGTGAGCTGTGACGTGGCGCGCGACGACGCGGTGATGCTGTTTGTGTCATCGAGCGGTCACGGCAAGCGGACCCGGTGCGACGCGTTCCACACCCAGGGCCGCGGGGGCCAAGGAGTGCGGGGCATGAAGGTGACCCAGAATCGGGGCGAGGTCGTGTCGGCCATGACGGTGGACGAAGACGACGAGGTCCTGGTGTTCTCATCGAGCGGCAACATCATCCGAACGGCAGTCGCAGAGATCTCCATCCAGGGCCGCGCCGGCACCGGTGTGCGAGTCGCTCGGGTCGCCGACGGCGAGTCCGTCGTCGCGGTGGCAAGGGTGCTGGAGGCGAGTGACACGGCGGACGACGACGACCGTGGTGAAATGGAGCCCGACACTCAGGAGGGCTGATGGCGATCCGACGAGCAGCGCTGGCTCCGTCCGGCGCGGTCACGACGACCGTCGACACGAACACGACCGCGACCCCGTCTCCAGCCGCGGCAGTTGACACCAAGAACGTCCAGACCAAGACCACCAAGAAGCAAGGCAAGCGGCCGACGCTCGAGCGCCGCTACCACCAGACGGTGCGCCGTATCGACGTGTGGTCGGTGCTCAAGGTCTCGCTGTGCTTCTACCTGTGTGCCCTCATCGTCACGTTGCTGGCCGGTGTCATGGTCTGGCTGGCGGCCGACGCGTTCGGTGTGATCCACAACGTCGAGAAGTTCTTCGGCGACTTGTTCGACGACAAGGGCTTCCATTTCCTGTCGCTCGAGATCCTGCGGGCCGCGACGTTGATCGGCCTGGCCTTCGTGTGTCTGATGACGGTGTGGACGGTGCTGGCCGCGGCCTTCTACAACCTGTTCTCCGAGCTCGTCGGAGGCGTCGAGATCGTGGTGTCAGAAGAGAGCTGAGCGCCCCAAAGCGCCCGGAGCCGTGATCTCAGTGACTGCTACGATGCCGCCGCTCAGCGGGGCTATAGCTCAGTCGGTTAGAGCGCGTCCCTGATAAGGACGAGGTCGGAAGTTCGATTCTTCCTAGCCCCACAGCAGCGGTGTACGCAGGACGTCGCTGGTCCGCTTCCATGTGGTGATACCAACTGGGAATGATCCCGGACGATGTGCGTGTGACGGAGGTTCGGTGACGCAAGTCGAACGGGTCGACCGGCGTCGGCAGGCCGCGGTGATCTTCCTCGTCAGCCTGGCCGGCCTGCTGCTCGAGGTCGCGTACACGCGCATCGTCTCGTACAAGCTTTGGTACTACTACGTGTACCTCGTCATCGGGCTTTCGCTCCTCGGGATCGGTACCGGTGGGATCGCGCTGGCGACGTTGCGACGTCTGCGCGATCGCAGTACCGAGGCGATTCTGACGGGCGCATGCATCGTTGCCGGGGCGCTCGTGCCGATCGGCTACGTCATCATCGCCCGCGTGCCGATCAACACTGTCGACATCTGGGACTACGGCAGCGCTTCGTCGTTTCACAACCTTGCGGTGCTCGGCCTGATCAGCTTCTTGCTGTTCGGGTCGTTCATCTCCGTGGGGCTCGTCGTCGCGACGATCCTCGGCCGGGCCGATGGACCGGTCGGCGGCCTGTACTTCGCGGATCTGCTCGGTGCCGGCATTGCGTGTTTGCTCGCGATCCCACTCGTGAGCGCGTTCGGGCCTCCCACAGTGGTGATGATCGGCGCGTTGCTGTTCGCATGCGCGGCACTGGTCAGCCATGGGGTCCGCCGGTCGATGCAGGCCGTTGGTGCCGGGGCGCTGGTCGTCGCGCTTGGCGTGGTGCTCGTGGCCCACAACTCGCTGCCCGACGTCAAGCCGGAGCAGAACAAGCTCGACCCGGTTGCGTTGCACGCGTCCTATTCGGATTGGGGTCCGGTGTTCCGGGTCGACGTGTTCAAGGTCGCGGTGGAGAACTATCTCCTCGCGCACGACGCGACGTTCGGCTCGGGAATCTGGAAGTACAACGGCGATCCCGCGTCGCTCACACGTTTCGACATCGACCCGCGACGCCTGCCGTTCGATGTTCTCGGCAAGCCTCCCGCCCACACGCTGATCGTCGGTTCCGCGGGCGGTAACGAGATCCTTGCCGCGTTGCACTTCCACTCGCCGCGCATCGAAGGCGTCGAACTGAACCCGGTTACCGTGTCGATCCTCACGACGCACTTCGCGGACTTCACCGGGCATCTGCCCGACCAACCAGGCGTGACGATCCACCAGGGCGACGCGCGTTCGTTCGTCGCGCGCAGCAAGGACCACTACCAGTTGCTGTGGTTCGTCGCGCCCGACAGCTACGCCGCGAACAACGCCGTGTCGTCGGGCGCGTTCGTGCTGTCGGAGAGCTACCTCTACACGTCGGAAATGATCCAGCGGAGCCTCGAACACCTCACCGACGACGGCCTACTGGTGACCCAGTTCGGCGAGCTTGACTTCGCGAATCGTCCGAATCGGACCGCGCGGTATGTCGTCAGCGCGCGCGCGGCCCTCAGCGCGCTTGGGGTGCGTGATCCGCAACGCCACATCGCCGTGGTCGACGAGACGGGCACGGCCGGCAGCGCCCCGACGGTGATCGTGAAGCGAACCGCGTTCACCGCCGCGGAGATCGCGCGGCTCGACGCGGCCGTGCCGAAGACGCCCGTGGTGGTGCACACGAATGGCGCCACGGTCACCGAGCACTGGCGGCTCCTGTATGCGCCGGATCGGCCTCCCGCGGACCACATCGTGGCCCGTCTTGCGGGGGCAACGAGTGACGCGCAGCTTCGCCGCGTCGAAGCGACCTACCCACTGACGATCAGTGCCGTGCACGACGACCAGCCGTTCTTTTGGCACTTCGCGAGCTTCCGTAGTGTGTTGCACCACATCTTCACGCCAATCCAATCGCTCGGCTTCGACCCCGAGAACTCGGTAGGCGAACGGGTGCTCTTGTTGCTGCTCGGAATCTCGATCCTGTATGCCGCGCTGTTCTTGTTGGTGCCGTTCTTGTTCGTGCGCCGCACGTTCAGCGCGTTGCCGGCACGCGGCGTCTCGGCGGTGTACTTCGGTGCGCTCGGACTCGGATTCATCCTGTTCGAGATCACGATGATCCAGCGCTTGACGCTGTTACTCGGGTACCCCACGTATTCGCTCACCGTGACGCTCGCGGCGCTGCTGCTCTCGGCGGGTGTGGGCGCGTTGTGGAGCAGCCGGCTCGAGTCGCGCGGCGTGGCGTTGATGCCGCGCTTGTTCGTGGCGCTCTGCGCCTTGACGATGGTGTATGAGTTCGGGCTCGGGCGCATCACCGATGGTGCGCTGGACCGTTCGTTATCGGTGCGCATCGTCGTCGCGCTCGTCGTGCTGATGCCGCTCGGTATCGCGCTCGGAATGTTCATGCCGCTCGGGTTGGCGCAGGTGCATCGCATCTCGCCGGGCGAGATCCACGTCGCGTGGGCGTGGGCCGTCAACGGCTTCCTCTCGGTGATCGGATCGGTACTCGCAACGATTCTGGCGATGGAGTTCGGGTTCCGCAAGGTGCAGTGGCTCGCGCTCGCGATCTATGGCGTTGCGGTGATCGCGTTCATCGTGCTCGGCCGCCAACCCGACGCAACCCAGACCGCGGAGTCGCTTTCATCCGACGCGACGCTGGCACCGGCGCCCAGTTCGGGTGCGCCAATCGCGGGCACGCCGTAGCGACGTACACGCGTTTCGACCGTGGATGATCGTGGCCCGGGGTTCAGCCTTCGGGAACGATGACGACGGCACACGACGCGTGGCGGGCGCAATGGGCGCTCACCGATCCGAGTCGCAGCACGCCACCGCCAGCGTGACGCCCGACGACGAGCAAAGACGCGTCGCTCGCCGCGGCGACGAGCACGTCTCCGGGCGCACCCGAGGCGACGGTCTTGGTGACGGGCATCTCGTCGCCCACGACGCCGGTGACGGCGGCGTCGAGCATGGCGTTGGCTTGCTGTTCGACTTGGTCCAACGGCACGCCACCGCCGAGCGTCTCGGCGACGCCGGTGAGAAGCGGATGCTCGTTCCACGACATGACCGCGTGGAGTTCGCCCTCCGTCGCCTTGGCGTATTCGTAGGCCCAGCGAAGGGCGTGTTCGCCACCAGGAGAACCGTCGACCCCGACCACGATGCGTGTCACGTGTGCTCCCGAAGCGTCGTCATAGGCCTTCCAGACTAGGCCGAAGAAAGCAGATCTCAGGGCAGCGGTGCCTGCTGCCGATGGAGCCCTCGTGGCCGCCGCCGACCGGGACTGCAGACCCGACACCGCACCCGCAGACCCCGCAGAGGCGAGGGCGAAAGACCTGTGTCGCGCCGCGGTCGACCTGAGTGGCGACGCCTACTCCGTCTTGCGCGCGGTCCGGCAGGGATCGTCGATCGTCGATTGGCAGTTCGTGCTCGCGAACGACCTCGTGCAGCGATCGTTGTCGCCCGACGTCGCGATCGAGGGTCGTTGCTGGAGCGAGTTGCACAACCACGGCGACGGTGCCGAGGTGCGGGAGCTGTTCACCGAAGCGCTGCTGACCGCGACTCGGTGTGAGCGCGAGATCGAACTGCGGTATCGCTCGGGAGCGGTGCGGTGGCAGCTGATCATCGCGATCCCGATGGATGCCGACATGCTGGTGATCGTGTCGCGCGACGTCACCGATCGCCATTGTGCCTCGCGCGCGCTCGACGAAGAGCGCGAACGGTTCCGGATGCTGATCGAGCATTCGCCGGGCGCCTTGGTCGTCATCGACGAGCAAGGTGGCATGCAATATCGCTCGCCCCGCGCGGATCGGATGTTCCGCGACAGCGACGACACGAGCATTGACGGCGAGCTGTTGTTCAGCCGAGTGCTCGACCCCGACCGGCGACGCTTGCGCGAGTGGTTCATCGACATCGTTGCCGCGGGTCCGAGCGTCGAAGCGCCGCCGATCTCGGCGCAGATCCAGGCGCCGGACGGCAGCGTGCGCGTATACGAGTACACGGCGCTGAACCGCCTCGACGATCCCCTGATCAAGGGTGTGATCGTCCACTTCCACGACATCACGGCCCATGCTCGGGCCGAGGCGCGTGCCCGCTCGCTGGCGGAGAACGCTTCCGACATCGTGTTGCTCACCGACGGCGTCACGGTGCGGTGGATTTCGCACGCCGTCGAACGATTGCTGGGCCATCGCGTCGCCGACCTCGTTGGCACCGATCCCCTCGAACTCGTTCACCCCGACGACCGCGAGGACATGATTACCCGCACCGCGGAGTCGATCATGAATCCGACCGGCGACACCAACGAGTCGATGGTCGTGCGCGTCCTTGCGGCCGACGGCAGCATCCGTTGGTTCGCGGCGACCGCTCGCAATCGACTCGACGATCCGCTCCTGGCCGGCATGCTTGTGTATCTCCAGGATGTGAGTGAGCAGCAACGATCCGCCGAAGCGCTCCGTGACTCCGAAGCGCGCACGCGCAGCCTGCTCGATACCGCTCCCGACGCGATCATCACTGCCGACGCGATGGGGCGCATTGTCGAGTTCAACCGCGCGGCGGAGACCACCTTTGGGTGGAGTGGTGCCGAAATCCTGGGGCGGTCCTACACCGAGATCCTGCCGCCCGAAGACGCCGATCTCCTGCGCGCGCTGACGAACCACGGCGAAGAGCCCGTGCACATGTTTCAATCGCGTGGCCGGCACCGCAGCGGGGCGATCTTTCCGCTGCAAGGCTCGGTCGCAGCCGTCGAGGTTGGCGGGGAGCGGTTCTTCACGACGATCGTGCGCGACATCACCGAGCAAAAGGCGATCGAAACGCGCCTCAAGGTGCTGGCGCTGAACGACCCGTTGACGGGGTTGCCGAATCGTCAGCGCGTGCTCGAAGTGACCGGCGAGGCGCTGCGGCGAGCGCAACACGAGGTGATGGCCGTTGCCGCGCTGTTCATCGACCTCGATCGCTTCAAGCTCGTGAACGACACGCTCGGCCACCAGGTGGGAGACGACCTGCTGCGCCAAGCCGCGACGCGGATCACCGCCGTCACGCGAGACACCGACATCGTCGGCCGGCTCGGTGGCGACGAGTTCGTCGTGATCTGTACCGATGTCACCACGGGCATCACCGGACCGGTTCGCTTGGCGCAGCGCCTCACCGACGCGTTCTCGATTCCGTTCGAACTCGCGGGGCGGTCCCTGTTCGTGACGTCGTCGATCGGCATTGGCTATGCCGGTGACGCCACGACCTCACCGACGGATCTCCTGCGACAGGCGGACACCGCGATGTACCGCGCGAAGGAGAACGGTCGCGGTCGTTTCGAACTGTTCGACCACACGATGCAGAGCTGGGTCGCGCAGCGCCTCGACCTCGAGACATCGCTGCGGCTCGCGATCGACGGCCACGAGATCGTGCCGTTCTACCAACCGATCGTCGAGTTGACTTCCGGCCAGATCACGAAGATCGAAGCGTTGGCTCGATGGATACGCCCGGGCAAAGGGATCGTGCCGCCCGGCGAGTTCATCGAGATTGCTGAAGACGCTGGGCTGATCACCGCGATCGGCAACGTGATGCTCGAACAGGCTGCAAGTGACTGCTATGGCTGGCAGTCGTTGATGCCCGGAGTCGGCGTGACCGTCAACGTATCGGCGCGACAGTTCGCCACGAGCGACCTCACGACTGTGGTCGACGGCGCGCTCGCGAACGCAGGTCTCGCGCCGGAATTGCTCACGATCGAGATCACCGAGTCGGCGCTGCTCCTCGAGCCCGACAACGTGATCAATCAGCTGCGCGTGCTGCGCGAGTCGGGTGTGCGAGTTGCGCTCGACGACTTCGGCACCGGGTATAGCTCGCTCACGTACCTGCGCACGTTGCCGCTCGACACGTTGAAGATCGACAAGACGTTTGTCGACGCGCTGGCCTCGAACGGCCAGGACAGCAGCATCGTCGAAGCGATCCTCACACTCGCCCGAGTGCGTGAGCTCGAGGTGATCGCCGAAGGCATCGAGGACGACACCGTGGCGCGACGGTTGAGCGACCTCGGTTGTGTCTATGGCCAGGGCTATCTCTACGCGCGGCCCGCGCCGCTCGAGGAACTGCGCAGCCGCGCCGACCAACACCGCGCGGCCTGAGCCACGCAGGTCTTCCTCAGACGACTCAGCGTCGATGGATGCCACACCACGCGCCGTGCGCGGTGCTCGGTACACTTCGGCCGTGAAGCTCTTCCGACGCGTGCTCCTGGTGCTCGGGGTCGCTGCCATCATCGGCGGTCTGGCTCGCGTTGCGGGCAAGGGGAGCGTCGAGCCGACCCGTGGTGGGTGGCGCCAGCTCGACGACAGCACGTTTCGATGACGACGGCGCTCGTCTGCGGCGCCGGACTTGTGGGTCGGCGCATCGCCCGGCAACTCGCGGATTCCGACGAAATCGACGAGGTGCGCGTCGCTGATCGACGATCACGACGCGCTGACGCAGTCGTGAGTGCGCTCGGCGCGCACAGCAGCGCGATGCGATGGCCACTCACCGACCTTGAGGGAATCGACGTGGTGGTGACGGCCCTGGCCGCCGACCACGACATCGACGCGGCGCGACGTGCCATCGACAGCGGCATCCCCTGCGTGAGTGTGGCCGACAGTCCGGCGACGATCGCGGGGCTGCGCGGGCTCGACGGAGCGGCGCGCGCGCAAGGCGTGACGGTCGCCATCGGAGCGGGATTCGCGCCCGGGCTTACCGACTTGCTCGCGGCGCATGCCGCGTCGCTGTTCGATGACGTCGACGAGGTGCGCGTCGCGCGTTCGGGATGGGCAGGACCGGCATCGGCCGCGTCGGTCCGCAGGACGCGGCGCGACGTGGCCGCGCTCTGGCGGCGCGGTAGCTGGCACGAAGTGGGCAAGCTCGAAGAACAGGTGTGGTTCCCCGAACCGATCGGTCCCGTCGATTGCCAGGTGGTCCGGCCGGCGGCCGAACTCGTGGTCGGCGCGATCGCCGGTGTGGCCGCAGTGACGGCAACGCTTGCCGATGCCGAGCGCCCCCGCCGAGCGCACAGCAAGGCCGACGCCCTCGGGGGTGTGCGTGTCGAGGTGTGGGGCCGGCGCGACCAGCAGCGCGATGTTGTCGTTTATGGCGCAGTCGATCGCGTGTCGATCGCGGCCGGGGCCGTGGCCGCCGTCACGGCGTTGCGGCTGGTGACCGGGCGGGACGAGACGCTCCCAGGCGTGCACGGCGTTGCTGCGTTACTCGATCCACTGAGCGCCATGACGGAGCTGTCGGCGCGCGGCGTGCGATCGGCCGCCTTCGAGGGCGCGCCGGTCAGCTGATCCGAGCCCAGACCGACCGCGCCGATTGCATAGGCTGGCCACCCCTCACGGGGACGTAGCTCAGCTGGCTAGAGCACCTGCTTTGCAAGCAGGGGGTCGTGGGTTCGAGTCCCATCGTCTCCACGAATTTTCGCGTCGAGGGCGTCCGGGTCGCTTGTTTGCCCCGGGGTGGGGGGTGGGGGGATTAAAGGGCCAAAAAATCGCCCGACGACCCCCAGCGCCCCAGACCGGAGCACACACCGGGTGCGTTGGGGGGGGACGGGGG